>JBBABV010000027.1:0-2590 GCA_041657445.1 Minisyncoccota bacterium | reverse complement strand
TGTGAATTATTTGTTCTTTTTCTATTAAGTAAAAGTTACTAATTATGTGCACGGTGAAAGGATCGAACTTTCGGCCCTCGTCACGTCAAGACGATGCTCTACCACTGAGCTAACCGTGCATATTATCTATAATCATATGACAATACTTTTTCCAAATATATATTAATTTTCTTTTTATAGCAATTAAAACTATTTCATAAGCTTTTCAAGCACGGAAAGTTCTTCTTTTGTATTTGGTTGAAAACCCTCTATATCTTTATGAAGTGGTGCTGTTTCTATCTTTGCTTTTTGTCTTGAGGCAATCTGTATTAAATCTGTTAGATAGTATTCATTCTTTGCATTATCATTTTTAATGAGTGGAATATTTTCCCAAAGCCATTTGGGGTTGAATACATAGACAGCAGGATTTAATTCTTTAATATATTTTTCTTTTTCGTTTGCATCTTTGTATTCTACTATCTCCTTTACTTTTCCTTTTTCATCTCTAATTATTCTCCCAAAATGTCTTAACCACTTTCTCCATTCTTCAAAATCAGGAAGTGGAAGAGTGGCCATAGTGATGACTGGATTCTTTTCAAAATGCAATTTCAAAAGTTTACTAATTGTCTCCTTTGAGACTAATGGTTGGTCTCCTGACAATACTACTATTGCTTCAGAGTCTTGATTTACTTTTTCTTTAGCGGAAGCGACTGCATGAGCTGTGCCTAATTGTTCTTTTTGTTCTGCAAAGATTTCTCCATTAGTTAAGTTTTCAATTATTTTCTCTTTTTTATGTCCTACCACGATGATAGGGGGAGTGTGTAATGATAGTTCGTCTACTGTATCTAGAATATGTTTTAAAAATGTCTTTCCTTTAAGGTTTGTGAGAGTTTTTGGCTCGTCTGATTTCATTCTAGTACCTTTTCCACCAGCTAAAATTATTGTTTGTGTTTTGTGCATATGTATTATTATACATTGCTATCAATTTCTTTCAAAATTTTTGGAATTTTTTTAAAATCTGACATTAATACTTCCCTCATTCCACCATTATATAGTGCAGATGCTGGATGATAGAGGGCAAAGAAATACTTAGTAGGGAAGTTTTTGAATTTTTTAATGAGTATTTTTCCATGTATATCAGAGATTTTTTCATTTGGGAAAAAAGTATTCATTGCATGTCTTCCAAGAAAGATTATGAGTTTAGGTTTGATTAGATTTAATTCTTCTAGGAGCCACTCTTTACAAGATGCTTTTTCTTCAGGAAGTGGATCTCTGTTATTCGGAGGACGATACTTTACGATGTTTGTGGTATAGATATCTTCTCTTTTTAAATCAATAGCGGAGAGCATTTCTGTAAGAAATTTTCCTGCAGAACCGATGAAAGGAATACCCTCCTTGTCTTCATTTTTTCCGGGAGCTTCACCTATAAATACTATGTCAGAGTCTGGATTGCCGTCCCCATATACTGCCTGTGTTGCAGTCTTCTTAAGATTGCATTTGCATTCAATTGAATACTTCTCATGAATCTGTTTAATCTTTTCTTTTTTATTCATTCAATCATTATACCAAGAGAATTATATGTATAAAAGATTATATACTTGGGTGGAATATTGTATCCATAAGTCAAAAGAATAAAAGGCACTGATGCTTTCATTTAATATCGCTATGCCAAATAGTAAGGTGAGGATATTGCCTAAAAGAATTATTACTGAAGAAAATACATAACCCTCTAGAGAGATATCTGTTTGTCTTATCTTTAAAGTATTAAAAGTAAGAGTTAGATGAAAGGCATAGGCTAACCCTAGTAGGAAATAAAAGAGGGGAGAGTATGAGGACCAATCCCAGAACATACTTCCGATGAAAAATACCACTAATACAAGCACTGCATAAAATGGGAAAAAATACGGAGCAAGTGTTGTAAGAAAATTTGAGCTAGTGGTGAGAACATAGCCACCCTCGCTACTAACTCTCATTTCTTTTAATTTTCCTTTAAAAAGTAAACTCCAAAATGCATGTGTCATCTCATGACCAAATACATAGATAGTGTTAGGAGAAGGTAGGAAAGCATAGATGATGGTCCAAACAATCATACCTGCTAAGAACACTATAGTGACGGTTTCTGTAGTCTTTATTTCCCTTAGTATTGCATATAAAGCCATCACTGCACCGATAGAGGAGGGAAGTAGTACTATGCCGATGATAAATTTAACTAATTTTGAGATGTGCATTTGGCTGTGATTTTTTATTTACAAATATGTTTTATATTAAAAGTCATTAAGAATAATTTAATTAAATAAAAGTTAATATAATTTTATTTAAATGAAAGTAAATGAAAATAATTCTTAATCATTCTCCAACATATTTAAATCTTGGAACTTTTTTACCTTCTATTTCCACGATTTCTTCAAAATTATTTCTTGGCCTAGCCCATAATTGATTTTCTCCGAACTCTTTTGAATCATATAGAGCTTTGTAAACCACCAATTCTCCTAAATCTTCTGAATGTCGAGCTACACCTATGACCTCATATTCCTTCCCACTTTTTGAATGTAAATATTTTCCAAGTTTCATTAGTTTATTATATCATTTTTGTAGAATTCTCTTACACTCC
>JBBABV010000026.1:0-3544 GCA_041657445.1 Minisyncoccota bacterium | reverse complement strand
GCGCTAATTGTGATGGGCCATTTTTTAAAAACAAAGTTGTTGCAGTTGTTGGTGGAGGGAACTCCGCTCTTGATGCGGCGGAAGTTTTGTCAAAAATTGCTAAACAGGTTTATCTCATTCATCGTCACGATTCTTTTAAAGGCTTTGAATCTTTACAAGAGGAAATAAAAGAAAGAGAAAATATTGAAATAATGATGGAATCCGAAGTTAAGTTAATAAATGGTGGAGACAAAGTTGAGAGCGCTCTCATTTTTAATAAAAAGGAAAACAGTGAAAGAGAAATAAAACTGGATGGAATATTTATTGAGGTGGGTCGTATTGCAAGCACTGATTTGGTGGCGGAGTTTGTTGAACGCAATGAAAAAAATCAAATCATTATTGATAATCAAGGAGCAACAAAAACTCCTGGCTTATTTGCTGCTGGCGATGTAACCAGTTATGAAACAAAACAAATTACAGTTGCTACCGGGCAAGCAACAATTGCCGCCTTAAGTGTTTATAAATATTTACAAAACAAAACTGGTAAAAAATTTATTGATAGAAAATACTAGAAGATAAAAAATAGTTATGAGTGAAAAAATTATTAACCTTTTAGCAGCTGATATGGGCTATGGTCATCAACGTCCAGCTCATGCTTTAAGGCATTTAAGCGGCGGGGAAGTTTTAATTGTTAATGATTATAAAGGTATTGAAGATTGGGAAAAAGATTATTGGGTTAATACTCAATCTTCATATGAAAAAATTTCTCGCTTAAAAAAGATTCCTTTATTTGGCCATCTTGTTTTTAAAGTGATGGATGCTTTTCAAAAGATTAGACCAATGTATCCAACGCGCGACCTATCAAGACCAAGCGTTCAGCAACTTGCTCTGTATTCCGTTATTAAAAAAGGTTTGGGAAAAAACTTAATTAATCAAATAGATAATAATAAGTCGCTTGTTACAACTTTTTTTGTTGGTGCTTATATGGCCGAATATCATGGATATTCTGGCGATATTTATTGTGTTGTTTGTGATACTGACGCTTCAAGAGCCTGGGCGCCGCTTAATCCGCAGGGAAGCAGAATAAAATATTTTTTACCAAATGATAAATTAAAAGAAAGATTTTTAATGTATGGGATGCGGGAAGAAAATTTAATTGTTACTGGGTTTCCTTTACCAAAAGAATTAATTGGTGAAAAAAAAGAACTTGCTCTTTTAGCGCTTAAACGTCGGGTTTCTCGGCTTGATCCAAGCGGTGAATATAGAAAAGAATACGATTCTCTTTTAAAATCAGTTTTACCGAAAGAAGAAATTGATTTAAGCGGACCATTAACAATTGCTTACGCCGTTGGGGGCGCCGGAGCACAAAAGGAGATTGGCGGCACACTTCTTAAAGAGCTTGCTAGAGAAATTAAAAAAGGAAATATTGCCCTTAATTTAATTGCTGGCGTAAGAGAAGAAGTGCGTGATTATTTTATTTTACAGACAAAAGAAAATGGATTAAAAATTGGTGAAGGTGTAGAAATTATTTATGCTGAAAATAAAGATGATTATTTTGTTAAATTTAATAAAACCATTGCGAGTAGCGATATTTTATGGACAAAGCCTTCAGAACTTTCTTTTTTTTGCGCCCTAGGTTTGCCAATTATTATTTCCGAACCAATTGGTAGTCAGGAGGATTTTAATAGGGAATGGATATTATCGGTTGGCGCCGGGATTAATGCTTTGCCGCTTGAGCATGTTGAAGAATGGTTGCCTGATTTACTTAATTCTGGCCGCTTAGCTCGCGCCGCTGTTGATGGATTTTTAAATGCTGAAAATATTGGTACCTATAATATAGAAAAAATTCTTAAGTCATAAAATATGTCTTGGCTTTTTGTTGCTCTAAGTGCTTATTTGTTTTTAGCTGTTGCTAATCTTTTTGATAAGTTTTTGGTTGATAATGTTATTAAAAACAGTAAAGCCTATGCCTTTGTCGCTTGTTTTCTTGGGGCAATAGTATTTTTAGTTGCAACCTGGTTTTTAGATTGGCCGGGGATTAACCTTTTTGTTTTAAATCTTTTAAATGGTGCTGTTTTTGCGCTCGCTCTTTGTTTATTATATGAAGATTTAAGACGAGGCGAAGCCTCAAGAGTTTTAGTTTTTATTGGTGGTCTAACCCCTGTTTTTTCTTTAATTTTTTCTCTTTTATTTTTTAAAGAACATTTTTCTTCGCAGCAACTAATTGGTATTAGCTTTTCTTTGTCTGGAGTTTTTTTAATCGCTTTTTTACCGCAGCAAAGAGGTTATTTGTCTCGTTTGGCTAATAAATTAAAAATATCTTTAGGGAATAAAAACAACAGAGCTCTTTTGATTGCTTTCTTTTCTGCTCTTGCCTATTCTATTTATTTTATTAGTACTAAAACAGCTTATAACGGTCAAGAATTTATTAGCGCCTTTATTTGGACAAGAATTGGTTCTGCTTTATTTGTTTTATTATTTTTATTTGAACCGGCTGTTAGAAAAGAAATTAGAAAAATGTTGTTTAACAAAGAAAAAGAGCCAAAAAAAAATAGTGGTTTCTTGGTTATCGTAAATCAGCTTCTTGGCTCGGCCGGATTTATTTTACAAAATTATGCTATTTTTTTAGGCTCAGTCGTTTTAGTTAATGCTCTACAAGGATTACAGTATGCCTTACTACTTATTTTAAGTGCCGTTTTAGCCGCGTTAGCACCGAAATTATTAAAAGAAAGTTTTTCTTGGCGGATAATGTTTTGGAAAATCGCCGCCGTTATAATGATTGCAATTGGTTTTTATTTTTTAGCTTTAAAATAAAATGAATAAGCACAAGGTGAAATTTATAAAAATATTTAAAATGAAGGCACGGAGAAGCATTGTAATTTCTTTTGTTATTTTTGTTGTCTTGATTTTTTTATTTTATACTTTTAAATTTGCTAAACATTATCCAGCTAATAACGACTTGGAATTTCAAAAAGGTTTTTTTGGGGTTACTTTTTCAACTAAATTCTGTGATGAGCTAGGGCTTGATTGGAAAAAAACTTATTTGGCAATTTTAGATGATTTAAAAGTAAAAGAAATACGCTTGCCTATTTATTGGGATGAAATTGAAAAGGCTGACGGTGTTTATGATTTTTCTGATTATGATTTTATGATTTCTGAAGGCTCCAAGCGTGGTGTTAAATTTATTGCTAATATCGGTTGGCGTTTGCCGCGTTGGCCGGAATGTCATGCTCCGAAATGGGTGGAAAAACGCAGTTTAACTGTTACTCAAGATAGAACGATTGTTATGATTGGAGAAGTCGTTAATCATTACAAAAATAATAAAGCGATTATTGCTTGGCAAGTTGAAAATGAACCATTTCTTGATGCGTTTGGGGTTTGTCCACCAAGTAATGCTGGGTTTTTTGAGCGCGAACTTGAAGTTGTTAGAAATAAAGATAGTCGGCCAATAGTTGTTTCAGCAACCGGTGAATTGAGTTGGTGGCGGAAAGAAGCTTTATATGGAGATATTTTTGGTAGCACCATATATCGGGTTGTTTGGGGTAATTGGAGTGGTTATGTCAGA
>JBBABV010000025.1:0-3604 GCA_041657445.1 Minisyncoccota bacterium | reverse complement strand
CCATAATAAAGATAGTGTTCAAGTCCAATCGAAACTAGAATTTTCGTTTTTTCTACACCTTCCCTTATTTCAACTGTGATCTTTTGATTATTTTCTCTTATATCTGGTTCTGTAATGACAACTCCTTTTAAGGATGATTTTTCTCCTACCTTTTCTTCAAATATTTGAAAAGGAGTAATATCTCTAAAGTGAAAATTCAAAATACCTATTCCAATTGCAAGTATAAAAAAAGTAACTAGTAGATTTTTACTTTTTAAATATAAAACTAAAGCAAGAAGAAAGAGGAATAGAATAAAATACCCATCTAAAAAAAGAAAGGAACGGCTTGCCGTTCCTAGAAGAAATCCTATACATACTATGTAAAATATTTTATCTCTCATTTATTCATGTTATTTTTTAAGTTTAACTGGAGCATTGTCTGCAAAAGATGTAGCTATCTCATCTGCTCTGTTGTTATGAATATTCTCCTTATGCCCTGCGACATAAAAAAACTTTGGTTTTAATTCAATAAATAATTTATGTAATTTCTGCCAAAGTTCTTTGTTGAGAACAGGCTTCTTTGCTGAATTAGTCCAATTATTCCTTATCCACCCATTTATCCACTCTGTAATTCCTAGAATTACATATTTTGAATCAGAATAAATATCAATTATGCTATTTATTTTATGCTTCTTAATGTATTCCAGTGCTTCTATCACTCCTGTGAGTTCCATTTGATTATTGGTAGCATGATTGCTTCTTCCACCTAATTCCCAGTATTCCTTCCCATGTAAAAATACAACCCCCCATCCGGCTTTACCCGGATTGCCCCTCGCAGAGCCATCTGTATATATTGTTATTTTTTCTTTTTTCATGATATCACTTCTTTTTTATCAACTAAATATAGCATAGAAAAGAAAATAACAGAATTCATGCATTCTGATTGGTAAAATACTTATTCTTTTTTAGAACTTAGTGCTAGAATATATTAATTTTATGATGGAATTTACACCCAAACAAATTAACGAAATAAAAAATAGTCTGAAAATTTTTATAATGAAATAAGGTCTGCTTATTGTCCATATTTTAAGGGAAAAATTAATTTTAATGAAAAAAGATTAAGAAGTCCTATAAATCAAAAATCCACCTTTCGGTAGATTCTTTGGTAGGTATAAGTCTACAACAATCTTATCACTCCCTAAAAAATATCAACTATCCTTAAGCGAATCTCTTCTTTTCCCTTAAATCTTGATAAATCAAAACTAGCTAGTAGATTCACATATGCATTCACAAAAAGATGAGCAGAAAATGATTCTTCGTTTGAGAAAAAAGAAATACCATTTATTTTACTACCACTTGCATCTATGAATATTATCTCAAGATGCTCTCCACCATTTTTCCCAAATTTCTTTATTTTTTCTATTTTCACATTTTCAAAAAGAAATACAGGCTTTTCATTACCAAGTCCAAATGGTTCCATTTTTTCTATATCTCTCCAACTTCTTTTATTAACATCAGAGAGTGTCATCTTCATATCATAGATAGCACTTGTTACTTCCTTTTCTTTTTTCACTTTTTGAAATGCAGTAGAGAGTTTCTCTTCTAGAAAATGAATCTGTTCACTAATCACTGAAAATCCTCCCGCCATCTCATGTCCTCCAAATTCAATAAAGGATTCTTTTACTTCGCTCATAAGAGTAACAACTGAAACCGAACCATCAGATCGACATGAACCTCTAATACAATCATTCTCATCAGTTCCCCATACAAATACTGGTTTTTCATACTCTTCAGATATCTTTCCTGCTACCAGTCCTAATACTCCTACTCTCCACTTTGGATTCCCTACTACTAACACATCTTTTAAATCCCCATTTAATTCCCTCTTTTCAATAATTTTATTAACCTCTCTCATTATACTTATAACCATACTCTTTCTTTCGTCATTTATTTTAAATAAATAGTCTGCGATTCTACCTGCTTCTGCTGTATCTCTGGTAGAAAGAAGTTTGTATGCAAGTACAGGATCATCCATTCTAGAGGCAACATTTATTTTAGGTGTAATCATATATGACACATCATCGGGAGAAAGGTATTTTTGAACTATCTTCATTTTTTCTAGTAGCTTTTGAAGTCCTATTCTTCTAGACTTTTTCAAAACCTTCATTCCAAAATACGCTATCGCCCTATTTTCTCCGACAAGAGGAACCATATCGGATAAAGTAGCAAGTCCCGCCATATCAAGTAACCATTTCTCCCAACCGTCACCTATCTTTTTTTCTAAAGATTTAAATCTTTCTTCTTTTCCCATACAAGAAACTAATCCCTGAATTAATTTAAATACCACCCCAGCACCACAGAGCATCTTCTCCTTGTAATCATCAATTTTTGGGTTTAATATAGCTGTAGCTTTTGGTAAATCACTCTTCGGAAGATGGTGGTCGGTGATGATGATATCTATACCATTCTCATTTGCATATTCAGTTTCTTCTGTGGCTGTAATCCCTAAATCTATCGTGATTAACAACTTAACTTTGTCTTTGATAAATACCTCTATTGCACTTTTGTTCAATCCATAACCCTCGCCATTTCTTTGTGGGATATAAACTTCATAATTCTTAAAACCAATCTTCTCAAAAAAATCAGACAGGATTACTGCTCCTGGAATTCCATCGCAATCATAATCTGCATATATTAGAATCTTCTCATCGCTCAAAATCGCATGAAAAATTCTTTCGCAAGCAATCTTCATATCTCTCATTGAAAAAGGATCAAGAAAATCTCTTTCATAACTAGGATTAAGAAAAATTTCTGCTTCTTCTTTACTTTTTATCCCTCTCTTTTCTAGTAGTGTTCTGAGTAGTTCGCTATATGATTGCATAGAAATCATTCTATCACGAATTCTCATAATATATGTTAAAATACTCATTATGAATGACTGCATTTTTTGTAAAATCGTCTCGGAAGAAATTCCTTGTATAAAAATATATGAGGATGAAAAAATTCTGGCTTTTCTTGATATCAAGCCAGTAAATATAGGGCATACTTTAATCATTCCTAAAGAGCATTATAAAAACATATACGAAACCCCTGAAGAAATCCTAAAGGAAATGATAAGTGTTTCAAAAAGAATAAGCGTCGCTCTTAAATCAGCACTTAATGCTGATGGAATAAATATAACTATGAATAATGAACCTTCTGCAGGACAAGTAGTTTTCCACTCACATATTCATATTATTCCAAGAATAAAAGATGATGGATTCTTGCCATGGTATGGAAAAAGAGACTATCGGAATGGAGAAAAGGAAGAAACTGCAGAAAAAATCAAAAGATTATTACCCTAATGCTTCTATCCCAGGAAGTACACCCTTGGCAAGAAATTCTAAAGTTGCACCTCCACCAGTAGAGACTAGGGTAAATTTACCTTCTATTCCCATTTGAGATACTAGAGCTACAGTATCTCCTCCTCCTAGAATGCTTTTATTTTTACTTTTTGCCACAACTCTCAGTATCTCTCTTGTAGACTTATCTCCCCCATCTTCGTATTTACCAAGTGGACCATTCCACACAATGATTTTTGACCTTTGGACTAAATCCACTAATACCTTTGTTGTTTTTTCTCCAA
>JBBABV010000024.1:0-4715 GCA_041657445.1 Minisyncoccota bacterium | reverse complement strand
CGTTCTTGCTGTAATTTTGCTTCAAGCCAATTTTTATAACATTTATCGCTCCCTCCTGTACAGCCAACACATGTATTGTCCCAATCATTTTTTTCTTTTTCAAATTCTTCTCTTATACTCATACTTCCTCCTTAACTTTAAATTCATATACCCATACATAAGGGTTGGACCCCCACGGATAACCACGTTTGGCATTGATTGAGTCCCATAGCCATTGAAATTCAATTCGTGGATCATTCATTGTTTTGTGATCTATACCTTCTGCAATTGCATCTTTCGCTGTAATATCCTGCAGTCTCTCAACCCTGATATTTTTTATTTTTAAAAATAAACGAGCTGCCTCTCTCGGCATAAATATTGATGGTACCCATAATATTTGACCTATTTGATAAGGACATAAACTATTAACACTTTTCCACCATTCCGGATTGTTCGCTTCATACATCCAAGTAACATACGGTTCCTTTATAATTCTTCTCGTCTGTGTTTTTCTGCCTTCAAGAATTGCTTTTACCATTTCAGTTGAAAATAATATCGGTTTATCTCTCATACTCTCAACCCTCCTATGTTATAATATGCTTTCACTCAATCCCCATAAGCCGCTCAACATCACCTTCAATCCTGCCTATTCGTTCAGCAAGATATTCAGCCTTGTCCGTTGCCGCTTCAGCTATTTTGTATTTATTTGCAACCGCTTCTTTCTCTGTGTATCTGATCGTCTTTAGCATTTGTGCGACATTAAGCAGGTCAGGGATATAGTCTTTGAACCTGATCCATGCTGTCTGGTTTTCTTTTATCTGTTTTTTAAGGTCGGTATTTTTTAACTTAAGCCGGTTAATCTCAAGTCCGAGTCTATTCTCTGTTTCCTTTATATCACGTACTCTTTTTCTCTCAAGTTCTTTTTCGAGCTGTTCGACTTTTTCTATATGTAAAGCTGTCTGGTCTGCAAGTCTTACAAGATATATCTTTTCTGCTTTACGATAGCCGGCGTTAAAAAACCGTGTCTTCAATTCTTTTTTTTGTTTGTTGAATATCATCTTATTATCTCCATTTCTCCTAAAAGCTTATCAACTTTTTTAGGACACCATTCTGGAATATTTTCTGGATTCTCTATTATCTTTCTTTTTCCATTTTCATATTTTGCTCTACAATAATAATTTCCGACATACATTTTAAAACATACGCATTCCCTACATTCGTAAATTTTTACATAATCAATCATTCTTCCCCCCTCTCTCTTAAAAATATTTTCTCCGTAAGCTCTTTATCGTTCTCAATCCGTTCATGGCAATTGTGACATCCAATTAACCATTGCTTAAAATGCCAGAGTAACGCATCAGGCCGGCTATAATACCAGCGCCGTTTATGCCTATGTACTCTCTGTAACGCAAAGCTGCCGAGACAGCCTTCAAGCCTGATTTCACAGTAATTGATATTCTTTGCTTTCGCCTGTTTGACTATCTCGATATTTGCTTTACGGTTTATTGCTGTTCGGTTCATATTTCCTCCACAACAATACCATATACATGATACATAAGTTTTTGTTTAATTTTAAATACCTGGTATGCAGCCCCTTTGCGATAACCCTTTACGTCTTCTGCAATAATATTCCCAGGTGATGGACTATAAACAAAATCAGCCTTGTATTTAACCGCACGAAAATAATCACTTTTAGGGATAAGTTCAAATTCAACTTGCGTTTTAATATTAGTATATCCACAGGATAAAAGATATAAATATCGCTCGAACTCTTTCTTTGAATCAAATACCATACCCTGATATTCTACTTTACGGGCATTGAATTTATTTTGCTTTTTCATTTTCTGGATTCAGTATATAAATTTAATCTAATTTACTTTTATAATGCTCAATAAGTCTTTCCATCATATATTTATAATGACTGTCTGAATCTTTAAAACCTTCGTTTTTCTGTTTCCACATTTGATAAAAAACTGCTCTAAGTCTTTGCGAAGGAGATTTTTCTTCAGGTTCTGTTTTCTTTAATGGTGGCAAATCTATTATATCATCAGCTTCAATTTGATGAACATTAAAAGTAAACCAACCTAACTGATTAACAAGCTGGCAAACTCTGCTTATTCCTTCAGGAGAGACAGCTTCTTGAGAATCTATTTGGAGTCTTATATTATTTTTTGATTTTATTTTTGCTTCAGTTATAACACCTGGAACTTGGAATATCATTTTATCCATTTATATTTCCTCCTTAATTACTTATAACCATCTTTTACAGGATCACCATTGCCATCATCGATAGCTTCTTTAAATCTTGTCAACTGCCTGACTTTTTCTTCCGCATCAGCCAGTCTGTGTTCAAGGTACTCCTCATAAGTAAACACACGTCCTGATTTATTGCGTTCGCTGATATAACCATCGATAAAATCACTTCTTGTTATTACGTCAATCATCACACCTCCTCAAACTTTGTATATTCTTTGGTAAACCGAAAATCATGATTGAAAAGTTTCCCGTTACGATTCTTGGCAACTTCAATTTCACAGAGTCCGCTGTCGAACTCTCTGTCAGATTTATTTTGATAGATGAACCATACGGCATCCCCGTCCTGCTCAATTGCACCTGAGTCACGTAGGTCGCTCAATTTCGGCCTTGTATCTGTGCGCTTTTCTATTTCTCTGCTTAATTGTGATAAACACAAAACAGGTACATGCAGTTCCATTGCCAGCTTTTTAAGCATCCTGGAATTTTCTTCCACCTTCTCGTTTTTGGTACCGTTCTTTATCCCTGATTCAATCAGCTGCAAATAATCAATAACGATAATCGATAAATTCTTATAACTCGCATACCGTTTTGATTCTATGTATATCTGGCTCATTGAGAATTTATTATCAACTACCGCAAGATTTGACAGGCTATCAATTTTTTTCATTCCCTGAATTGCTTTTTCTCTTTCCTCATTGCTTCTGAATCTTTCGGATTTGATAATGAACGAATCAACTTCAGCCTCTCCGCTTACAGCTCTAAGTCTTAACTGGTCTTTTGGCATCTCGAGAGAAAAAAATAAAACATCTCCTGATGTGTATCTCTTTGCAATATTACAAGCTATGTTTAATGCAAGAGCGGTCTTGCCAAGCCCCGGACGTGCTGCAAGATACGTTAATTCCGTCTGGAAAAGTCCGTGTAGAATTTCGTCAAATTTTGCAAAACCAGTCATGAAATATCTGTTATGGCTTGCCATGTCTTTAATGTCGCCTGTTGCCATATCAGCGAATGTTGTAATGTCGCTATTTTGATTTTTAAATATTTCCTGAAATTCAGAATTTATCTCCTGATAAATTGATTCCGGGGATTCCGATTTATCGTCTGCTCTTGCGTTTAATTTCTGCGATAAGATTTTAATCTTCCTGAAAGAGCTGTCTTTTTTCAGGCTGGATATATACGGTTTAATGTCCGGCCCTGCGTAACAATCCATAATCAGTAAAATATCTTGCCTGTAATCAGTCTTTTGATCAGCAAAATATTTAAACAGTGCGGATAATGTTACAGTTATTTTGTTTTCAAAAAGATACCTGATTGCGATATATATATTTCTATTAATTTCATAATAAAAATCTTCCGGCTCAATTGCCGACAGTATGCCGGGCAGATCAGCAGGAGACATTATGCAATGACGGAGTACTATTTTCTCGGTTTCCGGATTATTCATATACTCGTACCAGTTCGCCGTTTATATATTTGTTTTTAGGTCGTTTAGGTTCTTCAGGTTCTTTTTTTTTGCTGATTATTTCGTCATTCCAGCATTTATTTCGTAAATAGGTATCTGGATTTTTCCTGAATTGCTTATCAGGAGTTGCTTTAACATACTTAATAGCATGATCAAAAATAATAGTATATAGATCAGGATTTATTTTATTCCATAGCTTAATGCATTTTTCTTTTGCTGTTTTTTTATTGTATATATTCCAAAAGTTTAAAAAAGATTCTGATTCTTTATTATTCTGTTCTGTTCTGTTCTGTTCTGTTCTGTTCTGTTCTTCACTTTTGTCTCCGGCTGTCTCTTGACTGTCTGAGACATCGGTTAATAATAATGGTTGTTTATCTTTCCATGCTTTAATTAAAATTCTAATTTGTTTTGATCTGGTTTGATTTTGTTCAAGAAATTTATATAATTTATTGCAAAGTATTCTACCCGTAATATCATCTAAAGTAAATAATCCTTGCTGAATCATATAATTTGCCATATCATTTATTTCGGTAGAATTACCATTATAAAATTCTGCAATATCATCACATGTTTCCTGTAAATCAGGAATGGGACTTTCTGTTGTAATTTTTTCAGTAATTGATTCCAAGATAAGATTATATAAACCATATCCTTTGAGTCCATATCTGTTTATAAGACGTTTTATTTTAATATCGTGTCTCATGTTAGAATAATGTTTGAAGTATTGCAAGTTTCCTCCATAAAAAAAGCCGTTTCTCCGGTGCTCTCCCCAGAGTACTGTATAAACAGCACTGAGCACCGGACAAACGGCTTATTCTTGAACATCTGGGGAAATGCTCATTTTCTGTCTCCACTATTCATATAATTTATTTTGTGTCAAGTTATTTTTAGCCAGAGCCATAGCCAGAGCCATAGCCAGAGCCATCGCCAGAGCCAGCGCCATAGCCATGGCCATAGCCATAGCCAGAGCCAGAGTCAGAGCCAGAGCCATGGCCATAGCCATAGCCATAGCCAGAGC
>JBBABV010000023.1:0-4831 GCA_041657445.1 Minisyncoccota bacterium | reverse complement strand
ACAAAAGGAGAAGATGTAAAACTAGACCAAACTCTTCCTTTAGAAGACTACCTTATATTTTCAAACAAATACTATGAGAAAAACAAAAAACACCTAGATGATAATGTAAATTATATATGGCTTGCTACTAAGTCCGGTGCCAGTCTTGTTAATTCTCGCTGGCGCCTTGATGCTCGCGAGCTCGCTGTGGGGGCGCTTGATCTTTGGTATCAGATTGGCCTTCTTGGTGTTCGCCCCTCCCGCTGTTTTTATTGATTAACTTGTAATTTGATATTTGTATTTTGTTTTGAATTTTTAATTTGTATTTGAATTCTTCGGTGAGTATGGTTTGTGATTTTTTGACAAATCTACCGAAGCACTCAAAAAAACTAAAGGGGTTAAAAACCATAAAGTTTTGCAACAAGGGTGATAAATAAACAAACAGCAGTTTTGCATTAGGGAAGTAGCCCTGACAAATAGAGTTTAGTTTCCAAGAGAGTTATGATAATGCAACACTATCGTGGGGCGGTGCCCGTCTTGTTAATTCCAATTGAAACCTTGATGATCACAAGCTCAATGTGAAGGCGAATGATCTTAGGTATCAGATTAGCAATCTTGGTGTTCGCCCCTCCCGCTGTTTAAGTCATATTTCGCGAATATTTTATCCATCCTTGAGTCATTTTACCTATTTCTTGAAGCTTGTTCTCTATTTCAAGATACTCTCTACTTTGTATTATTTCGCAATTCAATGAAATTCTAAAAAGTATTTTAAGTAATTCTACTTTAGAATTAACCTTCTGTAGTATTTTTTCTTTTTCATATTTAGAAACTTGATTCGCTAAAACACAAAACTCCATTGCTTCTAGGATAGAATTTTCCACTTTCTCTCCCAGTGTATATTTTTCGTGTTTTGGAAATTTAAATATTAATTTGTGAGTGATGCCGTAAACTATAAACAACTTTATTACTACTGGTATTTCTAATTTTGAAAAATCACAATGAATGTCGTTCATAAAAATTATAATGAATTATTTAGTATTGATAATATATTTTCTGCTTGGGTGAAATTTAGGAGGGGAAAGACAGCTAAATATGATGTAATGAATTTTGAATTGCATTTGGAAGATAATTTGTTTTCTCTTTTTGAAGATTTAAATAATGAGACTTATAGGCATTCATCCTATAAGTATTTTCAGATTTTTGATAATAAAAAGAGAGATATTCATAAAGCAGAGGTTAGAGACAGGATAGTCCACCAAATCATTTTTGACTATCTTTCTCAACTATTTGAACCTAGATTTATATCTGATTCTTATGCCTCAAGAGTAGATAAAGGGCAGTATAAAGCAATAAATACTTTTCGTTACTTTATTAAAATAAATTATGGTAATCACAGACCAGTTTTTGTATTAAAATGCGATGCCCAAAAGTATTTTAATAGTATGGATCAAAATATTTTATTTAGTTTAATAAAAGATAAAGTTATTTGTGAAAAAATGTTAAAAATAATTGAAGAAATTGTATTTAGTTATATTAATTCTAATCAAAGAAAAGGTATTCCACTTGGTAATATAACAAGTCAAATTTTTGCAAACATTTATTTGAATGTTTTAGATAAATATGTAAAAAAAGAGTTAGGATGTAGATTTTATGTTAGATATAACGATGATTTTGTTGTTATTTCTGAATCAAGTAAGAGATTAGAGGAAATTAGAAGAAAAATTATTTCTTTTTCAAGAGAAAAATTACTTTTGGATATTCCGATTGAAAAAACAAGCATAAGGAAGATAAACTGGGGTGTTGATTTTTTGGGTTTTACTATTTTACCAAAAACAGTGTTACTTAGAAACAAAACAAAGTGTAAAATATATGCAAACATAAGCCACAAGAATGTTCATTCTTATTTAAGTATTTTAAAACACTGTAATTCACATAACCTTAAAAAGAAGATTTTATCAATGGAAAAATTAAATGAAATTTGCTAGAATGACAATATGGAAGGACCAAACACAACTGAAGGAAAAGAAGTAAAAGGAGCGGAAAATAAAGAAGAAATAAAAGAAAATGAAAGGCATTCCGAAGCAGTGTTGTTTATTGAAAAGCACCGTGATTTTTTTGAGCACTATACTAAAGGGAGGATAAAGATTGAACCTGCTCCAAAAAGCCTAGAAACTTTTGCATTTGATCTTGAAACAAACACAATCTATGTAAATTCTATGTTTTATCAAAAATTTGGTTTTTCTGAAGAAAAAACGATTTTTGCAACTCTTCACGAAGTAGAGCATTTTTTAGAAAAATTGCAGATTTTGTCCGAAGAAGGCGGAGAAAAAAAATTTGAGGGATATTTAAAGAAATTAGAATCTAGCAAAGCATACAGTCTTTTAGATAACTGTGTTGCAGATATTCGTGAGAATCGCACAGTGGTTTCTAAAACTAATAAGGGAATGGGCGAACTTGAAACGAAGATTTACAAAGAAGACTTATTTTCTGAAACGAATTTAACTGGGAAACCCTCTCACATACAATTTTGTGAAGCGATCTTACGAGAAGAAAGAGTGCCTGAGGAACAATGCCAAGTGTCAGAAGATGTGAGACAAGCGTTAAACAAAATATCAAAAATTAAAGGTCTGATGGATATTATGACAAATCCTCTTACACCAATGTCTATTCGTTTGAGGTTGATGGATAAATATCTTTGGAAGGAAATAGTTAAACCACTCTTAGAAAAAGATGTAGATGATATAAAGAAAAAGAAAAAACAAGAGAAAAATAGAAAAAATAAAAATAAAGGTGATGAAAATAACGAAAAAGATAAAGGCGACCCAAATAAAATCTTTGAAAATGATTACACTAAAGCGGAAAAAAGTTTTCCAGAGGCGATACCATTAGAAAAAATAGAAAAAGCTTTTAAAGAGTGGAAAGAAAATCAAGCAAAAAATAGTCCTGATAAAGCAGATGAAGATTATGCTAAAAAAATTGGTGTAGAAAAAGAAGATTTACAAAACTACAGAAAAATAGTGGAAAGTTTAGAGAAAATAAAAAACCCCGAAACAAATATAAATCTAGTAGAAGAATTGAGGAATCTTTTTTTAAGAATTATTTCAAAAAGATTAAAGATGGCTCAAGCACCGAAATATCCAGTAGAGGAAGGGGATGAATTAGTAGACCCTGCTCAGTTAGTGGCTGATGTTAAGTCAGGAAACCTTCAACCAAAAGTTTGGGAGGATACAGAAATTAAAGAAAAAAAAGGTGATAGATTTGGTGAAGTGGAGATCACTCTCGTTTGTGATAGGTCTGGTTCAATGAAAGGACAAAAAGCAGAAGAACAAAGAAAGTCTGCAGTATTATTGATGGAGGTTCTAAAAGATTTTGCAAAAATTTGCGAAGAAGAAAGAATAAACATTGACAAAGCATTAGAAATAAAATCAGAGATATTTACTTTTGCAAGTAGTGATGAGGACAAAATTCCTCTCAAAAAAATGTCAGCAGAGTTAGGTGAAGCGGAGAGAGTAAATGTTCTTAAAAAATTATATAGTTTATCAGGAACCACAACAGATTTTTATTGTCTAGAAGCGATAAATGAGAGATTAGATGATGATTCAAAACAAAAAATTAAATCAGGAGAACTTAAAAAAATTGTCTTTTTATTTACAGATGGAGGAAGTAATGATGTAGAAATTGAAAAAGGCGAGGTAAAAAAAATAGGTGATAGGATAAAAAGTGCTATTAGTAATCTGCGAGACAATGGTATTATTTTGATAGGAATTGGCCTTACAGATTCAGGTAAGCCGACTGAAATTGTTTATGCTCCAAATTCACAAGTGGTAGAGGATGTGCAGAAACTCCCAATTGTCTTTGGGGGGCTTCTTAAGGATCACTTGAAAGATATTTGATAAAGTATATAGTATTTATATGAAGAAAACCTTAATTATAGCTTATGGTTCACAATTAACGAGATTTACTACCTCTAGTTCTGATTTTGATTTTGCCATTTTAGCAGAAAAACCCCTTTCTCTTACTATGAGGACTAAAATATCCGAACACTTGTCAAAAAAACTCAAAATCAATGAAGATAAAATTGACATAATTGATTTAAGAACAGCATCTCCACTTTTATTATATGAAGTAGCCAAGAAAGGAAAGTTAATCGAAGGAGATAATTTTGATTTTATTAGATTTAAAATAAGAGCTTGGAAAGTATATCAGGACACAAAAAAATTTAGAAATTTAAAGGAAGAAATGATTAAAAAATATGTCAAAAGACTTCATACTTAAAAAAATTAGCCAAATAATTGAACTCCTATCTGAAATAGAAGAACTTCTAAATATCTCTTACGGAGAATTTAGTTCAAGATTTACTAATATAAGAACTGCGGAAAGAAATTTTCAACTTATTGTAGAGCAAGCAAGTGATATAAATAATCACATCATACTGGAGGAATCCCTAGAGGTCCCTGAAACATATAGAGCATCTTTTACAAAAATGGAAAAATTTGGGATCTTAGACAAGAAAATTATAAAAGAACTAGTGAAATCATCTAATCTAAGAAACATACTTATTCACGAATACGATTTTGATCAAGATAATTTTATATTTTACAAATCAGTTAAAAAATTTATTCCAGTCTATAAAGAATACATATCTAGGGTAGAAAAGTATTTAAGTGCCAAATCAAAATAATTTGATTTTTTAATCACTTGAAAGATATTTGATAAAGTATATAGTATTTATATGAAACTTGAATTGCCAAAAAAGAAAACAGGACAAGCCGAAAACTTAAAAAAGGATAAGAAACTCAAAGAATCCAGTCAAATAGAAGGTTCTCAAAAGTCTCCAACCACTCCAAAAACC
>JBBABV010000022.1:0-5107 GCA_041657445.1 Minisyncoccota bacterium | reverse complement strand
GAATCGGAGTTTCTTCAGGGGTTGTTGGTATTTCAACAATTTCTGGTCTTTCTTCTGTTTCAGGCATTTCTTCTGGAATTCCTTTCTGATTATTCTTTATTTCGTTTCCATAAAATTTATCCATATTTCTTTTTTATTAAATAATTTTAATAGTGTGTATTATACCATACATTTTAGTTTTGTGCAGTAGTAATAATATAGTTTCTGTGAGCGTGGATGGAATCGGACCATCGACCTCTGTCTTATCAGGACAGCGTTCTACCACTGAACTACACGCTCAATATAGAGAATATAACAAATAAAAATGTTTACCGCAAACAAAAAACAGACAAGGGTTTATTCTTGTCTGTTTTCAAAAAGAAAAATTTAGTATTCTCTTCTTCCACCACCGTATCCTCCGTTTCCTCCACCAAACCCTCCTTGTCTAGGTTGGCGAGGTTCCATTGGACGAGCTTCGTTCACTGTAAGTTTACGACCCTCGTATTCTTTGTCGTTAAACATTTCAATAGCTTTGTCAGCATCTTCTTTTGAATCCATTTCAACGAATCCAAAACCTTTTGAACGACCGGACATTTTGTCCATAATAATAACTGCTGATAATACATTACCAGCTTGAGAAAAATACTCCTTAAGAGATTCCTCTTGTGTGCTGTAAGGGATACCACCTACATATAGCTTTGTAGCCATAATTTTACTTATCTCCCGTTTTTCAAAAATCGGGCAAAAAATACCTTATAATATTCGCCATCGATAGCGAACTGTAGATACTCTTGAAGCCCACTTTTATCAATTGCTAACCCTATAAAACGGGAAACTCACAATCTACACAAAAAAGTCTCTTGAGAAACTACTGTAAGGAATAGTATCACACACTGAAAATATACACAATATATTTATTGAATAGCATATGCACAATATCTTCCACCACCAATGCATCCTGTTCCTGAACAACAAGCATCAAATGTCATATTTTTACATTGAGTATTAGAAAAAGGTTGTCCTAGGTCAGGTCTCCATAATATGTATGGACCTCTACCATTGGGCCAAGGTAAAGCACTACAGTGATATGTGCCTGGAGTTGCTAATGGATAAAAATAAAGATACCTATCTCCAAGACCACTGTTAACTTTTGGATCTTTGGGAAATTCCGAAATATATGGATCCAGCATTGTCATAAGTGAAGCACTTCCTGCTACGCTTGCAACTCCGTTATCCCAACATGACTCAGATGTTCCGATACAGACAGCAGGTCCTCCAGGAATAGAAGGAAAATTTCCTTTATTATCATCAGCATAAAGATATAATGCATTTGCTAATGCTCTTAAGTCACTTAATCTTCTCATATCTCTTGCTTTGGCTCTAGCTGAATTTAAACTAACCATAACTAGACTAGCCAGAATTCCAATTATAGCAACTACAACAAGGAGTTCTATAAGAGTGAAGGCTTTTAACAAACCTTGTTTATCTTTCTTATTAAAGATATCACAATTATATATTATTGTGAGTTAGGTTACAATTCTTTATTCCTCATCTTCACCTGTTTCTCCCCTTTCTATTGAATCTATAATTTCCATTATTTCTCCTTCCATTATCTTTGGTAGATTATGCCAAGATTTTTTGATTCTGTGGTCAGTAAGTCTATCCTGAGGAAAATTATAAGTGCGAATTTTTTCAGAACGATCACCAGAACCAATTTGTTCTTTTCTTTCACCAGAATACTTTTTTGCCTCCTCTTCTTCTTTCATTTGTTGAAGTTTGGCTGTAAGTATAGTCATAGCTTTTTCTCTATTTGCTTGTTGACTTCTTTCATTTGTTGATCTCACATCAATACCTGTAGGTTTGTGAATAAGTCTTACAGCAGTTTCTACTTTGTTCACATTCTGTCCTCCTTTTCCACCTGATCTTGAGTATTCCATCTCAATATCTACAGGATTTATCTCAAAATTGACTTTTTTCCTTATGGGTAATATCGCAACAGAAGCAGTAGATGTATGCACTCTTCCATTCTTTTCTGTTGCAGGTATTCTTTGCACTCTATGCACCCCAGTTTCATAGCGAAGGAGTTTGTAGACATCCTTACCCTTAATTTCAAAACTCGCTTCTTTATATCCACCTAAATCATTCTTTGATTCATAATTTGTTTTCCATTGCCATTTTTTAATTTCAGAAAATTTCTCATACATATGTGCAAGTTCCCATGCAAACAGAGAGGCTTCATCTCCTCCTGCCCCTGCTCTTACTTCTAGCACTGCTTCATTTGGAAATTCTTCCTCTTCCTTTTCTTTATTAAGAATATCATTGATCTGCTTTTCTATTCCTTCTCTTTCTTCTTGCAAGAGTTTCAGTTCACGAGAAGCAAGTTCGTGAAGTTCATCATCACCTCCTAGCATTTCCCTTACTTCACTTTCTTTTCTCTCTAAATCCTCTAGTAATCCTGCTAGATAGTTTGTATTGTGATTCTTTTTTAATTCTTCAATATTCATATAGATTTAAAAACTCTTTATTTAATACCTTGTGCAGATTTATCAATAGGCAAATATAGATATTAAAAAATAATCATCACACCTAGCAACATTATTATTTTTTTGTAGCAGATCGTCTTTTATTAAATCTCTCCACTCTTCCTGCTGTATCCATCACTTTTTCATTACCTGTATAGAAAGGGTGACACTGGCTACAGATTTCTACTTTTATATCTGACATTGTAGAACCAACCTCAAATACTGCGCCACAGGCACAAGTAGCCTTTGCTTTGGTATCAAACTTTGGGTGAATTTCTTTTTTCATGCCTATACATTATAACATAATCAGAAGTTTTGCAAACTTTACTCATTTTATAGGCCTGAATTTAAACTTTGAGCAGTTCCGTATTGATTGAGATAATCTATATCAGTTTGTATTTTTTTAGCATGGTTCATTACTGCATCTCCGTAAAATGCATTCTTGACTGTTGGATCAGAGCAACTTTTTCCAGAATAGTATCTACAAGCAGCTTCTCGTTCTGATGTATATGTTTGAGCATTTGCTCCGTTTCCTTTTAGGAGTAAAGAAGATGCCATTATCGCATCCGCCGGATTCCATGGATCAGGAACTGCTTTACTAGTTGCCTTAGCAATTTGATTCTTAATTAAATTCCAAGTAGAAGGGATAAACTGAGCAGGGCCCATTGCTCCCCCATATCCTACATTAAATGGACAAGAAACTCTTGTTAGGAGAGGATCTCTTCCAAGTTCCTTCACAATTGTCTGTAAAAGAGGAAGATCACGAGTAGGATGGATACCATTAGTATAAATTTTACCAGAATTTACATTTTTTGTTTCACCTGTAGAAAGATTTGTAATTACGCACGAACCAACATTTGCCCCAAGACTTGATTCTTGTTTAAGAATCGCTAAAACAAAGGCAGGCCTAACTCCAGTTATTTTTTCTGCTTCTTTTGCATATTGAAGAGCCACACCAAAAGGTATTGCTTGTGCATCACGAAGAGGAAAAAGAGCTGCACGGATTTTTTCAGCTATTGCTCTTTTTTCTGCTGCAGCTTTTGCAATTTCACTTTCATTTTTTTTACTTAGGGCAAGAAGTTGCTTCTTTTTTGCTTCACTTTGTGCCACTTTACTTTTGCTTTCTTCTAATTCAACTTTTGCATTTGTTTCAGCATTTTGCTTTTCCTCAAGACTTTTTTTCTCTGATTCAGTTTCGGTTTTTACTCCCTTAATTACATCAATTGAGTTTTTTATCGCCTTGCGAAGTGATGAATATGATAAAACACTACTATAAAAATCCGAAAGACCCTTTTCCGAAAAAATAAGATGGGTAAGGTTTTCATTATCAAATTCATTTGTATTTCTTATCAATCCCGCTAAAAGGCCGTGTTCCCTTTCAATTTTACTTGCGAGTGACCCGATCTTATTTACTTTTTCATTAATAGATATTTTTAATTGAGCAATTGCCAAGGATCTTGCTTTAATTTTTGTTTGAAGTGCATTTATTTGAGCATTGAGATAATTGACATCTCCCTGTATTGTCCCAGTTTGTTTTTTTTGTTCCTCTAGCTTTAAAAACAAATCAACTAATTCTGCATCAAGTCTCGCAAGTTCTTGACGACAATAGTTTTTCTCTGACTCTGGAGAATTTTGATTAATTTTTAGACAATCAACAAAAGAGTAGGCATTTGGAATACTAAAACTTCCAAAAATCATTATAAGGATAATAAAAGAAAATATGCCTGTATTTTTCATACAGACATATTTTAGCAATTAAAACTGACGAAAACAAATAGAAGTATTATTTTTTCTCTTCCTCTACTGCTTCCCCACCTTCTTCCTCTTGCTTACCTTTCTTTTCTACTTCAATATTTGATAGATCAACAGGTGCTACTTCTTCTTCCTTTTCCTCTTTTTGTTCAGTTATCAATGCAACAACTTCCTCTTTACCAGTTACCAAACTTACACCAGTAGGAATTTTTATATCAGAAACAAGTATTTGATCCTTTACATTCTCAAGTGAAGATATATCTACAGAAATACTATGAGGTAAATCTGCTGGCAATGCTTCAATTTCTACTTCATGAAGCACCTTCACGAGATTTCCAAGTCCATTTTTTACAGCATTTGAGATTCCTACAAATTCAATAGGCACATTAACTACTATCTTCTTTTTCATATCAATAACTAGAAAATCTACATGTTTGGGCTCGTTGGTTATAGGATCTGCTTGAACATCTTGAATAAGGGAATCAACTGTATCTTTTTCGGTTTTTATTTTTATTGTTGAAGATTCACCTGCTTCATGCCAAATCTTCTTAAACTCTATAAGATTTATAGAAATTGGAGTTGAAGGTTTACCTGCACCATAAAAAACAGCAGGAATTTCACCAGACTTTCTTATATCTTCTAACTTATCCTCTATGCTTCTTTTTTTAGCATTTATTATAAACATATATGTCGTATTATATACGGAAAAGAGAAAAAAGCAAATAATAGTCTTGTCTAACACAAGATGATACCCAAATAGAAATGGATTCTAACACAAAAGGAGCCCAAAAGGGCTCCTAAAGGGATCCATCAGTCATACTGGTGATTGTATGAAGATCACCATGAATGATGAG
>JBBABV010000021.1:0-5499 GCA_041657445.1 Minisyncoccota bacterium | reverse complement strand
TTTTAATTGCTATAAAAAGAAAATTAATATATATTTGGAAAAAGTATTGTCATAATAATATGCACGGTTAGCTCAGTGGTAGAGCATCGTCTTGACGTGACGAGGGCCGAAAGTTCGATCCTTTCACCGTGCACATAATTAGTAACTTTTACTTAATAGAAAAAGAACAAATAATTCACACATTCAAATATCAATATCTGATTTGTTATATATCTTCTTCCATTTTAAATTAAATATAATATAATCAATCAGTATGAAAATATTAAGTATTGAAACATCCTGCGATGACACAGGCATAACGATATTTGAAGCAAAAGCGAATGGTTCTTCAGGTAGAAGTGCTTCATTTAAAATCCTTGCAAATATAGTATCATCACAAAGAATCCATGCACAATATGGTGGTGTATTCCCTATGATGGCAAAAAAAGAACATATCAAAAATCTCCCCATAGTACTTGAATTAGCAATCAAGAAAGCAAGATTAAATAAAGAGAAAATCCCAGTAGACGCAATTGCACTTACCTATGGCCCTGGACTTGAGCCATGCTTGTGGAGTGGAATAGTCTTTGCAAAAGAATTAGTAGAAAAATGGTCAAACAAACTGCATCCTTCAAATGATTTAAAAAACAAAAAACAAATCCCTGTAATTCCAGTAAATCATATGGAAGGACACATCCTCTCTGTATTCACCAAACCAAAAGGAAAATTTAGTATTTCACTTCCAAAAAGTTCTTTCCCTATGCTTTCACTTCTCGTCTCAGGAGGACATACAGAATTAGTCCTAATCAAAGACATAGGTAAATATGAAATCATAGGAAAGACATTAGACGATGCAGCAGGAGAAGCATATGACAAAGTAGCAAGAATGCTCGGACTAGAATACCCTGGTGGACCAAAGATATCAAGATTAGCGGAAGAAAAAAGACAAGAGATTTCTAAAAACAAAACTCCTTCATTCACATTTCCAAGACCAATGCTTAAATCCCCTAACCTTGATTTTTCATTTGCAGGATTAAAAACCTCTGTCTTGTATGCTATTCAAAAACTAGGAGAAAATAGATTAAATGACGATATTAAAAAAACAATTGCAATGGAATTTGAAAATGCTGTAATTGATACTTTGATTTACAAAACTAGCAAAGCGGTAGAAAAGTATAAAGCAAAGAAAATCATCATCGCAGGAGGAGTATCGGCAAATAAACACCTACAAAGACAAATAAAAAAAGCATTCAGTAAGGAAAAAGTTCTCTTTCCTCCCAAAGAACTTACAGGCGACAATGCCCTGATGATAGGAGTAGCTGGATATCTAGGATATATAAGGAATAAAAAGAAAGTTCCTTCAATAAAAAATCTAAAAGCAGAGGGTAATCTATCCCTCTGTAAAATATCCATATAATATGGTATATTCTCTATATGGCTTCAATCAATGAAAAACTCTTAAAACCATATTCTGCAAAGGAAACAGAAGAAAGAATATTAAAACTCTGGGAAAAGAGTGATTTTTTTAACCCTGATACCTGTGTTACTAAAGGGGTTACCGATAAAAATGCTGAAGCATTCTCTATGGTGCTTCCTCCCCCAAATGTCACAGGCAATCTTCACACAGGACATGCTCTAATGCTAGTCATAGAAGACATCATGGTTCGCTATCAAAGAATGCAAGGCAAAAAAACACTCTGGCTTCCCGGAACTGACCATGCTGCTATAGCTACTCAATCAAAAGTTGAGAAGATTTTAGAAAAGGAAGGAAAGAGGAAAAGTGAACTAGGTAGAGAAGAATTCTTGAAGAGAGTAGAGAAATTCGCAGAAGAATCTCATGATAGTATAACAAACCAAGCAAAGAGAATGGGTGCCTCTCTTGATTGGTCTCGTGAAGCATTCACTCTTGATGAGAAGAGAAACATTGCAGTCAAAACAGCATTCAAGAAAATGTATGATGATGGACTCATTTACAGAGGACACAGAATAGTAAACTGGGATCCAAAAGGACAGACTGTAATCTCTGATGATGAGACGGTATATGAGGAAAGAAAAGGAAAATTCTATACTTTTAAATACGGACCTTTTGAAATCGGAACAGCACGACCTGAAACAAAATTCGGAGATAAGTATGTAGTAATGCATCCTGATGATAAAAGATATATGAATTGGAAACATGGAGATAAACTAACAGTAGAATGGATAAATGGTCCTATTGAAGCCACAATAATAAAAGATGAAGTTATAGATATGGAATTCGGCACAGGAGTGATGACTATAACACCTTGGCATTCACATGAAGACTTTGCCCTTGCAGAAAAATATAAACTAGAAAAAGAACAGATAATTGATAAATATGGAAAGTTACTTCCTATTGCAGAAGAGTTTTCAGGAATGAAAATTACAGAGGCAAGAGAAAAAATTGTAGAGAAATTAAAAAACAAAGGATTGTTAGTTTCAATAGATGAGAATTACATAAATAGAGTAGCTACCGCAGAGCGAACAGGAGGTATTATAGAGCCACAAATAATGGAACAATGGTTTATAGATGTGAACAAACCTATCCTCTCTCATAAAGGAAAAAGTTTAAAAGAATTGATGCTTGAACCAGTAAGAGATGGAAGAATAAAAATCATTCCTGATAGATTTGAGAAAATATATTTTAATTGGATAGAGAATTTAAGAGATTGGTGCATATCAAGACAGATATGGTATGGGCATAGAATTCCCGTTTGGTACAAGGATGAAGAAATCTACTGCGAAATTGAAGCTCCAAAGGAAGACGGTTGGATTCAAGATGAAGACACTCTAGACACTTGGTTCTCATCTGGACTTTGGACATTCTCTACCCTTGGTTGGCCAGAGAATACTGAAGATTTAAAGACTTATCATCCAACGAGCATCTTAGAGACTGGTCACGACATTTTGTTCTTCTGGATAGCAAGAATGATTTTAATGTCCCAATACTTGCTCAACGAAATTCCGTTTAAAAATGTGTATCTTCACGGAATGGTGAGAACAGCGGACGGCAAGAAGATGTCAAAATCTCTAGGAGACAAAGCAATAGACCCACTTGATATTATAAATAAATACGGAAATGATGCTCTTAGAATGGCTATGATTATAGGTAACACTCCCGGAAATGATTTAAAACTAAATGAGAATGACATCAGGGGCTATGCTAAATTTGCAAATAAGATTTGGAATGCTTCTAGGTTTGTATTAGAAAATACACAGGATTTAAATATAGAGAATCTCCCAGCTCTTGATGAAGATGATAATGAAAGCAATATTGAGCTAGAGAGTTTCATTAAAGAAATCACAAAAGAAATGGAAGAATATCGTTTCTCTATCGTAGGAGAAAAAATTTATCATTATTTCTGGCACACATTTGCAGATATATTGATTGAAAGATCAAAAAAGAAAATTATGGAAAATAAAAACAAAGATTCTGCAAAAGCACTGCTTTACACTCATCTTTCTACACTCATCAAGATTCTTCATCCATTTATGCCTTTCGTCACAGAAGAGATATGGGGATTGATTGAAGAAAGAAAGGAAGAAGATTTATTAATAGTAAATAAATGGCCTGATACAAATGACAAGTGATCCAAAAACAATAACGCTTTCTCTTCTCTTTGGAATTATTCCTTCCCTTCTTTGGCTATGGTTTTGGCTTAGAGAAGACAAAAAAAACCCCGAACCAAAAGGAATACTTGCAGGAGTATTTTTTTTAGGAATGATGGCAGTAGTTTTTGTTCTTCCTATTCAGCAGTTTATAAAAGAAAATATCACATCATACCATTCTCAGGTTGTGTTATGGGCAACAGCAGAAGAAATTATCAAATACATTGCAGTAATTATAATTATAAGAAAAACAAATCTCATAGATGAGCCAGTTGATTGGCCTATATATCTTATGACCTCTGCCCTCGGATTTGCTTCTCTAGAAAATGTAATGTTCTTGATTAAACCACTTTCTTATGAACCAATAATGATAGGACTTTTGACAGGTCAACTCCGATTTTTGGGTTCAACTCTTCTCCATACTATCTCAAGTGGTATTCTTGGAATATCTCTAGGGCTATCCTTCTTTTCAACCAAATTCAGAAAAAAAATAAACCTCCTGATAGGACTTATCCTTGCTGTATCCTTGCATAGTTTGTTTAATTTTTTTATAATTGAAGGAGCAAATGTTGATATCGCTAGAACACTTGGATTCTTGTGGTTAACAGCAGTTATAGTAATGCTTCTTTTTGAAAAATTAAAAAGAATGGGAGAGGTAAATTAATATCTTTAATAAAAATAAAATGTTTAATAAAATTCAAAACAAAAAAAGAAGTTTTCTAGAAAAATTAACAGGATCCATAAATATGGATGAAGATTTTGAGGAAACAAAAAAAATCAAGATTAAAGAAGAAAAAGATAATGGCTGGATAGAAGAAGAAAATGACGATGCTGAATTAACTGTTGACATCTATCAAACCCCAACAGAAATTGTCATAGAGGCAATGGTAGCAGGAGTAAGACCAGAAGATTTAGAACTTTCCATCGGAAGAGATATTGTCACCATAAGGGGAAAAAGAGAAGAAAGCAGAACAATCAGTGAAGAGAATTATTTTGCAAAAGAATTATACTGGGGAAGTTTCTCTAGAACCATTTCTTTACCTCAAGAAGTAGAACCTGAAGAAGCACAGGCAACAGAGAAACATGGACTTCTCACTATTCGTCTACAAAAAATTGATAAAGAGAAAAAGGCAAATCTTAAAGTAAAATCCCTATAATTTTTTATGTGCTGGGAGGCAGGATTGCACTGCCGACCCTTCGCTCTTCAGGCGAATGCTCTACTAACTGAGCTATCCCAGCATTTATTTGATGCTAAAAATATCAAAAAAAGAACCAAAACCCTCCATATTATCCTTTGCATCACCATATACCCCTTTAATTTGTTCTACATATGGCTGAATGTAATAATATGCACCAAGTGCCATAGCTATAATAAAGAGCCAGTATATTATTCGCATAATACGACTCCACTCAAGAGTGCGTCTCATCTTACGAATCATCTTATTATTTTCTTCTGCTAAACGAAGAGATTCTTCAATTTTCTCTTTCAATTCAGGCTCCATGGCATTATTATATCATAATAAAAAATCAAAATCTAGTATTATAAATATGATTATGTGTATTTATTGTACCAAGCTCGAACCTATTTCCAAAATCGGTAATGTGCCACGCGCGGAGCGAGTGGTGGCTTGAAACTGAATCGTACGCTCGTATCGTTCCGCCACCGCCTCGCTTCACTCGGCAACCCCAAAAAGAAAAAATGTTCCTCGCATTTCGGATTTGCGCGCGACCAATTTTTTCTGAATATGGAAAGGACATTTTTCTTTTTGGGGTAAGGATTTGCCAAAACTTCGGCTGATTTGTTTTTGAATTTGGATGTCGCAAATGGAAAAGGAGGGGTTTGGGGAGGAATTTTCCATTTGCTCCGCTGTTTTCTTTTGGCGAAATTCGGGC
>JBBABV010000020.1:0-7820 GCA_041657445.1 Minisyncoccota bacterium | reverse complement strand
GAATCGGAGTTTCTTCAGGGGTTGTTGGTATTTCAACAATTTCTGGTCTTTCTTCTGTTTCAGGCATTTCTTCTGGAATTCCTTTCTGATTATTCTTTATTTCGTTTCCATAAAATTTATCCATATTCATATAGTTTAAAACTTAATTTTAATATTGATTATTATAATACAAATAATTAGTTATGGGAAGAGGATTGAATAGTTAACCTTATGGGTGACATTTAAGGTAAAATTGAGGTGACAATACTTAATTATCTTTAATATCTAGAAAAAGATGATAATCCCTAGTTTTGCTTTTTAATATTAAAAAATTTGTGGGCGAGGGGAGACTTGAACTCCCATGCCTTACGGCACTACTTCCTAAGAGTAGCGTGTCTACCAATTTCACCACTCGCCCTTTTAAAAACATATTTGATAAATAATTCTATGATAAGAATTATTGTCCGCCCAGTTGGGTTCGAACCAACGACCATTCGCTTAAGAGGCGAGTGCTCTACCAGCTGAGCTATGGGCGGAATTGAACTATCTCTAGTTCATTGTGCCCGAGGTGGGAGTTGAACCCACAAGCCTTACGGCGATCGATCTTAAGTCGATTGCGTATACCAATTCCGCCACTCGGGCAACTAATTTATTTTTCAAAATACCATGAGGCCTGGGTGGGAATCGCACCCACGCATATTCCTTTTGCAGAGGAATGCCTTACTACTTGGCTACCAGGCCCTAATTATTATATCCTACTTTTCTCTGAGCAATTCGTCAATTCTCTGTCTATTTTTCTCTCCTCTATCTATTTCAATTTCAATAAAAGGAATAATCTTTGTGTTTAAACTTTTTTTTAACAATGCTCTTATATCCTTTCTTTTTCGTTTAGCAAACCCAAAGGCTGAAGCCTCTTTTTCTTTTGGTAGCACAGTGATGTATATTGTAGCATTTTTTATATCATTTGAAACTATGCAATTAGTGACAGTAATAAGGGAAGCACGATTACTTTCTTCTTCAAGAAAGCGTGCTGATGTTTCTTTAATAAAATTTGCTATTTTATCTTTTCGTAACATTGAATGATTCTATTATATCTCCTTGAGCGATTTCCGTTTTTGACTCTATTAATATACCAAACTCTGAACCTTCATCTACTTCATTAACTTTAGTTTTGTTTTTTTCAAGATTAATAATTTTTCCTTTTCCAATCTCAAAATCCCTTCGTATTATTTTTATTTCTCCCTTTACGACATTTCCTTCAATAACCTTTCCACCTGCTACTTGTTTATCTTTTGTATGACTAAATACTTTTAAAATTTTTCCTTTTCCTAAGGTATTTAGAATTTCAATTCTAGGTCTTCTTTTTTCTAGTTCTTCTGCTATCCATTCAGTTAATTTGTAAATAATATCAAAGAACGATATTTGTATGCCTTTGTTGAGAGCAATTTCTGTAGCACTTTTATCTGCTCTTACATTAAAACCAACAACTATTATATTTTCAGGTGTTGATATTGTTTTAATATCAAATTCTGATATTGGACCTATTCCTTTTTGCACTATTTTTAGTTCTGCGTTTTCTGTTACTATTTTTTGTATCTCTTTTTCTATTGCTTCAATACTACCCCATGTATCAGCTTTTAGAATAACAGGGATTGTTTTTTTAGTATTCTCTTCTTTTTCATTTTGAATAATATGTTTGTTGTTTGCTTTTTTACCTTCTTCTAAGGCACATTCCTCTGCTCCTTTTTTGTTATTGAATGTTTTAAATTCGGCCCCTATTTGAGGCATTTTATTCCATCCTATAAGTTTTATAGGGGAAGAAAAGGAAGCCTCGTCTATTTTCTTTCCAAGAAAATTCTCCATCATATTAGCACAACATACACTATCCTTTACAGTAACAGCCATTCCTTTCTTTATACTCCCATCTTTAATTATTAAAGTTGCTTCTATTCCTCGTCTTTGATCCATATTTGCTTCAATTACAAAACCAGTAGCATTTTTGTTTTTATCCCCAGTAAAGTTTTCTATCATAGCGAGAAGATTTATAAGAGATAAAAGATTATCAATTCCTTCTCCTGTTTTTGCTGAGATTAAAGCACAGGGAATTTTTCCACCATAATCTTCAATGTATATTTCATTTTCAGCTAGTTCTGTTTTTGTTTTTTCAATACTTACCCCTGGCTTATCAATTTTATTTATTGCGACAATATAGGGAATACCACTTTCTAGAATTGTGTTTCTTGCCTCTATTGTCTGGGGTTTTACTCCATCTTCTGCTGATACTATTAATATAGCAATATCGGCAACAAGGGCACCTCGCTCTCTCATCTTAGTAAATGATTCATGTCCAGGTGTATCTAAAAAAGTTATTCTCTTTTCTTTTCCTTCTTCATCCTTATGGGTTACTTCATAAGCAGAAAGGGCTTGGGTTATTCCACCTGCTTCTTTTTCAGCAATGTTGGTTTTTCTTATATAATCAAGCAAAGTAGATTTTCCATGGTCAATATGTCCCATTATCACTACTACAGGTGCCCGCTCTTCAATTGTTTTATTTTCTTTTTCCATGGTTTTAAAAAACTATTTTAACTTTTTACCTTTGCTCTTTCTAAAGCATTTTTCTCTTCATTTGAGAGTTCGTATTCTGATTTTCCATTTTTGATTGGTTTTGCAAAAACACTCATCCTTTCTCTTGAATATAGACTAGATATGACTACACCATCATCTTCTTCGTTTAAAAATCCAATAGCAAAACTTTGATTTCCACCTTGATCAGGAAATGGATTGAATCTTATTGTTTCTAATCCACGAATACTTTTCTTTAGCTTTTCTTGTAAAAGAAGGATTTTTGTTTCGTGTTCCTGTTTTTTTTCTTCCAAGGAAGAAATTTGTTTTTGCATTAAAAGAATTGTTTCCTCAAGATCTTTACCTTTTTTGCCTCTAAACAAGTTTTTTAGCCTTTTTTCTGTTTTTATTATCCAATAGATACCAAGTACTATTATTATTGCAAATACAGTAAAAATTAAGATTTGAAATTTGGGTTCCATAGAGTTTCAATATATACTATTTCTATGTCTAAATCAAACAAAAAGCATAAAAGAATATACCTGGATTATTCTGCTTCAGTAAAACCTAACCCTAGTTCTATTCATGATGAAGGTATTTTAGCAATGAAAAAACTTAATCAATCAAGAAAAAAGGTTTCAGAAATACTTAGTTCACAGCCCGAAGAAATTATATTTACAAGTGGAGGAACAGAAAGTAATAATCTTGCTATCCAGGGATTAATATGGAAAGTACTTGAATTGAATTCATATCATTTGATAGAAGAACTAATTCATTCAACCTCTCAATCTTTGAATTTGATTTCAAAAGGCAAAAAAGAATTAAAATATTCTCTTCCCCATATTATTACCACAAATATAGAGCATCCTTCAATACTAGAAACAGTAAGGATGTTGGCAAGAAGAAAACTCGTTGATGTGTCAATTATACCTGTAGAAGGAAATGGTATTGTAGATGTAAAAAAAATTGTAAATGAAATTAATGAAAATACAGTATTAATTTCAGTTATGTATGCAAATAATGAGATAGGAACAATACAACCTATAAAAGAAATAGCAAAACAAATAAGGCATTGGAGAAAAGTTCATAATCTCAATAATAATTTTCCTGTTTTTCATACTGATGCTATCCAAGCTGTAAATTATCTTGATTTAAATGTTGAAAAACTAGGAGTAGATATGCTTTCAATTTCAGGGTCAAAAATATCTAATGCTGGAAGAGTTGGTGTGCTTTATAAGAAAAAATCTGTTCCGTTTTCTCCGATGTTTGGAGGGGGAGAGCAGGAGCATGGATTGCGTCCAGGAACTGAAGACTTAGAGGGAATTCTGAAATTTACAAAATCGTTTCAAAAGACACAATTAGAAAAAGAAAAAGAAACAAGACGACTTGTTCTACTTCGTGATTATTTTTTAGCAAAAATCAAAAAAATAATACCAGAAGTTATTATAAATGGTGATCTAAAAAATAGATTGCCGAATAATGTCAATATAACAATTCCTAAAATTCCTAGTGATTTGCTAGTAATTGAACTCTCTGCAAAAGGTATAATGATATCAGAAAAAAGCGCATGTAAATCTGGAGACAAAAAGATGTCTTCCGTAATAGAAGCGATAAGAAGAAAAGGAAATAAAAGTTTTTATAAAGAAGATTTTTTTGGTTCATTGAGATTTTCTTTTGGTGCTAATACAAAAAGATATGATATTGATTATACTATTAAATCACTCTCTAGTATTTACATCAAACTTAGAAAATGGTATTATTAATTCACTTTAATTTATAAATTAAATAATAATATATGGAAAATCTTTCTAAGATTCCTAAAGAAAAAACAATTGGTCAAAAAATACGAACTCTTACTGTAGCGATAGGACTTTCAGCACTTTCATTGTTTTCGGATAGTGATGCACTTACATTAAAAAATGACGCAATTTTTTTTTCAGATAAGAAACCAAAAACAGAAGAATTTTTTGAACTGGAAAAAAACAAGCTTGAATCAAGTAAGAAAAATTTAAAAGAAATGGCTTTTTTTCTTATAAAAGCAGATTTAAAAATTTCAGAAACGAAAAATATCATAAAAAAGATTAATGTATGTATAGAAATGGCAAAATATCAAAATTTTACAGATGAAAAAGAAAGAGAAGAAATTTTAAAAGAAATTGAATATCTAAAGGAACGTAAGAAAACATTTGAAAAGATTCTTAATGATAGACTTTCTTATGTTAATAGTATAAAAGAGAAAAACACGAATAGTATAGAATTGGAAGCAAAAGTCAAAGAAATTAGAAAAAGTATTTTTCTTCTTGAGGTTGGACGAAAATGGGTTCTTGATAATATAAATAATCCAAAATATTTCAGTAGATTATATAATGAAAAATTTAAAGACTATTTATTAAGATCAAAAAATGGTAAACACCAATCAATGTCTATATCCAAAAAGGATTTAGAAGATTATATTAAAAAAGTTACCGAAAATAGTCTTAATTCTAGAAAAATGCAAGCATCTGATGATAGATATGTAATATCTAGTGATATTGAAAAAAGTTATTCAAAAGATAGTGACGGTTCACAAAATTCAGATTTAGATATTTTTGCATTTTATAGTGAAAAAGAGGACAAGCCTTATTTTGGAATAAATGATGATTCTCTTGAAATTATTCATAATGCAGTACATGAATTTACTCACAAAGTAACAGAAGGTTCTAAAAAGTTACCAGTTAGCACTATAGAACTTCTTGGTAAATCGTTTAGTGTAAAGAATATCGTAATGCATATAAAATCTGGAGTAGATACATTAGAAGTTATTTCTTATTGTTCCGATCCTGTAGAAATGTATGCAAGGAAGAAGCAGTTTGAATATGATTTAGAAAGATTAGGTATAAAAAAATATGAGGATGAGTTTACTATGGAGCATTACAAAAAAGTTATTTTATTGGGAGAAAAAGGATTGTTGAGCGAAGAGAGTGAGTTATTTTTATACATGATCAAGCCTGAAATGATGAAAAAAGTTATGAACGAAATATCAAAATCAGATTTTGATAATAAAAAGTATAAAGATATTGCTTAGTTTTTTGCTAAATTTCAATTTAAATTTTAGCACACTTTTCTATTTATTTTTTTAGTGTTTTATGCTAATATATTGCATATGGATATTAAGGATTTAAATAAATCTCAACTTATACTTCTTGCTTTGCTTTTGTCTTTTGTGACTTCTATTGCAACAGGTATTACTACTGTTACCCTTATACAGCAAGCCCCTGACTCAGTAACTGTGCCAATAACAAAAGTAGTAAGACAAACAGTAGAGAAGATAGTGCCAGTAGATAATACCCCTGATGTTCCTGTTTTATCTGATGATGACAAAAAACTCTTAGAAGAATTAAGAGAAATGAAAAATCTTTCTATCACTATTTTAGAGAAGAATGAAGAAGAAATGCTTCCTGTCGCAAGTGGTTTTTTGATAGGTGAAAATGTCGCAATAATAAATACGGAGGCTTTTGATTATAGCGAAGAGAAAACATATTATATTAAAAGCATCTCAGGTGAACAAAAAATAGTTTCAAAAGAAGACAGAGAAGGATACATTGTACTTATTTCAGAAAAAACAAAGGAAGAAACAAATATAGATAATCAAAATAAAGAAGAAATAATTTCTGATTCATTAGAAGAATAAATATTTAATAAAAATATATGCCACCACTAAATAAATTTACAGTTAAATCACGGGATGCAATCAAAAAAGCTCATGAGCTTGCTATTGAGCGAGGACAAAACCATGTTTCTTCTTTACACTTACTTGCAGCACTTTTACTTCAAGAGGAAAGTATGGTTAATTCTATCTTAGATAAATTAGAAATTGATACCGTGTTGCTTACTGACTCAGTTTTAGAATCAATAGAATCTCCAGAAGTAAGTAGTACTCTTTCTCCGTCATATCAAATCTATTTAAATCCTGATCTAGCTCAAGTGATAGAACACTCAGTAAAACTTTCAGCATACATGAAAGATGATTTTGTTTCTACTGAACATCTTTTTCTAGCCATGTTTGAGGTTCCAGGAGAAACTAGAGAGATATTAAATCGCTTTCGTATTCAAAAGGATCTTGCACTAAAAATTCTAGAAGAATTGCGTAGTCAAAATATAACAGATGTTTCAGAACCAAAGAAATTTAGAATGCTTCAAAAATATACTCGTAACCTAACAAAACTTGCAAAGGAGGATAAACTTGATCCGGTAATAGGTAGGGATAATGAAATTATGCGAATAATGCAGATACTTTCTCGTAGGACAAAAAATAATCCGATTTTGATTGGTGAAGCAGGAACAGGAAAAACTGCTGTAGTAGAAGGTTTAGCAGAAAGAATTATAAAAAGTAATGTTTCAGAGTCATTAAAAGACAAAGAAATAGTTTCTCTTGATCTTGGATTATTGATTGCAGGCACTAAATATAGAGGTGAGTTTGAAGAAAGATTAAAGGGTATTATGAAAGAAATTGAAAGAGCAGAAGGAAAGATTATTCTCTTTATTGATGAAATTCATACTATTGTAGGAGCAGGAGGAAGTGAAGGAACAATGGATGCATCAAATATGCTAAAGCCTGCTCTCTCAAGGGGAGAGTTAAGGGCGATAGGTGCAACTACTCTCAGAGAATATCAAAAATATATAGAAAAAGATCCTGCTCTTGCAAGAAGATTTCAGCCTGTATATGTTGATGAACCTTCAATAGAAGATGCTGTTACTATTTTAAGAGGATTAAAAGAAAAGTATGAATTGTTCCATGGAGTTCGTATTACTGATGATGCAATTGTATCTGCTGTAAATCTTTCTGCTAGATATATAACAAATAGATTTTTACCAGATAAAGCAGTAGATTTAATAGATGAGGCATCTTCTTCATTAAAGATGGCTCTTGAAAATAAGCCTCCACTTCTAGAAGATACTCATCGTAAAATAATGCGTTTAGAGGTAGAAAAAGAAGCTCTTAAAAAAGAAATTTCTGCAATGGGAAGTAACCTAAATACTGAAGAAAAGAAAAAAGAGAAAAGAATAAAAGATAGAATAAAATCAATAGAAAAAGAAATTGCAGACTTTAAAGAAAAAACAAAAGAACTTGAATTAAAATGGCAAAATGAAAAAGAAACTGTAATAGAGATTCGTTCTCTTAAAAAAGAACTAGAAACTATGCGACTAGAAGCCGAGAATGCAGAAATGCGTTCTGATTTGTCTCGTGCAGCAGAAATTCGTTATGGTAAGATACCTTCTCTTAAAAAAGAACTTGAGAC
>JBBABV010000019.1:0-8113 GCA_041657445.1 Minisyncoccota bacterium | reverse complement strand
GGCATACTTTAATCATTCATAAGAGCATTATAAAAACATATACGAAACCCCTGAAGAAACCCTAAAGGAAATGATAAGTGTTTCAAAAAGAATAAGCATCGCTCTTAAATCAGCACTTAATGCTGATGGAATAAATATAACTATGAATAATGAACCTTCTGCAGGACAAGTAGTTTTCCACTCACATATTCACATTATTCCAAGAATAAAAGATGATGGATTCTTGCCATGGTATGGAAAAAGAGACTATCGGAATGGTGAAAAAGAAGAAACTGCAGAAAAAATCAAAAGATTATTACCCTAATGCTTCTATCCCAGGAAGTACACCCTTGGCAAGAAATTCTAAAGTTGCACCTCCACCAGTAGAGACTAGGGTAAATTTACCCTCTATTCCCATTTGAGATACTAGAGCTACAGTATCTCCTCCTCCTAGAATGCTTTTATTTTTACTTTTTGCCACAGCTCTCAGTATCTCTCTTGTAGACTTATCTCCCCCATCTTCGTATTTACCAAGTGGACCATTCCACACAATGATTTTTGATCTTTGGACTAAATCCACTAATACCTTTGTTGTTTTTTCTCCAATATCAATAATAGTATCGTTTTTTTGTATTTCGTTTATCTCTTTATTTATCTTTTTTTTACCTAAAGCAACCACCACATCAATAGGGAGGATAAGTTTTTCATTCTTAAGATAATTTTTTACATTATACTTCTCATCATCTACTAAAGACTTTCCTATCTCATACCCTTTCATCTTAAGAAAATAATTTGCGATTGATCCACCAACAAAAACATAATCAGCCAGTTCTATGTATTTTTTTATCAATGGAATCTTAGTAGAAAACTTTGCACCACCTAGTATAAAGAGGAAGGGTCTTCTAGGGCTTTTAAGTGCAAGAGATAGATTTTGAATCTCTTTCTCTAATTGAAATCCTGAAAAACTTGGTAGGTATTTTGGAATACCCACTACTGATGCATGTGCTCTATGCGAAACAGAAAAAGCATCATTTACATAAATATCACCGAGTCTTGAAAGTTTTTTTGCAAATCTTGTATTATTTTCTTCTTCTTCTTTAAATGCTCTTATATTTCTAAAAAATGAAACTCTACCTTGGGGTAAATGTGAAAGTTTAAAAAATCTCTTCTCTATAGGTAGAAGCCCTATACTTCCGTCTTTTCCTAGATGGGTGATGATTAAGACATCTGCCCCTTTCTCTACCAAATACTTAACTGTAGGTATTGCCTTCCTTATTCTAAAATCATCAAGGATATGATAATCATTTATCTCTTCTTTTCTATTCCTCTTGCCTTTTTCTTTAATTTTAATGGGGACATTAAAATCCACTCGTAAAAGTATTGTTTTTCCTTTTATCCTTTTTAAAGTTTTTATACTTTTCATTATTTTATATTCTCTGCTATTTTGACAATTTCAGAAAAATTTCTTGGGTTTAAACTCTCTTTTCCTACCAACAACCCATCTGCTCCACCTTCTGTCAAAAATCCTTCTGCGTTTTTAGAATTAACAGAACCACCATAAATAATTTGGGGAATTTTTAACTTTGTGCCGTATTTATTAGCAATGATCTTTTTGATATAAATATACATTTCTTTAAAATCAGATGGGTTAGCTGTTTTTTTATTCTTCGTGGTTGATATTGCCCACACCGGCTCGTAAGCAATGATTATTTTTTCTATATCTTCCTTTTTAATTTTTTCTAGGGCTTTTTCAATTTGATTCTTGATGTAATTGAAATAATCATGATTTGTATCTCTTTCCTTTTCTCCTATACACAGTATAGGTATGATTTTAGCATCAAGAAGAAGTTTGATTTTCTTGTTTATCTCTTCATTAGTCTCTCCATTTATCCTCCTTTCAGAATGTCCTACTATAGAATATTTAACTCCACTGTTTTTTAACATACTTGCAGAGATTTCTCCTGTATATGCTCCGATTCCAAGTGAGGGATTTTCCTCAAATACATTCTGTGAGCCAAGAGATATTAAAGGATTTAATTTGTTTTTAAATGAAATCAAAAACAAAGAAGGAGGACAAATTACTACAGATGTTTGATTGAGTTTGTAAAGAAGTTTGTTAATACTAGAAAAAATACTCTTTGCTTCTTCATCTGAAAGAGGATTCATTTTCCAATTACCAATTACAATTTTTTTTCTTTTCATGTATGAATTATATCATAGACTAAAAACAAAACCCCGATTATTTCGGGGCTTTGTGTTTTCTCTGATTTTCTATTGCTCTTTGTAAATAGGTATCTTGTCAGCAGTAGTTACTGTTACGGTGACAGTATCATAAGATTGGCCGTTGTCTCCTACACACAATACGGTATAACTTGTAGTAAATTCTGGACTGACAGATACACTTCCAGAAGTTGCATTTCCTGTATCAAAATTTATACCTGTGCAGTAATTTGTATTTAAGGAAGACCATGTAAGGGTAGAGGAATTACCTATGTATATAGAACTAGGCTCCGCTGTGATTATAGAAGAAGGAGAAGGTAAAGCAGTAGTGCCACCTCCATCATCACCATCACCACTACTTCCTCCATCATCACCATCACCACCATCTTCCTCAGGAGGAACTGGAGCAACAGGGGCTAGGCAGACACCACTAAACTCACCCCCACCTTCACACAATGCAGTCACACTTGATTGTCCCAATAAGGATCCATGATGATAGAGATAGAAAGTGGTTGTGCCGTAATCAATAGAAACAGGCTGATTAGAACCAGAGACATTTTCAGTTGCTATGCTCATGCATTTACTGAGTGAACTATCCCATTGAGTTCCAGAAGCACAAACAACTGAAACAGAAACCTCACCAAGAAGTTTACTATTATTGTATAAATAGAATGTCCTTGAATTATATGGGATTTGGGCTACAACAGTTCCAGATTCTTGATGTTCGTCAAGAATAGTATTAGCTGTAGGATACGATGAGGTTATAGCAGTGCCTTCAAAAATTTCTGCGTTAGAAACATTCCAAGTTAATGTTGAATTACATGTCCCTTGGCCTGCTGAAATAACACAAGAAGTAGGAGAAGCAGAAATAGTACCTGACATTTGGGTTGTTTCTATACATTTCCCTTCTGTAGCATTCCAAGTTGTTCCCGAAGCACAAGAAGCAGAAACAGAACTGCTATCAAGTTCTACTCCATTGTGAACTAGAGAGTATAGATTTGACGGTCCGTAATGTGCATAATTGTTGTTTGTCCCACTGTAAGTTCCTGAAGTTCCTGTTGCTACTACAGATCCATCAGGTCTTCTGACTGCCGTGGTTGCTCCTGATATTGGATTAGTAACACTCCAAGAGTGTGAAGGGGAACAATAACTACTTCCATTTGGGATGATGCAGTTTGAGGAAGAGAGGGATCCGGTAGGAGTAGGAGCAACACAAATGGTGCCGTTCCAAGTTGACCCAGGACCACAAGAAGCAGTAGCAGTATCACTATCAAGTTCTACTCCATTGTGAACTAGAGAGTATAGATTTGACGGTCCGTAATGTGCATAATTGTTGTTTGTCCCACTGTAAGTTCCTGAAGTTCCTGTTGCTACTACAGATCCATCAGGTCTTCTGACTGCCGTGGTTGCTCCTGATATTGGATTAGTAACACTCCAAGAGTGTGAAGGGGAACAATAACTACTTCCATTTGGGATGATGCAGTTTGAGGAAGAGAGTGAACCGGTAGGAGTAGTTGAAACTGGCCTTGTTTCTGAACATGAAACCGAACTTCCAAGAGAATTAGTACATGTCCAACTCCATGTTGTTGAATTCTCGCTATTGCTTCCACTGGTTCCCGAAGAACAACTATAATGAGTAGAAGAACAAGAAGGTGCTGGGACAGATGATTTGCTTTCAGAACATTGAACCATATTACCTGTATTAGGAACAAAACATATCCAAGTCCATTGAGTTGATGTTTCGTTGTTATCAGTCCCATCATTCATACCCACACTACAATTGTAGTGTGTAGATGCACAAACAGGTGTAGTTTGAGCATTTGCAATTTTTGCTTTACCAAATGATTCTGATATCAAATTACCTACTTTTTTAAATAAACTAGTAAAAGAATTTTTTAATACTTGTGCCATATAGGAAGCATCAAAGAAAACAGAACCGTGAGGATTATTTTTTGTAACTTCAGTAGCTCCTCCAACAATTAAGTCCCTTGCGTCCCAAGAAACATATGAAGTACATTGAGACTGTCCTGTTGGAATAGTACAACTAGTAGCAGATATTGATCCAGAGGGTATTCCTCCTCCTTCCTCGCTTACACCTACTTCACATTTATTTGTTGTTTCATTCCAACCTGTGCCAGTAATACAAGAAGCATATACATCAACAGCATTAATCACATCGGTTCCGTTTCTTGTTTGAAATGTTGTTTTAGGATATGCAACCCATACAGGGAATAGGGCAGTTTGATTTAAATTAGAAAGGATAGTCCCAGTATTTGCATCATACAAATTTGGGGAGGTTGGATCTACTATATTCCAGCTTGCTTCCACTTGACAAGTACTTGCTCCTTCTGAAATTACACAAGATTCAGGTGTTGTATTAAGAAAGTTTGCTAGGTATTCAGAACGACACCTATTTGAAAACTGATCCCAATACAAATTCGAATCACAGGTAGCTCTTACTTCTGCTTCATCTAATACTGCATTGTTATGATATAAAGAAAAAGTATGTCTTCCGTAAGGGATAGAAGGAGCAGAAGGAGTGGTATAAGAGCTTAATGTTCCTGTTGAATTAAGGGAAGAGATTGTAGGATTTCCACTAGTATGTCTAATACTAGTTCCTACACCTGATATTGGATTTGTAACACTCCAATTAAATGTTGGTGTACAAGTTGACCCATTTCTCCCTATCTTACAAGAGGTGATATTAAGGCTTCCAGTAACATAACCCATAACAGATCCTTCACATTTTTTTGTCGTAGAATTCCATTCTGTATTTAAAATACAATCTGCAGTAGCAGTATCTGAATCTAATTCTATTCCGTTATGGAATAAATGATATAGTCCTGATTGTCCGTATGCCACTGCATTGTTGCTTGTTCCACCATATGTGCCTGAAGCAGGGGTTCCACTTGGAGTGACAATAGATCCATCAGGTCTTTTTATCGCCGTAGTTGCTCCTGATACTGGGTTTGTAACACTCCAAGTGTGGGTAGGATAACATACACTTTTGTTATGTTCTATATAACAATCATCTGAAGAAAGACTTCCAAGTTCCATTTCACATTTTTTTGTCGTAGAATTCCACTCGCTTCCAAAAGGACAATCAGCAACAGCAGCAGCTGAGTCGAGAGTTACTCCATTATGTTTTAAATAAAAAGTAGTTGAACCTCTTGAAACGGCAGGGCCTCTTTCATTAGGCCCAGACATATAATCAAAAACAGTATTTCCATCAATCCTATCTACTTTTGTGGTTGCACCAGATATTGGATTGAAAACTTCCCATTTAAAAATTGGGTAACAGGTGGGATTTTCTATATTAGTTGGAAGAGTACAGGAAGTGATAGTAAGTTCACCATGAGGTAATTCTTCCACTTGGATGCTCATTTTTTTTTCAGCTGGTATATCGCCTCCTGCTAGTTTTTCTCCTATTGCTCTTATGGTTATTTCATGTGGCCCAGCAGAGATAGTAGAACTGTCTGGGATTGAGATTGTTACATTTCCTGATGCTAATTCAGGTATTTCGGCGGAATAGTTTGTGGTTACTTCAGCCTCAATATCTAAATATGGAATAACACGAAAACTCACCCCCATCCCCACATTCACCTTATCTGCAATCACAGTCACATTTTTGGTTTCCCCTTTCTTCATTGTTATAGGAGAAACATCATTAATAGTAAGAGAAGCGGGTTGTAATTCTGTGCAAGAAGCAGTAGTTCCTCCATTATATCCAACACAATTCCATTTCCATGCAGTTGGGGTTGTTACTTTAGTTTTACTAAGTCCGACATCACAATAAAAATGATTATTAGAGCAGTCTCCGTTTACTGGGGAAGGGGTGTAGATTCCAATTACTTTAAACTTTTGTATTCCTATACTAGATGGAGAACCCTTAAAAGCAGCCCTTCCATAAACCACCTTGAGGGAATAAGTTCGGCCTGCTACCAATGTTGTAACAGAACTTGTGGCAGATTTACCTCCCCACATACAATTGTATGTTGCATATTTATCTGTGCCAACTAAATTTCCGTCTAAATATATATGTATATCTATATCATTGTCAGTTATATTACATGATGAAGATTCGAAATTAAAAACAACATTCGTTACATTTTTATCAGGAGTAAATGTATCTGTAAATGCGGTATATGGATGATTTACTATATTACTGTCTGGTTCGTCTTTTATATATGTCCCTGTATTAGAATACACTACATAAACAGACGGACTACTCGGACCACCCTCCACCACCACAGACACAGACCTATCTGTATACCCTCCATTATTATCACATCTAATATTAAAAGTTTTGTTCCCTGTTATGTCTAAAATCCTTGTTGAGCCTGAACTTGGTTTCGTTCCAGACCAATCACCACTTGCTGTGCAGAAATTAGAAGGAAATGCACTCCAAGTTAAATCAACATATCCACCATATTGGACAGTGGTAGAACTTATTGAAAAATCAACTTCAGGAGGTGCCCCTACATCTGCCACTACTTTTATGGCAAACAAAGATACAAGCACAAAGACAAAACATATTAAAAATTTTTTATACATAATAATGTTGATAATTACTAGCTAATGGCTAGACGATAAATAATAGACTAATTATACATTCAAAGTACAAAAAATATGTCAAATTGTGTGGATAAACTAATTATTACAAATAGTAAGATTCTAAAAGATCATATATAAAAGAGAAAAGCCCAAATACGATTTTTTGTATTTGGGCTTGGTGATTATTTCACCAACAACATTTTTTTTGTCTGAATAAAATTTTTGGCGCGCAGTGAGTAAATATAAACACCGCTTGAAAGATCGCTGGCGTCAAATTTGTATTCATAAGTGCCTACACTCAATTGTTCATTTACCAGTCTGGCAACTTCCTGACCAAGAGTGCTATAAACAATTAAACTAACCATTCCTTGTTCAGGAATTGAAAATTTAATTGTCGTACTCGGGTTAAACGGATTTGGATAGTTTTGTTGCAATGAATACGATTCAGGGATCGTATTCATTATTTCTTCCAAGCCTGTGGCGACCACAGGTTTGAAATAAACTACTTCCGTGCCATCGGCGTTTTTGCCGATGATAGAGTAAAGTTGAATTTCTAAACCGACTTCGCAAGAGTCGGCCGTAATCATAGCTAAAGCAAAATTAAGATATAAAAAACTATTCATTTCATATCCGCCGGTGATCCGTTTTACTTCCCTTTTGAAAGGGATTACTACTTTTTGTAGTATATTTTTTTCCATGGAAAAAAATATAAAATTTCCCGAAGAAACAAAATGGTTTTGGTCTTGTACTTGCAGTATAGTTGCAACGGCGGATATGTTTTCTGTAACATACGAAATTTTTAATGAAAACTGAATAGAATCCGCTACTTCGGCATTTGGAAACTCTGAACACCAAATCATGGCGAATTGATACCCGTAATATATCTTACTTGTTGTCCCGTAATTACGGAACAACAAATATTCGCCGATGTTTTCCACATGTGTCTTCGCCGTGTCGGCGAAGAAAAATGCAGAATACTCGCCGGTAAACGGCGCTACGGAAGTCTGCTCCGACTGTGCGAACACAGTCATCGCAAACAAAAACATAAACATAAACATTATCCTTTTCACGATAACCTCCTTTTTTTATTTATTTTATATAGTTAGCAAAGTTCGCAAGATTTTAGATTTTGGATACTTAAAAATTTCAAAGAGTTCCTTTTTTTCTCTTCCTTTTTCTTTCGCTCTTTGTTAACTATATAAAATGTTTTGACAAAGTCCTTATTTCATTGTATTATACAACACTTTATATCTATTTGTCAAGGGGGAAAGGATAGAATTGTGGAAAAACCACCCCAAAAACCCTTGTAATATTAAGGCTCTTTCAGAGGACCCTAGACTTTATCCACCTTTTTACCCTC
>JBBABV010000018.1:0-11583 GCA_041657445.1 Minisyncoccota bacterium | reverse complement strand
ACAATTTCCAAGAAAGAAAGCGACAACGAATCAGCTCAAAGAATGCAAATTAACAAGCGAAAATTATTTAAAAACTTCACCTTATGATATATTTATTTCAGTATCATTCTTGGATTAGAAAATACTTCAAAATAGGCAGAGAACACATCAATAATCAGTCAAAATCTCTGGTCCTTTATCTGCAATTAAAATTGTATGCTCAAAATGAGCACTTGGTTTACCATCTGCAGTTACAAAAGTATATCCATCAGAATGTAATTTCACATTCTTTGTGCCTAGATTAAGCATTGGTTCAATAGCAACAACCATACCTGAAACGAGTTTTTCACCTGTTCCTTTTCTGCCAAAATTAGGAATAAAAGGATCTTCGTGAACATACTTTCCCACCCCATGTCCTGCTAAGACTTCCACTATTCCATATTTGTATGGCTTTACAAATTTTTCTATAGCAAACCCTATATCTCCTACCCTTTTTCCTACTAATGCATTATCAATACCTACATGAAGAGCAGACTTGGTAATTTTTAATAGTTTTTCAAGTGAAGAAGATATTTTTCCTACCGGCACAGTCATAGCCATATCGGTAAAAAGTCCTTCATGCTTAAGACCTAAATCAATGGACACAATATCTCCTTCTTTTAATACTTTGTCCTTTCTTGGAATTCCATGAACAACTTCATCATTTACTGAAACACAAAGACTTGCAGGGTATTCTCTATCCGCTCCACTAGGTTTGTAATGCAAAAAAGCAGGGACATCTCCCATTTCTCTAATAAGTTTTTCTGCATATTCATTAAGTTCTTTTGTGGTAACCCCTACCATTACCTTTTCTTTCACTTTATTAAGAACAAGTGAAAGTCTTTTTCCCCCTTCTCTTAATATCTCTATTTCCTCCTTTGTTTTTATTATTATTGACATACTTCTTAATTAATTATTGTTCCATTAAATTTTTTACCAAGAATACAATTTCTTAAATTATCTATCGGCTTACCATTCATTATCACCACCTCAATTCCTTCCATTTCGGCAGTTTCTGAAGCAATGGGGTCAAAAGGACTATTAAGTCCTGGATTCCATTCTTTTGGAATTATTTTTCTGTATTCTGCCCAAGATATTTTTTCTATTCTCTTTGCACTTTTGTTTAATTTCGGATCAGAATCATAAACAAAATCAATGTTTGAAAGATTTATAATTCTTTTTACTCCAATGTTTTTAGCAATCACAACTGTTGCTAAATCACTGCTATTACCAGGTTTATACCCCCCACCTAACACTATTGGCTTCTTAAATTCAAAAAAAATAGTGGGGTCAAGAATAATTTTTTCTTCTGCCAGTTCCCCAAAAAGAATTTTCATAAATTCTGCATTGTATCTTGTTGTATAAATTCCAAGCCAATCAAGATCCTCTTCACTCATTCTTTTTATTTCCTTCCCTGCATCTTGATATCTACGGCAGATTTTACCTCCGCCGGTAATAATTACAAATTTTCTTCCTTTTTCAACTTCAGAAATTATGAGTTCTCTAAAATCCTTTAAAAAATCAATATCAATAGAATCAGGAATGATAAGCGAACCTCCTAATGATATTATGATTTTCTCCATTTTAATTAAATCCAAGTGCTTTTAATATGTCGTTATGCACTTCTTCTACTGTCTGTTCTCCATTTATTTTTAAAATACTATACCCTTCTTTGTTCTTAAAATACTCCATAGCAGGAACTACATTGTTTACATATTCATCAAATCTCTTTGCAAGTCCTTCTTCTGTATCATCATGCCTACCTCTTAGCAGATTTCTTTTCATTGCCTCTTCCTTTCCTACTTCAATATATATAATCTTTATATCCTCTCTTTTCCAAAACTTCATCATCTTTTCAAATGTCTCTGATTGAACTACTGTTCTTGGGTATCCATCTGCAACAAGATTTTTTTCACTGGAAAGAGTAGAGGCTATGATATTTGTAAATATCGCATTAGTAAGAAAGTCGGGTTGTAATTCTCCCCTTGTAACCGAATCCCTAACAAGGGACCCTGTGTAACTCCCCCCTTCAATTAGTTTTCTGAATTCTGCCCCAGGATATGCATATACTGTATCTTGATTAAATTTGTTTTTTATATAATCAATAAGAAGACTAATTTGGGTTCCTTTTCCAGAACCCACTATTCCAAAAAATACATAGGTTTGTGATTGCATATAGAAAAGAATACAAAATTTATCTTGAAAAATCAAGGTTTTTGTAATATGATGATGTTACTTATGAAAAAAGAGATTATATCAATTACTGGCACCCTAGGAAGTGGAAAATCTAGCACAGCAAAATTAGTAGCAGAAAAACTTGGCTATAAACACTATTCTGCAGGTGATTTTTTTAGGAACATAGGTCTTAAACTTGGGATAAGTGTGAATGAAGTAAGTAAGAGAGCAGAAACTGATTTTGAAATTGATAAGATGACTGATGATGAAGTAAGAAAAGTCGGTAGGATGGATAAAATTGTAATAGATTCTCGTCTTGCCTTTCATTTTATTCCAGAATCATTTAAGGTATATCTTGATTTACCACCAGAAATAGCTAAGGAAAGAATACTTGATAATATAAAAGAAAATTCGTTACGAAAACAAAGTGAGCAATCTGAAAATGCAGATGAAATATATAAAAGGATTATTCAACGCTTAGAAAGCGAAAGAAAAAGATATAAAGAATACTACGGTGTAATTCACACTGATACAGGTAATTATGATTTAATAATAGACACAAATAAAAACAACCTAGAAGAAGTAGTAAATATCGTAATTGCAAAATACAAAGATTGGCTTGAAGAGTAAGTTTAATATTCCCTCATTGAAACCTGTGCATCAATTTTCTTAATTAAATCAAGCACAACAGAAACAACGATAAGAAGAGCAGTACCACCAAGAGCAATTGCTGTAATTCCAGTAGCAGCTTGAGTAATAAGAGGAAGAACCGCAATAAAACCTAAAAATATAGCTCCGAGTAATGTAATACGACTCAATACTTTTGAAATATAATCTGAAGTAGATCCTCCTGGACGAATCCCTGGAATAAAGGCACCATTTTTCTGAAGATTAGTAGAAAGTGCCTCAGGATCAAATGTAACTGCTGTGTAAAAATATGTAAAAAGAAATACTAGTATAAAATATAATACTCCATATAAAAATGATGTTTGTGAAAAAGATGAAAGAACTCCAGCAATTTTTTGAACAATCGGATTACTAGCATTTGCTAAAAAGTTTCCTATCATCTGTGGAAAAAGCAATATTGAAAGAGCAAAAATAATAGGTATCACTCCTGCTTGATTTACACGAAGAGGAATATAGGTAGAACCTCCTCCATACATTTTCATACCACGGACCTGTTTTGCATATGTAACTGGAATAGGTCTCTCTGCTTCTGTTACCACTACTACTCCTGCTATAACCAGTATTCCTACTACAATAAAGGCAAGAAGAACTGGTATTTGAGAAGCTTCAAAAGCAAATGCAAGTTGGCTAATCTCAGTAGGAAGATTTGCAACTATACCAGCAAAAATAAGAAGTGAAACTCCGTTTCCTATTCCAAATTCAGACATGAGTTCACCTAGCCACATTGTCAAAATAGCCCCTGCTACTACTATTACTATATTCATAACTTGATCAAAAGTTGTAAGATTCACTAAAATGTTTTGTTGTTCAAGAATTGCCAAAAGGCTATATCCCTGTATGGCAGCCAAAGGAACAGTAAGAAGTCTAGAATATTGAGTAAATTTTTTTCTTCCTGCTTCCCCTTCTTCATGGTAAAGTTTTTTAAGAGCTGGTACCATAATAGTAAGAAGTTGCATAATAATAGAACTTGTAATATATGGACCAACTCCAAGCATTATTATTGAAAGATTTGAAAGCCCTCCACCAGAAAAAAGATTTAAAATACCAAAAAATTGATTATTGGAAAGAAATTGACTAAGTGCTACTGTATCTATTCCAGGAATTGGCACAGAAGAAAAAAGTCTAAAAATCATCAAAGCAAATAATACAAAAAGCACTCTTTTACGAAGAGAAGAATCTGTAAATATCATTTTTATTTTCTGAGCAAAGTTCATTGTTTATTTTATTCTTATTTTTTTACCTTTTATACCAAGATCCTTTCTTATTTTTGAAAAACTTGTTTTCTCGCCTATTTTGGAAGAAACCTTTTCACGAGAAATAATTATATCACTCTTTATAGAGTTAAATCTATACCCTCTCTTCTTTGGTAATTTTTTTATTATATCTCTAAGTTCAGGTCGTCTTTTATTTCCTGCTCTAGCAGTTTGCCCTTTTCCTCCACGACCAGAAGTCTTGGCATGTTTTCCCCCACGACCAACAATTCTATCTTTTTTATTTTTGTGTTCTCTTTTAAGATTATGTATTTGCATATAATTTATTTATTTACTACTTTTTCATCTGAATTTGACGAAACTGGTTTTGAGTACTTTGAAGAGATGGGAGCAAGTGCTTTCATTACTGCTTTTGAATTATTTAGTTTATTTTTTGTGCTTGAAATAACCTTACAAGTAACATCTTTCATTCCAGAAAGTTTTGCAATATCACGCATTACAGTTCCTGCCACCAATCCCTTACCCTTATTTGGTATTAGCATAACTTCTGCACTACCGAATTTTGCTTTAAGTTCAAAAGGAATAGACATATTTTTAGTAAGATTAAGTTTTACCATTTTTTTCTTTGCATTCCTTAAAGCCTTGTTTATTGCCAGTGATGTATCCCCTGCTTTACCTAAACCAAGACCAACTGAACCTTTTCTATCACCTGCCAACAAAGACACACTAAAAGAAAACCTGCGACCTCCAGCAACTACTCTAGTCACTCTTCTAATATCTATGATCTTCTGATCAAATTCAGGCTTTACTCTCATCCCAGAATCTTTACGACGCCCTCCTTTTCTTTTTTCTTCTTTTTTTTCCATATATTTATATTAAAATTTTAATCCTGCTTCTCTTGCTGTATCTGCTACTATTTTTATCCTACCAGTATACCTAAATCCATTTCGGTCAAAAATGACATTAGTAATGTTTGCTTTTTTACATTTTTCAGCTATCATTTTTCCTACTTCTTTAGCTCTTTCTACTTTTGTACCTTTTTGTATTTTAAGATCACTTGCTTCCATTAAAGTATTTCCTTTTTCATCATTTATAATCTGAGCATAAATAAATTTATTTGACCGAAAAACTGATAAACGAGGACGCAATGGAGTTCCATGAATTTTAACTCTTATTTTTGATTTTAATCTTTTTCTTTTTTGATCTTTTTTCTTCATAAAATTTATTTCATTTATGCAGTCTTTTTACCTTGTTTTCTTCTTACTACTTCATCTTGATATCTCATTCCTTTTCCTTTATAAGGTTCTGCTTTCTTCAGTGCTCTTATTTGAGCTGAAAAACTCCCTACAAGTTCTTTATCAATTCCTGTAACAGTAATGTTATTTTTTTCAGCTGTAAGAGTAATACCTTCTGGAATTTTTACTATAACAGGATGAGAAAAACCAAGAGCAAAATGAATTTCCTTTCCTTTTACTTCTGATTTAAACCCTACACCTTCTAGGATAAGTTTCTTTACATAAGGGGTTTCTACTCCCTTTATCATATTTTTTATATGTGAAGCATAGGTTCCCCAAAGTGCTTTGGAAAACTTATCATTTCTTTTTGCATTAAGTGTAATAACACTATCGGTAATTTTTATAACTATATCATCACGAAAACTTTTCTTTAAAGTTCCCTTTGAACCAGAAACCTCTAAAATACCTCCAGTCATTGAAACTTTTACTCCACTCGGTATTTGTATTTCTTGTTTTCCAATTCTACTCATATATTTTACCAAATTTTAAATAAAGCCTCCCCCCCTACTTGTTCTTTTTTTGCTTCTAAACCGCCAAGAATACCTTTTGGGGTAGAAAGCACTAAAAGCCCAGTTCCTTTTCTAATTGAATGTATTTCTTTTACTCCTAAATATACACGACGAGATTGTTTTGACACCCTCTCTACTTCATTGATTTTTGGTTTACTTTCATTGTATAGAAGTTCAACCTCTAAAACAGGTTTACCTTTTTTTGTTTTCTTAGAGAAATCTTTTATAAATCCTTCTTTTTTTAAGCAATTCGCAATAGCATTTTTCATATTTGAATATGGGAAAATAACAGATTCTTTACCTGTCCTACTTCCATTCTTCATAATTATTATCATATTTGCTATTTGATCCATATATATATATTATCTCCTTACCAAGAAGATTTTCTTATCCCTGGTAAATGACCCTCATTTGCAGCCTCCCTAAAACAAATACGGCATAGACCAAAATCTCTCATAAAGCCATTTCCACGACCACAACGAAAACATCGATTTTTTGATCGTGTGCTAAACTTTGGTTTCTTTTTTGATCTTGCTATTACTGATGTTTTTGCCATATTAATAAATAGAGGTATTGCTTCGCAATATCACATTTTTTTTCTTTAATCCTTTTAATATATAAGAATTAAAGGAGAAAAACGGATCAACGAAACTTTTCCTCTTTAGTCACATACTAACAAATCTTAATGATATAGTCAATAAATTTAATTTTCTATTTTTTGCTTTCTTGTCCATTTTTAAATGGAACCCCAAGAAGTTCAAAAAAGACAGAACCTTCTTTTTTGCTCTTTGCGGTAGAAACAATAGTAATGGACATACCAAAAACATCTTTTATATCTTCATCTACTGTTTCTGGAAATATAGTATGTTCTTTTATCCCTATTGTAAGATTACCTATATCATCTACTGCAGTTTTATTTATACCTCTGAAATCTTTTGTTCTTGGAAGAGCAACATTAAAAAATTTCTCCAAAAAAGCATACATCCTTTTCCCCCTAAGTGTTACTACCACTCCAATAGGGTCTCCCTGACGAATCTTAAAAGATGAAATAGATTTTTTTGCTCCTCTTACAGCACCTTTTTGACCAGTGATTTTTGATAATCTATCAATAATAAAATTATTTACATCTTTATTTTTCTTCAAACTAGTACCAGTACTAGTATTAATTACTACTTTTTTTATTTTTGGTGCCCCAAGAGAATTTTTATAATGAAAATCACTTTTCATTTTCAAAAAACTCTCTGCTTCTTTTTCTTTTACTGTTTGGTGTTTCATATATATATTTACTTATTCTTTTTAACATTGGAAACATGAATAGGCATGGCTATTTCTACAATAGAGCCTTTTTCTCCTGATTTTTTAGGACGACGATGCTTCTTTGTAATATTTGCACCTTCTACCACAACTTTCTTAAGTTTAGGAAGAGAACGGACAATTTTTCCTTTCTTCCCCTTATCTTTTCCTGTTAATATAATTACTGTATCTCCTTTTTTTATTTTCATGTTTTTATTCTTAACTTAAATAATTTCTGGGGCAAGTGATGCTATTTTTTGATACCCTTTTTCTGCTATTTCTCTTGGGATAGGACCAAAAACACGCCCAGCTTTTGGATCAAGTTTTCCTTTTTCCAAGATTATTACTGCATTATCATCAAAACGAATATATGAACCATCAGTTCTTCTGTATGCTTGACGAGTGCGAACTACTACAGCCTCATGCACATCCTTTTTCTTTACTGCTTTACGAGGACTTGCTACCTTAACAGAAATAATTACCTTCTCGCCAAGAGAAGCATATCTTTTTTTTGAACTACCAAGAACCTTGAAAACTTTTCCAACTGTTCCCCCCGCATTATCTGTTATTTTTACTAAACTTTCTGGTTGTATCATATATTTTTATTAAATTACTATAAACTTCTTATCTTTTGAAACTGGTTTTGTTGAAACAATTTCTACCTTATCACCTATTTTGTATTTATTATCATTATCATGTGCTTTATATTTTTTATTTATCTTATAGTATTTTCCATATTTTGGGTGTTTAACAAAGCGAGAAACTAAAACCACAACAGTCTTATCCATTTTGTCTGAAATCACTACCCCTTTTAAAATTTGTTTATTTTCTTTTTTCATATTTATTTATTTTCTCTAGAATTTATTTCAGTAAGAATCCTAGCAACTTCCCTTCTTAAGGTCATCATTTCTTTGACATTTTTTGACTTTGCTCCTTCCATTTTGAATTTTAAATTTCTTTTTTTTTCTTCCAGTTCATGAAGTCGCTTCTTTAAGTCTTCTATTTTTGTTTCTTTTAAATTATTTTTTTTCTTTTTCATATTCTTTTTTTATACTCTAGAAATAATTCTAGTCTTAAGAGGAAGTTTTGTCCCTGCCTTTCTAAGTGCTTCCTTTGCTATTTTTTCTTCTACCCCATCTACTTCAAAAATAATTCTTCCAGGTAATACTTCTGCACAATATCCTTGTGGATCTCCTTTTCCTTTACCCATTCCTACTTCAGCTGCCTTTGCTGTAAAGGGACGGTCAGGAAAAATACGAATCCAATACTTCCCTGTTTTTGTAAGAGTGCGAGCAATTACTTTTCTGGCTGATTCAATTTGATTTGATTTTACTCTAGAAAAAGTCTCTGCTTTCAGTCCATAAGAACCAAAGGAAAGTTTAATTCCTCTTGTCTCGGGAGTAATTTTCTTTTTATTTGTTCTCCCTGTTTGCCATTTTCTAAATTTTACTTTTTTTGGTATTAACATATTTTAATTCATTTTTACTTATCCTGCTTTTGCTTTTCAGAAAATATCTTGCCACGGTAAATCCAAACTTTTATTCCAATGGTTCCATAAGGCAAGGTTGCTCTTTCTCTTTTAAAATCAATATCTGCTCTAAAAGTCTGAAGTGGAATAGATCCTCGTTTTAATTCTTCAGAACGAGAAATCTCTGCTCCTCCCAAACGACCACCAACTACTATTCTTGCTCCTTCTACCCCCTGAACAGACATTACTTTTTCAAGGGTCTGTTTGATTACTCTACGATATGGCAATCTTTTTTCAAGACCTTCTGCTATCATATAGGCAACAATAGAAGCATCTGCTTCTGGATTAGCTACTTCTACTATTTCTAGTTTAAAATCATCAATTTTGGGAAGTTTTAACCTATGCATTTCTTTTAAAATACCTTCTTTGAGTTTTGTAGCACCCTCACCATTTCTACCAATAATCAAACCTGGACGGGATGTTTTAAGGATAAAGCGAGTAGCTTTAGGGCTTCTTTCAATTTCAACAGAAGAAACATACATACCTCTTAGTTTCTTATCAAGATATTTACGAATAAGGATATCTCCCTTTAAATAGTCTTTGTATTTTTTGGTATCAGCAAACCAATGAGATTTCCAATCTCTCAAAATAGTAAGTCTATGTGCATATGGGTGGACAATTTTACTCATTTTTCTTTTTTGGTTTTTTTACTTTTATATCTGATTTTTTTTATTTTCTAATTTTTCACTAAGCAAGAGGGTAATATGACTAGTGCGTTTATTTATTCTTGCCCCCCTTCCCATTGCTCTTGGCATCATTCTTTTCATTACAATACCTTTATCCACTCGTAACTCTTTTATAAAAAGATTTTCTATTCCTGATTCCTTTGCATTAGCAACAGCACTTTTTAAAAGTTTTAAAAGTGGAGCACTAGCCCTCTTTGGAAGAGTCTCAAGTATAAAAATAGCCTTATCTGTATTTTTCCCTTTTATCAAATCCGCTACTAAACGAACTTTTCTTGGGGATTGTCTGTAATTTTTTAAAAATGCTTTCATGGGATTAATTATTTTTTGTTTTCACTTGTACTTGAAGCAGTCTTTGCTTGAGCAATTTCAGCTTCTTTCTTCTTCTGCTCAAGTTCTTTCTGCATTTTTCCTCCATGCTTTATGAATTTTCTTGTAGGAGAAAATTCTCCAAGTCTGTGACCAACCATGTCTTCTGTTACAAGGACTTCAATATGATTTTTACCATTATGAACACCAAAAGTAAAACCAACCATCTCAGGTGCAATCTGACATGCTCTTTTCCATGTTTTAATCATGGGTGTATTAAGTGGATTTTTACCCTCTATTTTCTTAAGAAGTTTTTCATCCACACATATTCCTTTTTTGATTGATCTTGTCATTAAATTATACAAAAACAAGCCCGTCTCCGAGCTTGTTTTATAATAGCAAAATTTTTAATAAAGTCAAATTTTACTTATTATTCCATTGACTGACCTTGCTTTTCTTCAATTAATTTCTTGATTTTCTCAATTTTCTCTTTGCCAAAATCATGAAGTTGATATCTTTGACCCTTATCAGAACCAGGATCATATTTATTTCTTTCTGCTTTAATTAAGTTTTCAAACATTCTTACTACACCTTCTTTTGTTTTCTCTTCTTCTGGAGTATTTGCTGGTATTCTTTTTGCCAATTCTAATTGATCATCAAAATAAAACAATCTTTCTCCTTCATTCTTCATTCTGTCAACCTTTAATGAATCTTGTAAAAGTTTTTCCCTTTTTTCCAATTCATCTTTTAATTGATCTACAGTCATAGCATCTAAATAAGTAGAAGTAAGTTCTAAAACATCTTTCTTCTCCCCACCTTTAAATACGAAGGGTAAGGTATCCTGTATTTATGGCGAAAAAGTTAAACAACAAGAGAAAACACCTCCAAAAAGAGGAGAGATTTTGTATTGAAAAGATGTTAGGGCAAGGCAAGAGTTTCGGTGAAGTAGCAAGGACTTTAGGTCGAGGGGTGTCTACAATTAGCGAAGAAGTAAACGAGAACAGAGGAAGAAAGAAGTATGATGCCAAGAAAGCTCACCACCGGGCGTATCTAAAACAATATTTCAAGAAAAGACATTGCAACAAAGTAGCTATGGATGGTCACTTGTCTAAATTCGTGGAAAAGAAATTAAGTAAAGGATGGAGTCCAGAAACTATCAGCTCAAGACTAGAGGTTCAGTCAGGACTTCAATATGCAAGCAGAAAAAGCATTAGAAAGTTTGTTCACTCTAGGCCTTCTTTAGAAAGATTTCTGTTTTGGGAGAGAAACAAAAAGAAAACAGGACCTAAGAGGAAAAAAGATGAGTATTTAAAAGACCCAGACCGTAAATGGATTGATTTAAGGCCCTTTGAGGCCCTTTACGAATATGGACACTGGGAAGGAGATTTCATAGTATCTAAACATAATTCATATGTATTGTTGGTATTAGTAGAAAGATATTCAAAGAGAATCCTGCTATCTATCCTCCCAAACAGAAAGAATGATTTGGTAAATGAAACAATCTCTTTCCTCCTTAGGGATCACATAGTAAAAACCCTGACTCTGGATAATGATATTGCCTTTAAAAAATGGAAGAAACTCGAAAGAATGATTCAAGCAGATGTATATTTCTGTCATCCGTATCATTCTTGGGAGAAAGGATTAGTAGAAAACACAAACAGATGGATACGACAGTTTGTTCCGAAGAAAACAAACCTTCAATCAATTTCAAAAGAAGAATTGAAATCAATTGAAGATTGGTTTAATCACACGCCGAGACAATGCTTAAATGGAGAGACACCTTACGAAATTTCCTTTAGAAAAGAATATGGTATGATGGTCGAATCATTAGAAATTAATTTGCCTAACCTTCGTATTTTGGGGTAAGGAGAGGTT
>JBBABV010000017.1:0-12628 GCA_041657445.1 Minisyncoccota bacterium | reverse complement strand
AAGGAGTTGTCATTACAGAACCAGATATAAGAGAAAATAATCAAAAGATCACAGTTGAAATAAGGGAAGGTGTAGAAAAAACGAAAATTCTAGTTTCGATTGGACTTGAACACTATCTTTATTATGGCGACGAAGTAACATTGAGTGGAAAATTAGAAAAACCCGAGAATTTTCTGATAGGAGATGACGGAGAGAGATATTTTGATTATGTTTCGTATCTCAAAAAAGATGAAATATTTTACACTATGAGCTATCCAAGTATTGAAGTATTGTCATCTAACAATGCTAGTAAATTTAAATCAGCTCTCTTTAACATTAAGAATAAATTCTTGAATGTAATAAATATTTCTATTCCTAAACCCGAATCAATCTTGCTCGGAGGTCTAATCTTGGGAGAGAGGTCTGGTTTTAGTGAAGAGGTTAGGGAGAATTTGATAAACACAGGGACGATACATATCGTAGCTCTCTCTGGTTACAATGTCACCATCGTCGCAGAGTGGATTATCAAAATATTCAGAGAAATCTTTTTCTTTCTACCAAGATATGCAAGTACTTCTGCTGGGGTGGTCGGCATCATTCTGTTTGTGATTATCTCCGGAGGAGGGTCTACTGCAATTCGTGCAGGAGTGATGGCGATACTTGCACTTCTCGCTCGTCTTACAGGTAGAACTTATACCGCAGGAAGAGGACTCTTGCTCGCAGGAGTCTTGATGGTATTCTTCAATCCATTCGTTCTAGTATTTGATGTTTCTTTTCAACTTTCATTTCTAGCGACATTCGGAGTGATTTTTCTCGTTCCTAGATATGAAAAATATTTTAAGTGGATACGATGGAAGTGGCTTGCTGATATAGTTTGCACTACCACCGTAGTCTATCTATTCGTCTTACCATTCATTCTATACAAGATGGGAAATCTGTCTTTGGTTGCAATTCCTGCAAACATTCTAATCCTTCCTTTCATTCCTATCACTATGGGATTGGGCTTTATGACAGGATTGTTAGGGAATCTTTCTGTGTATTTATCTGCACCTTTTGCAAAGCTTTCCTATTTTCTACTCCACTATGAACTTTCTGTAGTAAATATCTTTGCAATGGTTCCTTTTGCTACTCATTCAATACAAACATTCTCACCGATACTAGTATTGGTGTTCTATGTTTTAGTAGTCAGCTTCTCTTTTAGAGGATTTTTCTCTAAAGTACACTCTTAAAATTCTCTTCAATCACTTCCCAGTTAAGATTTTCAAAAAATGCATCAACATACTTTTTCTTTTCACTGGTAGCATAGTCATATATGAATGAGTGTTCCCACATATCTATGCCGAGTATCCATTCTACTCCGTTTAATTGTCCGATATGTTGTTCATCTATCCAAATATGTACGAGCTGTCTTGTCTTTTTATCCCATCCAAGTACCGCCCATCCGATTCCTCTTGTGAGAGCCACCATCTTAAAGCTATCTAGCCATTTATCAAAAGAAACTTTCTCACTTCCCGATTCTCCTTTAAGAGGACTATTCTCTTCAATCTCTTTTTTAAGCAGTGAATTCTCTGGTAGAGTCTTTACTCCTCCTTCTAGAGACTTGAAATAGTATTCGTGGTTACGAACACCATTCCACTCAAAGCTAAACCTTCTCTGTAATTCTCCTATTACATATTGATTAGTTATTTGGTCTTTTAAATATTCCTCAATCTTTTCTCTGATTAAGTTTGTATGTTTGACATATCCCGCATAGAGTTTTAAATGCTCTTCAATATTCTTTGCTGATATGCCTTTTAATTCTCCGATGTTAAATTTTTGTTCTTGAATTGTTTTCATAAATGTTTATCTGTTATTTATAATTAATTGATATAAAGAGTATAGCATGATTAAAAAACACAAGAAAAACTATAACCCACTATTCCTTTTTACCCTTATTTTCCTCAACTCATTCTTGTTTTTTACCGAGTTTGCTTTATCAGATTGTGAACTAACTGTAGCAGTTTTAAACATAGGACAGGGTGATGCTATTTACATAGAATCACCAAGTAGGGCACAGGTATTGATTGATAGCGGTCCACCAAGAAAATTACTTAGTGAACTTTCAAAAGTAATGCCTTTGTTTGATAGAGATATTGATGTATTAATTGCGACCCACCCTGACACTGATCACATAGGGGGCTTCTCCGAATTCCTTGAGAATTATTCTACACAAATTTTAATTGAGCCAGACATCGCTACAGATTCAAAAGTGTATGCAAAACTAAAAGAAGATTTAAAAGAGAAAAATATTCCTAGTGTAGTAGCAAGAAAAGGTATGAAAATAAATCTAGGAGAAGGAATAATACTTGAAATACTTTTCCCTGATAGAGATGTGTATGAATGGGAGACGAATACTGGTTCAATAGTGGCTCGTCTTTCATTCGGTGAGACATCTTTTATATTTACAGGAGATGCGACCAAAGAGACAGAGAAAATCATTTTAGAAAATGTCACACATTCCCTCAAAAGCGATTTTCTTAAGATTGGTCATCATGGCTCTTCTTCTTCGTCCTCGTGGGAATTTTTAGATGCGGTTTCACCGACGACAGCATTGATTTCTGTAGGTGAGAAGAATAGGTACGGACATCCGACTGAGGAAGTACTTGAAGAACTTACAAAAAGAGGAATTAAGATATTACGAACAGATACGAACGGCACGATACTCATCAAATCAGACGGCAAAGATGAAAATGTTTCGTTTATTTAAAAATATGATACAATGATATTGTTATGAGAAAAGGCAAAGAGCTTCAATTTAATGTTATTTTTAAGCCTGAAAAAGAAGGTGGTTTTACTGCTTATGTACCTCTTTTACCGGGTTGTGTAAGTTACGGCAAGAATTTAGAGGAAGCCAGAAAGATGATTTTAGATGCGATTGATGGATACATTTTTTCAATTATAAAATATTCAGGAATTGATATAAAAAAGTTTAAATAAGTTATTAAAAATAAATCCTTTAGAAAGGTTTTTTGTTTTGATATTGTAACAGCAAATTTTCATATTTTTCCGTTTGTGATAATATAGACATATGAAAGACAAACTAATTGAAAAACTCATCAAAAGTGAGGCAAAGAGACAAAGAGAAGGATTGGAGCTAATTCCATCCGAGAATTATGTCTCAGAAGATGTGCTATTAGCAAATGGTTCTATTTTTACTAACAAGTATTCAGAAGGATATCCTGGCCGAAGATACTACGGCGGACAGGATTTTACCGACCAAGTGGAGACTCTAGCCATAGAGAGAGCAAAGAAGCTTTTTAAATGCAAATTCGCAAATGTGCAAGCACATTCTGGAGCTCCTGCAAACCTTGCAGTTTACTCTGCACTTTTACAGCCGGGCGACACAGTACTCGGTATGGATTTATCTCATGGAGGACACCTTACTCATGGACATCCGATGACACTTCCTGCGAAAATTTATAAATTCGTTACCTACAAAATGAAGAATCCTGATACAGGAGAGATTGATTATGAAGATTTACGAAGGGTTGCAATAAAAGAAAAGCCAAAGATAATTCTCGCAGGATTCTCTGCATATCCAAGGACTCTTGATTATAAGAAATTTGTAGAGATAGCTCGTGAAGTAGGAGCTATCACTATGGCTGATATGGCTCACATTGCAGGACTAATTGGGGCAGGAGTATTGAGGAATCCTTTTGATGATGGTTTTGATATCATCACATCTACTACACACAAGACTTTAAGAGGTCCAAGAGGAGGAATCATCTTAACTAGAGAAAGTGAAGAGATAGCGAAGAAGATAGATAAAGCAATATTTCCCGGGATTCAAGGAGGTCCACATATGCATTCTATCGCAGGTAAAGCAGTAGCACTCGGTGAAGCAATGACTCCCAAATTTAAAAAGTATGCAAAGCAAATTCTAAAAAACGCCAAAGCTATGGAAAAGGTATTTAAAAGGCACAAAATCCGAATGATAGGAGGAGGCACTGATAATCATCTTATATTAGCAGATGTTTTTGGTTCGCTTGGAGTTACAGGCAAGGAAGCACAGACAGTGCTTGATGAGGTAGGAATTACTCTTAATATGAATTCTATTGCAGGCGATACTAGAAAGCCACTTGATCCATCAGGAATTCGTTTTGGCACTCCTGCTATTACCACTAGGGGTTTCAAAGAAAAAGAGTGTGCAAGAGTTGCAGAACTTATGATTTCAGTCTTGAAGAATAAGGATGATAGAAAGGTAAAAAAGTTAGCAAAGATTGAAGTGATGAAGTTAGCAAAAAAGTTTCCTATACCCAAAAGGTTTGTGTAAGAGGGTGAGTTGTCCGAAAAAATCGTACAGCTGAAAATAAAATCTAGCGAATCTATCGCAATTATTAGTTTAATATAAAGATTATGAAAAATAATTCAAAAAACAAAATTGCGATATTTGAAGAAAAAGAAGTGAGAAGAGTTTGGCATGATGAAGAGTGGTATTTTGCTGTGGAGGATGTTGTAAATGCTCTTATTGATTCTAAAAATGTGAAGGATTACCTAAATAAATTAAGAAAAAGAGATCCTGAACTAGATAAAGGGTATGGACAATTTGTCCATACCCTTGGGATAGACACAAAAGGGGGTATTCAGAAAATGAATTGTTCAAGTCTACAAGGTATTTTCCGTATCATTCAATCCATTCCCTCGCCCAAAGCTGAACCCTTCAAGCTTTGGCTTGCGAAGGTAGGACAAGAAAGGATTGAGGAGATACAAGACCCCGAAAGGGCAATAGTGAGAGCAAAGAAGATTTACGAACAAAAAGGACACAGCGATGAGTGGATTGCAAAGCGAATGAGAGGTATAAATATCCGCAATACTCTAACAGATGAATGGAAGAATCGCGGAGCAAACGAAGGAATTGATTTTGCTATCTTAACAAACGAGATTTACAAAGGCACATTTGAAATGACAGCAAAGGAGATAAAGGATTATAAAGACCTAGATCACCCAGATAATTTACGAGACCATATGGGTGAGCTTGAACTTATACTCACCATGCTTGGGGAAGCGACCACTACAAAGATATCACAAGTAAAAGACTCAAAAGGATTAAAGAGTCTAGAGAAAGATGCAAAGAAAGGAGGGAAGATTGCAGGTTCTACGAGAAAAATGATAGAAAAAGAAACCAAGCAAAAAGTCTTAACAAGTGGTAAAATATTAAAATTAAAGAAATAAAAGAATACTTAAATATTTTTAAACATGCCACACATTCACGAAAAAGTAGATTTTACAGTAGAGGTATTCATTGTTTATAAAGACAAAGTTCTTTTAAGAATGCATGATAAACACAAGATATGGCTTTCAGTGGGAGGGCATATTGAACTTGATGAGGATCCAATAGAAGCAGGAATAAGAGAAGTGAAAGAAGAAGTGGGATTGGATGTGGAAATCATTGGCGAGAAGCCACCACTAGAAGATGAGATTGATTATAAACACTTGATAAGTCCGAGATATTTAAGTACTCATTATGTAAAAGAATCTCACAGACATATAGTTTTGATATATTTTGCAAAAGCATTTACAGACAAGGTAGCTGAAGCAAAAGAAGAACATGAAAGAGGAGAATCAAGATGGGTAAGTATGGAAGAACTAAAAGAGATGGACCTTCGTCCGAATGTTTTGTATTATGCAAGCGAAGCATTAAAAGAATTAGGAGAAAAGTAAAATCATGCAAAAAAGATTAAACAACAAAAAAGGCAAACTAATAGTGATAGATGGTACAGATGGTAGTGGAAAAGCTACCCAAATTAAACTGCTTGAAAAAAGATTGAAAAAAGAGGGCAAAAAAGTAAAAGTCCTTGATTTTCCTGAATATTACAAGAATTTTTTCGGTGCTTTTATAGGACATTGTCTTTCAGAACAGTATTATAATTGGACTAAAATTCATCCAAAGATTGCTTCCATCGCTTATGCTGCTGACAGATGGGAATCAAGCGAGAATATTCGTAAATGGCTTAAAGAAGGATACATAGTTCTATCAAATAGATATGTGAGTGCAAATCAAATACATCAAGGAGGGAAGATAAAGAGTGCGAAGAAGAGAGCGAATTTCATCAAATGGCTAGATGAGATGGAGTATGGAGTCTTTAAAATTCCCAAGCCCGACAAAGTAATATATTTAAGTGTTCCCCTAAAGACGATCCTCAAATTGATCAAAGAGAGAAATGGAAAGACTAATCGTGCATATACAGGCAAGAAGAAGGATATCGTAGAGGGTGATGTAGACTATCTTGCAAATTCTGCAAAGTCAGCACTATGGCTATCTAAAACACAAAAGAACTGGGTAAAGATTGATTGTGTGACGAATGATATTCTTGATATACCAAAGAACATTCACGAAAGGGTTTACAAAGAAATAAAGAAGATTCTTAAGTAGAGAATTTAAAATAGAAAGAAGAAATTCAATCAAAAAAGTAAACAAAAGAATATAAAAGTAGAGTAAATAAAAGTTTAAAAAATAACAGAACTCCTAGAGGGCCAAAACAATATTTATGGTCCAAATTAGAGTTAATTATATAAGTGATTCAATACTTGAATATATAAAGGCATTAGATGATCGCACTTGTACAGGGTGTTTCAAGGCGATTTGTGATTTGAAAAATTATGGAAGCGAATTAACCATGCCAATTTCCAAAAACATTGGAAATGGACTTTTTGAGCTTCGTATCAATGAATCTTTAAGCATAAGGATAATTTATACATTCTGTGACGGAAATGCTTGGATTATTCATGCTTTTAAAAAGACGAGTAAAAAGATATCAAAGAAAGATATTAACACAGCCCTTAAAAGAAAGAAATTATTATTTGCATAATATTACATATATGTGATATTATATCTTATATGAAAAAAAATAAAAAAATAAACGAAAATGGTACATATAAAGAGATAACCGAAATAAACCCAATTCCTTTTGAGGATCATTTCAATGAAGCAATGAAAGATCCAAAAATGCGGAAAATGTTTGATGAACTTGAACCAAAATATGCAATGCTTCGGTCCATAATGGTTAAAAGAATTGAGAAGAACATATCTCAAAAAGCTCTAGCTAAACGGCTCGGCACAGGACAGTCAGCAGTATCACGGCTAGAGAGAGGACTTCACAATCCAAGTCTAGAATATTTACAAAAGATTGCAAAAGCTTTAGACTCAAAATTGGTGATAGAGTTTAAGTAAAAATCAACCCAAGCTAAGTTAAATTTCAAATGAAAATAAAAATTAAAAAATTAAATAGTGAAGCAAGACATCCAAGCTATGCATTAAAGGGTGATGTCGGAATGGATTTATTCTCAATGGAAGAGGTGACTATACCACCTATGGGACACCATATCTTTTTTCATGGTTTCGCACTTGAATTTAATGAGGGATATGCTGGAATTATCAAAGACAAATCAAGTATTTCAAAAGTGGGGCTACATACTATGGGAGGGGTTTTTGATTCTGGTTTTCGTGGGGAATACAATACCCATCTAGTAAATCTTTCAGATAAACCCTATACTGTAGAAAAGGGAGATAAGGTATCCCAACTCATCATTTATCCTGTAGCGATAGCAGAACTTGAAGAAGTAGAAGAGCTTGGAGAATCAGAGAGAGGAGATGGAGCTTTTGGTTCTACAGGGAGAAAATAATTTTTTATTGAAAAAGTTATACTTTAAAAGCGAAAAACTTTTTTAAAATATTAAATTAAAAAAACAACGGAGAGATAAAATAATTTTTTAAATTAAGTGAGGGTATTAGAAGAATTTTTTTAAAAATAAAGAAAATGGAGGAAAAAATTAAAAATTTAATAAAAGAAGCACTAGAAGAATTAAGTATTGAAGATGTGGATTTTGCTGTAGAGCATCCGGAGAATTTGAAAAATGGAGACTATTCTACGAATGTTGCAATGATTTGCTGGAAAAAATTTGAAACGATAAAATCAAAACCATCTCGTATGGAAGTAGCAGATGTAATTGGTGGCAAGATTCAAAATAAAAGTAAATTTTTTGAAATAAAGGCTAGTGAACCAGGCTTTATAAATTTCTATCTTAAAAAAGATTTTTTTCAGAAGAGTATTTTTGAAATCGTCAACGACGAAAATTATGGTAAAAATGACATTCTCTCAGGTAAGAAAGTGATGATTGAATACACTCAGCCAAACCCATTTAAGCCATTCCATATAGGGCATTTGATGTCAAATACGATAGGTGAGTCAATCTCTCGGCTAGTAGAATTTTCAGGTGCAAAAACAGTAAGAGCAAACTATCAAGGAGATATAGGACTCCATGTGGGCAAGGCAATATGGGGACTTTTACAAAAAGGTAAACCAAATGAAAGTCTCTCAATCTCCGAACAAGCAAAATACATAGGAGAGTGTTACTCTTTTGCATCAAACGAATATGAAACTAACGAAAAGATAAAAGAAGAAATAGATGCAATAAATATAAAAGTTTATGAAAAAAGCGATGAGAAGATAAATGAGCTTTATGAATGGGGAAGAAAAATAACCCTAGATGCTTTTGAAATAATATACAAGACACTAGGTACGAAGTTTGACTATTATTTCTTTGAGAGTGAAATGGCTCCGATTGGAGAGAAGATTGTTAAGGAAAACACTGGAAAAGTCTTTGAAGAATCTGACGGAGCGATAGTATTCAAAGCAGAAAAGTATGATCCAAAGCTTCATACTAGAGTTTTCATTACGAAGAATGGGCTTCCGACTTATGAAACCAAAGAAATAGGTCTTGCTCTCACAAAGTACGAAAAAGAAAATCCTGATATTTCTATCACAGTAACTGCTACTGAGCAGGGAGAATACATGAAGGTAGTAAGAAAAGCGATAGAAAATATAAATCAAAACATTGCTTCAAGGATGAAGCATATCACTCACGGAATGATGAGATTTGCTACAGGGAAGATGTCTTCACGAAAAGGCAATATCATCACAGGTGAATCTCTTATACTTAATATCAAAAACCTGATTTTAGAAAAGATAAAAGAAAGAGATTTTACTGAATCAGAAAAAACGATGATTAGCGAAGTAGTAGGAGTAGGAGCATTAAAGTATTCTATATTAAAACAATCAATCGGTGCAGACATCATTTATGATTTTGAGAAATCAATCTCTTTTGAAGGAGATTCAGGTCCATATATTCAATATTCGTATGCAAGAGCGAAATCAATACTAAAGAAAGCAAATGAGGAGAATATTTTTACTAATTCAATTAATTATGAAAACATCAAAGCAAAGTATGGTGAGGAGGGTCTTCCAAAAGATGTTACAGAGATAGAAAAGATGCTATACCTTTTCCCCGAAGTAGTAAAAAGAACAGTAGAAGAATTTGAACCCCACCACATAGTTACATATCTCATAGAAATTTCACGAGCCTTTAATACTTTTTATGGTAATACTCAGATTCTTAATAAAGAAGACCCAACCAGTGAATATAAAATTGCTCTCACAAATGCATTTTCTGTAATTCTTAAAAATGGTCTTTGGCTTCTTGGTATAAAAATAGTAGAAAAAATGTAACTTATTCTAAAGAGAAAAAATTTGATTAAATGACTATTTATATGTAATAATATAATTAACTTATACTAATCAAATACATAGAATGAATATTCAAGAATCTTTTGGGGAAAATAGTGAAAATAAAGAAGAACTTAAAAAGAAATTTGAGTTTCCTTCAGGGGGTTTTGAGTATCTAGGGGGGGAAGGTAAAAAGAGTACAAAGGGTTATTTTAAAATCAACGATCTAACTGTAGATTTTATTAAAGACGAACAGTTTAAGCATATAAATCAAGGAAAAATTTTTGGTGTTAATGTCTGGTCAAAAGACGACTCCCTCAAGAAAGAACACAGTAGATATATCACCGTAGAAGAGATTGGAGAAAAGGTTATTAAAAAGTTGGTAAATGAAGCATCCACGCAAGAATTAAAAGAAATAATAAAAGGAATGGAGGGATTTTGGTCAAATCAAGATACTATAGAAGGCTTTCCTAGTGTTCCCATAGTAATTCTTAAAGAAGTAACAAATGAAATATGGAAAAGAAATGAAAAATATACTTTTGATGAAAAGTATCTTGCTTCAAAAGTTTTAATAAATAATGAAAGAATAAAAAAAATTCTAGAAAAAGAAAAAAAGATTGTAGTGTTTAAGGCAAAATTTTTTCAATTAATTGGGATGAAAAATGTAAATGACTTTCTTTCTGAGTATAGAAACAGAGAGGTAAAATAATAGAAAATATATTAAAATGAAATCAAAAGAAAAAAATAACCCCAAAAGAGGAGATAATTTTCAAGAAACTAAAAACAATACAAAAAAAATAGAAGTAGTCCTACGAGAAGAAAAAATTTTAGAGTTTTGGAAAGAGAGTAAGATATTTGAAAAGTCATTAGAGAAATCAAGAGGAAAAAAAGAATTTGTTTTTTATGAAGGTCCACCTACTGCAAATGGAAAGCCGGGAATTCATCATCTTCTGGCGAGAGCATTCAAAGATGTAATTCCAAGATACAAGACCATGAGGGGTTACCATGTAAGAAGAAAAGGTGGTTGGGATACTCACGGACTTCCTGTTGAACTTCAGGTAGAGAAGAAATTAGGGCTTAATTCTAAAAAAGCGATTGAAGAATACGGAATAGCAAAATTCAATCAAGAATGTAAAGAGAGTGTGTGGGAATACACAGATCTTTGGAAAAAGTTTACAGAGAGAATCGGATATTGGGTAGATCAAGAGAATCCTTACATCACCTATCACAATTCTTACATAGAATCTGTTTGGAATATTATCAAAAAAGTAAATGAACAAGGTTTACTTTATAAAGATTATAAAGTAGTGCCTTGGTGTCCTAGATGTGGAACAGCACTTTCTTCTCATGAACTTGCACAGGGTTATGAGACAGTAAAAGACCTATCAGTCTATGCAAAGTTTAAAGTAAAAAAAGGGCAGAAGATTGGTGACTTTCTGGTAGATGATAATACTTACATTCTCGCATGGACTACCACACCTTGGACACTTCCAGGGAATGTGGCTCTTGCTGTGGGGAAGGATATTGAATATGTAATGATAGAAGTTGTAAACGAATCACTTATTTTGTCTAAAGAAAGATTGGCTGTTATATCAGATGAATATAAAATCCTAAAGGAACTTAAAGGATCTGATTTAGCAAGCATAGAATACGAACCACTTTATCCGTATCTTAAGGAAACTATTTCAGAAAGTGAAAAACCAAAAATAGAAAAAGCATATAAGGTCTATACCGCAGACTTCGTAACTACAGAAGACGGCACAGGAGTAGTGCATACTGCAGTAATGTATGGGCAAGACGACTTTATGCTTGGAACAGAGATTGGGTTACCTAAACACCATCTCGTCGGGCTAGATGGAAAATTCCTAAAAGGTACAGGAATATTTGAGGGTAGATTCGTAAGAGATGAAGAGGTAGCAATAGATGTAATCAAAGACCTTGCACATCGAAATTTATTATTCCACAAAGAAAAGTACGAACACTCATATCCTCACTGTTGGCGATGTCATACTGCACTCATTTACTATGCAAGAGACTCTTGGTATATCAGGATGTCAGACCAGAAGATAAAAGAGAAACTTATCAAAGAAAATGAAGATATAAACTGGGAACCATCTCACTTAAGAGAAGGAAGATTTGGTGAGTGGCTCAGAGAGATTAAAGATTGGGCGATATCAAGAGAGAGGTATTGGGGGACACCACTTCCAGTGTGGACTTGTAAATCTTGCAATAAAATACACACTATTGGTGGCTTAGAAGAACTAAAAAAGAAAACTAAGAAATCAGGCAACAAGTATTTTGTAATGCGACATGGGGAGTCGGAGGGTAATGTCAAAGGAATAACATCCTCAAATCCCACAAAGGTAGATCCACTTACCGAAAAAGGGAAGAAACAGGCTGAAAAGAATGCAGAAGAATTAATTGATAAAAGAATAGACTTTATCATATCTTCTGATATGTTAAGAACAAAAGAAACTACTTCAGTTGTTGCAGATAAATTAAACATTTCAAAAGAAAAAATTATTTTTGATAAAAGATTAAGAGAAATACATGTGGGAATTTTTGATGGTAAAGATTATAAAGATTACAGAAAAGAATTAGAAAAAGAATCAAACCGATTTACATATAAACCAGAAGGAGGAGAATCACAGATTGAGTTTTTCAGAAGGATAAATTCCTTTATATATGAAATTGAACAAAAATATATTGATAAGAATATCTTAATTGTTACTCATGGAGATGTGACGAGAGGATTATTTTTACTTTCTGAAGGATGTGAAAAGAAAAATGTTTTTTCAAAATATCAAAATTTTCCATATTTTGAAAATGCCGAAATAAGAGAACTAGATTTCACCCCCCTCCCTCACAACGAAGACTATGAACTTGACTTACATAGACCATATATAGATGAAGTGGAACTTGTTTGTGATTGTGGAGAAAGGCTTTCTCGTTCAAAAGAAGTGATGGATGTCTGGCTTGATTCTGGGACTATGCCTTTTTCTCAAGACCATTATCCTTTTGAAAATAAAGAATGGGTAGAGGGCGAGGGATACCCTGCTGACTTTATATCTGAAGCCATAGATCAAACTCGTGGGTGGTTTTATACT
>JBBABV010000016.1:0-15725 GCA_041657445.1 Minisyncoccota bacterium | reverse complement strand
CACGCCGAGACAATGCTTAAATGGAGAGACACCTTACGAAATTTCCTTTAGAAAAGAATATGGTATGATGGTCGAATCATTAGAAATTAATTTGCCTAACCTTCGTATTTTGGGGTAAGGAGAGGTTCATATTGATAATTCTAGTATACAGATTTGTGATTTTTCATCCACATACTATAGTTAGCATATGGATTTGCTTATTTTTTTTAATATTAAGATATTTTTATTAAATTAAAAATTAAAAGTACTTCTATTCTCCCTATTAGATGTTAAAAATAATACTGATTGCTATAGCTAGTATTGCTACAAATAATGTTTGATAATTGAAGATTATTTGTCTTTTTCTGTCTAGGGTTCTATCAATAATTTCGACATATTTCGAACCTTCATTAATATTTTTTCCTACAGCATTTTCAAATTGAAAATACGAAGCGATATTTTGAATGTCTTGTGGAAGATCTTTGAATAAAATATCAGGTGTTTCAAGTTTTTGAACGATGACAAAAAATCTTTTTGCTGTATCTTCGTAGGTTGTTTGATATTCAATTAATTGTTTTGAGTATAGCGGACAATTAATTCTTAATCCTTGAATATTTACCAATAGCTGTTTTAATTCATTGAGAACAGGAAATAATTCCTTTTGTACTGTGTTGAGTAGTATTTTTGCTCCTTCAGATAATGGTATATATTCTTTCATGTTAATATTTACATCAGATCGGTTCTGGTGACCCTACCGGGAATCGAACCCGGATTACCGGCTTGAAAAGCCGATGTCCTAACCGTTAGACGATAGGGCCAAAATAACTAACAATCACATATTATCTTATTTTAAGAAAAATCGCAAAACTTATTTCTTTCATCTACCAAAAAGTTTTCCACAGATTTCTTTAAAAGAAAAATAAATTTGAGTGGTATAATAAACAGAAGCAATTAAAACTACTTGCTATTAATTTTTTTGTTATGCCACAAAATAAATCAAAAGATTCTAAAAAGAAAGAAAAAATAGTAATGGTAAGTGGTGGTTTTGACCCTATTCATCCTGGACATGTGAGATTGTTTAATGAAGCAAAAAAACTTGGAGATAAGTTAGTAGTGGTGATTAACAATGACTATTGGATTAAGAAAAAAAAAGGCTTTGGCTTTATGTCTGCAAAAGACAGAGCAGAAGTAATATCTGCTTTTCGTTCTGTTGACAGAGTGGTCATTTCAAGTCACAAGAAGAATCCGATTGATATGAGTGTGAGTGAAGAACTTAAAAAAATTAGACCGCATGTATTTGCAAATGGTGGTGATAGAAATGAAAAAGATGCTAAAAATCCTCATTCGTATCTATATAAAGATGTTGAACTCTGCAAGAGATTAAATATTGAAATGATATTTAATGTTGGAAGAGGAGGAAAGATAAGAAGTTCTTCCGAACTTCTTAATAATTACACAAAGAAGAAAATAGAAAAATGAAACCAATAGAAGAAATCACAAAAGAAGAAGTAAGGAAAATCAAGATGATAGTCTTTGATGTTGATGGTGTATTAGTGCCAAGAGGAACAAAAATAAAGCAGGTAGGGAATACTACCACACTTGAGACTAAAGTAATTGCAAAAAAACAAATAGAGCAAATCAGAAGACTAAACCAAAAAGGTTTTTTGATAAACATTAGTTCTGGAAGAGGTTTGTATATGTTGCAAGAGATGTTTAGAGAGATTTTACCATTTGTTAGTCTTACATACGAAAATGGTTCTGCAACTTGGTATCAAGGAAAGGTATATCAGCATTTTAATAGTTATAAGTATTTTACAAAAATATTTCCACTCTTGAAAGAAGTAAAAAGCAAAAACATAAAAGGCTTTGAACCAAAAGAATTCATCATCACTATTCACTGTAAGAAAAAAGTTCCAGAGATTGAGAAGATAGTAGCAAAAGACAGGAATCTATACACAGTCTGGAATGGAGAAGCATATGATATCGGAATAAAAGGCAAGCAAACCAAAGCTCTCGGAATTAAGAATATGATGAAAATATTTAAATTGAAAAAGGAAGAAGTGATGGCTATAGGGGATAATTACAACGACCAAGAGATGTTAAAAGCAAGTGGGGTGCCTGTTTCAGCAGATAAGACAAGGGTTAGGGGCAAATTCTTCGTTCCGCTCAAAGGAGAATTTCTCCCAGCAGATAAATTAATGCAAAAAGTATTGTCCTTTTAATTAAAAGCGATATAATAATATTAAATATGGCAGGGCAAGAGATAAAACCATTTCAAATAGAAAAACCTTGGGGGAACTTTAGACAGTTCGTCCACAATCTTTCTTCTACTGTCAAGATTCTCACAGTGAATGCTAATGAAGAATTGAGTCTTCAAAGTCATGCTAAAAGATCAGAATTTTGGAAAATAATTCAAGGTGATGGAGTGATGGAGATGAACGGAGTAAAATACTCTCTCAAAGAAGGTGATGAGAGCAATATTTCAGCAGGATCTACACATAGAATCACTGCAGGACCAAATGGAGTAAAAGTACTAGAGATATGCACTGGCGACTTCGACGAAGAAGATATTATTCGTTATGAAGATAAATATGGTAGAAAATAAAAAAAATAAAATAAAAAAGTCGCTCAAGAAGGAAAAAAAGATAAAATCAAAAATATCAAAAAAAGTTAGTGTGAAAAAAGTTGGTGCAAGAAAGATTTCCCAAAAACCTGTTAAGAAGTCTACCAAAAAAGTATTAAGACAAAAGAAACACACACTAACAAAAAAAGAAGAAGGACTAAGATTAAGAAGATACTATAGCAATCCGATTCTCGGACCAAATACTAACTCTTGGGAATCAATGGCTGTATTTAACCCCGGAGTAGTGATGTCAAATGGTAGGGTTCATTTATTCTATCGTGCTCTCGGTCCTGATGGACTTTCAAGGATAGGATATGCATCTAGTAAAGATGGTATAAATTTTGATGAAAGATTACCATACCCTGTATATCTCGTTAAAGAAGATTTTCCAGTCCATGAGAACAATACTTCATATCTTCCACCTGAATACAATACAAGTCTGTATTCTTCAGGAGGTGGATGGGGAGGATGTGAAGACCCAAGAACTGTAAAGATTGAGGATAGAATATATATGACATTCAATATTTTTAAAAGCTGGAATGATATTCGTGTGGGAGTGACTTCAATATCTGAAAAAGATTTAAATGAGAAGAGATGGACTTGGGATAGTCTTTCATACCTATCACACCCTGGCGACCGACAAAAGAATTGGGTGATTTTTCCTGAAAAGTTTAATGGAAAGTTTGCTGTATTTCATAATTTAGACAAAGGAGATTCTAATAGAGTTCATATAGCTTTTGTAAACAAATTGCATTACAGCGAGACTCCAAAAGGCATTGATGCTCCAGACCCTCAACAGATACCAGATCACAAAGTATCTTGGCATATTCGTACTAGAAGTGCTTCAGCTCCTCCACTTAAGACGAAGGATGGTTGGCTTCTTCTATATCATGCTATGGAGAAGAATGATTTTGGAAAATATAAACTGGGAGCACTTTTACTTGACCTAAACGATCCTGAAAAGGTTCTTTATCGTAGCAAGGAACCAATACTTGAAGCAAAAGAATGGTATGAAAATGACTGGAAACCAGGGATAGTATATGCAAGTGGGGCTGTGATTAAAGATCATAGGCTCTTCGTGTATTATGGAGGAGGAGATAAGCATATTGGAGTTGCTTCTATACTACTTGACGAATTACTAGAAAGTATGAAGAAAGATAAATCAATAAAACTTAAAAAGGAAAATATGATATCATTGAATTAATGTTTGTAACAAAAAGATCTGAACAAAATCCAATAATGGTTCCCGATAGAAACCACTACTGGGAAGGTTTTGCTGTTTTCAATATGTGTGCTATTAAAAAAGGCAAGAAAACTTATGGCCTTTATAGGGCGATATCATCTATTGATTTACTTCAGAACCCTAAACAGATTTCTACCATAGGTATAGGGGAGAGCGATGACGGAATACATTTTGAGAATAGAAGACCATTCATCATTCCAAGTGAGGTGTGGGATAGGTATGGTTGCGAGGATCCTAGAACCACACATTTTGAAGGTAAGTACTATACTTTCTACACTGCACTTTCTAAATATCCTCCGGACTCTGGAAGTATTAAAGTCGGACTTGCTATATCAACTAATCTAAAGAGGATAGAAGAGAAGCATCTCATCACCCCTTTCAATGCAAAAGCGATGACACTTTTTCCTGAAAGAATTGGGGGCAAGGTTGCAGTGATTTTCTCTCTATACACCGATTCACCACCTTCTAAGACAGTGATAGTATTGCTAGACAAAATAGAAGATTTATGGAATCCAATTTTTTGGAAAAAATGGGAGAAGAATGTAGATAAGTATACTATCAATATAAAGAGAAATGATTCTGACCATATAGAAGTAGGTGCTCCACCTATTAAGACCAAATACGGTTGGCTTCTGGTGTACTCACATATTCAGAATTATTTTAATGATTCCCCAAATAAAATATTTGGAATTGAAGCACTGCTTTTAGATATCAATGATCCATTAAAAATCATAGGAAGAACGAGAGGTCCGATACTCGTTCCCGAAGAGCCAGTAGAGCTTTCTGGTTTTGTCCCAAATGTCATCTTTCCAAGTGGTGCTATTCTAGAAAAAGATATTCTCACCATCTACTATGGCTCAGCAGACACTACTGTGTGTTCGGCAAAAGTTGATTTTAATGACCTTCTCTTCACAATGCATCCGAAATACAGTGCAGATTGGCATTTCAAAAGATACGAGAAGAATCCCATCATCTCTCCACTTAGCGAGAACAAGTGGGAAAGCAAGGCGACATTTAATCCTGCATCAATAGAGCTTGATGGAAAAGTGCATATTCTATACAGAGCATTGTCAGAAGACAATACTTCCGTGCTTGGCTATGCTGTGAGTAAGAATGGATTTAGTGTTGATGAGAGGTTGAGTGAACCTGTCTATGTCCCAAGAGCTGACTTTGAAAATAAGAAAATACAGAATGCAAACTCGGGTTGTGAAGACCCAAGATTAACTAAGATAGGGAACAAGATTTTTAATTGCTACACTGCTTTTGACGGAGTTGGTCCTCCGAGAGTGGCAGTTTCATATATTTTAGAAAAAGATTTCCTTGCTAGAAAATGGGAAAAATGGTCAAAGCCATTTTTGATCACTCCAGAGGGTATGGATGATAAAGACACTTGCTTACTTCCTGAGAAATTCAAAGAGGGGTACTTCGTTCTGCATAGAATGGGGGGAGAAATTTGCGGAGACTTTTTGAAAAATCTTGATTTCAAAAAAGAAATGCTTGATAAATGTATCAGAATAATAGGTCCGAGAAAGAATAAATGGGATAGCTGGAAGGTAGGAATAGGGGCTCCACCTGTGAAGACCAAGTACGGTTGGCTTTTGCTCTATCACGGAGTTTCGCTTGGGCACAGCACATACAGAGTCGGGGCATTACTTCTTGATTTAAAAGATCCTGCGATAGTGTTAGCTAGAAGTGCAGATCCGATATTTGAACCTGAAGAGCAGTATGAAAAAGAAGGCATAGTGAAGAATGTAGTTTTCCCTTGCGGAATGGTGATCAGAAAAGGTATCGTCTTTATTTACTACGGAGGTGCTGATAAAGTGACAGGTGTAGCTACGATGAAGCTTGAGAACATTCTCGGAGCATTGGTGAGAGGGAAGAGGTTGAAATGATTGTGACTGAAAAAATAATCAAAAGGCACTTCTGCTCGCTTTTTTATGTAAATATGCGAAGATTCTAAGAAGTATCGCACGGAGGTGTGGCTGAGTGGTTGAAGGCACCGGTTTCGAAAACCGGCATTGGGGAAACCCAATCGGGAGTTCAAATCTCTCCACCTCCGCAACCCACTACCCAAGAGAGCATTTATGCTCTCTTGGGTAGTGGGTCTATGTAAGGAGGCGGAGAGATGAAGAAAGCCGGAGCGGATACCGAGCCAACAGGCGAGGTCGCGAGGCGGGGTCGCGGAAATTTCCGAGCGACGGCGAGGAAATTATCCGTGACCAAATCCCTGCCTGACGGCAGGCAGGTCTCCACCACATTCGCAAAGAAAATGATAAAATGATATAATGTAGGCACTAATTTAATATAATAAACATTATAAATAACCCAAACATTTTTATGAATAAAAATATACTTAAATTCGCATTTCTCTTTGCAATCGCAATCTTTGCAATAGAGACAGATGCATCAGTTTGTAACTTTAATAGAAGTCTTAAAGATGAATCCAAAGGGGAAGATGTAAGATGTCTTCAACAGTATTTAAATAGTTCTGGATTTACTATTGCCTCTTCAGGTGTTGGTTCAATCGGAAAAGAGACAGATACATATGGAACCCTAACGAGAGATGCAGTAGCTAAATGGCAAGCAGCGAATTCATTGTCTCCTGTAGATGGTCTCTTTGGTCCAAAATCAAAAGCAAAATATCTTGAATTGATGAGTGGAGGAAGTGTCACTACTACTTCAACTGGCGAGAGAATGTATCCTGAATCGGTCATAGTGTCCTTAAATGCAGAGATTACTTCACTTAAAAATCAGCTTTCTTCTTCAAGTGTTAACTCTACAGCAGAAGAGAAAAATGCAAAGAATAAAATTAAAGATGCATTAGAAATGATAGAAGATGCAGAGGATCAAGTAGATGATTCAGATACAAATGTGTCAAAAGCAGAGAAAAATATTGCTAACGCAGAAGAAGATATTCTTGATGCGGTAAAGTTCTTCTTCAGTGGTAATTTTTCAAAAGCATTAAAATATGCAGATGATGCATATGATAGTGCAGAAGATGCATATAGTGATGCAGGAGGGGGAAACAAGGAGGATGCAGAAGATGCTATCAATGATGCGGAAGATGCTATCAATGATGCGGAAGAAGAAATAGATGAAATGGATGATGATGGATATGATGTAAGGGATGCAAGAAAGATTATTAAAAAAGCTAAGGCAAGGCTTGATGATGCCGAAGAAGAGTTTGATGATAGAAATTATGACGAAGCAGAAGACCTAGCAAACGAAGCAGAAGACCTAGCCGATGATGCATTAGATGCACTTTAGAAATTGACTTTCTGCTTTTTTCACCATTTCTAAAAATTATTGAGTTTAAAACTTAAAAACCCTTTACAATTTGTCCTGTAAAGGGTTTTTATTTGAAAACTTCGTCTGTGGCACCGAAGTTAAGATATGATAAAACCACGGTTAGTATTCCTTGAGAAATAACATAAGAAATACTAAAAATTTCGGTTATTAAACCGAGAAAAATCCAATTTATAAAAAAATATGCGAGTGTTATGCCCACATATACTATAAACTGGATATAAATTTTCCTCTTCTGTGCTTTACCCCGAAAGGTAATGTACTTATGAAGAGGAAATGAAATTATCGTATTTACCGCATATGCAATAATTGCAGAAAATAAATACAACAATTTCGTTTTCTCGGTTAATAGAATTAGTGTAGCATAGTATGCTAGCACACCAATTCCTCCAACCGAAGAAAAAATAATGAAAGGAATTATTTTAATTTTCACCTATCCTCCTTTTTTAAAAAACAAAAAATGGCCTTGAAAAGCCAGATTTATTTCGTTATTTATAGCACGAGTACTGACACTTTGTCAAAATTTCAAAAACAATTTTAAAATAGTCCTTTTTTGAACGAGATTTAGGATTAATTTATAAATTCTTAATCAAGTTTATACTAATCTATAATCTATTCTTTTACCTTAAAAATATCTCAAAACCTATTTCGCATTCAAAGTAACATAAATATCTTCAAGTGCTTTTACAGCATCACCTGCGGCGATATTGTTCTGATGATACAAGATATTCGTGCAGTCTCCAGCAGCCCAAATTCCTTTAGTCTCTGTCTGGTTAGTCCAAGCATCAATCTTAATTCTTCCGAATTCATCAAGTGCTACGATGTCTTTAATAAAAGAAGTGCTAGGTATCTGACCTATCTCTACGAAGATTCCTGATACTTTTAATTCTTGTTCCTTGCCTTCTGTGTCAGATTTTAATCTATATACTATACCTTCTACGAATTTGTCTCCTTTAACTTCAAGAATCTCGGCACCTTTTAGCACTTTTACTTTTGGGTTCTTTAAGACTTTCTCTACTGTTACTTCATCTGCTCTGAATGTGTCGCTTCTGTTTATTATCGTCACTTCGCTACAGTATGCTAGAAGCTGAGCAGCAGATTCAAAAGCGGAATTACCTCCACCGATGACAGCTACAGGCATTCCATCAAAAAGCGGTCCGTCGCAAGATGCACAGTAGGTGAGTCCTTTGTGTTCCAGTCTGTCTGCACCTTTAGCTATTAACTTCTTCCTTGAACTGCCTGTGGTGATTAAGATAGTTCTTGATAGGTATTCATTGCCTTTATTTGTTTTTACTTTGAAGAGAGTTTTTTCATTCCCTGATTCTTCTTTTGTGATAGTTTCGACTCTTTCACCTTCTTTAATAGAGAGAGTATCTCCAGTATTAGCTATTACATGATTCTTGAAACTTTCTGCAAGTTTTGCTCCAGAGATAGCGACAGTGCCAATCCAATTATATATCTCTTCTGACACTGTGCTTTGACCTCCCCATTCATCTGTGATGAATATAGTATTAAGTCTTTTTCTAGCTGCGTATACGGAAGCTGCAGTACCTGCAGGCCCTCCTCCTATGATGATTAAATCGTGTACCATTTTTTAAATTATATTTTAATTTAAGTAAGAACTACTTTTTATTTCTTCTTAAAAAAGCAGGAACTGCACTCCATTCATCGGCATCATCTTCAATTACTATTTCTTCAGGCTCTGATTTTTTTTCTGTCTTTATATTGCTTTCATTTCTATTCTGGATACTATTATGAATTTCCTTTTTTGCGGTATTTGCGTTTTCCTCTTTTAGTGTGGTGTGATTGAAATTATTTGAATTAGAAAAAAGATTTTTACGAGATGCTTCATTGCCAAAATTTGTGGCAATAACAGTAACCTTAATCTCTCCCTTTTTTGCTTTTTCATCCTTGATGGTACCAAAAATTACTTTTGCTTCCTTATCAATAGATTCAGTAATTATCTTTGCTGCTTCTTTAATCTCGTGAATAGTTATGTCGTCTCCACCTGATATTGCAAACAATACACCCTTTGCTCCATTTATAGCAACCTCAAGAAGAGGGGAGTTAATTGCCTGAAGAGCAGCCTTCTCAGCCCTTTTTTCTCCTGACGCTGTCCCTATCCCCATAAGGGCACTTCCTGCATTTGACATGATAGCTCTTATGTCTGCGAAATCTACATTTATAATTCCAGGCATTGTAATCAAATCAGATATTCCTTCTACTGCTTGGCGGAGAACATTGTCGCATTTTGCAAAAGCATCTTTAAAATTAGTATCAGGTTCTGTTAGCTCTAGCAACCTATCATTTGGGATGATAATTATTGCATCTACTTCTTTAGATAATTCATCAATTCCATTTTCCGCAATCTTCATTCTTTGATTTCCTTCAAAGAAGAAAGGTTTTGTGATAACAGCAACAGTGAGTATTCCTTGTTCTCTTGCAGATCTTGCTACGATAGGTGCAGCTCCTGTGCCAGTACCTCCTCCCATTCCACAAGTAATGAAAACCATATCTGCACCCTTTAATACATCTTGAATTTCTGATTTTGTTTCTTCCGCTGCCTTTTTACCAACATCAGGATTCATTCCTGCTCCGAGACCTTTTGTCATGTTTTTCCCTATATGGATTTTCTTTTCTGCGAGTGAATGATGAAGATCTTGAGTATCAGTATTCATTGCGATAAAAGATACACCTTTTACCTTAGAATTTATCATGTGATTCACTGCGTTTTTACCTGAACCACCGATTCCTATTACTACTATACGAGCAAAACTTTCTATTTCTGGGTTTACTTTTGGCATGTTGTTTGTATTAAATTTATGTTATTTATAACACTACTATAATAGCAGAAAATTCTAAAAAGAAAAGGGACAAAAATACAAAGAAATTATATTATGGGAGAAGTTGTTTTATTCCTTTTTTTATTGTATCACCTACACTTGCTAACAAATTATTAAAGGAATTTCCGATTTTGTTATAATCATCTTCTGAATAATTCAAAAGACCTAGAACACTAAACCAAGAAGGATCACGAAGTTTTGTTTTTATATTACTATTAAAAATGTCTGTAGTGCCGATACGAGAAGGTAGTTTCAAAAATACTGTTGATAACTCAGATAGATTCTGTATATTTGCTCCTCCTCCGACGAATACAACACCTGCTGGAAGAAGTCCACTCCTTTTTATTTTTTTTAAGTTATTTTCTATTATTTCAAATATATCTGATAATCTTGCTTCTATTATTTCATCCAATTTTTTCTTTGATTGATCAGATTCAATTTTACCTAATTTCATCTCTTCTGCTTTTTCTAGAGAAACTTTCATTCCTAGTGCAATATCATTTGTAATATCTGATGAACCGATTGAAAAAGAATGTAGGTAAATAATGGTCTCATTTTCAAAAACTCCTAGGGTTACTGTTTCCATTCCTATGTCCACAAGAGCAGTTCCAACTATTTTTTGCTTTTGAGAAAGTACAATATTTCCTATTGAAAGAGGGGAAGGAACTATATTTATTGGTTCAATACCGGCAAGAGTAATTGCTTCCATTAAGTTTTCAAAGCATTGGCTAGAACAAGTTACAAAAATAGTTTTTATTTCAAGTTTTGTTCCTTTCATACCCTCTGGCCTGCCAAGGATTTCTTTTCCGTCTAATTTAAATGAAATAGGAAATATTTTAAGTATTTTTTTATTATTAAAATTTAAATTATTCTCACTGTCATCCAGTGCATTCTCTATATCAAGTGTTGTTATTTCACCGTCAGCTTTTGAGATAATTGTTTCTCCAGTACTAATCATACTAAGAAGGGTTGTTCCTCCAATTGAAACAACCGCTTTTTTTATTTTTACCCCAGATGTCTTTTCCGCTATTTCTTTTGCTGTCTTTATTGATTCAGTTACTTGAGTAGGATTCATTACACATCCATGTCTAACACCGACAGTTTCACTTTCACCAATGCCAATAACTTTAGGATTTTTTTCTCCTTTTATTATTTCTCCTACCACTACCCTTGTCTTGGCAGAGCCTACTTCTATTCCGATAGAGATATTTCTTATCATATTTATCTTCCTCTCTCTCCATTCTACTACTATGTTGCATTCCTTTCAAATGTAGCATTCCGTGGATAACCATAAACTGTAAAAGTTCGGGAAAAGTTCGGCTGAATTTCTTTGTATCTCTTTTTATTGTATCAGGACAGAGAAGTATTTCTCCACTTTCATTAGAGAAAGGGAAGGATAGGACATTTGCTGGTTTATTCTTGTTTCTATATTTCTTATTTATCCTTTTTGACTCTTCTTCACTAACATAACCAATAGACAGAGAATACCTCTTACCGAGGATGTCGTTTTTAATTTCTTCAAACTTTTTTTCCATTTAGTTAAAGTAATTAGCGAATTTTACCTAATTTGCGAAGTTTTTCTTTTTCTTTTCTTTTTCCTAGGTATTTTAATGTGCTCTGCTTTTTTTTGAGTTTAGAATCTTTTCGTTTATTGTAACGATTTTGCTTTACTTTTTGGATAATACTTGATTCCTGAACTTTTCTTGAAAAACGACGAAGAACACTCATATTGTTTTCGTTTGGGTTTTTATTTATTTCTATTACTACTTTTGCCATATGTGGATATACGATAGCATAATATACATACATATAGCAAGTCGCATGTGATTAATTTTATACAACACCTCTTCCCCAGTTTTATATAGACTTTTTTTCAATAAAGATATAACATTCATCTATGGATAAATCAGATAATTATATTACAGAGGAAAAGAAAGTAGAATTACAAAAAGAATTGAATGAACTTAAGGGTCCAAAAAGAAAAGAAATTTTAGATGCTTTAGGTCATGCAAAATCGCTTGGTGATCTTTCTGAAAACGCAGAATACCATCAAGCAAGAGAAGATCAAGGAAAACTTGAAGGAAGAATTGCTCAAATTGAATCTATTCTTTTATCTTCTAAAGTTATAAAAGGTGGTGGTGGTGATACTGTAGCTATTGGCTCAAGAATATCTGTACTAAAGGATGGTGAAAAAGAGGAAAAGTCTTTTATCATAGTCGGAGCAGAAGAAGCAGATATTACACTTGGAAAAATATCAAATCAATCCCCACTTGGTAGTGCTTTTTGGGGTAAGAAAAAAGGGGAAATGGTAAAAGTTAAAACTCCAGGAGGGGAAGTTGGGTATAAAATAGTAAATGTTGCTTAAGTTTGTGTTAAAATAATAACAATGTCATCAATAGATGAAATAAAATCTATAAGAATAAAGAAAATTGAAATTCTTAAGAAAGAAGGAATGGAAGCATATCCAGCTAAATCTTTTCGTGAACTATCAATTAAAGAAGTCATTGACTCTTTTGGAGAGTTAGAAAATAGTAAAGAAGAAAAATGGATTGCAGGAAGAGTAATGTCAATAAGAGGTCAAGGAGCGATAGTATTTATCACTCTCTTTGATGGCACAGGGTCATTTCAAGGATTATTGAAAAAAGACATAATAGGTGAAAGAATGTTCTCTCTCTTTAGAGATGCGGTTGATATAGGAGATTTTGTAGAAATCAAAGGTAAATTCTTTATTACGAATAGAGGGGAGAAGACTTCTGAAATTAAAGAATGGCGAATGCTCTCAAAGAGTCTATTACCTCTACCTGAGAAATGGCATGGATTACAAGATACAGAAGAGAGATTTAGAAAAAGGTATCTTGATATATTAATGGACCCAGAAATTAGAGAATTGCTAGAGAAAAAAAATAAATTTTGGGAAACTACAAGAAACTTTATGAAAGAAAATGGATTTATGGAAGTAGAAACTCCTACTCTTGAAGTTACTACAGGAGGAGCTGAGGCTACCCCATTTAAGACATATAACGAAGATTTTAAACTTCCACTTTTTTTAAGAATATCAATTGGTGAATTGTGGCAAAAAAGATTGATGTCAGCAGGATTTCCAAAGACATTTGAAATAGGACGAGCGTATAGAAATGAGGGTTCTGATGCAAATCATCTTCAAGAATTTACGAATCTTGAATTCTATTGGGCCTATGCTTCATATCTAGATGGAATGAAATTAGCGGAAGAACTATATAAAAAAATAGCAAAAGATGTCTTTGGTAAAATGGAGTTTGAAACAAGAGGACATAAATTTAATTTTGAGGGAGAATGGAAAAGAATTGATTATAGAGAAGTAGTAAAAAAAGAAACTGGAATAGATGTGCTTGATACTACTTATGATGAGATAGTAAAGAAACTTGATGAGTTAGATGTAGTATATGAAGGAAATACTATGGAGAGAATGATGGATACACTTTGGAAATACTGTAGAAAAAAAATATCTGGCCCTGTCTTTCTTACTGGACATCCAAAACTTGTTTCTCCTTTGTCAAAATCAAGAGAAGACAATACTGAACTTACAGAAAGATTTCAAATTATCATCGCTGGTTCTGAAGTAGGAAATGGCTTCTCTGAATTAAATGATCCTCTCGATCAAGCCAAAAGATTTGAAGTGCAACAAGAACTCATAAAAGGGGGAGACAAAGAAGCAATGATGCCCGACTGGGAATTTGTAGAAATGCTTGGGTATGGAATGCCTCCTACATGTGGATTTGGTTTTGGTGAAATGCTTTTTGCTTTTTTGGCTGATAAACCTATAAGAGAAATACAATTTTTTCCATTAATGAAGCCAAGGCATATTGAATAAAAAGAGTCTTGAGAAATTTAAAAAATCACCAAGGAAAGGGTGGTTTTGATTTTTTAGAATGGAAATAAAAAAGAGTTATCACTCTGAAGGTGATAACCATAAAGAAGGGCAAAGAATCCTTAGTTATCCACAGGTAACCATTGGCTTCTTTTTCGCTTTTGATTTACAATGTTAATCAAGTGGGAAATTGTGGGAAATTAGTGAATAACATTAAAACATATGCTTATCGGAGAATACATACATTCATTGGACGAAAAAGGAAGGGTTTCTCTTCCAGTTAAGTTTCGTAAAGAAATGGGAAAGAGTGTCATTATTACTCCAGGGCTTGATAAATGCTTATTTGTTTTCACAATAAAAGAATGGGAAAAAGTTTCAAAAAGACTTTCAAATACTGATTCTGATTTATCATTTCTTACTGCCGATAAAAGAAGTTTTAATAGATATATGTTTGGAAGAGCGACAGAAGCAGGTGTGGATTCAATCGGAAGGATCCTGATACCAGATTTTCTTAAGGAGAAAGCAGAACTTAATGGAAAGACAGCAGTCATTGGAGTGGAGGATAGAGTAGAAATCTGGAACGAAAAAATTTGGAAAGAATATAGAAACAAAGTAGAAAAAGAGGCAAATGTTTTGGCAGAGAAATTAGCAAAAAAAGAATAATGAGTGAAGTAAAGAAAAGTGTGCATAAGAGTGTTCTTTTAAAAGAAATAATAGATGGGTTAAATTTATCCGAAAACCAAAGGAATAACATTATAATCCTTGATGCTACTTATGGAGGAGGGGGACACAGCAGGGAAATACTAAAAAGATACAAGCAGACAAGAATTATTGCCATAGATCAAGATAATAGTGTTTGGCAGAAAAACATAGAAAGGGTTTCATTTTATAACAAGAATTTCCGTAATTTAGACGAAGTACTTCAGAAGGAAAAAATTACAGAGGTAAATGGAGTGATTATGGATCTTGGTTTAAGTTCAGATCAGTTAAACCCAGAAGGTAATGAAAAAGGTTCTGGAAGAGGATTTTCTTTTATGAAAGATGAGCCACTTATTATGACAATGAAAGAAAATCCTTCTTCAGAAGAAGTCATCGCAGAAGATGTAGTAAATACATGGAGCGAAGATAGTCTAGCAAAAATAATTGCTGGATATGGGGAAGAAAAGTTTGCAAAAAGAATAGCAAGAGGAATAGTAAAAGAAAGAGAAGTCAAACCACTTAAAACCACACACGACTTACTTTCTGCTATTGAGAAGTCGGTTCCTGCTTCTTATAGACATGGAAAGACACATTTTGCTACAAGGACATTTCAAGCTATAAGAATTGCAGTGAATGATGAATTGAGAGCACTTGAAGAAGCATTACCAAAAGCCTTCAATGCTCTACGAAAAGGTGGAAGAATGTCTGTAATATCTTTTCATTCATTAGAGGATAGGATAGTAAAGAGGTTTTTTAGAGAAAAAGGAAAAAGCGGAGAGGGAAAGATAATAAACAAAAAGCCGATTATACCAAATGAAGATGAGGTAAAAGAAAACAAGAAAGCAAGAAGTGCAAAATTAAGAATTATAGAAAAATTATAACAAAATGAAAAAATTTTTTAATACAACAATTTTCGGAATCGTCTTACTTGCAATTCTTTATGTTGCTTTCTTAGGAAGGACAGTTTTCAATATAGTTGAAAGAAAATCTCTAGAAAATGAATATAGGGCACTTGCAAACGAAGTAAGTGAATTAGAACTTAATTATCTTTCGGTGACTGAAAAGATTGATCTAAAATTTTCAATGACTCGTGGTTTTAAGGAGATAAATCCGGAATACATTTCAAGAAACCCAATTGGAACTGCTCTTTTAGTAAAAAATGAAATCTAATTTTTATATTAAAGA
>JBBABV010000015.1:0-21783 GCA_041657445.1 Minisyncoccota bacterium | reverse complement strand
ATACTTGCTCCTTTGTTCATATTTTTCCTTTATATAATAATAATGTTTGGAGATTCTTTTAAACTCATAACTTATGATGTTGGTAACTCCACAGACTGGATGGATAAAATAATGAAAGTGCTTATCCCTTTTGGAATAGTCTTTGCTCTTCTTCAAAAAGCCAAAGCGCTTGCTGTCCAATACTCAGGAGAAGTAGGGGCTATGATGAATAAATTTGGGGGTGCGGTTGGTGGGGTTGCATTGATGGCGGCGACAGGTGGGGTTGCAGCACTTGGAAGAAATTCTTTTGGAAGAATAGGCTCAGCCATAGAAAAATCTGCTGGGTTAAACGAAGCAGAAGCAAAAGGAGGTCCCAAAGGGTTTTTTGCGGCTAGAATAAGAGATGTTGGCAAACTTGCTGGAAAGAGTAGTTTTGATGCTAGGAGTGTAAAAATTGCTGGGAAAAGCATCGCTTCTGCAACTGGTCTAAATGTCAGAGAAGCAAGGAAGGGTGGTTATGAAAAAGCACGACAAGAGAAAACGATAAAGAGACAAAAGAGAGCAGAAGAATTGAAAGTGTCAGAGGATGAAGGATTAAAGCAAGAACTAAATAAAACTGAAAGAGATTTGCAGACACTACTCAATGCAAACAAAGATTTGCTTGATAAGGTAGATAAAGAAATTGAAATAAAAGCAAAAGAATTACAAGACATAAGTGCTCAGTTTGGTCATGGGTCGGATAAAGCAAAAGAGGCTGGGGTTCAATTACAAAATGAAAAAGATAAAAAGATTGCGATTCGAACAGGTGGTAAGTATCAAGAAAAAGAGCTTGGGGATGTAAAAAAGACAAAATTGGTTGATTCCGGAGTAAGAGACAAACAGGGAAATCAAATAATGTTGCAAGAGGAGTATTATGAAAAAGAAGGAGTTGTAAAAGATAAGGGAGAAGAAATAGATTTCGGCGATGAAAAGAAATACAAAACAAGCATGGGAGAATATAAAGATAAAAATGGCAAAAAACACAAAAGGACTATTGATAACATGCAAAAAATAGAAAAACACGAGAAAGAAAAAGCAATAAGGGAGACAAACAGAAAAAGGGCTAATGATTATGCAGATAAAATAACAAAATGGAATTGGTTTAAAACAAACAGGGATGCAGCACATAATATAAGGATGGATGTTAAAATAAATGATACCGGTGAAAAATAAAACAAATGAAGGAAAAATTAAAAGAAAAAATTGAAGAAATAAAAAAAGAAATTCCTAAAGAATTAAAGGAAAGTATTAACTCCTTCAATTGGGAAGAAGTAGTTCAAAAAATAGGAGAAGAAAACTCATTAACAGAAAACGAAATAAATGACCTATTTTTAGAAACCGCATTGATTCTTACTGGAATAGAATATGGAGATATTTTTTCCTTAAACATAGAGAATGAAGTCGGAACGACAAAAGAAAAAGCGGAAAAAATATCAAAAGAGATAGATAAAAAGGTTTTTGAACCAATTTATAAAAAAATAGAAGAAAAAATAAAAGCAGAACTAAAAGAAAAAAAACCAAAATGGAAACAAAATATAAATTTTGTTCTCTCAAATGGAGATTGGACGACTTTTCTTGATCCATTTGAAACAATAAATAAAAACACAGAGACACCTGCACCAAAAATTGACATAGATTTTATTACTAAAAAAACTAACACCAAAAAATAATTTTTGGTGTATAATAAAATATATGAATGATACACCAATAGATTTACTTCAAATTAAAATAGAAAAAGCAAAAAAGGAATTATCTGATGAAACTCTACAATCTATAAATGCAATAAATTGGCGAGACATAATTCTTGGAATGCGTCAGAAAAGGGGGTATAGTTTTGAACAACTAGAAACCCTAGAACTTGAAACAGAACTCCTTCTATGTGGCCTCTTGAGCACTGAAGATTACCCGAAAGAACTTGAAGCAAGAATGGGATTACAAAAAGTACAGGTAAATGATCTTCTCAATGAATTAAATGAAACTATATTTAAAAAAATCAGAGAAGAATTTATAAAAATAGAAGAAAGAAAGAAGATAGAAGAATTTAAAACTCCTTCAGTAGACATAAAGGATAATAAAGAAAGTATAAAGGTAAAAGAATCCGACTTTGTAACCCAGTCTCCAAAAGAAGTATTACAGAACCTTGAGAATAAAAAGGAACTATCTTCAGCTATTAATGATAAAGAAATAGCAGAACCAAAACCAATATCTAAAGAAAAAGAACCTCTCCCAATAATTAGCCAAAAGTTTTCTAGCCCTACAAAAACAGAAACAAAGAAGACAGAATATACTTTTACCAATACAAAAGAAAAGAAAGATGAGATTATACAAAAAACAGACAAACCTACTGTAGCAGATACATCTCAAAAACAAGTTGACCCTTACAGAGAAATACCCGAGTAATACTTATACAGAAACGATTGTAAATGATATAATAAATATGCGATGCAATTTAGAGTTCCGCAATTTTTAGATATAGAAGATAAAATATTCGGTCCTTTCTCATTCCGGCAATTTGTATATTTGGCTGGAGGAGCAGGGCTTTGTTATTTATTTTTCAAATTGTTCGGTTTACTAATAGGAGGAATACCAATACTAATAGTAGGTGGACTTTCAGTTGCTCTCGCTTTTTACCGACCCAACGGTAAACCTTTTATAAACATGCTTGAAGCAGGTATAAAATATGCCTTTCAACACAAATTATATATCTGGCAACAAAGAAGAGGAGAGGAGGCAAAACAAAAAGCGATAAAAGAAGCAGTTTCAGAAATAACCGCACAAAGAGGTGAACCAAAATTAACAAGCAGTAAATTAAAAGATTTGGCTTGGAGTTTGGATGTTTTAGATACAAAAAAATAATATGGCATTTAAAGCAAAAGCAACACAAGAGTTTGTCCCAATAAAGGAAGTCCGAGACGGAATCGTCGTTTTAAAAAACGGTGATTTAAGAGCGATAGTATTAGCAAACTCTTTAAATCTATCTCTTAAATCAGAAGAAGAGCAAAGGGCTACTATTTTTCAATTTCAGGGATTTCTAAATACATTAGACTTCCCAGTCCAAATATCAGTTCAATCAAGAAGACTTGATATAAGACCATATATATTACTTTTAGAAAGTAGAATGAAAGTTCAGACAGAACCATTACTCAAATTACAAACAAAAGAATATATAGAGTTCATCCATAATTTTACAGAATCAGTAAATATCATGACAAAAAATTTTTTTGTTGTAGTATCTTATTCAAGTAATGCAATACGAAGTAGTTCTGGTTTTTTTGAAAACTTGTTTTCAAAAAGAAGTAAAGAGGAAGCAAAAATGAAAGAACAACTTGATTTTGAGGAAAAAAGATCTCAACTTGAAGAAAGAGTAGGGGTGATTCAACAAGGCCTTTCTCGTTGTGGAATAAAGTCGGCACAACTGGGAACTGAAGAAGTAGTAGAAGTATTTTATAAAGTGTTTAACCCTGGAGAAAAAGAGGGTAAAATAAGAACAGAATAATTATGGGAATTCTTGATTCATTATTTAGTAATAAAATAAAAGGGAAAGAAAAAGAAACAGATGTTTCCATTCTTCCTGTTTTGCCAGAAGAAATATATCAAACAGCAAAATTAGAACTTGAAGACATAATTGCTCCTTCTGCACTTAAAATTGAGCCCAAGTCTATAAATCTCGGAGAAAAAATAGCTAGAACCTTCTTTATAATTTCATACCCTCGCTTTCTGTCTGATAACTGGTTTTCTCCAATAATTAATTTGGATAAGGTATTTGATATATCAATCTTTGTTCAGCCAATAGATTCTTCTCTTGCATTAAGACAATTTCAAAAAAAGGTTGCAGAGGTACAAAGCCAGATAAACATAAGAGAAGCAAAAGGAATGGTTCGTGATCCAATGCTTGATACAGCATACCAAGACCTTGAAAGTCTTAGAGATAATTTAATTCAAGCACAAGAAAAAATGTTTGATGTTTCAGTATATATTACTCTCTATGCAGATAATGAAATGGAACTTTTCAAAGCAGAAAATGAAATCAAATCAATGCTTGAAGCAAAACTCATTTATATAAAACCTGCTCTTTTCCAACAAGAAGAGGGTTTTAAAAGTGCCATACCACTAGGAAATGACTTGTTGGAAGTAAATCAAAAACTAAATTCAGAACCCCTATCAAGTATTTTCCCTTTTGTTTCTTTTGATCTTACTTCTGATAAAGGAATACTTTATGGAGTCAATAGACATAATTCTAGTTTAGTGATTTTTGATCGTTTTAGTTTGGAAAACTACAACTCTGTTGTTTTTGCAAAGTCTGGTTCAGGAAAATCTTATGCTACAAAACTAGAAATTCTTCGTTCGCTTATGTTTGATATTGATGTTATCGTCATAGACCCTGAAAGAGAATATGAATATCTTGCAGAAGCAGTAGGGGGAAGGTATTTCAATATATCTCTTTCTTCAGACCATCATATTAATCCTTTTGATCTTCCTATACCAAGAGAAGATGAATCTGCAGAGGATATACTTCGTTCAAATATAATCAACTTAGTCGGATTGTTCAGATTAATGCTCGGAGGGCTTACCCCAGAAGAAGATGCTCTGGTAGATAGAGCAATTGCTGAAACATATGCCTTAAAAGATATAACCCCAGAATCTGATTTTTCAAATATTGAACCTCCTCTTCTTTCAGATTTTGAGATGGTTTTAGGTGGAATGGAAGGAAGTGAGTCAGTAATGCAAAGATTGGTAAAATACACAAAAGGGTCTTGGTCAACATTCATAAACAAACCATCAAATGTAGATATCAATAGAAAATTTGTTGTGTTTTCTGTAAGAGACATGGAAGACGAATTGAAACCAGTCGCAATGTATATAGTAATGCATTATATATGGACTGCTGTAAGAAAAAATTTAAAGAAAAGATTGATGGTGGTGGATGAAGCATGGTGGATGATGAAATCTGAAGATACTGCTTCTTTTCTTTATTCAATCGCAAAACGAGGAAGAAAATACTACCTTGGGCTTGCCACTATTACCCAAGATGTTGGTGACTTTATGAGATCTCCGTATGGTGTCCCTATAATCACAAACTCTTCAATACAGATACTGCTCAAACAATCTCCTAGCACAATAGATGTGTTGATAAAAACCTTTAACCTTACAGAGGAGGAAAAATATCTTCTTCTAGAGTCTGGTATTGGAGAAGGAATTTTCTTTGCAGGATTAAAACATGTAGCAATAAAAATAATATCATCATACACCGAAGACCAAATAATTACTTCAGATCCGTCTCAGATTCTTTCAATAAAAAAGGCAAAAGATGAACTTGAAGAAGCTGAGCAAAAATAATATATAGTGGTATAATATAAACTATCATAATGAAAAGATATCTGTTAAAAATTTCAATACTGTCCTTAATGATTTTCGTTTCATTTTCTGTTTTTGCTCAAACAAGGGAATCGGATATAAGTATAAGTATTATACCTTTATATCCTTCTTCAAATGAAAGTGTAAAAGCATCTTTAACAAGCCAGGTGGTTGATTTAACCAAAGCATTAATATCCTGGTCAATCAACGGAGAAGAAAAACTGCATGGGGTAGGGAAGGAAACCTTTCAATTTAATACTGGTGTCAATGAAACATCAATAAACATATCAGCAAGCATAAATCTCCCTAATGGAAGAAATTTAATTAAAAACATCATAGTAAGGCCTTCAGAAGTAGATATGCTTTGGGAAGCAGTGGATTCATATACCCCTCCTTTTTATAAAGGTAAGGCCCTGGTAAGCAGTCAGGGAAAGGTAAAGGTAGTAGCAATACCTTCTTTTGGAGAACAATCCAAGGGTAAAAACCTTTCTTATACATGGAGTAAAGACTCTAAATCTCAACCTCAATTCTCTGGGTGGGGTAAAAACTATATAACCTTCCAAAACAGTTATCTTGATACTATCAACGAAGTAAGTGTAAAAATTTCTGACCTTCTTGGCAAAACATCTGGGAGTGGTTCTTTATCCCTAACTGTTACCAAGCCAAAGATATTGTTTTATAAATACGATACACTTTTGGGAGTAGAATGGACAAAAACTCTTGAAAATGGATTTTTTGTTTCTTCAGCAGGAGAAAGTATAGTAGCAGAACCATATTTCTTTTCAGAAGATAATATAAATTCTAGCAATCTTTCCTTTGAGTGGTTTATTAACGGACAAAAAACAGATACTCAAGAAATCAAAAACATCTTGTCTGTTCGGCTAGAAAACGATAGTCACGGCTCGGCTGTAATTAAAACAACTGTAGAAAACACAGATACACTTTTTCAAGAAGCAGAAAACCAAGTAAGAATAAATTTTTAATATATTATGAACAAAAAAATTCTAAAAAAAACGATTTCAATTATTTCTCTCCTGGCTGTTTTTTCTCCATTTACAGCTTTAGCATTTCCGGAAGTATTGATTGAACAAGAAAAAGTAGGGGAGAAAGAAGTATTAATTACTGTAAGGGTAACCGAACAAACAAATAGGTCTATCACTTTTAGTTCAGATCCTTCGGAGGGTGTAATTTTTTCTCCTTCTTCGTGTCGCACGGCTGGCCCAGTAGGAGGACCATCAGGTTGTTCTTCTTACTTTCGTTCAACAAATTTTGGTGATTTTACTGTAATTGCCTCTATGGATTATGGCTCTGATTTTGGCAACACTATTGAATCAGATCCTATAACTATAAAAATAACTGAAGAAAATGTTGCTCCTGTATGTGACCCAAACCACACACCTCCTCAGGTATATAATCCAGATACAAATAAATGTGAAGACTGTATTCCTCCTAAGATCGTAGTAAATGGAGAGTGTGAAACAAAAGTTGAAGAAGAAGCATGTATAAGTATGAACATGGAATTAAATACAAATACAAATAAATGTGAATGTGTTTCTCCAAACACTCTTGTAAAAGGTCTATGCACAACTCCAGCAAAAATACCCTCAACTGAAGAAGACTGTGAAGCTCTTGGTAAAATACTTGATGAAGAATCAGGCCTCTGTGTTGAAAATCCAGATATTAAATACAAACCCCTCGCTCCCTTACCTGGTTTTGAAGAAGAGTTTGATTCCTCTCAAGAATGTGCTTTTGGTGCATATTTAAACATAGTATTTAGATTAGTAATAGGAATATCTGCGGTCTTGGCAATGGTGATGATTGTTTATGGAGGAATTGAATACATGTCAGGTAGTGTTATTTCTCAAAAAGAAAACGGAAAAGAAACAATTACAAATGCGATATTTGGACTTGCAATAGCTCTTGGTTCTTGGCTTCTTCTTAATACCCTAAACCCTCAACTTCTGAGTGTATGTCTTGATCTTCCTAAGGTGGAAATAAAAATAAGTCCAGAGCAAGAATTTATGATATTAAATAGAAGCGGGAGTGGAAAATGTGCTGTCGTGACTGATACAAATAGTGCCTGTCATCCAAGTAAAATGACTCCATTTGTAGGAACAACAGGTGCAACAGAGCCGTTTAAACAACTTTCCTCTCAGGCTTCTGCAATATGTCAATTAGAAAGCAACGGTGCATCAGATGCCCCACGGCTCAACGGCACTGGGAAAAATGGTGATAGAAAAACAACAATTGATTATTGTAAAAACGATGGTACGGTATTTTCCTTTGGTTTATTTCAAATCAATATATTGGCAAACGGAAAAAACATATCTTTTGATGGGGGAAAAACAAAATGTGGTGATTTGTTTGAAATTCCTCCAGATGGTGATTATATTGATAAAAACTCTTCTGCCCCTGGAGGTTATACATACAACTGTAAATTAAAGGCCGGACAAGAATCTAGATACACCAGTTGTAAAAATTACCTCTTAAATCCAGTAAATAACATAAAAGAAGCATACAAAATGTATCAGGCTAGAACCCCAAGGTGGAAGGATTGGTCAACTTATAAGTCTTGTTCAAGTAAATTTTAATTATGCACACAAGAAATGTCGTTTTGTTAATAATTGTTCTTATCATAATCACACTAGGTGTCTTTGCTTTCATGTATTTTAGACAACCAGATATTGAGATAAGAGAAGAAGAAGGCACAAACTTTATTGCTTCCTTTTGGCCTTTTGGGAAGGATGAAACAAAAACTCCCGTAGAAACCGAAACCCCCTCTGATGTTTCAGGATACGAACCAGAAGAAGAAATACAAGACACTACAATAAAGCTAAAAAAGATTTCAAGTATGCCTGTTGCTGGATATGGGGTTTTTATGAAAGAGAGATATGGTGAAACTGAAAAAGAATTAATACCATATGTCCGATATGCAGATAGAATCTATGGAAACACTTATCAAACCTTCGCTGATAATATAGATGAAAGAAAATTTTCTTCTACTATTATTCCTACACTACACGAAGTATTTTTTGGTAATGAGGGAGAATCCTTAATAATGCGTTATTTAAAAGAAGATGGAAAAACTATTGAAACCTTTGCTGGCTTATTACCAAAAGAAGTTCTTGGTGGAGATACTACAAAGGAAAACGAACTCACGGGCTCTTATTTACCAGAAAATATATCATTTGTGAGTATTTCTCCAAACTCTTCAAAACTTTTTTATCTTTTCCCCATAGGAGAAGAAATAATAGGGACAACAGCGGGGATGGATGGCGAAAACAAAATCCAAGTTTTTGATTCTGCTTTTACTGAATGGATACCTGACTGGGCAAATGATAGAATGATTTCTCTCACCACCAAACCATCTGCGGGTGTTTTGGGATACATGTATGCTGTTGATCCTTTAACAAAAGAATTCACAAAAATACTTGGGGATGTTAATGGACTTACTACCCTTACAAGTCCTAGTGGAAAATTAATACTGTATTCTGACAATAATCTATCATTAAATATCTTTAATAGGACTACAAGGGAAACAAAAGGAATGGCTGTTAGAACTCTTCCAGAAAAGTGTGTTTGGTCTAACACTGCAGACATCATATATTGTGCAGTTCCTAAGTTTGTAGGTAGTTCTTTCTTCCCTGATACATGGTATCAAGGAGAAACATCCTTTTCTGATGAAATATGGAAAATAGATGCAGTAAACGGTAATTCTACACAATTAGCAGACCCTTCTACCATAGGAACAATGGAAGAAATAGATGCGGTTAATTTACAAATTGATGATACTGAAAAATATATCTTTTTCGTAAATAAAAAAGACTCTTACCTTTGGATGTTAGAACTATAAATCTCCAATATATTTAATTATTACTCTACGAGACTTTCCTTCTCCTTCTGACTCTGTTTTTAGATCTTGTGCATCTGAAAGAAATTCGTGAATAATCCTTCTCTCAAATGCTGGCATAGGATCAACCTCTATGTTTGATTTAAAATATCTTGCTCTTTCAGCCATCATATGAGCAACAGAACGAACACTATCAATTCTCTTTTTTTGAAAACCATTTATATCAATAATTACTCCTTGGGTTTCTTCTTTGTCCCCAGCCTTTTTTTCTATAATTTTTCTTATTATATGATTTACCGCAAAAACTCCTTCTCCGTTTCTATCTAAAAATAGATATGGGTCATTGATTTCTACAGAGCACCATACTGTATTTAAATCCTTGTCATCTGTGGAAATTTCTTTTATAGGGTGCTGTGTTTTTTCTATAAACTCTTTTATTAAAATACTTAATTCTTCTTTATTCATACTCTATTTTGTGTCTTTTTTTCTTCTTGCATATATTTGCTGACCTATAGTAAAGATATTACTCGTAATCCAATATAATGCAACCGCTCCAGAAATTCTATATGCGATAAAAACAACAATAAGAGGAAATACATACTTCATTTGCGTACTCATGCTCTTTGTAAGGCTCTCTTGGAAAGATGGCTTTTTGTCAGGAGATGAAGAAGAATCACTTACTGCAGGTTTTGGCATAAATTGGGCTTGAAGAAACTGAGAAATTCCAGCAAGAATAGCTAATATGATATTCTTTCCTGCCACATCCAACAAACCCAAGAATTCGGTGTTTATAAATTCTGGAATAGCAATAAAAGAGTAAAGTGATGCCTGACTGAAATCTATACCTTTATAAAAAACAAAATAAAGGGCAAAAATAATGGGTAATTGTATGAGTGTGAGAAAACAACCAGAAAAAGGATTTACCTTTTTTTCTTTGTAAAGTTCCATAGTAAGTCGAGCTTGTTCTTCTTTTGATTTTCCACTTTCTTTAATTTTTTTAAGCTCTGGCTCTATTTTTTTAATCTTTGCTTGGCTCTCAAGTGTCTTTTGAGAAAAAGGAAAGAGTATTGTTTTGACTAGAATAGTGAGAATAACTATAGCTATCCCAATATCTCCCCCTGGAATAACAGAAACTAAAAAAGCCAAGGCGTTTAGTAATGGCTTATATAAAGCGACATCCCATAAATTTAGTAGCATTTATTCATTCTATACGAAAAAGGAAAAAAATCAAAGGATTTGCTTCTGACTCTTCTCTTTGTTATACTCATACCATGTCACAAACATACAATCCTAAAAAAAGAAAGAGGGCAAAGGCCCATGGTTTCCTTTCAAGATCCAAAACCTCAAAAGGTAAAAATGTAATAAAGAGAAGAATGAGAAAGGGAAGAGCAAAACTCACTGTATAATGTTAAAAAAAACAAGACGAGTTAATAAAAACCAGGTAAATAACATATTTTCTTTTGGTCGCTTTATTAGTTCTCAAAATATTTCTTTAAAGTATGTAATAAATAGTATTAATTACCCTGCACGGGTTTCTTTTATTTCTCCTAAATCTGTTTCAAAAAATGCTGTTTCTCGCAATCTACTGCGTAGAAGAGGATATGAAGTTATCAAAAATACTATTTCTTCTTTACCTGATGGTTTTATTGGTGTTTTCATTTTTGGTAAAAAAAGTATTAGTTCTTTTGGAGGTAAAAAAAATATCTCTTGCCAAAATATGGCAAAACAAATACAGTATATTTTAAATAAAATAAAATGAATGATTTTTTTATTTCTTTGCTTAATTTCTATAGAAAATGGATAAGTCCTCACACAAAACCCTCTTGTGTGTTTTTTCCTACTTGCTCAGAGTATTCATTAAGTGCTTTTAAAAAATATGGTCCATTAAAAGGCTTTTATTTATCAATACGGCGTATTCTCAGGTGTCATCCGTGGCAAAAAAACCGTGTTGATTTTTTGAAATAATTTTTATCCACATATTATTAACAGAGTTAGTAAGTTTTTACTTTGATTAAATAGAGTCAATCTGTAGTATAATCTGTAAGTTGTTAATAGTATTAACAAAGATCTACAAGATGGACACAAAACAACTTTGGAAAAATTGTCTCGCGAGGATAGAACTTGAAGTCTCAAAGGCTACTTTTAATACATGGTTTAAAGGTACTTGTATTTTAAAAGAAGAGTCTGGAATTGTAAGCATTGGTGTCCCAAATGAGTTTGTAAGAGACTGGTTAAAAAACAAATTTCACAAACTTATTACTAAAATCATTACTGACGAGTATGGTGGAATGAGGGCAGTAGAATATGTTATATCAAAAACAGAGTCAGAAAAGGAATATAAAAAGGAAAAAGAAAACTATATCAATAGAGAACTTCCTTTAAAAGACCTTTATGTAAGCCCAGAAGACAATTTAAATCCAAGATATCGCTTTGATTCATTTGTGGTTGGTCCATTTAATGAACTCGCTTATGCTGCTTCACAGGCAATACTTGAGAACCCTGGAACAAAATACAATCCATTTTTTGTTTATGGAGACACAGGTCTTGGTAAAACCCATCTTCTTCAAGCAATAGGGAACACAATGAAAGAAAAAAACCCTAATAAAAAAGTGTATTATCTTACACTTGAGAGGTTTGCCACTGATTTTATAAATGCTCTTCAAAACAACAAGGCTAATTATTTTAAAGAAAAGTATAGAAAGTATGATTTGTTAATCATAGACGATATACAATTCATTGGGAAAATGGAAAAAATCCAAGAAGAACTATTCCATACATTCAACACTTTTCATGATAATAGTAAACAAATTATTTTTTCTTCAGACAAGCACCCAAACTTCATACCAGAAATCGCAGACCGTTTAAAATCAAGGTTTTCTGCTGGAATGATAGTAGACATCTCTCACCCCGATATTGAGTCAAGGATAGCGATAATAAAGACCAAACTAAAGGATACAAATATTGAATTAGAAAAGAATATTCTTGAATATATTGCTGATTCTTTTCAAGACAACATCAGAGAGCTTGAAGGTAGTTTGAATACTATTATCTGCCAGTGTCAAATAAAAAATAGACTTGTTTCATTACCTGAGGTTAAGACATTGATAAAAAACAACATAAAACCCAAAAAGAATGTAGCAATAAAAGATGTGGTAAAAGTTGTGAGTGAACATTACAACCTAGATGAAGCATCAATTTATGAAAAAACAAGAAGAAAAGAAATAGTAAAGGCAAGGCAGGTGGTTATGTATATATTAAGAGAAGATTTTAATGTTTCATACCCAATGATTGGCCAAAAACTTGGCGGAAAAGACCACACCACAGTAATACACTCATACGAAAAAATTAAAGCTGATTTAAAAACCGACCCACAACTTATACAAGAAATTGACAATATAAGGATTATGTTTAAATAACGAGTTGATAGAGGTGTTGATAAAAAAGAAAAGGTTGGGGAAAAGTTTTAATAAGTTTTGTTAAAAATAGTAAAAAAACAAAAGAAAAAAGTTTTTAAAAAGTAATTAAGTGTTTGTCAAATACAAAAACAAATAAAAACATATATAAAACATACCTTAAAACAACTTATCCACTTTTCCACACACCTAATAGTATTAATAGAATTAAATATATAAATATAAACAATTATGAAACTAGAATGTAATTTAGAAAAAATAAAAAATGCAGTTTCCTCCACAGAAAGAATTACAGGTAAGAATTTATCACTTCCTATTCTTGACTCGGTATTAATAAGTGCTTCTAAAAAATCATTGAAATTTAGATCTACAAACCTAAATCTTGGAATAGAAATAGAAATATCGGCAAAAGTAGAAAGAGAGGGGTCTTTAGTTGTTAAGGGTTCTTCTTTGGTTGGTATATTTTCTAATATATTTCAAAATGAAAATATTTTCTTAGAAGAGAAAGATGGAAATGTTTTAATTAAAACAAAAAACAACCAAATAAAACTTAAAGGTCAAAAAGGAGATGATTTTCCTACTATTCCAGTAATTGAAGAAGGGGTTTCTTTTGAAATAAACCCAGAAAAAATAATAGAGGGAATAAAATCTGTTTATTATAGTGCTTCTTTTTCTGGTATTAAACCAGAAATATCAAGTGTTTATATTTATTCTGAAGACAACACTCTTATTTTTGTTTCCACAGACTCTTTTCGTTTAGCAGAGAAAAGAATTAAAGTAAAAAATATACCAGAAATTTCTGGTATATTAATACCTTTTAAAAACATATCAGAGATATTAAGGGTTTTAGGAGAGTGTAAAGAAGACTTAAAGATTGCTTTTAATAAAAACCAGATATCGTTTTCTTCAGATGGGTTGTATTTAACATCAAGATTAATAGACGGTGTTTTCCCTGATTATAGACAAATAATACCCAAAGAACATAAAACAGAAGTGGTTGTTTTAAAACAAGAACTCATTAATGCACTTAAACTATCAAATGTTTTTTCTGATAAATTTAATCAAATAAATCTTGAGGTATCTCCAAAAGAAAAAAGTTTTAAAATTTCTTCTTCAAATAATGATATTGGGGAAAATATAACTAAACTTGATGGAGCACTAAAAGGGGAAACTGTATCAGTAGGTTTTAATTATAAGTATTTCTTAGATTGTTTTCAGTCTATTAATTCTGATAGTATTTCTATTAAACTAAATCAATCATCAAAACCCATGATTATTACTGGTGTTTCTGATACATCTTTTCTTTATCTAATTATGCCAATGAATAGATAAAATGGAGGAAATAAGTAAATTTTTTGAGAAATACAAGAATTTTTTTCTAAACGAAGAAGAAAAAAAAGAAACAATAAAGGAGGTTGTTTTTGAGTTAATAAATATAACTCTTTTAGATCACGAAATAAAGATAAAAAACAAAACTATCTATTTAAAAGTAAAAAATACAGTAAAAAACCAAATTTTTCTTAAAAAAGAAGAAATAATTAAAAAAATAAAAGAAAAATCAAAAAACAAATATGTTTTTATAGATATTATCTAAAAACTTTCTTCTTCTACAAAAAAGATGCTTTTGTTTTCACCGCGGTTGTATACATTATCATATGAAACGATTTTTATTGTGTTTTCTTTTTTTAGGTTTTCTAAATCTTTAGGAACAAAAGAAAAAATGAAAGGTGGTTCCGATGTTCCTAAATATATATCATTAATAAAAATGTCTATTTTTTTTAAAGGTGTTGGGTTGAGGTTTGTTATTTTTAATTGAATTTTTTGATCACTCCTATATATATTTTGATTGTTTGGTTCAATAACAAAAACATTAGGGGTATTCTCTGCTGTGTGGACATCATCATATTCTGTTGGAATTTGTTCTTTTGTTGTTATTTGATAATAATGAGAATTGTTTAGCCACCAGTTTTTAACAGAAGTTTCCCAGTTTGTGAATTGAGGGTCATTGTTTGGATTTTTAGGAGAAGGTCCAGTGATGTTGTCTTTATCCACCCAATATAGAATTGTATGAACATCTGTTAATACTTTTTCAATCTTTGTTTCTTGAGGAGTGTTTTGTGTGGCAAGTTTTCCAGAAATACTATCAATAAAGAAACTATCATTTCCTTGCCACAATCCTCTTAAAACAGGACTTAGTTTTTCTGGATTTGATTCTATAGAGGGGGATTCAAACTTTTCATTCGGAAACTTTGATAAAGCTTCAGAGATAAACTTGTTCCATATTGGACCAGCCATAGCTGACCCTCCTTTTTTCATTGGGATATTATCATTATTCCCAGCCCAGACCCCTACTACAAGAGAGGGAGAATAACCAATAATCCAAGCATCTTTATTATCATTTGTCGTTCCTGTTTTAACCGCTACATCATATCCTTTAACTAAAAGAGGAGAATTGGTACCAAAGGTTGGGGTTCTTGCTTTGTTGTCCGATAATATATCAGATATAGTAAGAGCGGTATTTTTAGGTAAAACAATCTTTGATTTGTTTTCATATTCTTCTAAAATAGTTCCGTTTGAAGTTTCAACCTTTAATATACCTGTATATGGGTTTCTTGTTCCATTGTTTGCAAAAACACCATATGCAGAAGTCATGTCAAGTAATGTTACTTCTCCACCTCCTATAACAAGCGTAAGTCCATAGCGATTTATGTCAGTTAGGGTAGTTATTCCCATATCTTGGGCTATTTTGAAGGAGTCCTTCATTCCGGCAAGATAGAAGAGTTTTACTGCAGGGACATTGATAGATTCAGCAAGGGCTGAGCGAAGGGATATAGGACCACGGAATTTCCCATCGTAGTTTTTTGGGCTATAACAAGTTGTATAATCACGGCCAGGTAGAGGGTTTCCATATGCATCACAGGTGCTTGAAAATTCGGTAAATAAGTCAAATAACACCGTTGAAGGAGTAAATCCTTTATTAAAAGCAGTTGCATATATAAAAGGTTTAAAAGAAGATCCTGGTTGTCTTTCAGCTGTAGAAACATTGAAATTACCATCTATGGAAGTATCAAAATAATCTCTTGAACCTACCATTGTGAGAATCTGCCCTGTCTTTGGATCTATTGCTACAAGGGCAGAGTTTTTACCTCCCCACTCCTTTTCATTAAGAAGAGCACCTTCTTTCACTATTTGTTCACCTCTTGCTTGTAGATTCCAATCAATAGTGGTGGTTACTTTTAAACCTCCTTCCACTACTTGATTTCCATATTTTTCTTCAAGATATTGTTTTATAAAAAAAACAAAATGAGGTGCTCTTATTCCTGCAGTAGCTCTTGGAACAAAAGAAACTACCTCGTTTTTTGCTAATTCATATTCTTCTTTTGTTATAAAACCAACTTCCAACATTCGGTAAAGAACAAGGTTTTTTCTATCTTCAAGTTTGTCTCTATTTTTACCATATGGAGAAAGGACAGTAGGGGATTGAGGGATGGAAGCAAGATATGCAGCTTCGGCGATAGTTAAATCAAAAGCATCTTTGTTGAGATAGGTTTTACTTGCTTCCTGTATTCCATATATATTACCTCCATAAGGGATTTCATTTAGATAATGTTCTAGTATTTTTTCTTTTGACATTGATCTGTCAATTTTTACAGACAAAACCCACTCTTTTAGTTTTCTTACATATCTACCAAGACCACTTTCTTTTGTGAGAAGAGTGTTTTTTACTAATTGTTGAGTTATAGTTGAGCCACCTCCTCCTATTCCTATGTTTGTTATATTTGAAAAAATAGCTCTTAGTGTAGATATAACCCTTATTCCGCTATGATTATAGAACTCGGAATCTTCAATCGCCACTGTAGCGTTTTTAATATTAGAACCCATTTCCTCAAAAGAAATGTTTGTTCTTTTAATATCTTCATGAACATCATATAAGAGTATTTCTCCTGTTCTATCAAATATCTTTGTAGAGTTTATCACCTTTCTCTCATCAAAAGCACGAAAGTCTGGCATCTTAAATGAAGAAAGCCAAATAATGATTATTCCGCCCAAAATGACACAAATGCCAGCAAATAAAAAAAGGAGGTTCTTAAAATAAGTCCAAAACCAGCCCACAACCAAACCTTTTTTATTTTTGTAATTTTTCATTACTCGCTCATAATACCATAAAATGGTATAATTTTCCTGATGAAAGAAAAAGAAAAAAAAGAAACAATAGAAGAGATTTTTTCTAGAGGGATAGGTAGTTTTGTAGATCCCGATGGGAAATTTAGAAAGAAACTAGAAACAAACCCAGAAAAAGTGGTAATAAAGTTAGGAGTGGACCCAAACAGGCCAGATATTCACCTAGGACACGCTGTAGTGCTTAGAAAACTAAGACAATTCCAGGATATAGGTTGTAAGGTTATATTCCTAATAGGGGATTTTACAGCACAAATAGGGGATCCCACAGGCAAAAGCAAGATAAGACCAGAGGTGGCATATGAGGAAATAAAGAAGAACATGAAAACCTACCTTGACCAAATAAAACTCATCTTAAGACAAGATGAGTCTGTCTTTGCTTGGATAAACAACATGGACTGGTTTATTAGTATTACAGATCTTGTTTTTGACCCTTCAAGGAAAGTTGTAATAAAAGATGCGGAAGGTAAGTCTATTACTGTTCCATCAAACACTTTTGTTGGGAAGTCAGCAGAATATGACATAATTCAAAGACAAAAGCTTTTTAGCAAAGAAATTGTAAATATCACTACTCGCACATTTCTTAGCACTTTGAGGCATATAACTCATTCTCAACTCATTGCTAGAGATATGTTTAATGAAAGGATAAAAAAAGGAGAAGAGCTTTATATGCATGAAATGATGTATCCTGTTCTTCAAGGAATAGATTCATATGTCTTGTCAAAGATATTTGGGTCTTGTGATTTGGAGGTGGGTGGGACAGACCAGCATTTTAATATGCTTATGGGGCGTGACATTATGAAAATGAACAATGTTTTTCCTCAAGCTGTTCTTTCTTTTGAACTTTTAGAAGGTCTAGACGGAAAAGAAAAAATGTCAAAAAGCCTAAATAATTATATTGGTATTACAGATGAACCATCTGATATGTATGGAAAAGTAATGTCATTACCTGATTCATTAATAGGAAGATATTTTGAATTATGCACTTTTACTTCTCTTAATGATATAAAAAAAATAAAAGAAGAGTTAAAAAAAGGAATCCTACATCCCAAAGATGCAAAGATGAATCTTGCAAGACAAATAGTTGAAATTTATCATGGTAGAGACAAAGCAGAAAAAGCAGAAGAAGGTTTTATCAAAACCTTCCAGAAAAAAGAAATACCAGAAAATATATGTGAATTAAAAGCGCAAGCAGGAGAAAAGCTAACAGATATCATAGTCAGAGAAAAAATAGTTTCTTCAAAAACTGAATTCAGAAGATTGCTTGATAAGGGTTCTGTCACAAATCTTAAAACCGGAGAAAAGATAAAAGATGCACATTTTGTGCCACAAGAAGAAGAAGAATTTAGAATTGGGAAAAAGAGATTTATAAAGATTGTGTTTTAGTGATATTTTTCTTCAGGATCATCAAAGTCAAAATCCTCTTCAGTTTCCTCTTTTTCTTCATCATCAAAATCCTCATTTTTTCCTATTACATCAAGATCATCAAAATCGTCTTCGTTATAATCGTAATCCATATTATTTATGTATTATATTTTACTCGACCTTTATTATATTAAATTCGTCTCATATTTGTAGCAAAACAAAAAATACTTGGCAATAGGTATTGTGGATAAGTAAATCTATTAGAAATGTAAAACAGCAAGAGCAGTTAGAGCGATAGCAATTGCATCAAGTTCGTCATCTGATGTCTTACTGTTTTCAATTTTGACAAGTAACTTTACCATTTTCATAACCTGTTTTTTATCTGCTTTTCCATATCCAGCAACGGCTGTTTTTATCTCTGGAGGTGATACTTCAAATATCTTTAACCCCGCTTTCTTTGCCTCATATATTATGACACCTCTTGTTTCTGATACTCTCATTACAGTCTTGTGGTTGCTAGTCAAAAAAAGGGTCTCAATTGAAAGAACTTTTGGCTTAAATTTTTCTATTATTTCAACAACTCTTTCCCCAATCAAAAAAACTCTTTCCTCAAAAGAAAGTTTTGGGTTTGTTTTAAAGCATTCAGAAAAAACTACAATTTCTTTTCCGCTTGTATTTTTCTCTACTATTGCTATACCAAGCCTTTCATACCCAGGGTCTATGCCTAAAATTCTCATATATTTTTAATATAAAGACTCTTTATTCTGCATTAATATAAACATCTTGTACATCATCATTTTCTTCAAGTTCATCTACAAGTTTTTCTAAATTCCCAATATCGTCTTCAGAAAGGGAAACAAGAGTGTTTGGTTTCCAAATTAAGCCCTCTGGAGTGTTTTCTTTTACAAAAGCCCAAATTACTGAACCAATTCCTCCTAATGAAAAACCATTTTTTGAGAAAATATGTTTTATTTCTTGAGCAGTTCTGTTTCTATTATCAGTAAGAGTTTCAACAATAATACCTACACCACCAGGACCATATCCTTCATAAGTAATTGATTCCATGTTTTCTGATGGTTCGCTCCCTTTTTTGATAGCCCTATCAATCACATCTTTTGGCATATTTGCTTTTTTTGCTTTTTCAATTGCTGCTTTAAGAGAAGGGGATTCTTTTCCATTTGAGAGCTTTGCCTCAACAGAGATGTTTCTTGATAATTTTGAAAATATCTTACTTTTCTTGGCGTCACTTGCTCCTTTTTGTCTTTTTATTTGTGTCCATTTATTATGCCCTGACATAAGTTGATTATACGACGGACGCACTTTTTTGGAAAGAAAAAATTTTAAAATATATTTTTAAAAACAACAATCAACATTCTTTTTCTTAAAAGAAACATGATGTTTGATCAAAGCATGGCATGTTGTTTTCTTGACTTTGTACTCACAATGTATATACTCATAATATGGCTACAATAAACATAAGAATTGATGATAATATAAAAGCAAAAGCGGGGAAGACACTTTCTTCTCTTGGTCTTGATATGTCTTCCGCAGTTAAACTTTTTCTTAACCAAGTAATGATTGAAAACGCTTTGCCTTTTAGACCAACAAGAGATCCAAAAGCAATAAAATTAAAATGGGATAAAGAATTGGAGTGGACAAAAAAACATGGGAAAACTTATAAAAACGCCGAAGAAGTTTTAAAAGACCTTATGTAAACTCATGTATATAATTAAGCGTTCTAGAAATTTTGAGACATCATCTAGATGCTTAAGCAAGGGTGGAAAATTCTCAGCAAAAGAGAAGTTTAATTATGTTATTAAAGTTTTGGTAACTGGAGAACACCTTCCTTGGAGTTTCAGAGACCATAAACTTACAGGTTCTCTGGAGGGATATAGAGAATGTCATATTCAAGGGGATCTTCTTCTTATATATAAAAGAGAAAATAATATTTTGTACCTGATAGATATTGGGTCGCACTCGCAACTATTCGGCTAGTTAATTCTTTTTTAAATGGAGATGCTCATACGCTTTTTGGGTTGCAGTGCGTCCTCTTGCTGTTCGTTCTATCAAACCCAACTGGAGAAGGTATGGTTCTATTACTTCTTCTAAGGTTGCCTCTTCTTCTGACATAGAAGCAGAAAGAGTTTTTAATCCTACAGGTCCACCACCAAATTTATTTATCAAAACCTCAAGGAATTTTTTATCAGAAGAGTTGAGTCCTATGTTGTCTATTGAAAGCAGTGTGAGTGCTTCTCTTACTGTATCTTTATTTAATTCTCTTTTTTTTACTTGAGCAAAATCTCTGCATCTTTTTAAAAAGTAATTTGCTGTTCTTGGAGTAAAACGACTTCTTTTTGCTATTTCTTCTATTGCTTCATTCCCCAACTCTGCTTTTAGAAGTTGACTAGACCTTTTTATAATTTCTGCTATTTCTTTGTCAGAATAGAATTCCATACGAAAGACACCACCAGAAAATCTTGAACGAAGGGGAGAAGAAAGCAAAGCAATTCTTGTTGTGGCACCAATTAAAGAAAAGGGAGGAAGGTCTAGTTGAATGGTTCTTGCAGAAGGACCTTTACCAATGATAATATCAAGAACCCCAGATTCCATAGCAGGGTAGAGAATTTCTTCTACTGTTTTATTTAATCTATGTATTTCATCAATAAAAAGGATATCGCCTGCAGACAGATTTGTAAGAATAGAAGCTAAGTCTCCTACCTTTTCAATTGCCGGACCAGAAGTTATTTTCATTTGTTTTCCTGTCTCTTTTGCTATTAGGTGAGCAAGAGTAGTTTTTCCTAAACCTGGGGGGCCATAAAACAAGACATGTTCTGGAATATGTCCTCTTTCCCTTGCTGCATCAAGTAAAATTTTTACATTTTCTTTTATATGTTTTTGACCAATATATTCTTCCCACACCCTAGGTCTTAAAGCTTGGTCTAAAAATGATTCTTCTTCTTTTTTTGGTTCAATACTTGACATTTTTTATATTATATGCTATTTTACGAAAAGATGAAGGTTTTACACATTTATCAACAAAGTATTCACACCTTCATTAACATTATATCATTCTTTGGTATTTGTGCTGTATTATAATACATTTAGTTAGTTATTTAAAAAGAAGACATTAATCTCTAAGCAATCAGCTTCGGTTATATAGATTTCAAAAGGACGACTTGGCACCTTCACTGGTTCGCTGGGGCTATCCTAGCGAGGTTTATTACTTTTAAGGCATAGCCATAAAAGGATTGTTTAGAGATTAGTGTTTTTTTGTTTTAGATCTAAAACAAAACTATTCCTCCAATAAATCCACAACACTTCCCACTTCTTCTATAGAAGTGATTCCATTTAATACTTTTACTAATCCATCTTGTCTCATAGAAAGTATCCCTTGTGTTCTTGCAACTTTTTTAATTTCTCTTTCACTAGGGTTTTCTGTAATTATTTTTTCTATTGCTTCATCTGTTTTAATTGCCTCAAAAATTCCTATTCTCCCTTTATATCCTGTCATATTACATTTATCGCAACCCACCGGCTCAAAAACTTTGAAAGGGGCAGAAAGGTCTATATTGTATTTAGAAAGTTCTTTTTCTTCCGTTTTAA
>JBBABV010000014.1:0-22226 GCA_041657445.1 Minisyncoccota bacterium | reverse complement strand
CATCATTCATGGTGATCTTCATACAATCACCAGTATGACTGATGGATCCCTTTAGGAGCCCTTTTGGGCTCCTTTTGTGTTAGAATCCATTTCTATTTGGGTATCATCTTGTGTTAGACAAGACTTTATATTGACAATATATGCATATGTAATATAATTATAGTGATTATAAATTAATTTAATAAATATTATGAATCCAGAATCTTTTAATAGAAAAGCATATGATGATTTAATGAATAAAGGGGAAAAGGCTAAATCTTTTAGTAGAGAATCATATGATGATTTAATGAATAGAGGGAAAAAGGCTACAGAGGAAGTTCCAATTGTAAAGAATGAAAGTATTAATAAAACAATTGATTTTCTCTTAAATAGCGAGGAATATAAAAATGAACGCCTTAGTCAAGCATTTGAAGGTTTTATAGGAAGAAGTAATGACGCTGGTTCTTTTTTATGTCGTGTTGGTCGCATGACTTTAGCGGTTTCAGCTTCTGTAGTGTTTCCTGAGATTGCTGCCCCTGTTCTTATTTATGGTCTTGGTGGTCGTCAACTCACTCAAGCAATTTCAGGAGCAGTTGTTGATAAGATTAAAAAACTTCGTCAAAAATCTGCAGAAAAAAGTGAGAAAGATTCTATATAATAATTATAAAATTTAAAAAAAACTAATGGAAAAACTTATTCAAACTTTTGCAAAAATTAATGTAAATCAAAAAACTATTTCCTTTTTTAAGGATGTTTATGAAGTAATTCCTTTTGAAAATGATAATGAACGAAATGAATGGTTATCTATGTGGGACGGAGTGATAAAGGAACTTCTAGAAAAACATACCCCCGATAAAGTAAAAACTTTTATTGAAAATTATGCTTCTTTTCTTGATAGCCAAATTCTTGAAAATAAAGATATGATGGAAAAAACAAAAGAAGAATTAATTTCATTTATGGAGAACAACAAAGTTCAAGAAAAATAGATTATTTGATTTTGTTTTATTAACCCTCCTTTATTAAAAGGAGGGTTTCTTGTTATAGTATGATTATAGAGAATATATGTCTAAAATAAAAAAAACAATTGTCCTGAATAAAAAAGAAGGGGAAACACCACTTGAAGCATTAAATACTTTTAGGTTGAAGAATAGAGAATATGAAAATGTTCCTATGACCTATGCAGGGAGATTGGACCCTCTGGCAAGTGGTTTGTTATTGATTCTTACAGGTAAAGAAGTAAAAAAGAAAGAAAAGTATCTTACTTTATCAAAAGAATATGAGTTTGAGATTCTTTTTGGTTTTCAAACCGATACTTATGATATTTTAGGTAAAGTAATTAAAAAATTAAGAAATGATTTTGTTTTAAAAAAAGATGACTTAAGAGAAAGAATAGAAAATGGTATTCAATATTTTATTGGTGAATATAATCAAAAATATCCAAAGTATTCTTCTAAAACAGTAAAAGGTGTGCCTTTGTTTGTATATGCAAGAAGTGGAAAAGAAGTAGATATTCCATCAAAAAAAGTGCTTATTAAACAAATTGAATTTAAAAGTATAAAAAAAATATCAAAAAAAGTATTAATAAGTAATATTGAAAAAAGAATTAAGAAAGTAAAAGGAGATTTTAGACAAAAAGAAATTTTAGCAGTTTGGAAAAGAGTTTTAAGGAATAATAAACAAAAAGCATTTTATGTTGCTAAGTTAAGAATTAATGCTAGTGGTGGGACATATGTAAGAGTTATAGCAAATGAATTAGGAGAGAAAATAGGGATACCTTTAATTGCTTTCTCTATTAAAAGGACAAGGATAGGAAAATGGTGTAAAATAGAGAAATGAAGGGAGAATTTCAAAAAGAGTATAACAAGTTAAATAAAGCACAAAAGGAGGCAGTAGAGGCAATTGAGGGGCCTGTAATGGTTGTAGCAGGTCCTGGGACAGGTAAAACCCAGATATTGGCTCTTCGTATTGCAAACATTTTGAAAAAGACTGATACAGGTCCAGAAAACATTCTTGCCCTTACTTTTACAAATGCAGGTGTTATCTCAATGAGAGAAAGATTACTTGGTATTATAGGAGATACAGCATACCGAGTAAACATTTTCACTTTTCACGCTTTTTGTGAATATATTATAAAGGAATTTTCTTTTTACTTTGAATATCTAGAGGGAGCGAGAGTGATAGGAGATCTTGAGAGAGTAGAGATACTTGAGTCTATTATAAATAATAATAGGTTTGAACATCTTGTAAGTTTTCATGACGAGTTTGCTTTTTTAAGTAAAATATCTTCTGCAATTCTTGCTATTAAAAAAGAAGGACTTTCTCCAAATGATTTTATGGACAAATTACCTCTTTGGGAAAAGGAACTTTTTATGGATGAGGATTTGTATTATAAAAAAGATTATAATGAATACAAAAAAGGTGAAATTAAACCAGCGGAAAAAGAAAAGATAAACAAGAAACTTCAAAAAGCAAGAGAATTAGGGGAGATTTTTTCTCAATATCAAGAGGAATTAAAAAAAAGAGGTTTATATGACTTTTCTGATATGGTTTTGTTTGTGCTTGATGAATTAAAAAAGAATAAAGAATTAAAATCTGATTTACAAGAAAAATATCAATACATTTTGACAGATGAGCATCAAGATACAAATGAAGGACAAAACACTATTATAGAAATACTTTGTGATGCTCCCCAATTAGAAAAAAAACCAAATATCTTTACTGTTGGAGATGAAAAGCAGTCTATTTATAAATTTCAAGGAGCAAGTAAAGAGATATTTTCAAAGTTTAGAAAACTTTATAAAGATATTAAGATTATTAATCTTTCTGAGAACTATCGTTCAACCCAAAACATTCTTGATGCCTCACTGTCATTGATTCGTAAAGGGGAGGAATTTATAGATATTGAAAACCTTCATTCAAATACAAAAGATATAAAAAACGAAAAGGTATTTGTAAGAGGATTTTCTAATTATAAATTTGAATTACTTCATCTTGCCTTAGATGTAAAAGGAAAAATTGATAATGGAATTTCACCTAGTGAAATAGCAGTACTATATAGAGCAAATAAAGAGGTAGAAGACATAAAGGAAGTTTTTGATTTTTACCATATTCCATATACTATCTTTTCTAAAGAAAAGATTCTTAATGACCCTATTATTAAAAGTTTAATATATATACTAAAAATTATTGAAAATCCAAATGACGATCACTTTTTTGGAAAAGCCCTCTTTGCAAAGTTTCTTAATTTTGATGTCTATGATTCTGTAAAGATTTTGGATAGATATAAATCTCAGCATAGGGAAGAACGAAAGCATATTTTTTCAATCATAGAGGATAAAAAGATATTGGAAGAAATTGAAGTAAAAGATATTAAACATTTTCTAGAATTTGCAGAAAAAATTAAAAAATTAAAAAAAGAATCATTAAATAATTCATTTTCTGATTTCTTTAAAATGTTTCTATTTGATATTGGATATATCAAGTATATGCTTTCTGCGAGTGATAGTAGGATAGAACTTACAAAAATTGATAAACTTTTTGATGAAATAAAAAGACAAATTAAGACTAAAAATGAATATAGTCTTTCTGATTTTATCTTTTTTGTTGATTCATTTAACAAATATGGACTTGATATTGATAGTGGAAATGTTGAAATAGTAGAAGGAGTGTCTTTGATGACTGCTCACTCCTCAAAGGGTAGGGAATTTGAATATGTATATATTGTAAGTGCTACTAGAAATTCTTGGGAAAAAAGAAGAGGAGGAAATAAGATATCAATTCCAGTATATCAACATGATGGAGATGTGGAAGATGAAAGAAGGTTGTTCTTTGTGGCTATGACTAGGGCTAAAAGAGGACTTTCAATATCATTTGCTAGAACAGATAATGATGGAAGAGAACACGAAGAATCTGAATTCGTAAGAGAAATTGATTCTTCTTTCATCTCAGAAGAAGATATGAAGGATTTTGAGCGAAAGAGTATTGATAGATTGGATACATTTTTGGCTGTAGAACAAAAATCAGCTTCGCTTTTTGAACCAGGTTATATAAAAAGTTTGTTTTTGAAGAGAGGATTAAATGTTTCTGCCTTGAATAATTATTATAAATGTCCGAAAAAATATCTTTACAAAAATCTTCTCCAAATTCCTGATGCATATTCTCCTGCATTGAAATTTGGTAATACTATTCATAAATCTTTAGAGAGTTTTTTCTCACTTTCTGCTAAAGAAAAGAAGATTTTAGGTAGAGAAAAATTACTTCTGATATTTGATAGAGAAATATATAAAACTAGACTTTCAGAAAAGGATGAAAAGAAATTCAAGGAAAAAGGAGAGAAGTTACTTAAGGAATACTATGAAGAATATGCTGATTCTTGGAATTATAATGTGAAAACAGAATTTAATCCAAAAAAGGAATTAGAATTAGGTAGTGGAGATAAATTAAAACTTACAGGCTTTATTGATAAACTTGAATACAATGAAAACGGTAGTGTAAATATCATAGACTACAAAACTGGTAAGGCTTACTCCGAAAAGACAAAGGAAGAAAAGGAGGCATATGAAAGACAAATCATTTTTTATCATCTTCTTTTAGAAAACTACAGTGATGATCTCTTAATAGAGAAAAGTATTCTTGATTTTCTTGGAAAGAATAAGAAGGGAAATTATGAGCAATACTCTCTTGTAGTTACAAAAGATCATTTAGAAAATCTTAAGAAAGAGATTAATAAATTTGCAGAAGATATTCTATCAATGAGATTTCTAAAGAAGGGTTGTAATAAAAAGGATTGTGAGTGGTGTCAATTTGAAAAATAAGGTATATTATTTTATATGTCTGATATCATAATTCATCATTACAAAATAATTTACGATGAAGGAGAAGAGAGAGTAAGAAATTATGTAAAATATCTGAAAGCCTTTTCAAATAAAGAAGAACTTACAAAGTATTATGAAGAATGTTTAAAGGACAAAAATGGCAGAATGTATATTGAGGACAAAATGGGAAATGAGTTTACTTTAATTTGTAGTAAGGGTCATAATTGTTACCTCTATTTAAGAGGAATGGAAAAATAGTATGAATCAAAATAATTCAATTAAATATAATGATAGTAGTATCTTCATCTCTAAAAATAATAGTGGAAGTGAACATCCTCTCATGACTTTAGTTAATCAAGCTTATGATATTTTTTCAAAACTTGGTTTTGAAATTGCTGTTGGTCCTGAAATGGAAAACGAATGGTATAATTTTGATGCCTTAAATATGCCAAAGGATCATCCAGCAAGAGATATGCAAGATACTTTTTGGGTTAAAGAAAAAATTAAGAAAGAAAAAGAAGAAAGATCTGAGAGAAAAGTTTTGAGAACACATGTTACTTGTGTTTCCGCAAGAGAAATTGAAAAGGCAAAGGAAGAAGGAAGGATACCTTGTGCTTATATATCAATAGGAAAGGTTTTTAGGAATGAAGCAACTGATGCAACACACGAAATGCAATTTTTTCAAATTGATGGAACTATGGTAGGTAAGATAAAAGATGGTATTTCTCTTGCTAATTTAAAGGGAGTATTAGATTTCTTTTACAAAGAAATGCTTGGGAGTGATGTGACGGTAGAATTTCGTCCTAGTTTTTTTCCTTTTACAGAACCATCGCTTGAAGTGCATGCAAAATTTAAGGGTAAGTGGCTTGAAATGATGGGAGCAGGAATGATTCATCCAAATGTTTTAGAGAATGTAGGTCTTAATTCAAAAGAATACCAGGGTTTTGCTTTCGGTGGAGGACTTGATCGTATTGCAATGATAAAATGGGGGATTCCTGATGTTCGTTTACTTTACCAAGGGGATTTAAGGCTTAACCAATTTTAAGCCTTATCAAGTATTATTAAAATAATGATTTAAATAAATGAAAATATCTTACAACTGGCTAAAACAATATATTCCCAATATTCCTTCTGTTGAAAAACTCTCAGAAATTTTTACATATCATTTGTGCGAGGTAGAGGGTGTTGAGATTATTGAAGGGGATACTATTTTTGATATAAACATACTTCCAAATAGAGCACATGATCTTTTATCTCATTATGGTGTAGCAAGGGAAATAGCCTCATTTCTTCATATTGATTTTATTAACCCATTGAAAAAAAAAGAATTAAATGAAAAAGAAGATACAAAACTTTTAATTAAAATTGAGACAAAAAATTGCAGGAGGTATATGGGAAGAATTGTTCGGAATATAAATGTTGATCAGTCTCCAGAATGGATAAAAAATAAACTAGAATCTATAGGTCAGCGATCAATAAATAACATCGTAGATATTGCAAATCTTGTGATGTTTGACTGTGGTCAACCAACTCATGTTTTTGATTTAGATAAACTTTATAATGAAAAAATAATTATAAGGGAGGCAAAAGATAATGAAGAGATGACAACACTAGATGAGAAGCACCTTATTCTAGAAAAGAACGACATGATTATTGCAGATGAGAAAAACATTCTTGCAGTTGCAGGTATAAAGGGAGGGAAACTTGCTGAGGTAGATAATAATACAAAGAATATAGTGCTTGAAGTTGCAAACTTTGATCCAGTAACTGTCCGAAAGACTGCTCAACGAATAGGTATTTTTACAGATGCTAGAAAAAGATTTGAAAATGATTTATCTCCTGAATTAGGTAATTATGCCATGAAAGAATTTTCTTTTATGATTGGAGAGATATGTCCTGATGCGGTTTTTGAAGATATTGTTGATATATATCCACAAAAACAATTACCAAGAAAGATATTCTTTAGTGCTGATAGGATTTCTAAAATTCTTGGACTTGATGTTACCTCTAATGATATAGAAAATATATTAAAAAATTATAATTTTTTATACAAGAAAAAAGAAGATATTTTTGAAATAGATGTTCCAATCATGCGTGCTGACTTGAATTGTGAAGAAGATATGGCAGAAGAAATTGGAAGGATACTTGGTTATGATAATATAAAGCCAGTTCTTCCTAAAATAGATTTCTTACCTAAAGAAAATCAAGTATATAAAAAAATAACAAAAGCAAGATCAAAACTCTTGAAAGAAGGTTATGGAGAAGTTATCACTTATGCTTTTAGAAATAAAGGGGAAAGGGAAGTTTTAGAAAGTGCATCTGATAAAAAGTTTTTGAGAAGTAATCTTTCCGATGGATTGAAGGAAAGTATTACATTAAATCAAAAGAATTTTCAATTTTTAGATTCTGATTTAGTAAAAGTTTTTGAAATAGGTGCAGTTTTCTTAAAAGATAGGGAAGAAATTAGAGTGGCATACGGGGATAAAAAAAGTATTACAGAGGTTGCATTAGATGAGTATATAAAAAATAATACACTTGATATTGATGAGGTAGAGGTAAAAAAAGACTTAAATAAAAAGTTTAAAATGTGGTCTTTGTTTCCTTTTATTGTTCGTGATATAGCTATTTGGATACCAGAAAAAGATAATCCAGCCGATCTTATAGAAATCTTTAAAGAAAAAGGAACAGAACTTCTTGTAAAAGAACCAAAGATATTTGATTCATTTAATAAAGACGGCAGAACTTCATATGCTTTTAGACTTGTTTTTCAATCATATGAAAGAACTTTGACTGATGAAGAGATAAGTAAAATAATGACAGAAATAGAGAAAAAGATTAAAGAAAACTCTCAATGGGAGATTAGGTAATGTGTTAATTTTCCTTATTATATAAAGGTTAATTTAGTAAATTATCACTAGCATTTCTTCATTTTTTTTGATATAATACCAATATATGACAAAAACTAAAGATTCGGAAAAGGGCGAGGAAAAGAAGCATCATTATGATGCTTCTGACATTTCTGTGTTAGAAGGATTAGAGCCTGTCCGTAAGCGACCAGGGATGTATATTGGCACCACTGGGCCAGATGGACTTCATCACCTTGTTTGGGAGATATTTGATAACTCTCGTGATGAAGCTATGGGAGGATTTTGTGATGAAATTGAAATTACTCTTTTGCCATGTAATAGAGTGCGAGTAGTAGATAATGGAAGAGGTATTCCTGTTGATATTCATAAAAAAACAAAAGTCTCAGCTCTTGAAACAGTAATGACTACCCTTCATGCAGGAGGAAAATTTGGCGGAGGGGGATACAAGGTATCAGGAGGACTTCATGGAGTAGGAGCATCGGTTGTAAATGCCCTTTCAAATTATTTTAGAGCAGAAGTTTACAAAGATGGTGGTATCTACATGCAAGAGTATTCAAAAGGAAAAAAGAAAGGAGCAGTAAGAAAGATAGGTTCAACAAAAAAGAACGGAACAATCATCACCTTTGAACCTGATACAGAAATTTTTAAAGAAATTATGTTTGATTGGAATACAATTATTGGACATATTCGTCAGCAAGCATATTTAGTAAAGAAATTACGAATTCGTATTATTGATGCAAGAGAACTTGATCCAAAAGATATTTTTGAAAACAAAGGAGGAAAAATGGATTTAAGTAGTGTTTTTTATTTTAAAGACATTGGTTTAGAATTACCTTCAATTTCTTTTTACTTTGAGGGAGGACTTACTTCTCTCATCAAATACTACAATAAATTTCAGAAACCTATACAAAAAGGTATTTTTTATATTGAAAAAGAACAAGATGGTGTAGGGGTAGAAATTGCTCTTCAGTATGTAGATGATATTGTTGACCGTATTATCCCTTTTGCAAATAATATATATAATGGAGAAGGTGGAACACATGTCACAGGTTTTAAAACTGCTCTTACTAGAACAATTAATACTTATGTCAAAAAGAATGAAATTCTAAAAGAATCAGAAGGAGGATTTACTGGTGAAGATGTGTTAGAAGGACTTACTGCTGTCATATCTGTAAAACTGCAAGAGATTCAATTTGAAGGACAAACAAAAGCAAAGCTTGGTAGTATGGAGGCTCAAGGAGCAGTAGCTACTGTGTTTGGAGAATCCTTTGGAGGTTTCTTGGAAGAAAATCCAGATGACGCAAAGGCAATTATTAGTAAGGCTGTGCTTGCGATGAAGGCAAGAAAAGCAGCAAAGGCAGCAAAGGATTCTGTTTTAAGAAAAGGAGCTCTAGAAGGACTTACACTCCCTGGAAAACTTGCAGATTGTCAAAGTAAGGATGCAAGTGAATCAGAACTCTTTATCGTTGAGGGAGATTCTGCTGGTGGTTCTTGTAAAATGGGAAGGGATAGAAGGACTCAAGCAATACTTCCTCTTAGAGGTAAAATTTTAAATGTAGAAAGGGCTCGTATAGATAAGATGCTTGCTTCAAAAGAAGTAAAAGCATTAGTGATCGCTCTTGGCACCTCTATTGGAGATACTTTTGATATAGAAAAAATGAGATATCATAAGATAGTTATTGCTACAGATGCTGATGTGGATGGTTCACATATTAGAACCCTACTCCTTACTCTTTTTTATCGTCATTTTAAGCAGATTATTGATGCGGGATATATATATATTGCTCAACCACCACTATACAAAATCAAGAAAGGGAAAGAAATAAGTTATGCATATTCTGATGAAGAAAAAAATAAAATAATTGGTAAAGATGCGGAAATAATAGAAATTCAAGAAGTTGAAGCAGTTGAAAACAAAGAAGAGGAAGAAGCAAAGGAAGAGATAAAGAAAAAGACAAACAGAATACATATTCAAAGATATAAAGGTCTTGGAGAAATGAATCCTGAAGAGTTATGGGAAACCACAATGGATCCTAATAAGAGAGTATTAAAGAAAGTAGATATTGAAGACGCAGAAGAGGCAAACAAGATATTTGATATTTTAATGGGTTCAGAAGTTCCTCCTCGTAAGTCTTTTATTCAATCAAATGCTAAACTTGCAGAGATTGATATCTAATTTTAATATGGAAAGAATTGAAATAACAAAAAATACTGCGAAGAAAGATGAACTTATAAAAAAAAGAGTTAGAAGATATTGATTTGCATTTAAAAAATATTGATAATGATTTCCTAAAAGGAAAATTGAGCAAATTAGAATTCTTTAAAAAATTAGAAGAAGCAAAAAAAGATTTAAAAAGAATTGGGAAGGAAATTTCAAAAATAAATTTGTCTGCTTCTTTTACAGAAGATAATCAATTAAATCTTCAAAAAAATACTCAGTATTTGGAGGAAAAGTTATACAAAAAGACTGAGATATATTCTCTATTACATAGAATGCGAAGTTTACTTCATTTAGATAATTTTTTTTCAGATAAAAAAGATTTTAATAAAGAAATTATTAAAAGTGCTGAAAATGAACTCAGTAGTATTGTTTTTGAATTAAAGGAAATTGGCTATTTAAATGAATCAGAAGCAAAATTGTTTATGGATGATATTGAGAAGAAAATAAAAGAGTATAAAAAAGATAAAGAGGTTTTATAATTTTTTTTCTTTTAGTTTTTCAATGAGATCAATAATTGCTATATTTTCTAATTTTTCTCCTTTTCTGCCTTCCACTGTCAATGTATTGGATTCTTTTTCTTTATCGCCGATTACAATAAGATAAGGGATTTTTTCTAATTTTGCGTTTCGTATTTTTTTGCCGAGTGTTTCATTTGAATCATCTATTTCTACTCTTATATTATTCTCCTTTAGTTCTTTATATACTTTTTCTGCATAATCAAGATGCTTGTCGGTGGATATAGGTAGTATCTTTATTTGTATAGGGGAGAGCCAAAGAGGAAAAGCACCTGCATAATGTTCAATCAAGAGTCCAATAAATCTTTCAAAACTTCCAAACAATGCTCTATGTAGCATATATGCTCTTTCTTCTTCTCCTTTTTCATTTGTATATACTATATTAAATCTTTCAGGTAGATTAAAATCAAATTGAAGTGTAGAACATTGCCACATTCTTCCAAGCACATCTTTGATTTTAAAATCAAGTTTTGGTCCATAAAAAGCAGCTTCTCCTTTTTCTTCTTCAAAATCTAGTTTTTTATCAATTGCTACTTTTCTTAAAACTTCTTCAGTAAAATCCCATCCAGCATCATTTCCAGCATATTTCTCTTTATCATTTGGGTCCCTTAATGATAGAAATACTTTTACTGTTTCAATATCAAAGCCAAAGGATTTGTAAATAAAGAGTATAAAATCAATTACTTTTTTTAATTCTTCTTCTACTTGATCTTTTCGGCAAATGATATGAGCATCATCTTGAGTGAATCCTCGGACCCTTGTTAATCCTGATAGTTCTCCTTTTTTTTCATATCTATACACGGTTCCGCATTCTCCCCATCTAAGAGGAAGATCACGATATGATTTTGGACTATCCTTGTAGATTTGTACATGAAAAGGACAATTCATAGGTTTTAATAGATACTCTTCTGACACTTCAGCTTTTAGATTCTTTTGTTTTTCTTCAAGTGTTTGTCCAACCTCAATAGGGGGATACATGCTTTTATTATAAAAACCCCAGTGTCCAGATGTTTCCCATAGACCTCTATTTCCAATATGAGGTGTTCTTACTAGATCATATCCATTTTTTAAATGTTCCTTATACCAAAAATCCTCAATTATTCTCCAAAGAATTGCACCTTTTGGATGCCAGAGAGGAAGTCCCAATCCTACTTTTTCGTCAATATGGAATAAGTCTAATTCTTTTCCAATTCTTCTATGATCTCTTTTTTTTGCTTCTTCTCTTTGTTGTATATATTCTTCTAGTTTTTCTTTATCCTCAAAAGCAAGTCCATAAATTCTAGTGAGCATTTTATTTTTTTCATTTCCTCTCCAGTATGCACCTGCGATTCTGTCTAGTTTAAAAGAGTGAGGAGAAATTTCTTTGTTTGGATTTTCTATATGTCCACCTCTACACAAATCAGTAAAATTACCAGAAGTATAGAAAGTTATTTTTTCTCCTTTTTCTACTATTTCATCAATCAACTCAATTTTATATGGATTATTTTTGAAGTATTCTTTCGCTTCTTTTTCTGTTTTTTCCTCTACTGTGAATTTATTCCAGTTTTTAAGAATTTCTTTCATTTTCTTCTCAATTTTCTCTAAATCACTTTCACTTGGTGATATTTTGAATTCAAAATCGTAATAGAACCCATCATCAATAGATGGCCCTATTGTAGGCAAGGTGTCAGGATATATTTCAAGCACTGCTCCTGCTAGCAAATGAGCTAATGTATGTCTTAGGTTATATAGTTTATCGTTTGAGTTTTCCATATAGTTATTTTTAATTATTAATGATAAATAAAAATCGCCTCAACAAAAATGAAAAAATTATTCATTTTTATTGGGGCGAGTCTATTTCGCGGTTCCACCCAACTTTGTTCTCTTTTGATTTTTTGTAGATTAGCCGTTTTAGGTCCTGCCTTTGTGGGATTATGGTTGGTAGCCATAACAATCTCTACACTTATATCATAGCACTATTGTTAAAAAATGCTAGCACAGTCATTGCTTTTATTGTTTTATATGTTAATATAAGCCCATTATGGTAATACGAATGAGACATACAAGTTCGCATACGAAAAATAGAAGATCCCATCATTCAATAAAGCATGGGACATTCTTCGTTTGTGAGAATTGTAAAAAAGAGAAAAAAGGGCACACAGTATGTTCTTCTTGTGGCTATTATAGAGGCAGAAAAGTTTTAGATTTAGTAAAGAAAACAGAGAAGAAACAGAGTAAAGCAAAAGCTAAAAAGGCAGAAACTAAATAAGTTTTTTGTTTTTAATTTGTAATTAGAAAATAGTTTTTAAAATGGCAAACAGGCACCTTTCAAGATCAGTAGTTCTTCAGACTCTCTTTGAGTGGGATTTTATGCATGAAAGAAAAAAGGGTGAGGGTTGGGGTGCAAAGAAGATAAAAGAGGCACTAGAAAGAAATCTAGAAGAATTTGCTTTAGGATTAAAGGATGATGAATTTGTTTTTTCTCTTCTAGAGAAGGTTTTAAATAAAAGAACAGTAATAGATGAAATAATAGAAAAGGCAGCACCTGACTGGCCTATAGATAAAATATCAGTTGTTGATAGAAATATATTAAGAATAGGACTTACCGAACTCCTGTTTGGTGATAGGTCACAAGTTCCACCCAAGGTGGCAATAAACGAATCAATAGAATTAGCAAAGACTTTTGGAGGAGAAAACTCAAGTAAATTCATTAATGGTGTTTTGGGGGCAGTATATAAAGAAATAGGAGAACCAGGAAAGGATGAGACAAGTAAAAAGAGAAGGGAAGAAGAACCAATTGATAAAGATAAATTACCAATAGAAAAATTTGGGGGTGCTCTAGTTTATGCAAAAAAGCCTTCAAAAGGAAACGAAGGAGAGCAGATTGTTTTTGCTTTTGTTCATGATGTTTTTGGATATTGGACTCTTTCAAAAGGTTCTGTAGAAGAGAATGAAGATGTAGAAAGTGGAACAATTCGTGAAATAAAGGAAGAAATAGGTTTAGATATTTCTATTAAAAACGAATTAGGTAAAAATGAATATATAGCAAGTCATCCTGAAAAAGGGAAATTATTAAAAAAAGTAACCTATTTTCTAGCAGAAAGTGAATATAGGGAAATTGTTTTAAAAAGTTCTGGTGGATTAGATAATGCAAGATGGTTTAGATTAGCAGAAATTCCTGAACTCCGTATCTATAATGATATTATTCCTCTCATTTCAAAAGCTATAGAAATTATTAGTAAAAAACAATAAAAATGATAAATTTTTCTGATTTTGAAAAAAGAACAAAAATAGTATTTAAGGATAAAGATCTTTTAAAACAAGCATTTATTCATCGCTCCTATATTAATGAAAACCCACATTCAAATTTATCTCACAATGAAAGATTGGAGTTTTTAGGTGATGCGGTTCTTGAATTGGTAGTGACTGATTTTTTGTATAAAAAGTATTCTCATTATACTGAGGGTGAACTAACTGCTGTTCGTTCTGCTCTTGTTAATACCTTAATAATTTCTGATATGGCTTCAAATCTAGGAATGAACGATTATCTTCTTCTTTCAAAAGGAGAATCAAAAGATAAAGGAAAAGCAAGACAATATATTTTAGCAAATACTTTTGAGGCGTATATAGGAGCAGTATATCTTGATCAAGGATATAAAAAGGCCGAAGAGTTTATAACTAATTTTCTTTTACCAAATACTGAAGAGATAGTTTCAAAGAAACTCTGGAGAGATCCAAAAAGTCAAATACAAGAAAAGTCTCAAGAAAAGATCGGGGTTACTCCTTCATATAAGATGCTTTCTGAATCAGGTCCAGATCATGATAAACACTTTACAGTTGGAATATTTTTTGGAAATGAACTCATTGCTGAAGGGAAAGGAAAATCAAAGCAAGAGGCAGAACAAAAAGCAGCTGAATCTGCATTAAAAGTAAAAAAATGGTTAGAATAATATGCGACTAACTAGTCTTTCTTTAAATGGTTTTAAATCTTTTGCAAAGAGGGATACTTTAACTTTTGATAGTCCCATTGTTTGTGTTGTTGGCCCAAATGGCTCTGGAAAATCAAATGTAGTTGAAGCGATTCGTTTTGCCCTTGGTGAACAATCAATGAAATCAATGAGAGGAAAAGCAGGAACCGACCTCATTTTTAAAGGGTCAAAACATCTTCAGAAGGGGGCAAGAGCATCGGTTTCAATGTACTTTGATAATAATGACAAAGTATTTAAAATCCCTAACGAGGAAGGAGAAAATATTAAGTTAAATTATAGCACTGTGTCGATTGGCAGAGATGTGTATCCTGATGGGGTGAATAAGTATATATTAAATGATGAGGAAGTCAGACTAAAAGATATAAACAATCTTCTTTCTTCTGTGAATATAGGTTCTTCAGGTCACCATATCATTTCTCAAGGAGAGGCAGACAGAATTTTAAATGCTAATGTGAGAGAAAGAAGAGAAATGATAGAAGATGCTCTTGGATTAAAAGTGTATCAATATAAAATAAAAGAAACAGAAAGAAAACTTGAGAGAGCTACTCTTAATATGCAGGAAGTATCAATTCAAAGGAGAGAAAATGCACCACATTTACGATTTTTAGCAAAACAAGTTGAAAAAATTGAGAAAGCGAAAGAACTTTCAAATGAATTACTCCACCTCTATCACGAATATCTTAAAAGAGAAAGTGTTTATATAAAAAGTGAAGAAAGCAGATTAAAAACTGAAAGAATAAAAATATCACAAGAACTTAGAATACTTGAAGATCAAATTTCTGAAACAAAAGAAGACGATACCTCTCAAGAAAAAAACATGAATGAACTTTCTTTTCTAGAAAGAAATCTAATGGAAATTAGAAATGTAAAAGGAGATCTTGAGAGAAAATTAGGAAGAATAGAAGGAATGATGGAAGCAGAAGAAGAGAGAATAAAAAGGATAAATGAAAGTGAGGTTATTGATGGGGAAAAGGCGAAGGTAGTATTTGAGGAGATTGATTTACTGGTTGAAAAAGCAATAGCTGAAGGTGAATTAAGTGGAATAAAAAGCATTCTTTATAAAATAAAAGAAGCAATAAAAAATATCTATCACAGTAATAAAGAAACAGGGGACTCTTCTTCTTTTCAATTGAATACCTTTCAAAAAAATAAAGAGCAGGTTCTTTCAGAAATAGAAAAAATTACAAATGAAGAGAAAGAACTAACTAAAAAGATAGAAGATAAAAGAGAAGAAACAAGAGAATTTATGGAGAGTCTAAGACAGAAGGAAAAAGAAAAATTTGGACTGAAGGTGCGACAACAAGAACTTTCTTCGCATCTTGAAATGCTAAATATAAAAGAAAATAATTTAAGAAAGCAAAAAGAGCAATTTGATGAAGAAGTAAGTGAAGGTAAGCCTCTTGTTGGTCAAGATATAATGCTCTATCAGGATTTTGCTGTAAATGATATTGAAAACAGGAACTTACAGGAAGAACTAAGAAAAAGAATTGAGAGAATTAAAATTCGTCTAGAAGATGCAGGACTCGCAGGAGGGGGAGATATATTAAAAGAATATAAAGAAGCGACAGACCGAGATGTGTTTTTGTCTTCTCAATTAGAAGATTTAGAAAAAAGTATTGAATCTTTAAATAAAATTATCAATGATCTAAAAGATAAAATTGATATAGAATTTAAAGATGGAATAAAAAAGATAAACAAGGAATTTCAAAATCTTTTTTCTAAAATGTTTGGGGGAGGAAATGCAAATTTAGAAATAGTAGTGCAAAATAAAGGAAGAAGTATAAAAGATGAGGAGGAAGAAAACTTTGAAGAGGAAATAGTATTTGAGCAAGGAATAGAAATAAATGTTTCTCTTCCTCATAAGAAGGTTAAAGAACTTCAAGCACTTTCTGGAGGAGAGAGGTCTCTTACTTCTATTGCACTTTTGTTTGCAATGTCTCAAGTAAATCCACCTCCTTTTCTTGTTTTGGATGAAACAGACGCAGCACTTGACGAAGCAAACTCAAGAAAATATGGAGATATGCTTGAGATGCTTTCAAAACATTCTCAACTAATAGTAATAACTCACAATAGAGAAACAATGTCTAGAGCGGGAGTATTATATGGTGTTACTATTGGAGCTGATGGTGCTTCAAAACTTCTTTCGGTAAAGTTTGATGAAGCTGTGGCTATTGCGAAGTAAAATGTTTTTCTCATGTCAAGATTATTGACACTTATATGTTTGACTTTTTTACATAAATCTATATACTCATAGATATGAGTAATAAATATGCACAATTTATTAAAATGCTTAGAACTGAACGAAATTTTTCTCAATCTGAATTGGCTATAAAACTCGGTATGTCTCGCCCATCATATATAGCCATAGAGCAAGGTAAAAAAGAGATAACTCTTTCGGAGGCCGAAAAGATTTCTGAAATTTTTGGTGTATCTCTAAGAGAAATGGAAAGTGGTATATCTGCTAATTATAAAAAATATAAGCAAATGATTCTTTCTTATATAAGAAATGCTGGATCAAAAAAAGATGGATGTATTACAAAAACAAAACTAGCTAAACTTTTATATTTGGCAGATTTTGCTTGGTTTTATAATCACTTAGAAAGCATGAGTGGTATGCAATATAGAAAGATCCAATATGGACCTGTTCCAGATTCATATTTTCGTGCTATAGACGAACTTTTTGAAGATGGGCAAATAAAAATTACTCCAACTGAAGATGGAGCTATACTTATTTCACAGACAAGAAATGGAGCAAAAATAGCACTGTCTGAAATTAATGAGGAAGAAGAAAAACTCATAAAAAGTATTTCAAAAAAGTGGAAGGGTAGAAACACAAAAGAAATAGTTACATTTACCCATAATCAACTTCCATATGCTGTTTGTTTAGACAATGAAATCATTCCGTATGAATTAATAACTCAAGAAAACCCTGAAGATGTCTATTAACTATGTTGTTATTATAGAACCATTTGCTGATAGACATTACATAAAGACTTTTGCTAAAAAATATAGAAAGGCTTGGAATTTCACTTTATCAGCCATAACTCGTGAGTTTCAAAGTTTTGATGTTATTTTAGAAAAAAGTATTGCTGAAGAAATTACAGACAAGAGTATTGAGATTGTTTTATGTAAAACAGAATTCAAAATTTCAGGAACAAAAGAATCAAGACATGGTTCAGGTAATAGATGTATTGTAGCTAAACACAAAAACCCAAACAAGATTTGTGTTTTACTCGTATATCATAAGAATGATTTAGGTGGTGGAAATGAAACCGTAAATTGGAAAAATATGATTAAGGAAAATTATCCTGAATATAGAGGTTTAGTTTAATTTATGAAGAGATTAAACTTTACATTTTAAAAGATTAATTTAAGTAATTTTTAAAAAAAGAATAAAAGAAGTTTACAAAAAGTTCCTATTTATCACTCAAACTCAACTTTCTCTTCCTTCCCAAGAATGATAGTTTCAGGTTTAAATTGTTTGTTTTGTTTAGAGATATTTTTTTGTATTGACAAAGTTCCATCTCTCCATAATTTAATTTCAAGTAATAAACCTTGCATTGTGTTCTCAGAAAATCCTTGGTCAAAAATGAAGTTACCAAGAGAGTAGGCAATATAGCCATTTTTATATATTTCAGTATCTTGTATTACATGTGGATGATGACCTATCACTATTTTTGCTCCACTATCAATAGCACTGTGTGCTAGAAATTCTTGTCGGATATTGTGTTTTGTTTTATATTCTTCTCCAAAATGGAATGAAACGATTAAGTAATCTACTTTATTTGAAGCATTTTCAATAATTTCAGAAAAGCGTAAGTTTCTTGCTAAAAGAATCCCTGCCTGTGTCTCTGTGGCACTCATCCAATCAGGACCTACATCAGAAAATCCTAGATATCCTATTTTTATTCCGTATTTTTCAATAATTACTGGTTCTTCTGCTTTTGATTTATTTATTCCACCTCCTGTATAAAGTATTTCATTTTCTTCAAGATTAGTAAGGGTATCAGTAAATGCATCTTTTCCCCAATCTCCTGCGTGGTTGTTTGCCACAGATATTACACTGACACCTGCCCCTTTTAAGGCAGGAATAACAGTTGGGTTCATGCGAAAAGAATACAAATTTTTTAGATCCTTTCCTTTGTTTGAAGCAGGACCTTCAAGATTTACGAATGTTATATCTGATTTTTTTAATATATCTAAATTTTCAAAGAAAGAAGCAAAGTCTCCTTTAAAGTTTTTCAAGATAGAACTTTCTACCCCTCTATCCATCATAATATCTCCTGCAAATAAAAGTGTGACAAAATCAGGATCCTTTATGTTTGGAATTCCTGCTTTTTCTTTTACCCAAGCAAGAGTGGTATCATTTTTTCCTCCGTAATAGATGTTTTTTTCAAGATAGGTAAGAATTTTTTCTACATCTTTATATCTATCTTTACTTTGTAAGAGCATAATACCTATGTTTCTTGTGCTGTTTTCTGAAAGTGGTAAAGAAAATAATGATACTACTGTTTGTTTTGCGAGATCTGTATATCCACTTTTTCCGCCTATGTATCCTTCTTTTTTTAAAAATTGATTATTGCTTGACCAGTTATGATTTTTATTTGAGTAACTTCTATTAGTAGTGATTGAAAAAATATTATTTGCTTTTTGCCAAAGATATCCTACAAATCTAAATAATTCATAAGTAGTTGATTGATTGTTTTCTGAAAGTCCACTAGGATCATCAAAAAAAGTATTAGAAAGTTCCAATATACTTGCAACTTGATTCATTTTATTGAGAAAATTTTCTCTTTCAAAATGTTCAGCAATTATTTCAGAAGCATCATTGCTTGATTCAAGAAGTAGGGGATATAATAATTCAGATATTTCTATTTTTTCGCCTACTTTGAAATTACCATTTTTACCATATGTAGCGAGTGCTTTTTTTGATACAGTTGCTTTTTCGTTTTCTTTATTAAGTTCACTTGCAACAAAAGCTGTCATTAGTTTAGAAATTGAAGCAATGGGATATTTTGTTTTTTCATTATTTGATATTATTATTTCTCCTGTATCAAGGTCTCCTACTAGATATGCCTTTGCAGAAATCTTTAATTCATCTGTTGTTTCTTTTGTGAAATAGTATTTAGGGAGTTCTTCTTTCTTTGTTAGAGCTTCTATGACAGTTGCCTGATTTGCAGTCAAGGATTCATCTTTTTTTATCCATTCTCCGCCTAGAATAGAGAAAGTTAAAAATAGAATAAATGTTATTAAAAATATGTAAGAAATAATATGCCCTTTCTTTATTTTTTTAAAAAAATTATTCATTATATCAAAATATAATCTATTGTTTTTCTTTCTAAATCAACCGTTTTTACTTTTATTTTTACCTTATCTCCAAGACGATAACATTTCTTTTTTTTCTCACCGACTAACTGCATTTTCTTTTCATTAAAAATATAAAAGTCGTCACTTAAATCTCTCATCCTTACTAATCCTTCGCACTTTGTTTCCTTTTCCTCTATATACAATCCCCATTCTTTTATGCCACTTATTATACCTTCATATTTTTTACCAATTCTTTTTGACATGTACTCCACTTGTTTGTATTTTATAGATGCTTTTTCTGCATCAGAAGCAAGTTTTTCTTGTAGTGATGAACTTATTGATATTTCTTCGTATTCTTTTATCTTTTCTTCACTTATTTTTCTTCCAGAGAGATGTTCTGTAAGAATTCTATGAACTATTATATCAGGATATCTACGAATGGGTGAAGTAAAATGAGTATAGTGATTAAATGCAAGTCCATAGTGCCCTATATTTTTAGTGGAATATACAGCTTTTGCCATAGAACGAATTACCGCTCTATGCACTGCATCTTTTTCATCTTTTCCTGATAAATCCTCTAGAATATAATTTAGTTCTTTACTTGGTATTATTCCATTTATTAAAGAAATTTTATATCCAAGACTGTGAAGAAAGATTAATAAATCTGTTGTTTTTTCTTTGCTTGGTCTGTCATGAACTCTATATACAAATACTCCTTTTTTCCCAATTGATTTAGATATTCTTTCTGCTACTTTTTTATTTGCTAATAGCATAAATTCTTCTATGAGTTTATTGGAATCTCCTCTTTCTTTTTTTATCACCTTTAATGGTGACCCATTTTTATCAAGCACAAATTTTACTTCTTCCTGCTCAAGAGATACAGCACCCTTATCAAATCTTTCTTTTGTAAGTTTTTTTGCAATTCTATTTAGAATTGTAAGTTCTCTATGGTAAAGAGAAGATGAATTTTTAATTGATTTTTCTGCCTCTTCATAGGTAAACCTTTTATCAGAATGTATTATTGCTTTCCCAAACCACTCACTTTTTATGTGGTTGTTTTTGTCTATTACAAAAACAGCACTCATCACTAATCTATCAGTATGGGGAAGTAATGAACATAGATCATTTGACAGTATTTCTGGAAGCATGGGTATAGTGCGGTCAACTAAATATACAGAAGTTCCTCTTTTTTTTGCTTCGTTGTCTATTTCACTTCCTTTTTTTACATAATGTGATACATCGGCAATATGTATACCTATCTCATATAGTTCATTACCGAGTTCTTTAAAAGATATAGCATCATCAAAATCTTTTGCATCTGATGGGTCAATAGTAAATGTAAGAGTTTTTCTAAAATCTTTTCTTTCTTTAAAGTCATTTATATTTATTCCGAAATTCTTAATTTTTTTTGCCTCATTTTCTGCAATTTGTGACAGATTAAAACTAAAACCTTTTTCAAGAGATATGGCTTCCATTTCCACATCATTTTTTCTTGGTTTACCTAAGACTTTTTCAATTCTTCCTTCTGGATTTTTGTTTGCATTTATCCAATGAGTGATTTTTCCAAAAACCTTGTCTCCCTCTTTTGCACCATTAAGGTATTTTTCAGGAATCAAAATATCTACATACATTTTTGTATCATCAGGGTGAAGATAGTATAGTTCTCCTTCTTTTTCTATTACACCTGCAAAGCCAGATTTTGCTCTTTCTATTATTTTTATTACCTCACCTTTTATTTTTCCTTCTTTTTTAGGGTGTAGTATTACTGCTACTTTATCAGAGTGTAATGCGGTATTTAGATATCTTGCGTCTATTTCTATATCTTTTTCATATCCTTCTATCGTTACATAACCAGTTCCTTTTGAAGAAATGGAAATAACTCCTTCAAGCATTTTTTTTTGCCCTTTATTTTTAAATCTAGATTTTTTCACTCTTCTAATATACCATAAGAAGAATAAGTTTGCCTTTTTAAGAAATTATGCTATTATTTGCCTATGTTAAAAATTAGATTACAAAGAACAGGAAGAAAGAATGATCCGTCATTTAGGGCAGTGTTGACTGATTCAAAGAACAGCACCAAAAGCGGTAAATTTCTTGAAATTGTTGGTTCTTATGATCCAAAGAAAGGGGAGACTACATTCAAGACAGAAAGAATTGAATACTGGTTAAGTAAAGGAGCAAAACTATCTGATACAATGCATAATTTTTTAGTTGATAAAAAAGTAATCAATGCAAAAAAAGTAAATGTTCTTCCTAAGAAAAAACCTACAAAGAAAAGAAAAGAACTAAAAGCAGAGAAGAAATAGTATAAATATTTAAAAAACTATCCCTAAGGGGTAGTTTTTTGTTTAGATATTGATTGGTTTCATATTCTTGAATATGAAGATTAGAAAAAGATATATTTCTTTTTGTGTATTTTATGGTATCATATTTATATGAAACTTGAATTGCCAAAAAAGAAAACAGGACAAGCCGAAAACTTAAAAAAGGATAAGAAACTCAAAGAATCCAGTCAAATAGAAGGTTCTCAAAAGTCTCCAACCACTCCAAAAACC
>JBBABV010000013.1:0-27443 GCA_041657445.1 Minisyncoccota bacterium | reverse complement strand
CCTGCCCCTCCAGCCAAATACACAAATTGCCGGAATGAGAAAGGACCGAATATTTTATCTTCTATATCTAAAAATTGCGGAACTCTAAATTGCATCGCATATATATTATATCATTTACAATTGTTTCTGTATAAGTATTACTCGGGTATTTCTCTGTAAGGGTCAGTTTGTCTTTGAGAGGGGCTTGAAGTGGCAGGTATATCTGAAGCAACAGGCTTCTCTGTTTTTTGTATGATATTATCTTTCTTTTCTTTTGTATCAGTAAAAATGTATTCTGTTTTTCTTGTTTCTGTTTTTATTGGGCCAGAAAACTTTTGAGTAATTACTGGATGGGGTTCTTTTTCTTCAGGTTTGACCTCGGGAGATTCAAATGACGGCTTTGGTCCTATGATTTCTTTATCAGAGATAGCTGAAGATAGTTCTTTTTTGTTTTCAAGATTTTTTAGCACTTCTTCTGGAGTTTGAGTTGCAAAATCAGTCTCATCTTCCGACATCTTTTTTTGGGGTAGGGCTGAAAAACTAGCCTCTCTTACTTTGATATTTTCTGCGTTATTTTTTGTGTTTTCTATAGGGAATTTTGATTCTTCTGTTTTCTTTAACAAAGGTTTTTCATCCTGTATACTCATCTGCTTTAATAGTTCTCTGATTTTAAGAAATATTTTTTGGTTTATATCTTTTACTATTAACGAGATAGTAGTAGCATCTATTTTTAATTCGCCAGCAAGTTCGTTTTTAAAGTCGTCCGTAGGAACTAATCCCATCATAACCAAAGTTGTTTCTCTTTCTAGAATACCCATTTGGTCAATGGTTAATTTATAATTTTTTCCTATTTCTACTAGTGTGTTTTCGTAATCCGTAGATAAAATTATTTTTTGAATATCATCAGGCAATGATTCAAATTTTTCTTTTATTATTTTTTTTGTGTTTTCATCCATTTTGTTTTTAATAAATTATTAATAATTAATGACCTTTTTTAGGTTCTTCAGAGGAACTTTTTGTTTCAGCTCCTGGCATCTTTTTTGCAATATTAAAAAGTTTTTCTTCTGAGCCATGTTCTTGATTTGTTAATTTTCTTAGTTCGTTTACAATTGATTTATTAGGGTGTTCCCCTTTTCTTATAGAAGCAATTGTTTCTTTGTTTGCTTCTTTTACTCCTCCCACCAAAGTTTCTTGAAGTGCCTTCAAAAAGCCCCCTCCTACAACTGCTACCCCAGCCCCAAGGGGTCCAGCGAATGCCCCAGCTGCTAGAGTTATGCCTATTCCACCAGGGGTAGTGCCCATTTTTTTCATACCTTTTTTAAATTCATCTAGAAGAGTACCAAATGCTGTTCGCATATCTTCTTTTTCTTGTAATTTGTCTGCATAATCATTCCTCCTTTTTATATTAATGCTTTCAGGTGTTTCAACACTTCCAGTTCCCACTTTTCTATTTATTCCATATGATCCCAAATATTCATCGTGTTCATATTTTTCCTTAAAATCTTTTTCCATATCCTCATCCCAAACAACCCCCTGTTTTTTTGAGAATTCTTTTGCAAATGCTTCATCTTTTTGATATTGAGAAGCTCTAATACTTTGTTTAGATGCCGCATCTTTTGTCATCTCATATGTTTTATTTTTTTCAATTGCTTTTTCGTTTACCCTTTCTTGTTGAGCATTTCTTCCCCCTTTTAGTGTTTTAGTATCTAGTTTTAATACACTAGTTCCTTTATCAAGATTGAGTCCAGTTCCTTTTTGAAATGCCTTTCCTATACCTGATTGTCTAAAATCATAACTTTTGCCCGCAAAATAATTTGCTCGTGCTAGTTTCTTTTGTGCTTCCTTGTCCCCTCCTGCCGCTTTTTCTCTCAATTCATCATTATTTGCAACATATTTAGCATACCTACCCAAAGTATTGGTTGCTAATAATCCTGCACCACCAGTCACAGCTCCTAATGCAAATCCACCCACCATAGCACCTCCCTTGTTTATCATTGCCCCTATGTCTCCCGAATACTGGACCGCTAGTTTTTTGGCTTGTTGAAGAAGAGCAAAGACTATTCCAAAAGGGATAAACACTTTCATTATTTTATCCATCCAGTCTGTGGAGTTACCAACATCATAAGTTATGAGTTTAAAAGAATCTCCAAACATTATTATTATATAAAGGAAAAATATGAACAAAGGAGCAAGTATTGCATTTTCTGTTAAATTCTTTAACCAATCATCATGTCCTAGTTTTGGTATTTTGAAAGGGACAGCATATGAAATAAAAGCAATAGGCGAGAATATCATACTAAGCCATAGTGAAGCCACCCTGCCGATAAAGAGGAATGAAACCGAAAGAAATATATATATCATATATACTAAAAGCAAGATAGAAAGGACAGTAAGAACAGTAAAGATTCCTAGGTTACCTTCTACCCCTCCCTCACCAACCATTTTTTGTGGGTCAAATTGTGCTACTAACCCTACAGAGATAGTTTTTTCTCCTCCTTTTCCTTCTGCTACCTCTCCCCCTTTTTCATCTACCGAAGAGATGTTATTGTAAAATACCTTTGCAAGAATATTTGAGGCATCTATTACTACTTTTGTAGCAAAAAGGCTGAAATTGATAAGAAGAGCAATGATAATAACCATCCCTATCATTTTCTTGTTATTAGAAACATTTAAACCAAGGACAGTTTTTACTGCAATATAAAGAAGGATAATTATAAAAAATATATTAGCAACATCTCGCACTGTACCCCATGCTTTTTCCACAAAGGCAGAAGAGTATGATGAACTATTGGTGGAATAATATACAAAAAAATCTAAAAAATAAGCAGCGAGTCTTGTAATTGAAGCGAGAGGAACGAATACTACTTCATACAATGCTTGCACTAAGCAATTTGTAAACCAACTACTAGCATCTGTTGCACTACAGCCGAAGACACCCTTCCCTACATCATTTATTGTTTCTTGTGTTATTGAATTTTCAGCATCTTCTATTTTTTCTTCTTCTGTTGCCGTAACAGTTGTAAAATGCACTACATTTGAATTAATATGAAAATCGCAAGTGATAAAATCTACAGGATTTAAAGTCCCTGGCCAACCATACCAAGAATTTATATCAAAACCACAGTTATCTTCTACCAATACTGCTCGCACAGAGTAGTTTTTATCTGCAGGAGGTTCGGTGAACAGTGTTGATGGGTTGACTATTATATTCAAATTTTGGATAGATGCACTTATGTCAATCTTCGCTCCATATTCCTTTAAAGTAAAAATTTTAACTTTTTCCTCATCTAGTTTAAAGACATTTTGATCTTCCGCTATTTTACCTTTGATAAAAAATATATAGATTCCCTTTGCAGGGTTTCCTTCTCCCTCTAACCCATCATACGAACCAAGCGTGTCATCTTTTCCCTCTGGGCATTGAGAACCTTCATCAAATGTTTCTATAATCCCGTTATTATTACAATCTCTTCCGGTATATAATGCATTAATAGTCAATGCAAATTTTGCAGAATTATTATATGCTTTTCCGATTTGTGTAATAACAGGAGGTGGGCTAAATTCATCACTTAGGTCAACAGCCAATGTTTCATTTTTTTGAATTTTTATATCATGATTTTTGTTTACAACAAGAGCAACAGGTGCTAGAAAAATAGCAAGTGATAGTATTGTTACTATTATTTTTTTTAAAAAAAGTGATCTCATTTTTATATTCTATTTCCCTTTCTCTATTTTACTACTCTACAACTCAAAAACCTAGAATTATTAAATATAATATTTAAAAATAATTTATTTATTATAATAATACTCATAATCCGCTTTTGTTTTGATTGCTGTGCTGATGTTTTGGACACTTATTATCTTGTAATCATAATATTCATACACCATCAATCTACCATCAACTAAACGCAATTCATATGCTGCGATATCTGGGTAACTAACTCTAATTTCTTTTCCATCACTTCCAATATAGCCCAGAATCCTAGCAAACAAATCTGCTATATCCCAAGCGAAGGTATTTAGATTCATGTCTTCAGTATACCCATATAGAGATTGAATAGCAGTATTTTTCATTATCTGTCTTACAAACACATGTTCTACTCCCTCGTGATATCGGACGATTGCGTCCCATGGAGGAGTCGCTATTTGCCCTACAGAAGTAACAGGGACATTGTTCCACCCTCCACCACTCCAAACACCATCTTTCCAAACACCCCCAGTCCAAGACATACCCTCGTATACATTTCCACTATATGAATTTGGGGTCCATGTTCCTCCAACCCAATAGCCGTTTACCCAACCCCCTCCAGTCCATCCTCCACCAGTCCATCCACCACTTGGCCAATTTACATTATCACTGTCATTGTTTTCATCATCATCACTAGTTTGTTCTGTGTCTGGGTAATATCCTGGAGCAGGTTGACATAGAGGGTCATCATAATTATTCAAGCAATAGGATAAAGGATTAGAAATACAGGTATTATTCCAGAAATTATATATTTCTGTTTCTTCATCACAGATTGCTTTTTCTACACAGGAATTTGTCCTGTAGTCATATACTTCTGTTTCTTCATCGCAAGGAACAGGGTCAACACAAGATTTTGATTCACTATCGTAAAACTTTGGTGCAGGACAAATAGGGGTATCTACATTCACTACAGTCCAACCACCTGGATTTATCGTCCCCCCTCCACAGTTGTCTGTTTCGTTTGACTCCTTTATCACTCCACTTGTTCCATCATCAGCAGGACCATTCAAATTATTATCAGCACACATTCTTACTAGATATAACCCAACCTCATTGAAAGTAATATTACCTGTGGCTTTTCTAGCCCCATTTGCTTTTATAGTTCCTATTGTTTTTGTAGTTGTTTTGTCTATGGTTTCGGTGTATGGATCTCTTGAGAATTGAAGAAGATGATCAACTGTAGCATTTACATCTACTCCACCTGTATTTTTTATATCTGCAGAAATGGAAACAGGAGTTCCTGCTCTGGCATTTGAGAAAGAGATTGACCCAGAAGTAATTGTAAGGTTTGGTAAGCAAAGAGGATCCTCTGGATGAGCTATGCAATAGTAATCTTCATCTAGGGTGCAAGTTCCAAGTTCTTCACAACTTGGGCTAAGTTCTTCTTTTGTTTTGAACGAAAGAATTTCCCCAGAAATTATTTCTTCTTCATCTCCTCTCTTGTCTTCTACTACGGCCTTGAATTCATAATTTGTAGATGGCTCTAGGTTCTCAATTAAGAAATCAAAATTAGAATATGACTTACTTTTATATGTAGGATCATTTTCAGGAGGATATTGTTTCATACCAACAGTAGTCCATTCTTCTGATTGTAATTTTTTGTATGCAAAATATGTTTTTTTGATTTCCTTTACCGTGTTATATGACCCCTTTACGAAAGCAGTATTTTTTGTTACTTGGCTAGCCGGTAGAGTAGTGACTCTGGTCCGTAGTGGTCTAGTAGTAAAACTCTTTACTACTCTGTCACCACCATATGCTATGGCATCTCTGTTTGAAACTATTGCACAATAGTAATATGTAGTATCTGGTTTAAGCCCAGAAATATATTTTGAAAATATCTTTAGTGGACCACTTGTACCAAGATCATAACTATCTGTAGATTTCATTTTTATTCCATAGATGTCGTTACAATAAATCGGAGGTATTGATTGGCTTGAGTATCTGAAATAGCCTACAGTAGGAAGTTTGGGGTTGAGAGAAGAATCGGCACTTCCTCTACCATTTAATCTTGCAGAAGATTCAGTAACCAAATCTGCTTCAAGGGTTTCAACATAAAGATAGGATTCACCTCCTAGGTTTTCTTCGTTTGGAGGATTAAAGTCTGTGCATAGAGGACTTTCTGGTTCAAATTCACAAAGTATTTCAAGTTCAACACATATATTACTTGGTGGAAGAGGAACAAGTGGTGGAACACATTCAAGAGGATTTACACAACGATGGAGTTCAGGAGAATATTGAAGAAGAGGACCACATTCTGGATATTGCTCTTCCGCGAATATGTTTTGTGATGATACAAAGAATATAGAAAAAGCAAAAATGAATACAAAGATAAATATACCTGCTTTCAAAATTTCATTTCCTATTTTATTTCTTATATAATTCTTTATAATCATACTGTTTCTAATAGATTCCAATTATATCTTCAAAAATTCCATCTAATAAATCGTCATTTTGGTATTCTCTAGTGCCATGTCTATACACATCATTTCTATTTCCTACTGCTCTAAAATGGTGCTGAACAATTTCATCATTTCCAGCTGGAAATATATCACTCATTTTTAAGATATTGGTTCTGTCAAACGCTGCGTGACTTCCAAAGAAAACAAAACTCAAGAATCCTGGACCAAAATAATTGTATAGATTTTTAGGAGTTTTATTTTGATATTTTACAGGATTATTCCATGGATCTGGGAGAAGAGACCCTTCTCTTGGAAAATGATTATAGTCATAAATTATTTCAAAAGGATATTCTGCTCTCCTTACTGTATTGATATTGTAGTTATTCCAGTCAGTTGCTTTTAACAAGTCCATAGGGAACATTTCTTGTTCTTTTGGTTTAGCAGTACCAAAACGATTAGGATTTTCAAATAAATGATACCATTCATTTGTTTGTGGAAGTTTTTGAGGAAAGTTAATTATATTTTCTTCCTTTTCAAGGAATGTCTCACAACCATATTCTCCTTTTATGAGATTATTATAAATATAGTTTTTGTTATCAATTATTTGTTTGTATATATTATCTGCATTTGCTATATCATTTCCATTTACCATTCCAGTAGATATTCTTCCAAATGCATTTATATGTTCTTTTAATTCCTCTTCATATTGTACTTCAGTATAGGTTGGGTCATAGTTTGGACTATCTGGCATATATCTTGAATTCATATAATCAACCTTTTCTTTTATTTCTCTCAATACTCCCACTATCGTATTCATTTCTGCGATTTTTTCTTCGTTGTTTGCTATCAATTGTCTATACCCAGGAAGTTTATTAAAGAATATAGTTGCTTCTCCTGTAATTGGTGGTAGATAATCAGGGCTTGAAAAATATGTTTCATTCATGATATCAATATATCTATCTAAAATTTGGTTCATTATCCCCATGAATCCTGGCTTACTGCTTATTGTTAGAGCCAATTCATCTTTCGGAAGATTATAATTTGGCAATCTCCCTGTATAACTTGCAACCACCGTAGCATAATATGCTCTAACATTTAAACCAGAATCTGCTGGGGCAAACATATCAATAATAAATCCAATTATTGCTCCTGCCACTGCCCCTATTAATGCTCCTAATACAGGAACCGCAGACCCTATTGCCGCCCCTGCAGCCATAGCACCATACATTGCTACAGATTTTGAAGTAGCTATCACTGTTTCAAGATCTTTATCTTGTAAACTATATTGTGTTTCTGGAAGAATTTCGTCCATTGCTGCATTTAATGCTCTTCTTGAATCTATCTCCCATCCAGGGTGGGGCCCTGGAATACAAAAATCAAGTTGATTAATGGTAGGGATTAGACCATATGCATTTGAAAGACCTGTTTCTTCATTGAGTTTGTAATCCTCTCCGTCTGTTGTTGATAGGAGTTCTTTGTTTTGAAGTGTAAGTTTATCTATATATGTTCTTTGCTCATCTATAAGGGCATGAGAAAGATCAGTGCGGATATTAAATCTAGGATTAGATCTTAACCAAGAACTTGTATTTTTGTGAACTGGAGAAAAGTCTTTATCAATTTGAGATTCATAATCAAGACCAGGTCCAGAATATGCTATTCCTGTGCCAATAGCAGGATCGTCTTCTAGACTTGCAAGTCCATCACTCATCCACTTGGTAGCAAAGTGTCCAATGATGGCATCAAGGACCGTGGCCACAGCATCATTCAAATCCTCTACATCAAGAAAGGCATCTTTTGGATAACCTACTAAGTCTGTTGCTGCTTGGGCTACCATTCCTCCTGGAGTTACATATTGCCATTGATTGGTAGGGCAAAGAATTCTTGGTGGAGTTTCTCTTAATGCAGCATTATGCTCTGCTTTTGTTACCCCATTTGGTTTTCCTGTGTCAGGGTCAATACATCTTTCGTCTCCAAGAAATCCTGTTGCTTGATTAAGAGCATCTCTTACATTTTGAGCATTAGATTGATTTGTGCCTTCTAACCTTTTTTGCAATTCATTTGAGAATAGGAGTTGAGCACCTAATGGATTATTAGCTGGGACTTGAGTGAGATATGACCAAGCATCCCATCCTCCTTGATTAAAATTTTCATTGAAAGTTTCTGCGGTGTATTGAGGAGTAGTTCTTTGGATTAAATCATTTAGTGAGTATTGAGCATTATCTGCAAATTTTCTGTTATAAGCTCGGACTTGGTTTTTTAACCAGTCTTTACTAAAAGGAGATACTCCACTTATCTCAACACCAAAGGTAAGTATTTCATTCTTTGCTATATCTTCAAAAAACTTTCCAGGGTTTTTTACAAAAGTAGGCTCTCCTTCAAAACCACTATTTATCCAAGCAACTGTTGAAAGAGTAATTTTTTGTAAAACTATTTTTGCTAAAAGTCTTCCAAGTCCATCAAGACAGGAGTCTTTGTTTTTGATATCTTCTACATTTTTATCCACTTTTGTAACCTTTTTTCCTAGTTTTTTTACTTCCTGTGCTGTATTTTTATCAAAAACAAGAACGCCCTCCTGCCCCAAAGCTGCACTTGCTTGAGTATTAATGTCTTCATCAGTTCCTGTAATATCTGTCCACGGAGTATTAATGTCTTCATCACTTAACATTATATCTGTCCCTTCTAAATCATCACCATACCACTCACTCATATTATTCTCAGGGTCATCAGAAAAAAGATCTCCGACTCCATTAAATAATCCATCCATAGATTCTGTCATTGCATCTCTACATAGAGGGAGAATTTCAATAGCGCCACTTAAATTAACCCCACCATAACTCTGAGCCTTTGCTTTTTTTGGTATTACACCAAGGGGCATTGAAATTACTGCTATCAGAAGAATAAATGATATTATTGAATTTTTTCCAATGTATTTTTTCATTTTTATCTCTTTTATTATATCACTATTCCTTTTCTAATACTTCTTCTAATGTAGATACGGCTGAAATGAGTTCTGTGCTATATTTTTGATATTGGGATAATCCAGCGATACCAAGGATTGGATCATCTACTATCTTTTGAAGGTTTAATACTGCTACACCTGTGCCATCAGCACTATTTGCTATATTGAGATGATGTCCTGATAGGCTTTTAGGCACTGCTTCTTTCATCATATCCTTTGCAAATTCCTTATATGTCTGTCCTATAAGTAAAAGATCTGCATAGTTTTCAGAGTTTTCTCCCATTCTCTCTGAAGTAACTAATCCTTCACTTACAATACCTAACTCTTTTCCAAGACCATTCTTTTTATGAGAATTGTATAGGGATTGTATAGCAATATAATATCTTTTGTGAGAATCAGGAGTATCTTCCGAAGAAAGAATTAAGTCTTCTTCAGTATAAGTATTTGTTGGTTCTACATTTACAACACTTTCCCCAAGTGCACTTGAGAAGTTTTTTATCATCTCCGTATCAGCGCCATCTGTAGTCTTTAATGCAACATAGGTTGCAAAAAACTCTCTAGCAAATTTTTCGGTTTCAGTAAGATTTTCTTCTTCTAGGGTAATCTTTTCCTCAAGATTTTTTTCTTTCATTTTATTCGAGATATACACTGCATCTGGAATATCCTCAAAAGAGGTCTTGTTGTTTATGTCGGTTGCCCAAAGTTTTTCTTTCCAATCTGGCACACCATCACTATCAGTATCTTGTGCTACTACACTTGCGATTGTTTTGTTTTGAACAACAAGAGAATCTTTCTTTGATTCATCAGAAATGAAATTTGTTTTACCTGAAAATATATAGAGTAAAAGAAATATAACAGCAACCGCCCCAAAAATTGAACCCATGACTATCAAAAATTTTTTACTTGGAAGATATTTTTTATAATTCATTTTATTTAAAACTTCTATATTTTGAATGTCGTGCTTGTGATGGGGATGTCCCAAACAAAACTACTGAATGAAGAGGGGTGACAATTGTTGATGGTGGTTCTGGTAGGTAGCATGTTGCAGTTGTTAAACCCCCATATGCTCCAAGAATGAGTTGTCCTACTTCAAGCGGTTCTCCTGTCTGAGAATATATTCCAGTAGGGATTATGTAATTTGTAGGAGTGCCAGGGCGAGAACCAATAGGGATTATGGAAAGAGAAACACCTGGAACCACACACTGGTATCCTGATGTCTCAAGAATTTTAATGTTTATTGCTTCAATACTTGAGATTCTTCCACCAAAAAAACCAAGAGCTTCTCTTGTTTGTGCAGATGTTGTTTTTACTATTCCAAACAGAAGAGAAAAAACAAACAATGCAAAAATTAAATATCTTTTCACTTTGTTATTATAACAACATCAAAACAAAGATGCTAGTTTTTTCCAGTCCTCAAGCGACAATTCTTCTGCTCTTTTATTTAGATATTCATTTTTCAGTTCCCTTTTTTCGGTTGGGGTATTAGAAATAGAAAAAGTAAATGAAGTATGAGCGTCCGATAGTCTTTTTATATTATGCGAAAGTTTCTTTCTTTTATGAGCAAAACTAGTTTTTACTAAATTCCAGAAGACTTCTTCATTTATACTATTTCTGATAAAAAAGCTACGAGAAATATCTGAGATAACTAATATAGCGGAATCCACTTTTGGCACAGGTGAGAAAAATCTCGCAGGCACCTTTGTTACTATTTTTGGTTTTCCGTATGCTTTCACAGAAATTGAAAGCAGGCTTTCCTTTGAACTATTGTTATATTTTCCCATAATTCTCTTTGCAACTTCATATTGGACCATAAGCACTATATGTGTTGGTTGATTTTGTGCCGTTAAGAATTTCTTCAATATAGCTCCTGTAATGTTGTAAGGGATGTTAGCAATTAGTTTATATTTTTTGTTTGGGATTTCCCATTTAAGTATATCACTTTCAAGCAATGTTAATTTTTCCTTAGATATTTCTTTTGCAAATTTTTCTTGTAGTAGTTTTATAAGGTCTCTGTCTTTTTCTACCGCAATCACCTCTTTACTTTTTTCTAAAATTTTTTCTGTTAAAGCACCTTTCCCTGGTCCGATTTCTAATACAGTATCTCTTTTAGATATTTCCCCTACTTCTATAATCCTTAAGAGAGTAGATTTAGATTTTAAAAAGTTTTGACCAAGTGATTTTTTGGCTTTGTGAAAAATTGTTTTTCTTGTTTTATCCACAAAAGATCCATTGTGGAATTTTTCTTTTTTTTGAATATACCTCATTTGTGTATTATAAATAAACTGTTTTAATTTTCTCTCCTTCTATTTCTATTAAGTCGTTTGGTAGATCATAGATATATTCTGAAGGTGTGTTGATAGAGCGAGAACCGAAGATTGTTCTGTAGTTTGCATAAGAAAGAAAAACTTTCTCTTTTGCTCTTGTTAATGCGACATAGAAGAGTCTTCTCTCCTCCTCGTTTTCTTCTTTTGATTTTACTTCTCCGTCCCTTTTATTTGGGAAAAGTCCATCTTCTAATCCTGTTATAAATACATATTTAAATTCTAGCCCTTTTGAGGCATGTACTGTCATTAATTTAACTGCGTTGGTTTTGGTATCATCATTTTTTTCTTTTATCAAAGAATCTTGATCACTTACCAATGATGCATCTTCTAATAATTTTTCAATTCCTAATCCATTTTCAAGGTTATCATATTTAATAGCTAGAGTGGCTAGCTCTTTTATATTTTCTAGTCTTTCTATCTCTTCTTCAGTTCCAATTTTTAATTGTTCTTCAATACCAGATTTTTTGATAACATACCTGATGACCTGAGAAGGCTTTTCAGTTTTAATTTTTTCTTTTATTTCTTCTAGAGTTCTATAAAAACTATTTATTTTTATTATTGTTTTTATTGGTAAGCTTTCTATATCATTTGCAAAAATTTTAATAAGGGTTGCTTTTCCTATTCCCCTTTTTGGGAAATTTATTATTCGTTTTATATCAGACAGGCTTTGAGGATTTAGAGATGCCTTCAAATATGAAAGTGTGTCCTTTATTTCCTTTCTATCAAAGAATTTTATTCCCAATACTTGATATGGAATATTATAATGAAGCATTGCTTCTTCCAAAATTCTTGATTGAAAATTTGCCCGATACAAGACAGCGATATCAGAAAGATTTTTTTTCTTTAAAAGACTATAATTTGAATTATCCATAATTTCTAAGGTTTTTGTTGCTACAAAGTCTGCTTCATCTGATTCATCCACAGCACCATATAAAGAAATTTTTTCTCCACATTTGTTTTTTGTCCAAAGATTTTTTTCTGGGCGATATTGATTCTTTTTTATTATAGTGTTTGCTACCTCCAATATGTTTGCTGTTGAACGATAATTTTCTTCTAAAAGAATTATTTTTGCGTTCTTATAATCTTTTTCAAAACTAAGGATATTCTTTAAATTTGCACCTCTCCAACTATATATATTTTGGTCTGCATCTCCTACTACACATATATTTTTGTGTTTTTCTGATAAAAGTTTTGTCATTAGATATTGTGCTTCGTTTGTGTCTTGGTATTCATCAATGTGTATATATTGCCATCTATCTTGATATCTTTCCCTTATATCTTTTTTCTCTTTAAGAAGTTTTACTGTTTTTACAAGAAGATCATCAAAATCAAGAGCATTCTCTTTTGTTTTTCTTTTTTCATAAAGTTCCCATATTTCTCCTGCTATTTTAGCGATATAGTCTGTTCTTGTTTTAAAATTTTCTAAATCAGCAAAGTTTCCTTTCTCTCTGCTTATTATTCCTTTTATTCTTTTTGGTTCATATTCTTTTGGGTCTAGTCCTAATTCTTTTATTATATCTTTTATCATTGATATAGAGTCTGTTTCATCTAGTATTGAAAAATACTTTGTCATACCAAGCATATGGGTATTTTCTTTTATTATATATACTCCAAGAGCATGAAAGGTGCTGATGAAGGGTGTGGAGTCTTGTTCTCTAGCAGTTTTTTCCATTTCTGACATGATTCTATCCTTCATTTCCTTTGCAGATTTGTTTGTAAAAGTGACGGCAAGTATTTTATCTGGTGAGACTCCTTGTTTTATAAGGTTAATTATTCTATGAGTAATTGTTTTTGTTTTTCCAGCCCCAGCTCCAGCAACAACAAGAAGCGGTCCTTGCATATGCAATACCGCTTCTCTTTGTCTCTCGTTTAGTTTTGATAGATGGTCTTTCATCTATCAAATATATCACATCAAGTAAAATTTACTGCATTTGCTTAAGCATTTCCACAGAGTCTTTTCTGAAATTTTCTGTTTCTTCTATTATTATCTGCAAAAATGAAGGCACTTCTCTAAAAAGAAAATCAAGCAAAGCATCTACATCAACTCCGTCTTCAACTAGTTTTTCATATTCAGCTAGTTTTTCTTCGCTAAGAACAGGCAATGCTCTCATTATAGAAGTTTGGAAAATTATTTTTCCGATTTTAGAGACTACTTCTTCTTGTTTTTCTAGAGGAAGTTTGTCTATTTGAAACAATGTAACGATTTTATTTTTTATCTCACTTTTTGCTGTTTGGGTATTTGTATCCATAATTTTTAATGTTAATTATAATTTTTTATTTACTACTTAAAAGAGGGGTTCCATATTCACTTGCCCTAAGCACCATTCCCTTTGAATATACGAGTTGAGAAATACGCTTTATGTAATCTGGAACAGTTTCCCCTGTTGGATTAAGGGGTGTCGGTTCAAACGGAAGTTCTTTTGTCATTGATGCTATTCCTTTTATAAAGGTTGGAATTGCATTAGCTTCATCATGTCCTGTTTCTAGTTTTAATAATAAATGAGCGGGGAAATTATTGGTTGTTTCTGTTGTGCCTGCTGTATTTATATTTGTTAATTTTAATTTCTCAAAGAGTTTTATGTTAATTTTTTCTACCTCTCCCAGTTCTTCTTCAGTAAGATTATATGGGTTTTCTGGAGTTCCATTTTCAGGTGTGCTTTCTTCACTTTCTTCTACTTCTTCAGGTACTCTTCCTGTTTCATTTTCTACTGGAATTTCAATATCTGTTTCTTTGTTTAACATTATTGCTGTTACCAAGCCGTTCATATGGTTTCTTACATATCCTGGATCAGTTCGATGACTTGCAATTCTATTCATCATTCTAATTTCTTCCTCATTTAATTCTCCGCCCTTTATGTTTTCCAATTCTTCCCGAAAGGTATCAATATTATTTCCTCCTCCTAGAACATGATCTACCAAATGATTAATAGTTTGTGTAGGATTTTCCAAATCAGCAAGAGGATTGTTTGCTGTAGTAGTGGTGATAGTAGCCCCTTCTGGGTTTTTAGTAGTAGTTTCTTCAAAGTTTGTCATTTCAGCAGGTCTTTCCATCGTTAGGTTTTGATTAGATTCTGGGTTTTCAATATAACCTTCCCCAATATTTTTATTAATTTGGTTGGAAATATCATTTAATATACCCTCCTTTTCTGCTATTATTTCTGCTCTATAAATATAATCCTGTATTGATTCTCCATCAGAAGGTTCAAGACCTGTTTGCTCATGAAGTAAGGATACATATCTTGCTAAATTATGAACATTTTCATTTAAGTCTTCTATTGGAGTATTTAATAATCCACCTGCATCTCCTGCTTCCATTGCATATTGGATTCCTTCAAGTTTTCCGTTTTCTGTTAATAAATTCATACTTTGTTTATGAAGACTATCAAATTCTTTTTGTTGATCTTCATTTAGACTATATCTATTTTCTTCATTTGGTGTTTCTTCATTGTAAGTGTTTTCTGTATTTTCTTCTCCGTAAGTAGCTTTTTCAAAGTCATTTGCATTTTTTAATAGATCTTCATTTTTGATATTATCCTCTATCTTTTCAAGAGAATCTCCATGTTTTTCTAAATTTTCTTCAAAAACCCTTCTTTGTTCTCTTAATCCTGCACTATCATCTGAATCAATGAATTTGTCGTTATATTTATCTACCATTTCCCCTCTTCCATTTATGAGAGTTTGATCGGTTCCATTCTCTGCATTATGAAAAACAAGATTTCCATTTCTATCAAATGAAAGTGTGGATCCTTCAGGGATAGATGCACTTTCTGCTCCACTTGGGTCACTTGGATTAAAGAAGCCGAGTTTTATTGCTTCTTCTGTTGGATTGGAATTATAGATTTCTTGGATACTTAAAGGTGCTTTTGAAATGTCTCCACCGTAATTTTCAAGAATCTTTTCTTTTAGGCTTTCAATGGTTTTTATTGCTCCTTCTCCATGTTCAAATTCTACACTCGTTGATTCTAGTTTTAATTGTAGATTTTCAACTGCATCTTCCATTGCTTTTCCTTTTGCTTCAATTGTCTTGACTGCGTCTGTTACTTCTTCTTGTTCTCCATGAGCATCCTTGCTTGCGTTTGATATGACCTCTTTATCATGTTCTACTTCTGCTGAGAGGACTGTCATGGTAGCAATACCAGAACCAATAGTCATAGCTCCGTTTATGATGGTTTTTGCTCTTTTTAGTCGTTTAATTCGTTTTGCTAATTTTTCTGTCATTTTGTCATAATTATCTCCAATTCCATTTATGTTGTGATATATGTCGGCCGGAGTATATCCATCTTTTTCTACCTCTTCCACAAAAAGTTTTTTTAAATCAGCTAATTCTTTTTCTGATTTTTTTGCTTTTTCTGAAAGCAACCCCCCTAATTTTTTTCTTCCATAAATACCACCAGCAACAATACCTGCGACCAACGGTCCGCTTATGAGTAAGGAAGTACCAATTCCTACTAACATTAAAGAGTTCTCCAAATTCATAACCTTCAAAACCTTTCCAATTTTACTTGAAGGTTTGTCTTCTTTTCTAAATTTATTGATGAAACCACTTATTTTCTTTCCTGCCTTTTCAAAAACGCCGTAAGTCACAGCCATGTTTATTCCTGTTGCCATTCCTATTCTTATCCCAAGTCTAGATGCAACACCAAGAGTTGATGGAGGAACACCCATAAGCCATGCTCCACCTATTGTGGCAGAACCAAGAAAAGCTGCACCCATTACTACCTTTGCTGCTTTTCCAATCTTATTTGGCTTTTTTTCTCCGGTTTTAGGATCTATTTTCCATTCTAATTTTTCATCCCACCATTTTTGTGTTCCGATAATGGCCTTTTTGAAACGGCCAGCAGATTCTATTTTATTCTTTTCTCTTTCATCAAGAGCTTTAAGTATATTGTCTATACTTTCAACCGGAATTTTTAGATTTTCTGTATTAGAATCTTCTTTACTTTTGGAAGGATTAAAATTTTCATTTTCTTCATCGTCGGTATCTTTGAAAGCCTCTTCAAAATTATTCTTGTCTAATAATTTATTCAAAATCTCTTTTTCATCAGGATCTAAACCACTTTCAAAATCCTTATCCATTTCTTCAGGACTTTTGTTTTCATTATCTAATGAATCTTTTAAACCTTCCAAATTTTTTTCAAAATTTTCATCTTTTTTACTTAAATCATCATTCACCTTAAAATCCTTAAAATCAGGAAGATCGGCAGGTTGCTTATTTTTATCAACTTCTTTTTCTACTGGTGACTTGTAAGGATTATTCCAGTTTTTTTTAGCCCCCCCTGTAAGAGGTTTATCTTTTTCTTCGCTATTTTTTTTATTATTAGGTGGCCAGTCCATCTTTACCATATTTATTTTATGTTATTAATAATTATTCTTTAATTTTTCAATTACAAGCACATTTATTATACTCTTTTTTCTTTTTATTATAAAAGTAATACTTATATTATATAATATAAAATATAAGTTGTCAACTTAACAGACATTAAAACTTTTCCACATTTCGGTTGACATACCTTCTCCTTTTGCTACCCTAGAAGTAGTCAGTAAGAATGAAAGAAAATACGATAGCAAGATTGATTTGATAGTAATTTCGCGAAAATCCTTTATTTGTCCATATTTATATGGCAAAACAGTTGAATTTTAAGGTCGTTTGTCTGGATTTATCGTGATACTTCGTTTGAGTTATAAAACCTATATTTAACATACTCAGTCATTTTTCTATACTCCTCATTACTTTTGGGGTATTTTTTCCTTTTTATAAAGCAAATGCAGGCGCTTTTTCTTTTATCTCAAGTTTAGTAAATGATAAAGTTTCTGCACATATTGATAATCAATCAAACAACGATTCACTTTTGGAATCAAAAATTTCTTCTACTTTACTTTTAAAAGAAAAAAAAGATAAAAAGGAATTTAGTACCCAAAACAGTGAAATAACAATTGAGCAAAATGCTCTATTACCAAATCCTTCTTCAAATGGAAATGAAAAAGAAAATATAGGATTAGGAGAAGATTTTTTCAATGATGGAATTAGTGTTTATGTAGTAATAAAAGGAGATACTCTTTCACAAATCGCTGAAATGTTTGAGGTTTCTACCAATACAATTTTGTGGGCAAATAACCTTAAAAAAGGGACTTCTATAAAGGAAGGAGATATTTTACTTATTCTACCTGTTTCTGGTGTAAAACATATAGTTAAAAAGGGTGAAACATTAAAGGGTATTGCAAAAAAATATAAAGCAGAAATATCAGATATTGCTGCTTTTAATGGAATAGCAGAGGACTCTTCTCTATCTATTGGTGATGAGTTGATTATTCCAGACGGGCAGATGTTTATTGATGCTCCAACTACTTCAACATCAAATAACAGTAATTCAAAAACTCCGACAAGAAGTTTGCCTGGTTACTTTATTAATCCTGTGCCTGGTTCAATTAGAACACAAGGATTACATGGGAAAAATGCAGTTGATCTTGCTGAAAAAATAGGGACACCAATAAAGGCATCAGCAGAAGGAACTGTTTTAGTTGCTCGTATGGGTTGGAATGGAGGTTATGGTGGTTTGATAATCATTCAACATCCAAATGGAACGAAAACTTTATATTCTCATCTTTCAAGTGTGGGTGTAAGTAATGGGCAAAAGGTAACTCAAGGAGAAATTATTGGTAAGATGGGAAATACAGGACATGTTAGGCCGTCCCCCGGAGGCACAGGTTCCCATTTACACTTTGAAGTTCATGGTGCAAAAAATCCAGGAGTCAATGGTTCCTGGGCAAAATAATTACCCCTATTCAAGAAAAGAAAGGCCAACCATTGCTGATATCCCTATTAATATCATACTTAGTTGTAATAAAGATTTACCTATACTTTTTGTCTTATGCATTTCTGGGATGAGATCTGCAGTAGCCACATATATAAATCCTCCTGCTGCAATAGGTAAAAAATATAAAATTGATGCTTGGACAGTTTCTCCAACAAAAAGAGCAATTCCTACTCCGACAAAAGCAGTAAGGGCTGAAACAAAATTTAACCATAAAGCCTTTGATTTTTTATATCCTGCATGAATAAGCACAGCATAATCCCCTATTTCTTGGGGTATTTCATGAAGAATTACTGCTATAGTAGTAGCTATACCAACTGGGATACTTACTATAAAGCTTGCTCCTATAATGATTCCATCAATTAGATTATGTATTCCGTCAGAAAACAAAATAAGTTTTCCCACTGGATGGATGCTCTCTTCTTCTTTATCTTCACCATGGTGGTGCCAGTGTAAAAATTTTTCAAAGATAAAAAATATAAGAATACCAGTAATAAAAAATAGTCCAGTCAGAATATGATTTGGAGAGTGCTCAATACTTTCAGGAACTAAATGGATAAAAGTATCTCCAAGAAGTGCCCCAACTGCTAAGCTTATAAAAACAAAAACATATTTTTTTAAAATTTCTTCCTTTAATGAAAGAGAAAAAATTCCTATAAGCGAAATTAAACTTACTATTGACACGCCTAATAAAGGATAAAGGTAATTTGTCATTATATTTAATAATTAAAAAATTTGTGCGGGATAGGAGAATCGAACTCCTGACCACAGTTTGGAAAACTGTTATTATACCATTTAACTAATCCCGCTTTGTTCATATATTACAATACTATATTTAATCAAACAACTTAACCAAGTCGGGGTACTCGGATTTGAACCGAGACTAAATCTTCCCAAAAGACTCGTGCTACCATTACACTATACCCCGTTCCTTTAATGATTTTTTGATTCTAACACAAAACAATATCCTTTACCACTCTTGTTTTACTTTCAATTTATCTAGATTGATAAAAAAACAAGTCAATGTTCCAAAGAACACTTCTACTAAAATTTGTAAAAATAAATATAATTCAACCGCATGCAAATTTTAATTTTAACATGATTAATGTTTTTCTCTGCTTTATGTTTCTTATGAAACCTATTTTAAGGAAGAGAGCAATTATTTAAAAAAACAATTTACATTTTCTTTTGTGTCAATATCAATTTTTATACACATTTTCGCGAAATTTCCTTCAACAACTAGGCATCCATGTTTCATGAGAAACTCTTATACAGTATTTTCACCTAATTTCTTTCTTGTAAATGCTTTTAGCATATTTTATTCTCCTTAAGTATTGTTTTTTATATATTTATAATATGTTACACAAGAAACATCTGTCACATGAAACAAAATCAAGATTTTTTATGTCTTTTACAAAAAAACCTTTATTTATCAAAGCAGAATCATAAAAGACTACTTCAATAAGACAAGGAAAAGAGTGTCCTTTATAAACAATACCCACAAAGTTATCCCCAGATTAGTAAAAATCCTTGTTAATAAAGGGTATTGTATTTTTAATCTCAAAAGGACAAAAAATACTCTAGGACATTCTTTTAGGATACTGTGCGGCCAGGGAGAATCGGACTCCCGTCTCATCCTTGGCAAGGACGTGTTCTACCACTAAACCATGACCGCTTTCTATGATTAAAAACAACAGCATTATACTATTCTTGCTTACTCTTTGCAATTTTTTGTTTGTAAGTTTCAGATCCATATGACACAAATTTAATAGAAGTAGTTTGATATTCTTTATTTATATAAATAATGATATACTAGACAGAAGTATTTAATTATTATTAACAATCTGCACCCGTGGTGAAATGGATATCACTACAGTCTTCGGAACTGTCATTGGGGGTTCAAATCCCTCCGGGTGCACATTAGAGTTTAACAATGCTTGACCACAAAAATTTAATAAAAAAAATTCCAAAGGAAATACTAAAAATAATTAAAACACTTGAAAAAAAAGGTTTTAAGGCCTATTTAGTAGGGGGATGTGTGAGAGATATTATAATAGGAAATGACCCAAAGGACTGGGATATAACAACAAATGCTACCCCAGAAGAGATAATTCCTCTCTACAAGAAAACTGTTTATGAAAATGATTTTGGGACTGTTATGGTGATTAATGAAGATGTTACTCATGAAACACTTAAGAAGATTGAAATAACACCATATAGATTAGAAGGGAAATATACTGATCATAGAAGGCCAGATCAAGTTGTTTTTAGTAACAACCTTGAAGACGATCTAAAAAGAAGAGATTTTAGTATAAATGCTATTGCTTTTAATCTTAAAGGACATCTAACGGACATTTTCAATGGTCTAAAGGACATTGAAAAAAAAATAATAAGGACAGTTGGAGATCCAGATTATCGTTTCAAGGAAGATGCTTTAAGAATGCTGAGGGCAATTCGTTTTGCTGTTCAACTTAACTTTACTGTTTCTCATGAAACAACAGAAAGTATTTTTAGGAATGCGTTTCTAATTAAGGAAATATCAAATGAAAGAATAAGAGACGAACTTCAAAAAATAGTCATGTCACCTTATCCAGCTGTTGGGATAACGATGTTACACAAATTTGGTCTTCTTAAATATATTATTCCAGAACTTGAGGAGGGGATTGGTTGTGAACAATCCGGAGAACATATCTATGATGTTTGGAATCATTCCTTGCATGCAGTACAACATTCAGCCGATAAAAACTGGCCTTTAGAGGTTCGTTTTTCTGCCTTATTTCACGATATTGGGAAACCCAGAACAAGACGTTTCATAAAAAACGATAATAGTATTAAAAAAAATCAAAATGAATTACAAAAGTCCTTTTCAAGAAAGAAGTACACCTTCTACGGACACGAGGTGGTTGGTGCTAGAATGGCAAAGAAAATAATGGAAAGACTAAAATTTTCCAAGAAGGAATCAGAACTTGTTGAGAAATTAATATATAGTCATATGTTTTTTTCTGACACAGAAAAAATTACTATTTCTGCAGTTAGGAGGATTATTACAAAAGTTGGAAAGGAAAATATATGGTTACTTATGAATGTTAGAGAATGTGATAGGGTAGGAATGAAGAAAAAGGAAACTCCATATCGGCTAAGAAAATATTTTGCAATGATAGAAGAAGCTCTTCGTGATCCTGTGTCAGTTAGTCAACTAAAGATAGATGGAAATTATATGATTAAAGATATGGGAATGAAACCAAGTAAGAGAATGGGTTGGATTTTGAACTCTCTTTTAGAAGAGGTATTAGATGATCCTAAAAAAAATACTACTTTATATTTATCCAGAAGGGCAAAAGAACTTGATTTATTGTCTGATATTAGTCTTCAGAAAATAGGTGAAAAAGCAAAAGAAAAAAAGGAAGAACTTGAAAAAGAAGAAATAGAAAAATTACATAAAAAACATAATGTATCTTAATTTTATTATGTTACAAACAAATAATTGCCTTTATTTTAATAACAGGCTAATAAGCAATTAGCATTCTCTGTATTTTTTTTGTATTATAGTTACATTATGAATTTTAATTCAATGCCTGAAAAAAGAATAATTTTCCCCCAGCAATCAAAGGAAATGATGGAAAGAAAATATGAATGGATGACTTCTCTTCTTGATGGACAGTTTGATGATATTTGCCCTGAAAAAAGACCAACAATTCTTGATTTTCAAGGTTTGAATCCTGGTTCTACAGAAAAAGATTTTTTGAAATGGATAGAAAGGGAGATGGGAATAAACGAAAAATATATTTTAGATGATGGAAAAGAAGAAGAATCCAAGAAAGTATATAAAAAATTGAATTATGCTTATCAAACAGCAAAAATTTTTCTCAAGGAAACCCTTAAATACAAAGAAGAGGAAATTTCAATAGGACCAGAAGTAATTAGTTCAAAAAAAGATGTTTTTGATCTTCTTAAGAAGACAGTTCTACTAAAGGGTCAAGAAGGACTTAGTAAGTCTTTTTTGTATTGTAGATTGGTAAAAGTAACACTCGCTTCCTACGAAACAATTAAAAATGATGCTGAAGTTTTAAAAAATGTAACAAATGCTTTTGAAAGTTCATTAATTGCTTCACCTTCTGATTATGATAACGAGGCACCCCTTATTTTAATTAACGAAGATGAAAAAGGTAAGAAATTTTATGCATCTACGCATGGGAAAATAAAAGGGAATATTATTTCTCGTGGGAAGGATATAAAAAAAGCAATTTTAAGATTTATTACAAGGCCAGAATCAAACGCAGAGGTTGCATTAAAAGATGGAATTGCTACAAGGATAATAATAGAAGAAGAACAAGCACTTGAACTTATCCCAATTCTATGTAATTGGTTACGAGAAAAAAGGAAAACTAATTTTCTCTCTATTGGGAATCAATCTTATTTATCAGAACAAGAAATGAAAAAACTTGAAAAAAACTTACTTCAAATAATCCCAAAGGATAGTTTTTCAATTAAAAAAGAAACAGCAAATCCAACCTCAATGGGAAGTTTTAGAGATTTAAAGATAAAAGGAATATTAAAATCTCCTGGAAAAAGCAACAAATTTATTTCTTTAGCAGTGCATGCAAGACAGTTTGAAATCCAATTTGTAGAACCAAATAATAAGAATGATAAGGGTAGATTGAATCATGAGGTCTATGATGTAATAAAATTCGTTAATGCTAGAACTCGTCTTGATGGGGGTTGTCCAGAAAAAGTTTTTGAAGATTTTGTAAGAGATGCAAGCAAGAAATCTGATATCTCAGAAGAAAAAATCAAAAAGTATTTATTAGAAGAAAAGAATGCTCCGATACTAAAAATGAAAAAGAAAAACAGAAAAGGTAAGGAGTATTATTATATTGCACACTATGTATACTCTCGCTGGAATGGTTTTGGTTGGGTGGATAAAGAACTATATTCAGAGATAGAAATAGAAAAAGAGGAAAGAAAAAATGCTTTGTCTTAATTTTATAAGAACTGTTCGTTTTCACTAATAAAAAAATCCGGATATTCTCCGGTTGCATTCATCCAATCTACATAAAAATTTTCAATAGAGTGCCAAAATGTACCCTTGTTTAATTTGTCTGCAAATTTTGTTAAGTTTTTCTCTTCTCCTTATGCTATCACCTCAATAGTTCCGTCTTTTTTAAGAAAAGCAATTCCTTTTAACCTAAATCTCAGTGCAATTTTTCTTATCCATTCCAAATAATCAAAACCAAAATTTTTTCCAGCGATTCCACTTTTGATTCGTTTTATCACTTTTGTTGTTTTTATAGACTCGTCAGTCTTTATTAGTGTTAATTATGCCATAAATTATATTACTTTTAATCAAAATGTCAATATTGTGATGATCTATTTTATGTGTTCCTGTAATTTTTCTTTTAAAATCAAGCCAAGAAAACAATACTATAAAATATGTTAGAATCAAATAATGAAAATTGGGATATTTGATTCAGGAATTGGAGGGCTTTTAATAACAAAAGCAATCTACAAAAAACTTCCTAAATATGACTATGTCTATTTGGGTGATACAAAAAGAGTTCCTTATGGTAACCGCTCCCATGAATCAATTTATGAGTTTACTAAAGAAGCAGTAGAATACCTCTTTAATAAAGAGAATTGCGCTATTGTTATTCTTGCTTGTAATACCGCTTCTGCTAGAGCATTAAGAAAATTGCAGAAAAATTATCTACCAAAAAAATATCCAAATAGAAGAATTCTAGGAGTATTAATACCAACAGCCGAAGAGGTGCAATCAAAGAGAGAGAAGGGCGACAGGGTAGGAATACTTGCAACCAGAGGAACTGTAATATCAAAAAGTTATGTAAAAGAAATTAGAAAGATAAACAAGAAAATCAAGGTATTCCAAACTCCTGCTCCAATGTTGGTACCTCTTATTGAAGAAGGGGAGAAGAGTTTAATAAAACCTTTTTTAAAAAAATACTTATTTAATTTTATTAAAAAGGATATTAATGTTTTAGTTCTTGGTTGCACTCATTATCCGATATTAAAGAATGAAATTAAAAAAATATTAAAAGAAAGTATAGAGAAGAAGAGAAAAGGTGATGAGAACAAAGATATAATCAAGCAACCTAAAATTATTTCTCAAGATGAAATTATTCCATCAAAACTAGAAAGATATCTTTTTAATCATCCAGAGATAGAAAAAAAATTATCAAAGAAAAGCAGGTGTAAAATTTTAGTTACAGATCTTACTAAAAGCACTGAAAAACTTACTAAATTATGGTTTAAAAATAATGTAAAGCCAAAGTTGATTGATTTACATTCGTAAAGTATTGACATTGTGCTTTACAAGATATATCATATAACTATGAAAAATAAAGATAAAAAGTTATTTTTTTCTGCACCAGAGGTGGCTAAAATACTAAATGTCTCAAGGGTTACCATTGCTTCAAAAATAAAGAGGGGGATAATTAAAGCCGAAAAGGTTGGTGGAATATATTTAATTCCAAAAGAAGGGTTGGAATCTCTTTTAGATAATGGAGATATATCAAAAGAAAAAAAAGAGGAAGTAAAAATAATTGTCAGAAAAATTATAAATGAGTACGGTGAAGCAATAAAACTTCTTGGAAAAGAATAATATGAGAGTTTATAATCTAACAATTAAAGAAGTTGAATATGTAGCACACAATCTAGCACAAGTTCATTTGGAATGGGGAGAGCCTATTCCTGATTTTTCTACTAGGTTTCCTAACATTTTAGAAAGTTGTATTCTTACACCACACCAGACATATGGAGGGCAACTCTATCCTGGATTAATAAAAAAATCAGCGATACTTTTTTATCTTATGATAAAAAATCACCCATTCCAAAATGGGAACAAAAGAATAGCCGTTACTACACTTTTATATTTTTTGTACAAAAATAACAAGTGGTTAAAAATCGACAATCAAAGACTCTATAATTTTTCTCGTTGGGTTGCAGAAAGTGATTCTGTGTTAAAAACAGAAACAGTCCAAGCAATAGAAAAAATTATAAAAGAAAATTTAATTAAAAGATAACAATTTTTTTAAACCAGTATTTCAATCATTACAGGACAGTGGTCAGAACCAAAAACCCCTGAAAGAATCTTTGCAGACTTTATCTTTCCTTCCAGTTTTTTTGATACAAAAATATAATCAATTCTCCAGCCGATGTTTCTTTTTCTTGCATTTGCAAAATGACTCCACCATGAATAATATCCTCCACCTTGTGTAAAAATACGGAAACTATCTACAAAACCATTTTTAATGATATTATCAATTCCTTTTCTTTCTTCTTCCGTAAATCCCTTGTGTCCTTTGTTTTCTTTTGGTCTTGCTAGATCAAGAGAGGTATGTGCCACATTTAAATCTCCACAAAAAATTACCGGTTTTTTCTTTTCAAGGTTTTTAACATATTCAAGAAAAGCAGGATCCCATTTTTTATAGCGAAGTGGAATTCTTGATAAATCATCTTTTGCATTTGGGGTATAGACAGATACAACAAAAAACTTTTCAAATTCTGCAGTGAGTACTCTTCCTTCTTTATTTAGGTCACCATACTTATCAACCAGATTATATTTTTTGATAATCCTATCAGAAAATCCCAAAGCAACACTTTTTGGCTTTTGTTTTGAAAAAATAGCAGTTCCACTATATCCTTTTCTCTCTGCAGAATTCCAATATTCTTCATATTTTGGTAGATCAATTTCACTTTGATGTTTTTCTGCCTTTGTTTCTTGTAAGCACAAAATGTCTGGACTATATCTTTTAATGAAGGGTAAAAACATTCCCTTTTTATGCACTGCTCTTATTCCATTTACATTCCAAGAAATTATTTTCATAGTTTTATTGTAGCATTTTTGAAAATGAAGTATTAACGAGTGAAAGAAAACATACTCTCCGTCGCTCGCACATCACCCTGGAAGGGTGACGGCTCTGTTTGTAGCGGATGCTCCTTTGAGTATGTTTTCTTTCACTCGTTGATTATTTTATATGTAATTTAATTTTTCCCGTGAAACTTCTTATGAACTTCAAAAAGTTGTTTGTCAGTCACATGAGTATAAATTTGAGTAGTAGAAATGTTTGAATGACCGAGCATCATCTGCACGCTTCTTATATCAGCACCATTTCCAAGCAAGTCAGTGGCAAAACAATGACGGATAGTATGCGGAGTAACTTTTTTTGAAATTCCTGCTTTGATTGCATATTGCTTGACTATTCTTTCTATTGAGCGTTTTGTAAGAGGGGCACCAAACTTTTCACTATCTTTATTTTCCTTTTCTTTTCCGATTTGCACAAAAAGTGCTTCCCCTATATCTTTTCTCGCTGATAGATATTTTTTTATTGCCTCTTTTGCTTTATCAGATAGAAAAACTACCCTCACTTTTCCGCCCTTTCCTCTGATGGAAAATTGACTAGCGGAAAGGTCTAAGTCGCTTGTCAAACTGCAAAGTTCCGAAACACGAAGTCCAGTAGAAAATAAAAGTTCAAGAATAGCTCTGTCACGAAGAGACTTTAGATTATTTTCATTTGGTGCCTCAAGCAGGCGCGAGAGTTCTTTTGGCGTAATCAAATCAAGCGATCTTTCTGGTATTTTTGCCAGTTCTATCCTGTCTGCAGGCAAGGCTTTTATTTCTCTCTTTGTCAGATATTTAAGAAAAACCCGAAGAGCTATCAAATGATAGTTTTGGGTTTTTTTAGAAACCGTAGAAATTTCATTTCCTTTTTTGTTGTTTGGTTGTCTGTTGAGCCAAAGACGAAATTCTCTTATTGAAGTGTCATTTATGTCGCTTGGATTTTTGATTTTCCCGAATTCAAAATACCTTCTTAGATATCTCTCATAATTCTCTACAGTCTTTATACTTGAGCCTTTTTCAATTTCTAAATACTGTAAAAAGTCTTTTTTTAGTTTTTCAATTTCTACCATTACCTTTATTCTAACACTTCCATAGAGTGTCGCACAATACTAGATATTAAACAACTCCTTTTTTGTATTCATTGTCATACTAGTTACACTAACAGGAATTATGAGCTATACGACAATCTTTCACTGATGTTTTTTATGAACTATTAGGGGGGCTATATTCCCTTAATAAAAATATGATATACTAAAGCAGTATGCTAAAAAATTTTATGAATTTAACCCTCTTTAAAAAAGTATCACAAAATTTTTACAATTTTTTCTATATGCTCATCGGGGGGGGGGGTAGATTTAAAAAAAAGAATT
>JBBABV010000012.1:0-31259 GCA_041657445.1 Minisyncoccota bacterium | reverse complement strand
CCCGATGGAAAGAAAGAAGCAATTATCATAGACATAGAAGAAAAACTCCAAGAATTCATCTCTTTCTATCAAAGCAGAAATGTTAATTTACCACCTAACTTTGAAGACACCATCCGTGATATATGGAACAGAAATCAAGGAGATATAGAGAAAGCCATAAAAGAGAATGGTTTTAATGACATTCTTCTCATTCCACCTACTCCAAATATCGGAGAACTATCAGAAAAGATGAAAATGGAAAATGGCTACTATGATTTTATTAATTCACCAAATTCAACCGTTGATACCCTAAAAAACATACCCCTAACTAGTCAAAATGTAGACAAACCTCGCATAGTATTGGTCCACAATACCCAAAACCTAGAAGACCGTCCTGAACTTGCAAAAACCCTAAACACAAAAGGAGAAGATGTAAAACTAGACCAAACTCTTCCTTTAGAAGACTACCTTATATTTTCAAACAAATACTATGAGAAAAACAAGAAACACCTTGATGAAGCAAATTACATATGGCTTGCTACTAAGTCTGGTGCCCGTCTTGTTCTTTCCGTTTGGGACCTTGATGATCGCAGGCTCAGTGTGGAGGCGGATGATCTTGGGTATCAGGTTAGCCTTCTTGGTGTTCGCCCCTCCCGCTGTTTTTATTGATTAACTTGTAATTTGATATTTGTATTTTGTTTTGAATTTTTAACTTCTTAATTTCTAAACATAGATTACTTCTTTAATTAACTATTTTTACCTTTATTGTTTAGGGTGTTTTATTTTAATAAATTACTTTCTATATTGAGTTAGACAACTCAATAAAGTATAAGTATACAGCCTCTTGCTTCAAAATTAATACTCATATATAATTCTCATTATGCAGTGATTGTTAAAATAATGGTCGGAACACTGCTCTTTAATTAAAAAAATAAACCGCTTCACAATATGCAAGAAAACGATAAGGAATTTTTGGAGTATGTAGTAAAGCACCTTGTTGATAATCCAAACGATGTAAAAATTGATAGGACTGTTGATGAAATGGGGGTGCTCATCACTCTTACCGTTAATCCAGCAGATATGGGAAAGATTATCGGAAGAATGGGGAATACAGCAAAAGCGATCCGCACACTTCTCCGAATTATCGGAATGAAGAACAATGCAAGAGTGAATCTTAAGATAAATGAGCCAGAGGGAAGCACTAGATTAGAGCACACTCCTTCTACAAATGCACAATCATCTGATTCACTAAAGACAGTAGATCAAGCAATGGAAGATTTAAAAGGAATATAGTTTTGATTTTTTAAAGAAAACCGTGATATAGTTATATTGCGGTTTTTTTAATTCAATGAATTTTCATATTATTACAATTTTTCCAAATACATTTGATTCTTACTTCAAAGAATCAATTATTGGCCGAGCGATAAAGAACAAAATAATTTCTGTCCGATTTTATAATCCTCGTGATTACATAAAAGACAAAAAGAAAAATGGTTATAGACCTGTGGATGACAAACCATACGGTGGGGGGCCAGGAATGGTGATGCGACCAGAGCCCATATTAAAAGCAGTTGGAGGTATTACAAAAAAAATAAATAGAAGAAAAATATCAAAGCCCAAAATACTTATCATAAATTTTATACCCTCTGCTCAAAAATTTAATACCATAAAAGCAAAACAATTTTCAAAAAAATATACCGACATTATTTTAATATGTGGGAGGTATGAAGGAATAGATGCAAGAATTGATAAAATTTTAAAGACAAAAAAACTTTCAATAGGAGATTATGTTGTTACAGGTGGGGAATTACCAGCGATGATTTTAATTGACTCTATCTCTCGTCAGATAGAAGGAGTGCTAGGGAAATACGAATCACTAGAAGAGGAAAGAGTGTCTTCAAGTGAAGTATATACAAGGCCAGAGATACTTGTTTACAAAAATGAAAAGAAAATAGAAAAGAAATATAAAGTTCCAAAGGTTTTACTTTCTGGTAATCATAAAAAAATAGATGAGTGGAAACATTTGACAAAATAACATTTTTAAGTAGTATAAGAACTACTGATTGAGTTTCGAATGAAAACCTCTATTATTAACTACTAACAAACAAAATCAAGGGTGTTACCCTTTTTCTAGTTTATTTAATATGCAAAAAAGTATTGTTCGTCCTAAGAAGTATTTTTCAAGGTATAAAAAGCCACTTATTAAGTTTCCTAATCTCATAGAGTCACAAATTACATCATTTAGATGGCTTGTGGAAAAAGGGATTGAAGAGGTATTCAAAGAGTTTTCTCCTATTCTAGATTATTCAGGCAAGAAATTTGAGCTTGAATTTTTGTCTTTTTCGCTTGCAGAATCAAAATATGATGAAAATTATGCAAAACTAAATAAACTCACTTATCAAGGACTTCTAAAGGTACAAGTGAAACTTACAAATAAAATTGAAGGAACAGTCAAGGAACAAGAGATATTTATGTCAGAGTTTCCTCTAATGACTAATCACGGAACATTTATTATAAACGGAGTAGAGAGGACAATAGTTCCACAGTTAGCTAGGTCTTTTGGGGTATTTTTTACTGAACTTGAAAGCAAAGGAAAAAGATTTTTTGGGGCAAAAATAATCCCAGCCCGCGGAGTATGGATTGAAATAGAATCAGATGCTGATGGAGCTATTTATGTAAGAATAGACAAAAAAAGAAAGTTTCCAATTACTATGCTTTTGCGAGCAATGGGTTATCAGACTGATGAAGATATTCTTAGTATATTTAAAGGTGATTCTCTTTGGGAAGAGAATATAAAAAATTGTCTTGCAAAAGATGGAGCAAAGAAAATTGAAGATGCATATATAGAAATATATAAAAGACTTCGTGATGGTGATATGGCTGCAGCGGAAAATGCAAAAGAATTTATTGATTCATTATTTACTACAGAAAGATATGATCTTTCTCCTGTGGGAAGATATCGTTTTAATAAAAGATTTGATATGCCAATGACAGGTAAGGAGGTAGAGAGAAGAACTCTTTCAAAGGAAGATCTTTCCTTGGTTGTCAAAAACATTATTTCTCTCAATAGTTCTCCTTTATCTAAATCAGATGATATAGATCACTTAGGACAGAGAAGAGTTCGTTTTGTAGGAGAAATGCTTCAACAAAAAGTTCGTACAGGTATGATGCAGATAAAGAGAAATATTCAGGATAGAATGTCTATTATAGATACTGGCACAGCCCTACCTATAGCAGTTATCAATCAAAGACCTCTCCAAGCAAGAATAAAGGAATTTTTCACCACAAATCAGCTTTCTCAATTTATGAACCAAGAAAATGTTTTATCAGAAATGGAACATATCAGACTTTTATCCGCTCTTGGACCTGGGGGACTTACGAGAGAACGAGCAGGGTTGGAAGTTAGAGATGTGCATCCTTCTCATTATGGGAGAGTTTGTCCTATTCATACACCAGAAGGACCTAATATTGGACTTATTCTTCATATGTCCACTTATGCAAGAGTAAATGAATTTGGAATTATTGAAACTCCATATATAAAAGTAAAAAACAAAAAAATTACCAACGAAGTAGTTTATTTAAATGCTCTAGAAGAGGAAAAATGTAATATTGCTCATGCTGGTATTCTTTATGATGAAGACGGAGTAATAATAGAGGAAATGGTAGCAGCTAGAGTAAAATCTCAAGCAGGAATGATAAAAAGAGAGGAAGTAGATTATATTGATGTTGCAGCTAATCAGGCATTTTCTATTGCTACATCTCTTATTCCTTTTCTTGAACACAATGATGCAAATAGAGCACTGATGGGATCAAACATGCAAAAACAAGCAGTTCCTTGTGTTCTTCCTGAGGCTCCTTTAGTAGGAACTGGAATTGAAGAATTAGCTTCTCGTGATTCTGGTCGTTTGGTAATTGCTGAAGAAGAAGGCATAGTATCTTATGTAGATGCAAAAAAAGTAAAAATAATTAATAAAGAAAATGAAGAAAAAACATATCCACTTGTTAATTTTCTCAGAAACAATAATTTTTCTGCTTTTCATCAAAGACCTTCAGTAAATGTAGGAGATAAAATTAAAAAAGGAGATATACTTGCTGATACTACAAGCACAGTGAATGGACAAATTTCTCTTGGACAAAATGTTTTTGTTGCTTTTCTTTCTTGGTCAGGAGCTAATTACGAGGATGCTATTATTATTTCTGAAAGATTAGTAAAGAAAAGTAAATTTACTTCATTATATGTAGAAGAGTTTATTTGTGTTGTTAGAGATACAAAACTTGGACCTGAGGTTACTACTCGTGATATTCCAAATGTTGGGGAACAAAAATTGAAAGATTTAGATGAAGATGGAATAGTAAGGATAGGAGCAGAAGTTAGAGAAAATGATATTTTAGTTGGTAAAATTACACCAAAAGGAGAAACAGAACTTACTCCAGAAGAAAGACTTCTTCGTTCTATATTTGCTGAAAAAGCTAGAGATGTAAAAGATACATCATTACGAATGGAGCATGGAAAGAAAGGAAGAGTAATAGGAGTAAAAATATTTTCTCGTGAACTTGGGCATACACTTGAAGCAGGAATTATAAAAAAGATTGCTATTGAAGTTGCACAAATAAGAAATATCTCTGTTGGAGACAAACTTTCTGGCCGTCATGGAAACAAAGGAGTTATATCTACCATATTACCTGAAGAAGATATGCCTTACATGGCAGATGGAACACCTGTTGATGTAATTCTTTCTCCTTTAGGAGTTCCTTCTCGTATGAACCTAGGTCAAATTCTTGAAATACATTTAGGAATGGCAGCAAATTCACTTGGATATCAAGCTATTGTTCCACCATTTCTTGGAGCAAAGCATGATGAAATAAGGGAAGAATTAAAGAAGGCAGGATTACCTGAAAGTGGAAAGATGACTCTCTATGACGGAAGAACAGGAGAACCATTTAATCAAGATGTGGCAGTGGGGTATATGTATATGTTAAAACTTCATCACATGGTAGAAGATAAGATTCATATTCGTTCAATTGGGCCATACTCATTAATTACTCAACAACCCCTTGGAGGAAAGGCACAAGGAGGAGGACAAAGATTTGGAGAAATGGAAGTGTGGGCACTTGAAGGCTATGGTGCAGCTTATACTCTTCGTGAAATGCTTACAATAAAATCTGATGACATTGGAGGAAGATCTCAAACCTTTGATTCAATTATCAAAAATGAACCGATAAGACCACCAAATTCTCCAGCTTCGTTTAATGTGCTTTTAAATTACTTGCGTGGACTTGCACTTAATGTAACCCTTAAAAAAGGCCGAACTTTTACTAATATAGAAGAGGATAATAATTAAAAAATATGAAAACATTGAATATAACTGATTTTGATGAAATAGGTCTTACACTTGCTTCTCCAGAACAAATAAAAGAATGGTCTTATGGAGAAGTTACAAAACCAGAAACTATTAATTATCGCACAGGACGAAGTGAGAGAGGCGGTCTTTTTGACGAAAGAATATTTGGTCCAGAAAAGGATTACGAATGTTATTGTGGAAAATATAAGAGAATAAGATATAAGGATATTATTTGTGAAAAATGTGGAGTAGAGGTTACTAGATCAATAGTTCGTAGAGAAAGAATGGGTCATATAGAACTTTCTACACCTGTTGCTCATATATGGTTTTTAAGGGGAGTTCCTTCCAGAATGAGTATATTGCTTAATATATCTGTTTCTGATCTTGAAAAAGTAATATATTTTGCTGGGTATATTATCACAAAAGTTCACGAAGATGAAAAAAAATCTCTTCTTGAAAGTTTGGAAAGAGAATATAAAGCAAAGACAAAAAATGTTGCTGATGAAGAAACAAGAGAGAAACTTAAAGAACTTTTTTCTTCAACAAAGAAAGAAGTGGGGGAAATATATGAAGGAAAAGTATTAAGTGAAATTTCTTTTCATCATTATTCCTTAAAATACGGAACTTGTTTTGAAGCAAATATAGGAGCAGAAGCAATTTATTCTATCTTCAAAAATCTTGATTTAAATAAATTAAAAACTAGAACAGAGACAATGCTTGAGAAAGCAAGTTCTGTTGAAAAAGAAAAATTAGAAAAAAGACTCTCTTTGATAAGAGCAATGATTTATTCTGGTATTCGTCCTGAGTGGATGTTTTTGACTGTTATCCCAGTAATTCCACCTGTATTGCGACCAATGGTGGCACTCGATGGAGGAAGACATGCTACTAGTGACTTAAACGACTTATATAGAAGAGTGATAAATAGAAACAATCGTTTGAAAAAATTGAAAGAGATAAATGCACCAGATGTAATTTTGAGAAACGAAAAGAGAATTATTCAAGAAGCAGTAGATGCACTTATTGACAACTCCATAGCAAAACAAGGAGACAGTGCAGCAATGAGCCAATCCCAAAAAAGACCACTAAAATCACTTTCTGATAATCTAAAATCAAAGCAAGGACTTTTCCGCCAAAATCTTCTTGGAAAACGAGTAGATTATTCTGGAAGAAGTGTTATCGTTGTTGGGCCATCTCTTAAGCTCAATCAATGTGGTTTACCAAAGCATATGGCTCTTGAATTATTTAGACCGTTTATCATCTCAAAAATTTTACAAGCGGAACTTGCATTTAATATACGAGGAGCAAATAAACTAATTGAAGAGCGAACACCAGAAGTATGGGCAATGCTTGAGGAAGTAATTGAAGGAAAGTTTGTTCTTCTAAACAGAGCACCTACACTTCACCGTCTTGGTATTCAAGCATTTAACCCTATCCTTATTGAAGGAAATGCTATTCAAGTTCATCCACTTGTGTGTGCTGCTTTTAATGCAGACTTTGATGGAGACCAAATGGCAGTGTATGTTCCTCTTTTAGAAGAAGCCCAGTGGGAGGCAAGGGAACTTATGGCTGCAAACAAGAACCTATTAAAACCTCAAAATGGAGATCCAATTGTCCATCCTTCAAAAGATGTTGTGCTTGGCGCATATTGGATGACAAAGTCAGTTGATGGAGAAAAAGGAGAAGGTATGTATTTTCCAAGCCCAAACACTGCTATTACTGCTTATGAATATGGACTTGTTTCACTTCGTGCAAAAATTAAGATAATGGCAACTGATACAGAAAAGTATAGTTCCTTTAAAGGAGGCATTTTTGAAACATCTGTTGGAAGATTGCTTTTTAATAGTATTCTTCCTAATGATTTTAATTATGTAAATGATGAAATGAAGCAAGGGAGATTGTCAGCTCTTGTAGATGAACTCATAGTAAGTTATGGAGTGAATAATACACCACCAATTCTTGATAAAATAAAAGAATTTGGTTTTAAGTATTCAACTCATTCAGGAACTACTTGGGGATTAGATAATATAAAAGTTCCAGAGGAAAAGAAAAAAATAATTGAAGAAAAAAAGAAAGAGGCAGAAAAAGTTGTAAATGAATGGAAAGAAGGTCTTTTATCAGAAGATGAAAAATATCAAAAAGTGATTGAAATATGGACATATGCAAAAAAGGAACTTGAAAAGATATTACCAAGCACATTGGATAAAAACGGTTCTACTTATGATTTGTTTACATCAGGAGCAAGAGGAAGTATGACATCACTTATTCAGATGGTAGGTATGAAAGGACTTATCCAAAACAACCAAGGAAAAACCTTAGAATTTCCAATAATTCCTTGTTATCACGAAGGTCTTTCTCCTATTGAATATTTCATCACTACTCATGGAGCAAGAAAAGGAGCATCAGATACTGCTCTTAATACTGCAAAGGCAGGATATTTAACAAGAAGACTTGTAGATGTAGCACAGGATGTAGTAATTACCGAAAAGGACTGTGGAACAAAAGAAGGGAAACTTGTAAAAAAAGAAAATATCTCAGGTATTGAAATTCCTTTTTCAAAGAATCTACAAGGCCGTGTTCTTGCAGAAGATTTGAAAGATAAAAATGGAAATGTGGTATATAAGAAAGGATTTCTAATTACAAAGGAAGAAGCTGTAAAAATAGAAAAACAAGGATTTACTGAGGCATTAGTGCGTTCACCTCTTTGTTGTAAGACTACCCATGGATTATGCCAGCAATGCTATGGACTTGATCTTGGCCGTAATCATTTAGTGGAAGAGGGTGAAGCAGTAGGAATTATTGCCGCTCAGGCAATAGGTGAACCAGGAACTCAGCTTACACTACGAACCTTCCATGCTGGAGGTGTTGCAGGAACGGATATTACTACAGGTCTTCCAAGAGTTGAAGAGATATTTGAAAGGAGAATTCCCAAAAATCCTGCTGTTGTTTCGGAAACCGATGGAGAAGTGATTGAGGTTATTGAGAATAAAGATTCTCTAAAAAGGGGAGAAAAAATAATAAAGGTTCTCTCTGATCTACCTGTGGAAATAAAAAGTAAAGGAAGAAAGGGTAAAATTTCAGGATCAAAAAATGAAATTGAATATATTGTTCCATTTAGACGTATTCCTTTAGTCAAAAAGGGTGATAGAGTAAAGAAGGGTGATATCATAACAGATGGTTCTGCAGATATTACAAATCTATTTAAACTTGGAGGAAAAGAAAAAGTTGAAGAATATATTATTCAAGAAATCAACAAGGTTTATGAATTACAAAGTGCTTCAATTTCTAGAAAGCATACCGAAATTATTATCCGTCAAATGTTTTCTCGTCGTAAGATAAAGGATGCAGGAGAAACCAATTTTTCTATAGGTGATATAGTTGAAAATACTGCACTTATTGAGGAAAATCAGAGAATGGAGGAAGAAGGTAAGAAAACAGCAAAAGCAGATATCATTGTTCTTGGTATTACAGAAGTATCTCTTAGAACAAAGAGTTGGTTATCAGCTGCATCTTTCCAAAATACAAATCGTGTTTTGATTGAGAATGCAGTAAAGGGAGGAGTGGATAATCTTCGTGGATTAAAAGAAAATGTTATCATAGGAAGATTGATACCAGCGGGGACTGGGTTTAGAAAGAAAGGTAGAGAGGAGTAAGATTGTTCTTTTTAATTAAATTTCAAGAACTAATTTAGATTTGTTTTTAGTTTTTGAAAAAAATGGAATATAAAAATGAATTCCCCAGTTCAAAAAATAAAAGAGTGTTTAAAAATAGAAGATGTTATTTCTTCATATATTAAACTCGAAAAAACAGGTGCTAATTATAAAGCAAAATGTCCTTTTCACAATGAAAAAACTCCTTCTTTTTTTGTTTCCCCATCTCGTGAAAGTTACTATTGTTTTGGATGTGGAGCAAAAGGAGATATTTTTACTTTTGTAGAACAATTTGAGGGATTGGATTTCAAAGGAGCACTTACTCTTCTTGCAAAAAGAGCAGGGGTTTCTCTCTCTATGTGGAAAAGGGAAGATAATGTAGAATCTTCTTTATTGGATAGACTTTATAAAGTAATGGAAGAAGCAGAAAGGTATTTTTTTGAGGAACTTAAAAATCAAAAAGAAGCAAAAGATTACTTAAAAAAAAGAGGAATAACTAATAAGACAATTGAGGATTTTCGTATAGGTTTTGCTAAAAATGATTGGCATTGTCTGTATAATCATCTTAAAGAGAAGTTTTCTGATGAAGAAATTGAAAAAGCAGGATTAATTAAAAAGTCAGAAAAATCTTCTGAAGGTGGTAATATCTATTATGATAGATTTAGGAGTAGGATAATGTTTCCAATACGGGATTCAAGTGGAAGAGTGGTTGCTTTTTCTGGGAGAATTTTTCCTCATAATGATAAAGAAGGAAAGTATATTAACTCTCCCGCAACACCTATTTTTAAAAAATCATCAGTTTTGTATGGTATTGATAAAGCAAAGGATTCTATCAGGAAAAACGATTTTTCTATTGTGGTAGAAGGGCAATTTGATCTTTTGATGTCACATCAGGCTGGTTTTCGTAATACAGTTGCTACTTTAGGAACTGCTCTTACAGACAAGGATACAGAAGAGAATGATAAAGCAAACAATTTTGGTATAATAAAAAGAATTTCTCAAAATATAGTTTTTGTCTTTGATTCTGATAAGGCAGGATTTATGGCATCTCAAAGAGCTGCTATTACCGCTCTGTCATATGATATGAATGTAAAAGGTGCAGATATTGGGGAAGGACTTGATCCTGCAGACTTAATTTTACAGAAAGGAGTAGATGCATGGCGGTCGGTTATCAGAAATGCGAAGCATATCATAGAGTTCTTATTAGAAAAATATACTTCAGATTTTTCTTCAAATGATTCACTTAAAACGAAAATGGAGATAGAAAATAAAATAATTCCATTTTTGATGTTTATAGAAAATCCAGTAAAAAAATCTCACTTTATTTCTATCATATCTCATAAAACAGGTATAAGAGAAGAAGATATAAGAGAATTACTTAAAAAAAGGGGAAGAGAAAAGGAAGAGGAAGAAAGAAGTGAAATTAAACCTAAAGAAGAAAATTTCTTGAGAAAAGATTACATTCTTCGTAGATTGATGGGAATAATCTTATGGCAAAAAAGTGCAAAGAAACCAATTATTAAAGCAGAAGATATTCTTGCTAAAATTACAGAAATTACAAATTTTTCAACTGAAGAATTGCTTGCTAAGGCGGAAGAAAACAACCTAGATTTGATCTTTGAGGCAGAAGTTTTTTATGAGAAAAAAGAAGATATATCAACTGATATAAAAGAAATGATAGATAATCTTGAAGAAGAATTTCTAAAAAATAGTCTTTCTGAAAAAATGAAAGAATTATATATAGTTGAAACCCAAAAAGATAAATTGAAAGTAGATAGAATTTTAAATGAAATATCAGAGATAAATAAAAAAATACAAAAAATTAAAAATAGTCGTAATAAAATATAAAATGAAAAAAAATAAAAAGACCTCAAAAAAGAATTCTTCAAAAAAAGTAAAAAATGTGACAAGGAAGGTTACTAAAAGAAAAACAAAAGTAATTAGGAAGAAGAAAGTTACAAAAAAAACAAAAATGTCTCTTAAAAAAGAAGAGAAGTTAAATCGTTTGGCAGAGGAATTGATAGAAAAGGGAAGAAAAAGAGGATTCATTACATATGATGAAATTTTAAAATCTTTTCCTGATATTGAAAACAATATATTGTTTTTAGATGAACTTTATGAAAAATTTACAGTGGCAGGTATTGATGTATTGGAAGGGGGAAATCTTCTTGATCTTGATTCTGATTTAAATGAAAAGGGTCTTGGAAAATCCTCTATGCATGATTCAATACAAATGTATTTAAAGGAGATAGGACAGTATTCTCTTATTCATGCAGTAGATGAAAGAGATCTAGCAAGACGTATTGAGAAGGGAGATATTGAAGCAAAAAATTTATTAGCAAGAGCAAATCTTAGGTTAGTGGTTTCTATCGCAAAAAAATATGCAGGTAGATCTGCAAATCTTACTTTACTTGATTTAATCCAGGAGGGAAATTTAGGGCTTTTTAAAGCAGTAGAAAAATTTGATTGGACAAAAGGATATAAATTTTCTACATATGCTACATGGTGGATTAGGCAGTCTATTACACGTGCACTAGCAGATCAATCAAGAACTATTCGTATTCCTGTTCATATGGTAGAGACAATTTCAAAATATAAGCAAACTCATAGAAGATTATCACAGGATCTTGGTAGAGAACCACTAGCAGAGGAAATAGCAACTGAGATGGGTGTTCCTGTTGAAAAGATACATATAATAGAGAATATATCACAAGAAACAATATCCTTAGAACAACCTGTAGGTGATGATGATGAAAAATCAACACTGGAAAACTTTATTCCCGATGACAAAATTCTTCGTCCTGATCAAGAATCCTCAAGAAGGATATTATCAGATCAAGTTCGTGAAGTGTTAAATGAACTAAACGAAAAAGAAAGAAAAATTTTAGAAATGCGTTATGGTTTGATTGATGGTATTCAACATACTTTAGAAAAGGTGGGAGAAGAATTTGGAGTTACAAGAGAAAGAATTCGTCAAATTGAAGCGAAAGTTCATGAAAAACTTAGACAAAATGAAAAAATTGCAAGGTTAAAAAATTATTTTGATTAGTCTAATATACTATTTAATTTTTCTTCTACCATATAAGAGGGAATTGCTCCGTCAATAATATCAATTAATATCCCTTCTTTAAAAATATACCCCCTCGGAGTTCCTTCTATTCCCAAGGCAGAAGCATTATTTTTTGCATCCAATACTTTTTTATTATATTTTCCACTATCTAAGCAAGTATTAAAGGATAATTGATTTAATCCAAGTATTTTTGCATAAGTCTTTAAATTGGAATTTGAAAAAGTATTTTCTCCTGTATTCTGGTTTGCATAAATATAATCATGATATTCCCAGAATTTTCCCTGTTCATTTGCACAGTATCCCGCCTCGGCTGTTTTTAAGGATTCTTCACCAAGAAAGGGATAATCTCTATATGCTAATTTTATCTTTCCATCTTTAATATAGTTATCTCTTATCTTTGGTAAGTATGGTTCCCAGTTTGGATCTTGTTGTTTTAGTCTGCTTATTATTGGTGCATTCTTGTCAAGCCCTGTAATTGCTCCACAAAAAGGACATTGAAAATCTCCATAAATAATTATGGAAATCTTTGCATCCTTGTTCCCAATGACCCTATCTTCACTTGTTATTGGAGAAACACTTTCTTTTACTACATTCTGATTCTCAATTTGGATACTACTATCTACATTTTTACCCCTATTAATTAAGAGAACTGTTCCAGCGATAATCAATGTGATTACTATTAAAGTATTTGATAATGTTTTTATGCTTTCTTTTTCCATGTTTTTTAATTATTATAATAAGTATGGTAATAATACCATATATTTTTAATTATGCTATAATTAAGAAAAGTGAATGTCACTTTGACAGGTCGCTCAAAGGACAATTATTACTAGTTCCGTTTATCGGAAGTTAATATTTTAATAAATATGTTTAATTGTGATAAATGTGCAAATAAATGTTATACCTGTTCTTTGATTATGAGAATTCTTGTAATCATTGGAGGTATAAACTGGGGTCTTGTTGGTCTTGGTATGCTTATAAACAGTAATGCAAATTGGAATATAGTGCATATGATTCTTGCAAGAGTTCCCGTTGTTGAGGCAATTATTTATCTCTTGGTAGGAATATCTGCTGTGATATTGATATTTAATTGTAAATGCAGTAAATGTGTTCCTGAAAATACTTCTCAGGGTATGTAAAAGAAGTTTTTAACAAAAAACCACTCTTTTTCACGAGTGGTTTTTTGTTGTCTTTTTATCTAAAAATGGTATAGTAAAGACTACATAATATGGCTTCATTTTCTGACATTGTGTTTTATATATTTTCTTTTTTATCCCTCTACGCACAGGTGTTTATTTTGTTGACCTTTTTAGAAAACAGAAGGAAAATTAAAGGGGAAGAGGGTGTTTTTTGTCTTGAAAAATATCCTAGAGTAACTATCATTATCCCTTGTTGGAATGAAGAAAAGACAGTATATAAGACAATTCGTTCTGTTTTTAATCTTAATTATCCAAAAAATAAGATCAATACAATTATTGTTGATGATGGATCAACTGATAATACATGGAAAGTAATTTCTAAGTTTTCAAAATATCCAAATGTAAAAGTTCTAAAAAAAGAAAATGGAGGTAAGTATACTGCATTGAATATGGGACTTTCCTATACAAATACCGAATTTGTTGGATGTCTAGATGCAGATTCTGTTGCCGATGAAAATTCATTAGTCCGCCTTATGCATTTTTTTGAAAAAAAGCCAGAAATAATGGCAGTTACACCATCTATTATTATTCAGAAAACAAATAACATAATTGAGAGGGCTCAAAGAGCAGAATACAACATTGGAGTATTTATTAAAAAATCACTTGGTTTAATGGGAGCAATTCATGTTACACCAGGACCTTTAACTATTTACAGAAAAAAAGTTTTTGATGATTTAGGTCCATATCGTCATGCTCATAATACTGAAGATATGGAAATAGCATATAGAATGCAGAAAAATCATTATCAAATTGAACAATGTCATGATGCATATGTTTATACCAATGTTCCTACTTCTATTAAAAAACTATTTAAGCAAAGATTAAGATGGATTTATGGATTTTTAAATAACACTCTTGATTACAAAGGTGTATTGTTTAGAAAAAAATATGGGAACTTTGCTTTATTTACCTTACCAATGGGTATTTTTCTTGCTTTTGCCACTTGCTATATTTTAATGAATCTTATTTACTCAACTGGAAAGGCTATTCTTAATGGAGTTCTTCATATACAAGCAGTAGGAATCGATATACCATCTAAGGGTTTAGATTCATTTTTTATCAATACAGAGGCTTCTTTATTTTTAGCCTTTCTTTTATATGTATCTATTATTTTGTCTGTTATATTTGGGTATAAATTAGCAAAACAAAAAGGAACAATACCCCTTGATATTATTTATTACTTTTCTGTCTTTTCTTTAATATCACCTTTCTGGCTTGCGAGAGCAGTTTTTAACACAATAATTTCAAGACGCCCATCTTGGAGATAATTATATATGCAACAAAATCATTTTGATTGGAAAAAATACTTAATTGTTTTTTTAATAACAGCCAGTCTTTTTTTAATGGCAGGATACTTGAGTAATTATTTTGGTAACAAAAAGATAAAAGAACTTGAATCAATTCAAGACAATATTGCTCTTGATATTCTTTCCTCTGAAACACAGTTTACTCTTTTGTCTGAACTTTCATGTAAAAATCTTACCGATGATGTTTTGTCAGCAGAATTAAACGAAATGGGTAAAAAACTAGAATGGGGAGAAAAAAACATGGAGGGTTCCGCAGAGGTTTTATATCTCAGGAAGTATTATTCGTTGCTTGAAATTAAAGATTATCTCTTATTAAAAAATATATCAGAAAGATGTAATAAAAAGTATGCATTCATTTTATATTTTTATACAACTGCAGAGAATTGTAGTGAATGTAAAAAACAGGGGATAGTCTTATCTACCTTAAGAGAAAACTATCCTACACTTAGAGTGTATTCATTTGATTACAGCACTGATTTGTCTGCTGTAAAAGCAATGCTCCAAATTTATAAAATAGAGGATACTAAATTACCAGCAGTAGTGCTGGATGATGAAGTAATGACAGGATTTCGTTCTATAGAAGAACTTGAGGAAAAAATTAAAATTTCTTTTGATCTAGAATCAGAAACAGAAGAAGAGAAAACTGAAGAATAAATCTCTGAGTTGGTACAAAGTAAAACTATCTAACTAAAAGTTGGATCTAAGTGTTTATAAATATCAAAAAAGTCTTGGTCTGTTTTTATTATTCCAGTTTTGTATTCCTTAAATTTAGTAATACTCTTTTCAGTTAGATGATTCACTGAAAAGTCACATTTATAAACACCATTTTCTCTTCTGTGTAAATTTTTCCAGATGATATTTTCTTTTTTTACTGCTGTAAGGTAAATATCGTTTGGTGCTATGTCAATAAACAAAATTGCATCAAAACCTCTTTGAGGATGCAAATTTTCGTGTTGAAAGCCACCAGTTCCAACGGTAACTGTTGCTAGTTTAATTTCGATTTTTATATTGTTTGATTTTATATCCCATCCTTTTGTAGCTTTAGTTACTCCTTTTTGAAATTCTATTTCACAATTAAAATTTTTTAATATATCTCTTGTAATTTCCTCTCCAACATCTCCTTTGTCATCTAATGAAATATATTGAATATCTTCATAAATACTATCTAACCAACTAAATTTTGCTTTAGGCTTCCTTGCTACTATCTCTTTAATTTTTTTTAAAACAATTTCTGAAATTTGCATATATTTATATTTTTATCACAATAACCTGCTTTTGTAACTATATCTTGAATTAAACTTGTTCGTAAATTTAAAGCAGAATTAGTAGATAAAAAAGCAGTTTTTTCCCAATTATTTTTTATTAATAATTTTTTTATTTCTTTTTTGTTTTTTAATATAACTATGCCGTAACCTCGTCTGTGTGGTAATTTTTCAAAAGATGAATACGCTTTCATTCCAGAAAATGTTGTTGAAGGTAAATAAATATCACACTTACCAATCATATTTTTGTTTCGAGTGTTTGATGGTAATCCACCATCTGATAATGAATATACTTTTATGTATGTATCACAAGTTTTTCTTTTTTTTATTTTAATTCTTTCTATATTTACTTTTGTCCATATTTGAAATACTGTATTTATTGCAATTTCTTTTCCATCAGGATAAACAAATGAATTAATAGCTAAAGGCCTATTGTAGGCAAGTTTATATCCCATTACTCTTTTTCCTGCAACTCCCTTTCCATCACTATTGAATAATTGTGGCAATATAAAAGCGACAACATCTGCATATGGGTATGACTTGTTTATAAAGTCTAGTGCGAGTCTTCCTCTTACACCAAATGGGGGATTACCTATAACTATGTATTTTTTTCCATCGTTTGGCGGATTCCATTTTAAATAATCAGATTTTATTAATTTAGATAAATCTTCTTTTAACATAGGAGATTTTCTTGGTTCAATATCAATTCCTATCCTTCTTTTTGGAGGAAGAAGTCTATAAAAATGTCCACATCCCGCTGAGGGTTCAATATAATGGTATTTATCTAGATCTAAACATAATTCCTTTGCAACTTTTTTAAACTCACCAAAGCAAAAATTTGCTACTTCTGGTTTGGTATAAAATTGATCTTTTAGACGAAAGGACATATCTGTATTGTATCAGTAATTACTTAAGTTCTCAATAGACAAAAATATATTAAATTTTTGACCTAGAATCAGAAGAATAAATCTCTGAGCCGGTACGAGGGTTCGAACCCCGGACATCCACTTTACAAAAGTGGCGCTCTACCAACTGAGCTATACCGGCTTACTATATATTTTACACTTTTTTCAAAAAAATTCTTTATTTTTTTCTTACCTCTCTGATTTTTTCAATATATTCTGAAACGATCCTTAATCTTCTATCAATCTCTTCCTTCTCTTCATTTTTGTCGGTAATCTGACTTTTGATTAATTTTTCTTCAATTTTTTTAGCAAGCTCTAGACTCTTTTTTTTAAAAAATTTGATTGAATGAATATAAAATCTAAGAACTGAAAAGAGAGTAAGATAAATATATTTTTTTGTTTTCTTTTTTACAATAAATTTTACTTTTTTTATATCCTCATTAAAAGGGTTTTGATATCTTTCCTTAAAATCAAAACTAAATTCTTCTCCTTCAATGAGAGACATTTTTCTACTTATGATTATTAACATTCCTCCTAGAGAAACAAAAAATATAATAAGTGCTGGGTACATTTAGATTGCAGATTTTTTTATTTCTAAAATAGAGGCTTTGTTTTTCTCAAGAAGTTTTTCAATTGTTTCATTTGGATCTTTGATGAAGATCTGGTTAAGTAGGGTTTTTTCTTTAAAATATGTGGATATTTTTCCCTCAAGCATTTTCTTTTTTATCTCTTCTGGTTTATCAATATTCTCTACTTCTTTTTGAAATATATCTTTCATCATATTTTTTGTATTTTCATCTACATCTTTTTCTGATATATATTCTGGTTTCATTGCTGTAATATGCATTGCTATATCTTTTGCAAGTTCTGTATTTCCTCCCTCAAGTGATACTATTACTGCTGACTTTGAATTATGAATATAACTACCAACTACATTTCCTTTTACTTCATAGCATTCTCCCAACTCTATTTTTTCTCCTGTTTTTTGTATAACTGCGTCAATTAACTCTTTTGAGGATTTACGCATACTATCTACTCCATCTTTCATAGCCATTTCAGATAGGGTATTAAGTAGAGAGACAAAGTCTTCATTTCTTGCTACAAAGTCCGTTTCAGAGTGAAGAGTGATAAGTATAGTCTTTTCTTTGTTTGTTTTTATTGTTACTGCTCCGTCTTTTGCTATTCTTTCCGATTTTTTTGAAGCAATATCAGAACTTGTCTTTTTTAGAATAGCAATAGCTTTTTCCATATCACCATCTGCTTCTTCTAATGCTTTTTTACATTGCATTACAGAAATGCCTGTTTTTTCTCTTAATTCTTTTACTTGTAGAGAAGTAATCATAATTTAATCAAAATGTTATTTCACAGACTAAAAAAATCTGTGACTTATTATGTTTATAATACTTTTTTGGTTTCGGTCCCTCTTGCAAATTCTTCTGATACTTTTTTAATGAAATACTTTATAGATGGCATTCCTGTATCATTTGCTACTATTGGATATTTTATACCTCTAATATCAGAATCAGAGTTTGCTAAAGCAATAACAGGTATATCTGACATTTTTGCTTCAGATACAGCATTATGCTCTTTTTTTGAATCTATTATAAATAATGCATCAGGAATTTTTGAGAGACCGATTAGCCCACCATAATAACGAGATAATCTTTCCATTTTTTTAGAGATCACTACTCTTTCTTTCTTAGTGTATTTTTCAAGATTACCTTCCTCAACATCTTTGTGATATTTTTCTAATTCATTTATTCGCTTTTTAATTTCAGAAAAGTTTGAGATAGTACCACCAATCCATCGCTCTATGACATATGGCATGTCTAGAGATTCAGCGATATTTTTGACTGCTTCTCTTGCTTCTGGTTTTGTTCCTACAAAGAGGAGAGTTTTACCTTTTGTTCCTAATTCATGAGCAAACTCTCTTGCATTCTCTAGAAGGGAAAATGTCTTTTCAAGGTTTATAATATCTCCACTTTGCTTAGTAGTATAAATATATGAAGACACAGAAGGATGACGACGGGATTTTGAATACCCATAATGAGCCCCTTTATTAAACATTTCTTCTATTATTTGGTCTTTATTTTCCATAGTTGTTTTTTATTTTGGCACTGAAACAATATAACAGAAAACATAAAGGTTTGCAAATTTTCCTTTAAACAGATAATATGAATGCAATGAGACAATCTGAACTTTTTACCAAAACTAGAAAAGAGACCCCTTCTGATGAGGTGTCAAAGAATGCGGAACTTTTGATTCGTGGAGGATTTATCCATAAAGAAATGGCAGGTGTTTATTCATATCTTCCTCTTGGTTATAGGGTGCAAGAAAAAATAATAAAGATAATACGAGAAGAGATGAATTCTATTGGTGGACAGGAAATGTGTTTAACTTCACTTCAAAATCCTGAATTATGGAAAAAAACTGATCGTTGGGATGAAAAAAAAGTAGATACTTGGTTTAAGACTAAATTGAATAATGATTCAGAGGTTGGTTTGGGGTTTACCCATGAAGAACCTCTTACAAACATTATGACTAATTTTATAAATTCATATCGTGATTTGCCTAAATATGTATATCAATTTCAAACAAAATTCCGAAATGAAACTCGTGCAAAAAGCGGAGTAATGCGTTCAAGGGAATTTATTATGAAAGATTTATACTCCTTTTCTCGGAATGAAGAGGAGCATATGGTTTTTTATGAAAAAGTAAAGGAAGCATATAAAAAAATATGGAAAAGAATAGGTATAGGACATCTTACATATATCACTTTTGCTTCTGGTGGGGTATTCTCAGAGTTCTCACATGAATTTCAAACAATTACCGGAGCAGGTGAAGATACTATATATCTTGATGAAGAAAAAGGTATTGCAGTAAACAAAGAAGTTATGAATGAAAAAGTTTTATCTTCTCTTTCATTATCAAAGGATAATTTGATAGAACATAAATCAATAGAGGTTGGAAATATATTTACACTTGGCACTCGTTTTTCGGAAGCATTAGGCCTTAATTACAAAAACGAAAAAGGAGAAGAAAAACCTGTTTTTATGGGTTCTTACGGTATTGGTCCAGGAAGATTAATGGGAACAGTAGTAGAAACTCTTTCAGATGACAAAGGTATTATTTGGCCTGAGTCTATTGCTCCTTATTTGATTCATTTATTAATACTAGGAGATGATGAAAAAGTAAAAAAGGAAGCTGAAGATTTCTACAAAATCCTAGAAAAGGAAAATATTGATGTTCTTTTTGATGATAGAAAGGGTGTATCTGTAGGAGAAAAATTTGCTGATGCAGATCTTTTAGGTATGCCAATTAGGATTGTATTTTCAGAAAGAAGTATGAAAGAGGGAGGATTGGAGGTAAAGAAAAGAAAAGAAGAGAAAGGAGAAATAATTACAAAAGAAGAATTCTTAAAAAAAATTAAAAATGTTAGATAAATTTTACAAATTAATATCCAATGATATTGGTATTGACCTTGGAACTTCAAACACAATGGTGTATTTAAAAGGTCATGGTATTGTAATAAATGAACCCTCAGTAGTGGCAGTAAATATGAAAACGAGTCAGATATTGGCGGTAGGAGAAAAGGCAAAAGAAATGCTAGGAAGAACTCCCGGACATATAAAAGCAATAAGGCCATTAGTAGATGGAGTAATATCAGATTTTGAAGTAACGGAAGAAATGCTCTCTTACTTAATTAATAAAGCAGATAGAATGTTTAAGAAAATCGGTCGTCCCAGGGTAGTAGTTGGAGTTCCGTCTGGCACGACAAATGTAGAAACAAGAGCTGTTTATGATGCTGCTCGTTCTGCAGGAGCAAGAGAGGTATATCTTGTAGAAGAACCCATGGCTTCTGCCATTGGTATTCGTCTTCCTATCAAAGAACCAGTAGGCTCTATGATAATAGATATAGGAGGTGGAACCACAGACATCGCAGTCATTTCTCTTGGAGGTATTGTAAAATCAAAAAATGTCAAAATTGCTGGGGATAGGTTAAATAATGACATTATTAGTTATATGAGGGATGAATTTAAAATTTTAATAGGAGAAACTACTGCAGAGTCAGTAAAAATATCCATTGGTTCTGTTATTCCAACAAATTATATGGAGTCAGAAGTAAGGGGAAGAGATCTCTTGACCGGTTTACCAAGAGAGGTGGCAGTTACTGACTCTGATATTAGAGAAGCAATTACATTATCAATAAAGGAATTGATAGAAGGTATAAAAGATGTTTTAGAAACTACCCCTCCAGAAGTGCTTTCTGATATAATGAGAAATGGTATAACCCTTACAGGTGGTGGGGCATTACTTACTGGATTACCTGAATTACTTGAAAGAGTTTTAAAAATACCTGTTTATTCTGTAGATGATCCTCTTTCTGCAGTAGCAAGGGGAACAGGAATAATTCTTGATAATTTACCACTTTATAATGAGATTTTGATAAGCGTCCAAGATGAATTACCTCCTAGATAAGCAAAATAAAAGAAAAAAATTTTTGAAGATTCTTCTTTCTCTTTTTGTATTGTTTTTTTTAATATATTTTCGTTCTCCCATATTTAAAGGATTTTCATATTTTGGAAGTGTGATTTTTAGACCTGTTCTTTTAATGGGGCAAAATGTTAAGGAAAAATTTTCTTCTGCTAGTGTTTTTTTTCTTTCTAAAGAGAATCTCTTGGAAGAAAATAATAAATTGAAATATGAATTAGGATTGATGAATGCAAAAATTCAGCATTATAATACATTATTAGAAGAAAATAATCAGTTAAAAGAAATTTTTGGTAGAGGAGAGAATAAAGACGAAATCATTCTAGCGGTTATTCTTGCTAAGCCAAAACAATCAATATACGGAACTGTTTTAGTAGATGTTGGCAAAAACATGGGGATAGAGGTTGGTGATAAGGTATTTGTGTATGGAAATATTATCCTTGGATATGTTTCAGATGTTTATCCCTCTTCTTCAAAAATCATTCTTTTTTCATCTCCAGGCGAAGAAACTGAAGTTATAATAAACGGAACATATCTTAAAATAGTAGGGAGGGGAAGTGGAAATTTTGAACTAGAAGTTCCAAAAGATTTTGTTATAGAAGAAGGTATGGATGTTACTATACCAGATATTAATTCATATATTCTAGCAAAAATTGACAAAGTAATTTCTGATTCAAGAGATTCATTCCAAAAGGTATTACTTACTAGTCCGATAAATATATCAGAAATAAAGTTTGTAGAAATAAAAAAGTAAAAAATTCTCAATGTTTTTTAAGATTGAAAAAAAAATAGAAAACAGTCTTGGAAGGGCAGGGATTTTGGAAACTAATCATGGAGTTATTCATACTCCAGCCTTCGTGCCTGTGGGGACTAAAGGGACAATAAAGTCTCTTACTGTAGAACAAGTAAAAAATGTTGGAGCAGAAGTAGTACTTGCAAATACATATCACATGTATCTTCAACCAGGGGATGAATTAGTAAAAAATGCTGGTGGGTTACATAAATTTATGAATTGGAATGGTCCGATTGTTACTGACTCTGGTGGTTTTCAGGTTTTTTCTCTTGGAGTTGCCTACGGAAAAGAGTTAAGTAAAGTTGTAAAAATAACAGACCCCTCTCTTTTAATTCCAGAAAGATTTGATGATGTAAATGCACCTAGATTGGCAAAGATAGGAGAAGATGGTGTATCTTTTAAATCTCATCTTGATGGTATAATTCACTACATCACTCCAGAAAAATCAATTCAAATTCAACACAATCTAGGAGCAGATATTATTTTTGCATTTGATGAATGTACAAGTCCAGCAGAGGATCTAAGGTATCAAGAAGAGGCACTCAATAGGACTCATAAATGGGCAGTTCGTTCACTTACAGAGCATAATAAACTTAAGGAAGAAGACTCTTCTTTACTATTTGGTGTCGTTCAAGGTGGGCGAAATGAAAGGTTGCGAAAGAAATCGGCAGGATATATTGGTGGTCTTGGTTTTGATGGTTTTGGTATTGGTGGCTCTTTTGCAAAAGAAGATATGTCTATGGCAGTAAGATGGGTAAATGAGATTTTACCTGAAGAAAAACCTAGACATTTACTAGGAATAGGAGAACCGGAGGATATATTTATGGGTATAGAGAATGGAGTAGATCTATTTGATTGTGTAGTTCCTACTAGAAATGCACGAAATGGCACTCTTTATACAAAAAATGGAAAGTTAAATATAACAAATGAAAAATTTAAAAGTGATTTTGAACCAATAGAAAATAATTGTGATTGTTATACTTGTAATCATTATTCTCGTGCATATCTTTGTCATTTATTTAGGGGAAAAGAAATGCTTGCTAGTACATTAGCTACTATCCACAATTTATTTTTTATTATAAATCTTGTAAAGGATATCAGAAAATCTATTTTGAATGATACCTTTTTTAGGTATAAGGAAGAATTTTTAGTTAAATGGAGAAAGTAACATTTTTTCTTTACATTTTTTGCTTACTTGTTATACTTTGAGCCGTTGGTATGAAAAAGAAAAAAACAAAAAAAGTCAATAAAAATTGGAAAAAGTTTTGGAAACTAGGGCTAGAGGAATTCAATACCCAGTATTTTGATGTAAATGCAAATGGAGAACTTGTTGTAAAGGAAGGATACTATCAATACAATATAATGGATATTGTAAAAAAATATGGGACAGTAACTGAAGTTTTTTTCCCTTTTATATTAGAAAATAGGGTGAGAGATTTAATAGAACTTTTTAATGCTTATATTAAAATTTTAAATTACAGAGGAAAATTTTATTATCATTATGTTCTAAAATCAAATCAAAATAGTGATTTTGTTCTTCCGGCAGTAGCAGAAGGTGCTCATATAGAAGTTTCTTCAGCGAATGAACTTTTTTTAGTTAAAAGAATGCTAGAGAAAGATAAATTTAATCGTAAAATTCGTGTTACATGTAATGGTCCGAAAACTGATAAATATATTGGTTTAATAGAAGAACTTCGTGGAAAAGGATTGATTGTAATACCAATTATTGAAAACAGTCAAGAACTTCATAGATTAGAGAAATTTAAAGGAGAAGTAGGAGTGAGAGTGAACCTTGATATAAAAGTTGATGCACATTGGGATAAAAAATATAATCATTTTGGATTTGAAGAAGAAGAATTAGTAAAAATAGGGAAAATAAAAAATCTTTCTGTTCTTCATTATCATATATCTACTCAAAATGAAAAAATAGAAGGCTTTATAAAGCCTTTAAAAAGAGCTATTGCACTTTATGCAAAAATGAAAGAGTCTAATCCAACTCTAGATACTATCAATTTTGGTGGTGGTATGGCAGTTCCTTATGAAAAAAGAAAAAAACTTTTTTCAATAAAAAGTCTTGTTCACCAGATGATAAAAGTAGCAAAAAAAGAAAGTGATAAACTAGGGGTTAGGCATCCAAATCTTGTATGTGAATGGGGAAGTTACTTTACTGCACCATCACAAATTACTATTTTCAAAATTATTGCAGAAAAAACCGTTTTCAAAAAGCCTGATGTTAAGTGGTACTATATTGATGGTTCGTTTATCGCACATCTTACTGATACTTGGTCTGTGGTTCGTCATAAATGGCATTTTGCTACAGCAAATCATCTAAATACAAGAAGACTACAAAAAGTCTGGATAGCTGGTTCTACTTGTGATTCAGATGATAGATATACAGCAGGTGGAAGTTATGTAATGTTGCCAAAAATCACAGAAGATATTTCGGATTTATATTTGGTTACCTTTGATACCGGTTCCTATCAAGATACATTTGCTAATAATCACTGTTTGCTTTCTAAGCCAGCGATAGTTATTTGTCAAAACGGTGAAGTAAAGCTTTCTAGAAAAAGACAAACCTCTGAAGAACTTGGAAAACTTTTTGGGTGGAATGGAGATCATAAGTAATTTTTATTTATGAATAAGAAATATAAATTTCTTATTATTATACTAGTAGTTTTATGTATTTCTCTTTTCTTTTTTTTCAATCAAAAAAGGAATTTTGATCTTAATGGTGCTTTAATAACTGAAAATATTAGATTCAATATAAAGATAAAAGATACTAATCTAAAAGTAGATGTAGCCGATACACCCTTACTTCGTGAAAAAGGGCTTTCTGGTAGAGAAAAATTAGAAGAAAATGAAGGCATGCTTTTTATTTTTGATTATTCTTCTAAGCATGGTTTTTGGATGAAAGATATGAATTTTGCTATTGATATGGTTTGGTTAGATGAAGAACAAAAAATAGTTCATTTAGAAAAAAATGTTTCTCCAGAATCATATCCTACAGTTTTTTCTCCTAAAAAAGATTCAATGTATGTTCTTGAAGTAATTTCAGGTTTTTCTGATAAAAATAATTTAAAGACTGGAGATTTAGTTCAATTTTTTTTCTCTAATACCCCTTAATTTCAATACTTAATAAAGACAGCCATTTACAACTCACTTTTATTGTTTTCTTTGTGTTTTTTTTCGGTTTTCCACTTACCAAAAAAAAATTTTTTGGTGTAAAATGTCTGTATGGATAAAAACAAATCTGGTAACAAGAAGGATTTAATAGAAATTAAGAGAATTCGTAACAGGGAAGGTGATATTATACCTTTTGATTTAGAAAGAATAATAGATGCTGTCTCAAAAGCATTTACTAATACAAAAGAAGGAACAGAAGTAGAAGCAAAAGAAGTGGCAAGAAAGGTTTTAAATAAGCTTACTCATATTAAGAAGGAAAATAAAGATAAAAATTTTATTCCTAGTGTAGAACTAATTCAGGATATGGTAGAAGCTGAATTGATGGATTTAGGATATCACTATACAGCCAAGGCTTATATTTTATATCGTTCCAAGAGGGCAGAATTAAGAAGAGAAGTGGGAACTGTTCCTCCTGAAAACAAAAGAATCTTTGATGATTCTAGTTCTTACTTTTTTAGTTCATATGAAGAATTTATTTTTTATAGGACATATTCAAAATGGCAAGATAGTTTGGGTAGAAGAGAAACATGGATAGAAACTGTTGACAGATTTATGAACTACATGAGGAAAAATGTTGGAAGCAAGATTTCTTCAAAGGATTACACTGATATTCGTGAAGGAATTTTAAAACAAGAAGTATGTCCTTCAATGAGACTTCTTTGGTCTGCGGGTTCTGCATGTGACAAGACAAATGTCTGGGCATATAATTGTTCTTATGTTGCTCCGACATGTTGGCAAGATCTTGGAGAAATTATGTATATTCTTATGTGTGGTGCAGGACTTGGTTTTTCTGTTGAATCTGAAACAGTTCAAAAATTTCCTCAAATAAAAAGACAAAAAGGTAAAAAACTTGCTACGCATATTGTAGAAGATAGTAAGGAAGGTTGGGCAGATGCATTTGTTTTAGCACTAAAGACGTGGACTGATGGATATGATATTGATTTTGATTATTCAAAAATCCGTCCTGCAGGTTCTCGTCTTCAAACAGCTGGCGGTCGTGCTTCAGGTCCTCAGCCCTTAATTGATTTAATTAATTTTTCTAAAGTAAAAATTTTAGCAAGACAAGGAAAAAGACTTACAAATATTGACCTTCACGATATTATATGCCAAATAGGCCTTATTGTAGTGGCTGGAGGTGTCCGTAGAAGTGCTCTCATATCTCTTTCTGATATAGATGATGAATCAATGAGAAAATCAAAGCAGGGTCAATTCTGGGTAGAAAACGGTCAAAGATCAATGGCAAACAATTCTGCTGTATATAATCAAAAACCTTCCGCCTCTGAGTTTTTAAATGAATGGATTGAACTCATCAAATCAGGCACAGGAGAAAGAGGGATATTTAATCGTGGTGGACTTTTGTCTCAATTACCAAAAAGAAGAATAGAAAATTGGAAAAAGGCAGGTATAGTTGATGATCAGAATACCATTGTAGATCTTCCTGGTTCTAATCCTTGTGGAGAAATCACACTTCGTTCAAAACAATTTTGTAATCTTACTTCTATTGTTGTTAGACCAAAAGATACTATAGAAGAATTAAAGAGAAAGGTTAGACTTTCTACTATTCTTGGTACATATCAAGCCACTCTTACCAATTTTGGTTACCTATCAAAAGAATGGAAAGAAAATTGCGATGAAGAGGCACTACTTGGGGTATCAATCACTGGATATTATGATAATAAAATAATTCGTGGAGATGAAGTGTTAAAAGAACTTCGTGATGAATCAATAAAAGTAAACAAAGAATATGCCAAAAAACTTGGGATTAATCATTCTACCTGTATTACTACTGTGAAGCCTCATGGTAATTCTGGTCAACTTCTTTATGTAGGTAGTGGTATGCATCCCTGGTTTGCAAAATACTTTATCAGAAGAGTCCGAATTGCTACAAATGATCCACTCTTTACACTTATGAAAGATCAAGGAGTGCCTTCCAAGCCCGAAGTAGGATACTCTACTGCAAATTCTACAGTAGCCGTGCTTGAATTTCCAATCAAGGCACCTGAGGGGGCTGTAACAAAAGATCAAGTATCCGCGATTGATTTATTAAATGAATGGAAAAGATTAAAAATAAACTATATTGAACACAACCCTTCTGTTACTATATATGTTGGAAGTGATGAGTGGATAAAAGTTGCAAATTTTGTCTATGAAAACTGGGATATTGTCGGAGGATTGTCATTTCTTCCTCGTTCAGAACATGTCTATCAACTTGCTCCTTATGAAGAAATAAGTAAGGAAGAATATGAAAAAAGAGTAAAGGAAATAAAACATATTGATTTCTCAAAACTCATGTATTATGAACAAGATGACAATACTATCGGTGCAAAAGAATTTGCTTGTGTATCTGGAGTTTGTTCTATTGATGATGTATTAGCTGAAGAAGCTCAAAAAGAAAATGCTCAAAACTCTTCTTCAAATGAAGAATCCTAAATCTTTTTTTAAGACTTGTTTTTTAAGAGAAATGTTGTATTATTAAAATGTTTCGTATTGGATAGTTGAGCTTTGTTTTTTCTTTGAAAAAAGAAAGTTAGGAAAGTCCGAACATGTATTTTACCAATTTTTGGTAAAATAAAAGTAGTGGGTAATACCCATCGTCCGCAAGGATAGAGGTGCGAGCAGAGACGCTTTAATACGAAAGTATTAAAGTATCCTTATAGTTTTGCTTTATGCGAGACTAGGAAGGGTAAGCCCTATGGTAACAAAGGGAGTGAAACGGCAAAATCCTTACTCGCATGCAAGATCGTGTCCGCCTACTGGTGGAAGAATCGCTTGAGCCTTATGGTAACATCTGGCCTAGATAAATAACTATCATTTTGTTGGTTTTCCAGCAAAAATACAGAATTCGGCTTATAGATACGAAACAATTATATGAAAAACCCCTTCTTTGGAGGGGGTTTTTCTTTTTCCTAAATAAAATTTGCTTTTTTCTTTAATGTATGATATACTACATTCGTGAGTGTGAGATTTAAGTCAAGCTTAACTCATTTTATCGAATACATATGTGCCATAAAAGCCCCCAGACGAAAGTCAGAGGGTTTTTATGTTTAGGGATTTACATTTTACTAAAATTAAGATAACATATTCTTGTTGTGTGAAAAGGGCCCTTAGCTTAGTTGGTAGAGCGCCTCATTTGCAATGAGGAGGTCAGGAGTTCGAATCTCCTAGGGTCCACTCGAAAAGGTGAAGATCTTTTATTTTAAGTTTTCCTCTTATTTACTTGTGGTGTTATTTTGATTTGTTATACAATAAATATGTATTATAAATAACAAATTATAATTATGGATATAACAATTTATGTAGCAAAGATACTAGGTGTGTATTTTGTTGTGAGCGGTGTATTTCTTCTTTTGAAAGGGAAGACGATATCACACATTTTAAAAGATTTTTTTCAACATCCTGCTGTTATTTATTTAACAGGAGTGATACTTCTTTTCCTTTCTACTGCATATTTGATAGGTCACAACATTTGGAATGGAACTTGGCAAACTCTCATCACAGTATTTGTTTGGCTTATTTTCTTTAAAGGGTTGTCCTATATCTTTATTCCAGAAGCTTTTAATGAAAATTCAATAAAGAAGTACAAAGGTTTTTATTATATTTATGGATTGATTGCTATTATCGTAGGTATAGTATTATTTATGTTGCCTAACTATTAAATAAGATTTTTTAGTTGCTATAGAATAAATCCTATTTAAAAGTAATAAATTATTTTTTATAACTGTTATTTATTCATTTTCTTGTTTTTTAGATATTTTCTGATAAAATGAAAGTGTTCTTTTGAATGTTCCTAAAAATGAAATAATAAATTCCGGGGTAGCTCAGCGGTAGAGCGGTCGCCTGTGTTACAAAGAGTTCAGGTGAACATTACGCAGCTTCCTAAGAAAACTTAGGTTGAAAAACAAGGTGAATTCGGGGAAGCCCTTTTAAAAAGGGTAATCCCGAGCCAAGCTCTGAATAAAATCAGAGAAGGTGTAGAGACTATCCATTTTTGGAGTAGTTTGACAAAAGGTCATGCGAAGCGCCTTGCTCCTAAATTCATAAATTCTATGAATATGGAGATGATATAGTCCATACCTCTAGTAATAGGGGATAAAATGTAAGCGATTGGTCGTAGGTTCGATCCCTACCCCCGGAGCCAAGTATTGACAATGGTACAGAGATGTGCTATTCTGTTTTTAGTTAATAAATTAATTTATGGAGGTACCCATGCTTAAGTTAAAATTCTTAAGTATAGTATTAGTTCTTTTTATCGTTCTATTTTTTTGCTCTATGATTGTTGGTAATCTCATCATAAAAGCACTAACTTAGAACAAGTACAAAAATCAATTTTATTTGAAGCGCGACTTTTAAGCCGCGCTTTCCTGTTTTACAAAAAGAGAAAAATTGTTTAATTCTGTCCTGACTCTTAACCAATCCACGGTTCTGAACTCGTCCAACAAGGGGAGCAGAGTAACTAAATTAAAACTTAGTGTATGTTCTCAAATTCAAGAAGTTCAGAGTTTCTTATTAAAATTGTTCTGTTTGTCGTGTATGACAATCCTTTGTTTGGCTGTGATTCAAAACCAAGATAAACACACTTAACGCCACGATCTCTCACTTCTTTAATCGCTGGCTGTAAATCTGAATCGGAACTTGCGAGAATTATTTCATTTACTTTTTTATCGCAGGCAAGACTAACCATATCGACAGCAATTTTAACATCAACGCCTTTTTCCTTAAAAACCAATACTTGCTTTCCTTTATGTCCGTCCTCTAATTGACCACGAACCCTTCCAGATAATATAACATCAAAACCTTGCTTTTCTAGATGCGTCTTCAGTAGTCGTTGCTCCTCAATTAACTTTAAAGATTTATTTCTGCTCATTTCGTGTTCTTTTATACGAGCAAAATAAAATACCCTATTTTTTATATCCATACCTTCAAGAACTTTGTCTAGAAGACCCTTAAAATTGTAAGTATGCCATAAGGGTTTTTCTTTCCCAGCTTCTTTATAAAAATGCTTTATTTTCCCCTTAAAATTTTCTCCATCAATAAGTAAAATCATAATTATTGATCCTTATTATACAGCATATAAACGAAAAACCCCAGCGGACCTTTCGGCTAGCTGGGGCGTGTATACATCAAATATACACCAAGTAACGCAAAAAATCAACTAGTTGTGGATAACCGATTTAAGGTCTTTTTTTTTGGGTTTTCGTTCAAAATAATGTTTCGAACATCCTCCCAAGTTCGGAGCATCGTAATTTGCCTTATTTTATAAGGGTTGTTTTTTCTACCACAAATCAAGTTCAAACCTAGATGATTTTGATATATAATAGAGATATGAAGTCTAAAATTAGAGTAATTATTTTTGATTTTATTGGCGTACTGCTTTTTACTAAAGTTACCTATAAACCTAATAAAATAATAGATGAAATTGATCAGGTTATTGGAAAAGTTACTAATGATAAATTATTTAAAAAAGAATTAATAAAAAAATATAATCTTAAAGAAAAAGAATTTGATAAAATTTTAAATAAAATTGTAAATAAATATGAATCATTTAAACCATTATGGAAATTACTTCCTTCATTAAAAAAGAAATATAAATTAGCCATAATAAATAATGGCACTTCACTAACTCTTAAAGAATTTAAAAGAAAATATAATATCGATGAATTTTTTAATCTTTTTATTTCTTCGGCAATTGAGGGTGTAAGGAAACCAAATAGTGATATTTATAAGTTAGCAACACTTAAGCTTGGTGTTAAACCCAAAGAATGCTTATTTATGGATGATTCATTGCCAAATATCAATGGAGCAAAGAATTTTGGGATGAAAACAATTTATTGGGAAAATCCAAATATAGGATTTAAAAAATTTAAAGAATTTTTAAAATAATTTAGGCTCTAGACTAGCTAATTCATGCTAAACTAGAGAATATGTTGAAAAGACAAGCTAGAATAAGTAAAACGAAAATCAAGAAATTAATTGAATGTTTTTCTTTAGATTTGAATGCAACTCAGACAAGCAAACTTGTAAAAATCAATCGTAATACAGTGAATTTTTGGTTTAATAATTTTAGAGAAAAGATATTAATAT
>JBBABV010000011.1:0-31600 GCA_041657445.1 Minisyncoccota bacterium | reverse complement strand
AACAATTTCCAAGAAAGAAAGCGACAACGAATCAGCTCAAAGAATGCAAATTAACAAGCGAAAATTATTTAAAAACTTCACCTTATGATATATTTATTTCAGTATCATTCTTGGATTAGAAAATACTATAATAAAGAAAAATCATTTAATTTGCTTTAGCTATTAAAAAGTTTCATTCTATTGTAGACTACTTTCTCTACTTCCTCTACTGATAACTTTAAAAATTTATATGGGGCAATCTCATCTTTATCCTCGTTAATAGACTTTAAAAGAGCAGAATGATAAGCTACTCTCATTTCTGTATTTATATGGATAACACTTATTCCTGACTTAATTGCTTTTTGAAAATCATCATCTGATATTCCAGAACCACCATGAAGCACCAATGGCACACCTGTTGCCTCTCGTATTTCTTTTATTCTTTCTGAATTAATTTTTGGATTACCACCTTTCACCATTCCATGCACATTTCCAACAGATGGAGCAAGAAGACTTATCCCTGTTTGCTCAACAAAGTATTTTGCACTCTCTACTTTTGTCATTGTTTCTTCACTTACTCCTTCTGGAATCTTGTCTATTAATTTAGATGATTTACCTATAAATCCAAGTTCTGCCTCAACTAATATTTCTCTTTTTTCCTCTATTGATTTCTGCTTTGCATATTCAACACATTTTTTCGTACTAGAAATGTTTTCTTCAAGTGAAGATTCAACTTGATCAATGATAACCATATCATATCCAGCATCAATACTTCTTTTAACACTTTCAAATGAATAATGATGGTCCGCATTTAAAAAAATAGGGTATTCATCTTTTTTCCGCATTAAATCTATCAATGCTTTTGCTTCATTACAACCAAAAAAACTTTCTTCTCCCTCTGATAGCCCAATAATTATTGGAATCTTTTCTCCTTTCTCTTCACTTAATTTTTTTGCTCCATTGTATATGCCATGAAAAATTTCAAGTGTAGAGATATTAAAATGTCCTATTGCTATTTTTTTTTCTTCTGCTTCCTTTATATATTCTCTTAATGTTTTCATATTATTATTTTAACAATTCTATTAATACTTCCCTAGCTTTCTGTGGATTAGCAGATCCTTTTGTCTCCTTCATTATTTGTCCTACAAGTGACATCAATGCGTTTTCTTTTCCTCCTTTGTATGAAATAACTGCTTCTTTATTTAATTCTATCACTTTCTTTGCAACACTTTTCAATTCTTCTATATTGCTTGTCTGCAATAAATTCTCTTTTTCTGCAATTTGACGGGGAGAAGAATCATTCTGACATATCTTAAGAAGGATGTCTTTTGTAACTCTTGAAGAGATTTCATCTCTCTTAAACATAAGCACTAATTCAACAAAATTATCCTTCTTTGGAAGATTGATATTTTCCTTTGTTTTTTTTATGCCTATATAATCAGAAGTGATTAGATTTGATGCAATCTTTATCAATTCCAATCTTTGCTCTTTTTCATTTAGAATATTTATTACTTCATCAAACCATTCTGCCAAAGTAGGATCGTTTATGTATACCTCTACATCTTCACTTTTAACTCCAAAATCATTTTTATATTTTTCTCTTTTGAAACTTGGCAATACAGGAAGTTCTGCTTTCATTTTCTCTAGATCAAAGACCTCACTGAGCTTAAATTTAGGAATGTCAGGATCAGGGAAATACCTGTAGTCCTGACTAGACTCCTTCTTCCTTTGAGAAAATGTCTTTTGCTTTGCATCATCCCACCCCCTAGTCTCCTGCACTATTTCATTCTCCTTACCATTTTCATAGAGTTCTATCATTCTTTCTACTTCATACTTTATGGCTTTTTCTACACTTTTAAAAGAGTTAAGATTTTTTACTTCAACTTTCGTGCCTAATTCCCCCTTTTTGTTTGATATGGAAATATTTGCTTCCACTCGCATTTCTCCTTTTTCCATATTTGCTTCTGAGACTCTCAGATACCAAAGAAGTAGTTGAAGTTCTTTTGCAAAGAATGATGCACTCTTTGCGGTACTATCACTATCATCAAATGTGTGTGGTTCTGTAACAAGTTCCATAAGTGGCACACCTGCTCGATTAAAATCAACTAGTGAGAAATCTCCTCTGTCGTGTTTGTTGTTTGCAGTATCTTCTTCTAGATGCACACGAGTGATGTCAAAGTCTGCTAATCTTCCTCCACTGACTATGGGATACTTGTATTGAGAAATCTGATATCCTTTAGGAATATCAGGGTAAAAATAGTTCTTTCTATCAAATTCAGTGAAGTCTGCGATATTACCTCCAACTGCTAACCCTACCCTTATCACATTCTCAACTGTCTTTTTATTCACCACAGGCAGTGTTCCCGGATGAGCCATACACACAGGACAGATATTAACATTAGGAGATTTTTCATCCGGATCATTTTTACAAGAGCAGAACATTTTAGTCTTTGTAGATAATTCCGCATGTATTTCAAGTCCGACTGTCGGATAGTATTTATTTTCCATATAGTAAAATTATAGCATAAGATAAAAAAATTATTTAGATTTGATTTCTCTCACTATTTTCCCATCCTCAAGATAAACTATTCTTTCGCAATACTTTGCATATTCTTCTTCGTGAGTAACCATCACTATCGTCTGCCCTTTTCTATGAATTTCTTTAAAGAGTTCCATTACAGCGACACCAGATATACTGTCTAGGTTTGCTGTCGGTTCATCTGCAAATAGAATTTTTGGATTATGGGCCATAGCTCGTGCTATAGAGACTCTTTGTTGTTCTCCACCTGAGAGTTGACTTGGTTTATTCTCTACTCTCTCTGCTAACCCCATACTAGAGAGCACTCCATCACTGATTTTTTTTGCTTCCTTAAGATCAAGTCCTTGCATTAGAAGAGGTACCATTACATTCTCACTAGCAGTTAGTTCTGGGATTAAAGCATAGTCCTGAAAGACATAACCCAAAGTAGAGAGTCGCATCTCTGTTCTTTCCTCTTTTGTCATTTTCTCTGTATTGATACCATTAAGAACAATCTCTCCACTAGTAGGATGATCGAGAAGTCCCACCTGATACATCAGGGTAGATTTACCTGCCCCTGACTTACCCATTATTCCAAGAAATTCTCCCTCTTTCACTATCAAATCAATACCTCGGAGTACTGGTGTCTCTATCTCATTCGTTCTATATGTTTTGTATAAATTTTTAATCGTAATCATATATTTTTCATCTTCCTAATATACTATCAAGTGTATTCTGCTTTACCACCATCCTAGCAGGAATGTATCCAGCTACTATGGTAGCAATTAAAAGAATCATAGCTCTAATTGTAGTTCCAGATACTTCTGCGACTAGTATTCCGTCTCCGAATGGATATTCTATTGGATTCTCTGCAAAGAAAGGTTTAAGTAAAAGGAATATAATGAGAACACCAATTAATATTCCACATACTGCATAAAATACTGATTGAATAATATATGAGAATTCTATTGAGAAATTTGATATACCTATACCTTTTAGAATACCTATGAATTTTCTTCTGGTGATTGCATTGATGAAGATGACGATGAACACAGTGATGGCTGCAACTACAAGACCAATAGAACTAATGATATTGCCAAGCATAGCAAATGTGTCTCGCATGTCTTTTACAAACTGTGGTTCTGCATCAAGGGCAGTTTGAATCTTTGCATACTTTCCATATCCAGCTCCTATGATTGTATTTTTTACTGCTATCGGATCGGTATCCTTCTTTATATTTATCATCATTTCATTAGCACTATAATCATACCTTCCGACTAGATTTCGGAATTGATTTGCAGTAAAGAATACCCTTCTGTCTATCTCATCAACCTTTGTTTGTATTATACCTTTTACAGTAACTTCTCTCTTAATATCACCAATACTTATCATCACCTTACTACCTATCACCACATCATCATCTAATACAGAATATATATCAGACTCAATATCTAGATATCTTCTAAATAGAGAAGCTCCCATCATTACTTGATCATAGTCATCATCGGCGAGATATTCTCCTTCTGTAATCATCTCTCGGAGATTAGTAGCCATATCTTCTTCAGATGGAACTATTCCAGCTATAGAGGTAGCCACGGTATCGTGGATTTCTTTACTCTTTTGTATCTCTTTGTATTTTGCATCTATCACTCCACTTTCTGTATATCTAACAGTAATATTTTCTACCTGAGGAAGAGTCTTGATGAAGGAAACCATTTCAGGAGTTCTCTCTATATACCTTGAATTTTTAAGGGTGGAGATAAATACATCACCAAGATATTTTTCTTGAATTGTGTTTACTATCCCTTGAATAGTACCAACCAGGATTCCTGATACTACTACTAGATTAAGATATGTGAGAAGCATTATAAAAATGATTAGGAGAGTAGTCGCCTTACTTGATCCTACTATTTGTCTTTTGGCTAAAAACCATCCAACTCTTAAGGTATTGCCTTTCATTTTGTTAAATTTGTTTTATTCTTCTTTCATATCAAGAATAATCTTTTCATTTACATTAAGTCCTGATATTACTTCTACCATACTGTTAGTGCCTTTTAATCCTAACACCACTTCTCTTTTTTCTTTTCTTCCTTTAGAATCTTTTACTTCTACGAAATTTGATTTACTTTCTTCTTTAATAAATCTAGAAGGAATACCAACAACATTTTTTTTCTCATTGAGAATTACTTTTGCTTCAAGATTCATTCCTGTTCTGATATTTTGACTTGCATTAAGTTCTACGAATGCTTCATATACTGGTACTCCATTTATATTTGTATCTTTTGAATTAATGCTTGAAAGTGTTCCTAAAAATACTTCATCAGGAAATGCATCAAAGTGAATTGAGACTGGTAATTCTGGATAGATTTTAGCAACATCAAGTTCTGACACCTGTAATACTACTTCAAGTTTATCTTCACCTATTATTGATACCACCCTCTCGCCTACTGACACATTTTCTCCTACTTTTTTATCTATATTTGTCACTTTCCCAGAAAAAGGAGCATAAATGGTACTCTTTTGTATTTCCGCATTTATCTTATCTATCTCTGCTTGTGCTATAGCAAATTCACTACCTTCATTTTCATTAAGAAGTTTTTCATATTCAAGTTCGGCTTGCTTTACTGCTCTGTCTCTATTCTCCTTTGCCTCATTCCACGAATTTAGGTTAGTAAGATACAAAGAACTTTTCTTGTTCGGTATCTCTAAATACCAAATAGTATCGTGATATTCTTCTAGATCACTCGAAAATGAAATATATATTCCCTTGGTTCCAAGTGGTGTTGCAGACTCCTTATCTACCTCCACTACAGTCTTTTCTAGATTGAATGTTCTTAATTCATAATCGTTTGAAGTTGCATTTTTCTTCTCTATGTTTATCTTGTATATTCCTTCTTCACCTGTATATGCGCCACTTACTGTAGGTGCTGTAGCTGTGTAATTCAAGGAATCGGGGGTTACTATTAAACCATCAGATAGCAGTGTCTTGTATGCATTTGCTACTTTTGTATCTTCTAATTTCCTTACTCTTTCTAAGTCTTCCCTTGCTCCCTCTAAATCAATACTTGAAGTAGTAGCATTTATTTTCTTAATAGTTAAATCAGCCATAAGTTCTCCTATCTCAAGTTGGGCTAAAACCTGTCCCTTTCTTACACTTTCGTTATTCTCAACATTTACCTTTGCAATCCTACCTGAAGAAGCAAATCCTAAATCTGCCCTATCACTGGTCCTTACTTCACCAGAGAGAGTGATTGATTGTTCTATATTTGTAAGTATTGCGGTATATGATTCCTCCTTGCCATTACCCCTGCCTGATACTAAAAAAACAGTCAATATCACAGCGGATACTACAATAACATAATACTTTTTTGATAAAAGGTAACTAAAAATATTTTTCATAATTAGTCCAATAATAACACGATAATAGTGTCTTGAGCAATAAGAAGTTACTCTTCTTTGAGAAATTTAATTATACCATCGCGAACATTTTTTACAGAATCATTATCAAATAGTGAGATAGTGAACACATCCTTGCCTAACTTTTGAAATTCCTTTGTTTTTTTCTCTATCATTTTTGAATCATCTACCACATCTGTTTTTGTAAGAATAATTATTTCTTTCTTTTCAAAAAGACCTTCTCCATATTTTTCAAGTTCTTTTCTAATTTCCTTATATGCCTTTATCATATTTTGATTTTCAAAGGAAACTAAATGAGCAAGTATCCTTGTTTTTTTGATATGCTTTAGAAATTTAGTACCTAGCCCTTTACCCTCTGATGCTCCTTCAATAATTCCTGGAATATCAGCAATGATGTAACCATAATAATCCCCAAGATTAGGATCAAGAGTTGTAAAAGCATAATCCCCTACTCTGGCATCTGCATTTGTAAGAGCATTAAGAAGTGAAGACTTGCCTGCATTTGGAAGCCCAATTAAACCTATATCTGCAAAAAGTTCAAGTTCTATCAAGAAGTTTGCACTTTCACCTTCTTGCCCCTCTTTAAATTCCTTTGGTGTAGTATTCGTTGAACTTTTAAAATGTTCATTACCAAATCCACCATAACCGCCTTTTAATAAAAGAAGGGTTTCGTTCTCTTTTGTAAGTTGATATTTTTCTTCTGTTTCCAAATTCGTAACTATTGAACCGATAGGGAGTTCTAGAAAATAATCCTGTCCTGTCTTCCCGTGCAAACTTTTTCCCTGTCCGTCTTCACCATTCTCTGCTTTGAACTCTTTTATAGCTTTGTATCGTGAAAGAGCACCGATATCACGGATTGCTTTGATGTAAAAATCTCCCCCTCTTCCACCATCACCCCCTGCAGGTCCACCTTTGGGAATGAATTTCTCATGTCGCCACCTGACGACACCATTTCCACCCTTACCAGCAGAAGCAAATATTTTAATTTCGTCTATTAAAGCCATAATGTTTTATATATATTAAAATACTAAACTAATCCTCTAATGCTTTCCTTGCAAGTGCCTTTGCTCCATCCAAAGTCTTTGCTACAACTAAAAATAATCCTCTGTGACAAAATACTGCTTCAGATACACCAGTAACTTTTACAAGTTCTTCATTCTTCAATCCTCCCCAACTTACAGGTAAATCCTTCCTATTTGCAAAGCTTTTTGGATTCTTCCTTACTGTCTTTACTCCATAAGTTCCGTCACTTTTTGGAAAGATTATGTATAACGGTTCAGGAAAGTTATTTAGCACATTGTGATCAAAATCATATTGTTTATCAAATACAAGCACTCTCTTATCCTCTGTGTTGTTATAAATATCAATGATTTCAGCTTCTGCAATAGCAGAATCTCTAGCTAGTATCATCTCCCTCTCAAGTACTTTCTTTGCTATCTCTACTGATTGGAAGAACATCTCATCAAATGTCACATCATTCTCTCTATAGGTTGGTCTCATTGAAAGGAAAAAATGTTGAATGAGATACGGGGTGACGGAATATTTATTCTCTACTAAATTAAACCCGTTATCAAATGCATCTACAGGTACTACTAGCATCTCATCCACTATCTTTGCCTCTTTTTCTCCCCCTGCAAACTCTACTCCAAATTTTTTCCATACTAATCCAAAAGATGAATAGAGAAATTCTGCTTCGCTTACACCGTCCACTTCTAGCACCTTCCTCTTCTCATTAAATTCTTTTTGATGATGGTCAAATCTATTCTTCTCTTCATCATACACACCTCCAACATCAAATACATAATCAGCATTCTTTATCACTTCACTGTCCCTCGTTCTGATTATTTCATATTTTTCACCCCTCTTTTCTAAATACAAACATAGTGTCGCACAAGCAAATATATCATCTGCATGGAATGAACCATTATGAGTAACTAACTTATTGATTTTTATATTATTGATAATCATCTACAGTTTTTTAAATTATATTTTTACTAACTTGTTAATTGTTAGTCCTTCTTTTATTAGGGCTGGCATTTCATCTTTTTCCATTAAAAACAAATATTCATGATTTTTGCTTTCATTGTTAATCCATTCATAGGTCCAACGCATGTTCGCCATTACATTTTTTTTATGATCAATTTCAACTACTTTAATTAATTTTCCTGACTCATTAATTATGTCACTCAATTCTTGCTTTGTTGCCCTACCACCCGAACTATATGAAAGTAAAATGTACTTTGCATTTGTACTTTTTATCATTTTTTTTATTGCTTGCAAGGCAAAGTAAGAACCATTTTCATCTTTTCTAAATTCCTCAAAAACTGAACTGGATGTTAGATCCCTGCTATCTTCTCTTCTATTCACCTTTCCAAAAACTTTTGGTTTATCGTGCTTGATTATTGTTGTCCAAATGTGATAATAGGAAGCATATCTAATTCTGCTAGGTGGCATTTTTTCATTATTTGAACCATATGGTGGATCAAAATATGCAAGATCGTATTTCCCATATTGTAATGTATCAAAAATATCTCCTTTTATTACATTATGACTATTGTTATGTATAAACCTTTTTGGAAGTTTAAGTAAAAGATTTTTATGTGATCTTGGAGACCATTGAGATAAATAGGCAGCGTAATGACCCAAAGTGCTATCCACAGAATCAAGAGCAAGAATCAAACTAGAAAGAATTACACATTTATCTTCCCATTCTAAGTTTAGTTTTTCAATTTCATCTCGTATTGCATCAAGTTTTCTTGTATTTTTTGATTGAAAGGGCCTCTTTTTTTCTAAAGTCACAGCACCATAATGCTTAGTATACCATCCATTATAACCTTTTAAATTATTTAAATAATCAATAATATCTTGATAAAAGATATCAGGCTTATTTGATTTTAAATAGCAGGTAGCAAAAACCTCCGACCATTCTGATATATCACTAGAAGTTACATTGTATCCTAATTGAGCCAATGCCTGTGATACTCTAGTTGTTCCACTAAATCCATCTAGCACATTTTTTACATCCTTTAATTCAGATAGTATATTTACAATGTAAGGTAAAATTTTTAACTTTGAGCCAGCATATTTTATACCTTCAGTTTTTGGAACTGTGAATACTTTCTTACCAAAAATGTCTTTTTGATTATTCATGATTTTTTTAATCGTTCAATATCTTTTTGCAAAATATCATTAGCCAATTTATGTCCTTTTTCAGCAAGATCACCATGAGTTTTGTTACCAATTAGTCTCATCGTAAAAATATTAGACAGAGTATTAACAACCAAGTTTTGATTTTTGCTTGCTAATAATTTGAATCTATCTTTAAAATCATCGTATGTAGACATATATTTGATAACCTATAACCCTTCGTTAAGACTAATAATGTTTTATATAGTGATATAATCGTTATATTGTGATTATATCAAAATACTTCGTTTTCGTAAATGAAAACAAACTAAAACATAATTTCACTAAATTAAAAATTTATTCCCCTTAATACTATTTCCTATTACAATCAGTGTCAGTATTCAAATTTCTGCTTTCATCCTCATTCTCATTATTATGTATACCATTTTTCATATAAACGACAACCCTCCAGAATCCTGCTACTAATTTGTCAAAGAAAATAAATGCTACCACAAAGAAGAATATAACCAATGAGAATTTACTTATCTCCTTACTCCATTCTAGAGCAGTCTGACTAAAGAAGAACCCAAGTGATAGAAGTAGAGGTGCCCAGAAGATAGTAGAGAGTATCTCTGCTTTAAGATATGTCTTTAAACTAACTTTTGTATACCCAGCGAAAATCAAGACTATGTAATTTATTCCACTAATAAATTTAGAGATGAATATTGACCAGAATGGTTTTTGCTTAAATCTCGGCATAAAATACATCACCCTCTTCTCAAGGTAGTTGATGAACTTGCATTTACTGTATTTTCTATAAATCAAAGTACCTAGATAGTAACACCCGAGAGTTTTCGCCATTCCTCCTGCTAAAATGAAAATAAGTGCAGTACCAAAATCAAGAGCTCCTAGATTTGCAAGCACACCTGTGGTGATGACCACCACCTCTCCTTCAAAAATAAGACCGAAGAATATCACGAGGTATGCTAGGAATTGATGATTTTCCACAAAATGATTTAATATCTCTACTGTATGCATAAAATATTAGAATAGAGAATCTACTACCTCTTTTACTATAGCACCGTCAGCTTTTCCTTTTAGTTCTTTCATTAGTGATTGCATAAGCAAACCTTTCTTCGTAGCATCTGTGATTTGAAGTTCATCCTTTTTTGCTTTTGCTATCTTCTCTATCTCATCTCTCTCCATCAATTTCGGAAGATATGATTGAAGAATAGCAAGCTCTGCACTTTCTTCCTCTACTAAATCCTCTCTGTTCCCCCGCTTGTACTGTTCTATTGAATCCTTTCTCTGCTTGGATAGCTTTGTAATCACTTCTAACACTTCTTCATCTGTGAGCAATTCGTCTGGTTTCTTACCCTTTGCTACTAATTCATTTGTAAAAGCAGAAACCATTCCTCTCATAGTCTTCAATTTAACTTGATCTTTTGAAAGCATTGCTTCTTTGATTCCATCTTTAATTTGTGTATGTAACATACCCATATTATACCAAAATATGATAAAATATGGAAATGCATAAGATAATCTTTTTTGATACAGAGACCACAGGGAATACCGAGAAGGATTTTCTCTGTCAGATTGCATACAAAGAAGGGAGTGAAAGTTTTTCCGAAATCTATAAACCAATCATTCCCATTCCTCCTGAAGCATCATCAATACACCACATCTCAAATAAGATGGTAGAAGAGAGACCATACTTCAGAGAGAGCAATGAATATTCTAAAATCAAACAGCTTTTTGAAGAAGAGAAATCAGTAGTAGTAGCTCACAATGCACTATTTGATTTAGCGATGATAAAAAAAGAAGACATCAATCCACTATCTTACATTTGCACATTAAGAGTAGCTAGACATCTAGACGAAGAAGGTAAGATTGAGAAATACAATCTCCAGTATCTTCGCTATGCATTAGAGATAGAGATAGATGCCACAGCTCATGATGCAATGGGAGATGTGCTAGTGCTAGAAAAACTTTTTGAAAGATTAAAGAAGAAAGTAGCAAGCGAAGCAGGACTATCTGATACTGAAGCAATTCAAAAGATGATAGAGATATCATCTCGTCCCTCACTTTTTCATAAATTAAGCTTTGGAAAGCACAAAGGTAAACTAATCAAAGATGTGCTAAATGAAGACAAGGGCTGGTTGGAATGGCTACTCAAAGAAAAAGAAAAGTCTGCAAGTACTAGTATCGGAGGTGATGAGGATTGGATTTATACACTTAAGTATTATTTAAATAAATAAAATGAACGACACATTAATAATAATCATAGTAGGAATAATAGGTATAGTGATAGGAGGAGTGATAGCATACCTATCATCTAGGAGTATTAAAGATACTGGGGATAAGAAAGACATAGGACTAGAACTAATCCTCGCTCAACTCAATGAACTCTCTAGAACAGTAGACGGTAAACTCGGAGAATCTCAAAAGCAGGTCCGTGAGAGTTTGCAATTCCATTCTAGTGAATCAAATAAAATCATCAGAGATGTCACAGAGAAGCTCACTCGACTTGATGAGACTAATAAACAAGTGATATCCTTTGCTGATCAGCTTCAGAATCTTCAAGACATTCTTAAGAATCCAAAACAAAGAGGAATACTCGGAGAATACTATCTTGAGACAGTATTAAAGAATGTACTTCCTCCCGGAAGCTATGAAATGCAGTATGCTCTCGGTAAAGATGAAGGTGGTAAAGACTTAATCCCTGATGCAGTCGTCTTCGTGAAAGATAAAATAATTCCGATAGATTCAAAATTCTCACTAGAGAATTACAACAAAATGGCAGAAGAACCAAATCAAGCAGAGAAGAAGAAGCTTGAGACCATATTCATAAATGATTTAAAGAATAGAATTACAGAGACTAGTAAATATATACAAACAAGTAAAGGCACCACTGACTTTGCTTTTATGTTCATTCCTCACGAAGCCATCTATTATGATTTACTAACGAACAAAGTAGGCACACTAGAAGACAATGAGAACCTAATTCAAAGAGCTGCTGGAAAATACAAAGTGATCATCGTCTCCCCCACTTCATTCCTTGCATATTTACAAACTGTGCTTCAGGGACTAAAAGCACTTCAGATAGAAGAATCAGCAAAGGAGATAATCAAAAAAGTAGAACAGCTCGGCAAGCATTTGAAATCTTTTGATGAATATCATACCAAACTCGGCAATGCACTCGGCACAGTGGTGAACCATTACAACACTTCAAACAAAGAATTGCGAAAGATAGACAAGGATGTCTTGCGAATAGCAGGCACTTCCCCCGAACTTTCTTCCCTTTCCATAGATAAGCCGAAGGAGGAGGAATAAGAACTAAAAAGCAGAATTTTGACGAAATATTTGCATACAGTCAGAGGACTTCAAGCTTAAATTTGCAGAATTAATTAAAAAATTGTATCTGTGAAAATTCTCCAAGCAATAGGAGAATTTTCACAGACTTTCAAGCAAAATTTGAAAAATTTGATTTTTTCTTCATTTTAGTGTTAAATGGTTTTTGGGGGTACATTAACTAATTCTTTTTATTTTTTCTTTTTTTTGGGAGGTTTTATGTGTAAAAATCTTATTCTCAATGTGCCAAAAAAATATTTCGAAAACAAAAAACCGGAGGAGGGCTCCGGTAAGAAAAGTTTAAAAAAAATAAAAAGGAACAAAAAAATTCCTAGGTACTTAAGAAATTAAGACCTAGAGCAGAAGCAGTGGGGCACATCGGTTGGAGCGATGTGCCTTTTATTTTACATAGTTTAATTTTTAGACATTTATATCTCAGCCGTCTAATCAAACCCAAAATATTTATTTTTCATTAAAAAAATGTTATATTCCTCTTATGGCCCTATCGTCCCTGTCTACCGACAGGTAGATAACGGTCAAGACAAAAGTTTTTAATAAGGCTCTATCGTCCCTGCCTGCCGGCAGGCAGGTAACGGTCAGATTTGCAATTTATTAATTGGCCCTATCGTCTAACGGTCAGGACATCGCCTTCTCAAGGCGGTAATCAGAGTTCGATTCTCTGTAGGGTCACCATTTACAATCACTCTATACTATGGTATTGTCTCCATAAATTTCTTTAAATAAAACAGGAGAAGCCATGAACTTAATAGCACTTTTTTTCTCTTCAACTTTCTTTTCCGGATTTTTATTTGGAAAGAAAGGAAAAGGGGGAGGTTTAATTGGAAGCATCGTTGCCTTATCTGTCCAAGTTTATTTTGTTATAAACGGATATGGAATATGGGCAAACATTATTTTTGTTGTAATTTCATTCTTTGTTGGAATTATTTCTATCCCTGGCGGTGAAAAATTTATTGTCCGTAAATGGGGATCAATAAGAAGACATACTGGTGAGTTAGTCGTTCACGACTACAACCAGACCAATATCGACGAAGTGCACGGTCAGGCCATAGCAGGAACCAGTGCATTCGTATTCAACATAACACCAATTGGACAGATGATTCTTCTTTTTATTTCGTTTGTTCTTTTTCGGCTTTTTGATACTAAAAAAATTTGGCCAATTAATGTAGTTGAACAAAAATTTTCCAACAGCTCATTCGGCATAATGTTTGACGATACTGTCGGTGGAACAATGGCATTCTTAGTTACAATTGCACTAATGAATGCATTAACACTGTATTTGTTTTAATTTTCAGAACTCATTTTGTAAAGAACCCTTTCCTTACAAAATGGGTTCTTTATTTTAATTAAAATCATCAAATTCAAATACAAATTATTTTAAAAGTTTAATATATGGATCAATAGATTTCTTAAATTTTACCACTGCCTTTTACAAAACCAAACCCTGTTTTCTTAGTTCACCTCTAATTTCAGGATAATTTGGAACTGCCTTTGATACTAAATTCCAGAATCTTCGTGAATGATTAAATTCACCAAGATGACATATTTCATGAACTATGATGTAGTCAGATAGTTTTTCAGGCAATAATGCTATCTTATAATTAAAATTCAAATTCCCTTTTCTTGAACAGCTGCCCCAGCGAGTCTTTTGGTTCTTAATATTAATTTTATTTATTTTAAAATTGTAAATTTTGTTAAACTCAACCACCCTATCCTCTGCTAATTTTTGAGCAGATTTTTTATATTTAATAAAGTCCTCTTTTGAATTTCTTTTCTTAAATTTACTTGAAAAGGAATTGAAATAATCAATTTTATCTAATATCCACCTTGATCTTTGGATTATGAATTTTTCAATTAAACCTTGACTAATATGCTTGGGTGTCGTCACAACGAAGGCACCATCGCAATATACCGCTAATCTTAATCTTTTAGCACGACTACTAACCTTAATGGTATAAGGAACTTTTCTTTTGTGAAGTTCTATATTCTTTTCCATAATTAGAATTTTTTAATTATTATATCTATTAATCGATTAAGGTATTTATTAAAATCAGAAATCTTAATCTTGTCCTTATAATCCTTTAATATCAATTCTTGTAGTGTTCTTTTTGCTTCCTTTATAAATTCTTCCTTTTTTGAAGAATCTTGCCACCCATCATCTAGAACATCTTCAAGTCTAGAAGCCATTTCTTTTATAAATTCTTTTACAATATCTTTATTAGATTCAGCTAAAAATTCCTGAGAGATAACATATAATCCATACTCTTTGAGAGAGTAACCGAGCTCTTTTGCTTCCTCCGTCTTAGTCTTTATATCATTTAAAAGTTCATAATATCTCTTTATTCTTTCAGCCAAATCTATTTGATGTTTTTCAAATTCTTCTCTTACAGCATTCAATCTCTCACTAAACTTTTTAAATGCAGGATGAGTGTCTATATTTATAGATATTTCTCGTTTAAGCATCTTCTCAAGATTAAGAGCTTTCTCTTCATCCCCTAATTTATCAAGCTTATTTAGTGTAGCTAAATCATGAACATTTAATTCTCTGAAGTTTTTAGTGATTCCCTCATAATCAATCTTATCTTGAATAAATCCCTTTATCTTTACTCCATACTCAACAAGCGAAAATTCATCTATTTCTTCCTCCGAACTAAATTCCTTACTAAATGCAATATAGAAACTAGTAATCCACTCAAACTTCTTCAAGTGCTCCATTAAGAATGGGTCAGGTGAAAGTATCTCAAACAACATTTTCAGCTTACTAAATTTATCTTTAAGGAATTGCTGTTTGCTTTGATTGTCTATAAATATCTTTAAACATCTTCGTAGGTTATCTATTGACGGGTCTTCAATATTTACACCTTCAAAGAGACTCATGATGTCATCTAGCACAAAGACAAAATCAGCTTTTAATTTAGTTATATTTATCATTGCAGTATCTACGACACTTTCATCAAAGTTGAGTGCATCATATAGATTCTTTGTCACACCATAGTAATCAATAATCTTTCCACATCCCTTATTTGGATACACACGATTTGTTCGTGCGATTGCTTGTAAGAGATTATGGTCACGAAGGGGTTTATCCAAATACATTACTTGTTCAATAGGGGCATCAAATCCAGTCAAAAGCATATCGCACACCAAAAGAAACTTTAACGGGTGGTTGGGGTCTTTAAATTGTTCTATGATTTTCTCTCTCTTTTGTTTATTTGTATTGTATTTCTTTAAATCATCACTGTCGCTATTTGGATCTCCGGGAGAATAAACCACTTCTGACCATTCCGCAGGGATGAGTTTATCAAGTAATACTTTATATTTTGCTGTGGCTTCACGGTCATAACAGACGATCTGTGCTTTGAATCCATTCGGCAAAACATAAAGTTTGTAGTGCTCAATAATATCTTGAGCTACCGCTTCCATTCTTTTATCTAGTTTAACCAAAGCTTCCTTTTTGCCATATCTCTTAGTTAGAAGTTCTTTTTGAGCGGTATTAAGATCGGAAGTAAGTTCATTAAACTGTGAATCAATCTTGTCTTCATCAATAAAGAATTTTGAAAGTCGTGCTTCGTAAGTCACAGGCAAAGTTGCTCCGTCATCAATTGCTTGTTGAATAGAATAATAATCAAGATATCGTTCACCATCCTCACCAAAGTTTCTGTGAGTATTTGTAGTTAGTTTATCTATTGGAGTACCAGTAAATCCAAAGAAGAATGCATTTTTAAAAGCATTACGCATTTTAATGGCGGAAACTCCCTCGTTGTCTCGGTGAGCTTCATCTGACAACACAATTACATTACCCTCAATGTTTTCTATTTCTTCAAGTTCAGTAAACTTTTGAATTGTGGAAATAAATATGCCTCTATCTGCTCCTTTGATTTTTTTTTCAAGGTCTTTACGGGAATCAACACGAATTAAATTTTTACCACCCCATGCTTCAAATTCTTCAAATACTTGGTCATCTAAATCAATACGATCAATCAGAATAAATACCTTAGGGTTTTTAAGCTCTTTACTATATCTTAATTTCCAAGCAGTGAAGAACATTGTTAAAGTTTTTCCTGATCCTTGTGTGTGCCAAATAAGACCCTTTTTATTCTCTCCGTCTTTAACCCTCTTTACGATTTTATTCGTTGCATAGAATTGCTGATATCTAGTAATCTTTTTAGTAACACCATCTTTTTTCTTTTCAAATACAATAAAGTTTTTGATTACATCAAGTAATTGATTCTTTTCTAGTAAAAAATGCAAAGTAGAATCTAATTCTTCGTCAAATAATTTTTTTTCTTCGTGTGGATCTTCTCTCCATGTCAAGAAATATTGTTTAGGAGAATATGTTGCACCATAAACAGTCTTTAGTCCATCAGTAGCTATATTAAAACAGTTAGGAATAAACATTTTTGGAGCAACTTTCTCATATCTCTTTATCTGGTCTACTGCATTCTCAAAATTAACAGAAGATGAAGCAGTAGGGCTTTTTGCTTCTATATCTACTAGGGGTAAACCATTTAAGAAAATCATCACATCTGGACGAATATTCTCAAGTGTTCCTTCAAAATATAACTGATTTGTAACTACGAATCTATTATTCTCTGGATTATCAAAATCCACTATTCTATAATCACGATTTTTGCCAGTTTCAGGATCCTTTATATTGATTCCATCCCTTATTGCAAGAAGAAAATCCTCATTTGTATCAAGTTTTTTCACTTCCCTGATAACACTTTGAGCTACCTCATCATCTATATCATTAATATTTTTAATTGCTTCAAAAAGATGAGTAGTGATAATAAACTCATTCTCAAAAGCACGAAACTTGGAAAATTCCTCAGCTTTTATGTATTCATAACCGAGCTTATCTTTAATAAACTTTATAATATAATATTCAATTGTGTATTGTTCGTTGAATTTCATAATTAATATCCTATTTCCTTTTTAATACTCGACATATAACTGTTTGCCCTTATTTTTAAATTTTCCATCGTATCATCAGATTCTTCTATAAACTTTTGAAAATAATTATCAGCCATTGAAGGATTTTTATCTTTAACATAACTAATAAAACCAAGCCAGTAATATAATTGAGGTTTTTTTATTGTTTTTAATAAGCTCTCATTAAATGTAATTACTTCTTTTATTGTAAAATTTTCACCAACATAACTTTTCTCTTTGAGTTTGTCACAACATTTTATAGCCTCATCATATTCTTCCATCCAAAAATGCAGAAAAGATTGACTATACAACCAATGATATGCTCCAGTAATATGAGATTTAGCTAACTTAATTGTATTTAAGGCTACACTAGGATCACCTTTGCCATTATTAAACTCCATAATAGCTTTTTTTAATAAAGTGCCGTAATTGTTTGAATCGTACTGTAGTGATTTTTTTACACTTTTTTTATAATCATCTGCTGATAAATTACTATATAGTTCAAAACTAGCTTTTTGATCATATTCCAATGAAAGTAATTTCTTTAAAATATCTTTACTAATAGGAATTTGCTGACCACCTTGCATCGCCTGAAAAAGGGATTCATGTAATTGGATTGCAATATTAAAATCTCCAGAAAGAAGTGCAGCACGACCAGTAATATAATCAAGAGCAATAACTGCTTGATTTGCCCTAAAATCAAAATTTTCAAACTGAAGTCTATCCTCAAAAATCAAAGTATTAGGAAGTAAGGTATCGAACTCTTTTCGTAACAAAACACTTTGAACTTCATATATTGGTTGATGAACAACTATACCCCTTAAAGAAAAAAAATATTTATTGCCTTCAGGGGCATTTTTTCTTTTTTTAATTGAACCCCATATACAAAATTGTGCTTTTGTTTTTTTTAAAATCTTACGAGCATCTTCTTGATTTTCAATTTTTTCAGATTGGTGATTTTTTAATACCAGTACATCAAAAGGTAAATTTAATTCTGATATTTTTGATTTAAAAGGGTTCAGAAAATCTTTTTCAAAATAATTAGTGTCTTCAGAATTTTCTACATGTACAGCAATGGCTACCCCTAATCGATCCCTAGACCTTTTGGGGTAATAAAATACATAATAAAACCAATAAAATATTAGCAATAAAACAATTATTAATATTGAAATTGCATACCAATTAAGAGGAATTGCACCTTCTGGAATTAATTTATAAATTATCAAACTGATTATTATCATAGAAAAAATTGAACAAACAAGACCATACCATCTATGAAAATAGTTTATTGAAATAGTGAATATTTTATCTGTAAATTTTTCCTCATTCATAATTTATTTAATTTGTACTCTCACCTTTCCTCTCAAGAGATCCGACATTAATCCCTTTTTAAGCTGTATTAATTTTTCTTTTAACTCTTTTTGTTTTTCTAGTTTTTTATCTACAGATAACAAAACTTCTACAATTTTACTTTGTTCCCTTATTGATGGAATTGGTAATATAAAGGAATTTAGAGATTTAGTAGTAATTTGATTTATTGTTGCTCCTAAATATTTATTAACTTGTTCTTTAAAAAATTTTGATTGAAAAAATTGAAAAACAAATTTATTATATTCAGTTCTATATACAGACATAAAAGCACCAAATGAATATCCCGCAGAGTTTTTATCAATATAAGCATTTTTCCCAATTAAATTTCTGCTACCGTTTCTAGTACACAATAAAATATCTCCTATTTTAGTGATTAAGTGTTGTGGTACTTTTTTATTAACAAATACATTATCTTTATATATGATTTTATTTTCAAAAATATTAGACGACCTGAGAACTAGCATTCCCTCTGATACTACTTCACTTGGTGAATAAGTAAGTCCTATAACATTTTCACCTATATCTGCCAAAGTCTTTATTTCCCATTCCTCTGGAATTTCGCCAAGTTTTGTTTTTTTAAATTTCTTATGATCAATGCCTTTTGTAAAAAGTTCATTCATCAATCCATTCTTTATTTTTTCAGTTTTTGAAATTAATTCATTTATTTTATTAATTTCTTCATCAACCTTAGACAAAATTTCAGCAATCTTTTTTTGTTCAGTTGAGGTAGGTAATAATATTGGTATTTTTCTTAAAGCAGGTCCATTAATTGCTGTAAATGTTGAACCTTGAGCTTTTGTATTTAAAGTCTCATGCAAAGATTGAAGTACTTGAAATAAGAATTGCTGATCACTTACATTTTTCTTTGCTCTTATAGATGCCAAACCTCTTCCAATACATGAGTTTGTATCACTTAAAGCAACATCTCCAACTGGTGCTCTTACGGAAAGTAAAATATCTCCGGGTTCAGATAACTTTATTGGTTTTGAAGTCCAATAATGTATCTTCATTTTAAAAGAATCAGTAAAATCAGCTTTACCCTGAAAAAAAGGAACTCCTTCTCCATTTTGGTTATAAGAGGATGATTCAGGAGATTGCCCCATAATAATATCCGAAATATCCGATAATGTAGATATCTTCCAATCTTTCGGAATATTTTTTTGTGATTGATTTTTCTTCATAATTAAAATGGAATATCGTCAGGGTAAACATCGTCAACTACTTCTTGCTTTGTATCACAAATACCTATTAATCTCTTTGCTCGCTCAAGTAGATGATCATAGGTGATGATGTTCAATGTTACATAACTAGAATTTAATACACGATATGCTTCTTTTTCAGATTCACCCCAAGAATTCGAACGTCCATAAATAAGAGTAATGCGAGGTTTAACAATAGGTGTATTTTGAATCTTCTTATTGAACTCAAGATCATTTATTTTTCTTTCAGTCTGTAGTATGTATCGACTGCACTGCATGGTTGCCGCAGTAAGCTCGCTTTTTGGAATATTTTCAGTTGTCCAAAACGGTGCAGTTGGAAGCTTAAGCTCAACTATGTCTACAAATCCATCAAATGACTTTAAAAGGTAGTCTGTAATGTTTTCTACGTCAAGACGACGCTCATCTAATATCTCCACAAAATCGGAACCAAGAATCCACGAATTTTCAGAGAAAAAACTCTGCCACACTTCTTCGTCTTTTCCGACACCCAACTCTACTTTATACTTATTAAACTCACTTGAAGAATTTAAAATTCTATCAAAAAGTTCTACTGCCCCTTTCTTCTGCACAACATTATCAATATCTCCAACTTTAATAAGCCCATAATTTTTTGCGACCTCACTAATCTTTTCTTTTCCTTCTGGATCTGAAGCTATAAGTGTCAGAAAACGTTGTATTTCTTCAGTATTACCAATAAAAGACTCATCGAATACAACGGTCTTATTTACTACTGCTTTTAGGTCTAATTCTGAAAAAAGACTTAATAGTTGTAATATTCTTTCAAAATCAAGTGTAGAAAAGTGAATCTTTTCAATCTTATCTCCATCAACTTTTGCAATTTCCACCCCATTAATTTTTTCGGAATTGGCAAGATAAGTTACTCGAAGATGAATTCTTGGTGAAATTTTTACATCAAGATCCGCTGAAACACCTGCTTCAGTTATAGAAATATATTTTCCAGTACCACCAGGAAAATCTGCAACATAAATGACGCCAGCTTTTTTATTCTTGATTATATCCGCTTCAGATGTTTTAAAAATATTAAAAACCCCCATAAAATTACTAATTTAACTCCTCTAAATATTTCGACTCTATGTCTCCCTTTATTTCTAATCTCTCTATTCCATAATTTTCAAATTCTTCTTCCCATACGATATTGCAATCCATACTTTTCATAAATCTCTCATTACTACTCATTTTTTTAATTTCATCCAAAGTGTATTTTCTAAAAAAATCTCGTTCTCCAAGCCAGTCAGATAATTTTTCCCAAAGATTTTCTTCATCATATTCTTCATGAAGGCGACTGACTTCTGTAATATCATCATTATCATCAGCAAATTCCAACTCTGATTCATAAGAATCAGGCAATCCATATTCTGGTGCAAGTGAATAAATATAATCGGCAATTTCATCGTATTCTTTCATTTTTGGATCGCCTTGTGCACCTGTTCTTTGTGCATTTGCCATCCAATTACCAAGATATACAATTTTTGCTAGAGATTCATATTGTTTTTTGTTTAGATTTATTTTCATATAGTTTTGTATTTTACATAAAAATTAGTAACTTAACTCCTTTTAACCCCCCTCGACTTTTTAATTTTCAACACTCTTTTGTCTTTTGCTTTTTTAAGTCTGGTCTGTGCTTTATTTATTCCATCCATAGCAGGAAGTTCCTCAGGCATAGTTCCACCAAGATAATGAATTGTATTTCTAACCTTTTGTCCTACATAATAATGAGCAAGATTTGCATTACCTTGTCCTTTTATATTCTCTCTTTTGATTTTCGCTTCAGTTTGAGTGGCTCTAAATAGATTAGCTGCGAGTTCTTCACTGCTCATATGGTCTAGTATCTTTTGATTCTTTTTTAATTTCTTCTTTGTGTGTATATCTTGCATTGTTAAACCTCCATATAGTCCCTTGTATCCGTGATTTTGGAAAATAGCAAAGCTTTCAACACCAGCAGTGGAAGCTGTCTTCATTAAGCTAGTATTGTGCTTTTTCATCTCTTCTCTTAAGAAGACTCTATTGTTATCTTCTATCAAGCTATCACTTTTCTCTTGTCTTCTAGTTTGTATAGCAAAATATGTCTGCCCTTTAGCGACTACGACTTTTGTAGGATTTGAATTTTGAACGATTAAATAGCAGGCATATCTTGATAAGTATATGGTTTCTACTGGTTTTTCTGCCCCTGAACCGATTTGGACCATTTCGTTGGCTTCAACGAAATGGTTGTTGATAACTTCCCCACTATTTTCACAAGCCATCTTTGCTTTTTCTATTACCGCTAGAAAATTACGATAATCCGTATATTCCAACACTTTTGCGAGTTCACGAGATGACCAGTACTCCTTGCCGTCATCATCCAACCTCTTTATTAATTCAAATATATTTTCTTTCATAAATTTTCAATAATTTAGTCCGTCTAAATATTTCTCAACTTGCTTGTCAACCTCTGCAAGTTCTTTTTTAATAGTTTGAATTTCCTTTCTTACTTCCTTGACATCTATAACTTCTTCTTTCTCAGAAGGATCAATATATTGACGAATGTTTAAGTTATAATCATTCTCTTCTATTTCTTTCAAACTAACCACTCGTGCATATTTTTCTATATCTTGATAATTATCATGTGCTTTCACTATTTTATTTATATCTTGAGGACGAAGAGAGTTTTGATTTTTACCCTCAAGATAATCTTTTTCAGCATCAATAATTAATACTTTGTTTTTCTTTTCTTCAGATTTATTCTTGTTTAGAATCATTATTATCGCTGGAATACCAGTACCATAGAAAAGCTTTGATGGTATTGAGACTATAGTCTCAATTAAATCATTCTTTAAAATCTGTTCGCGAATTCTTGCTTCTGCTCCTCCACGAAAAAGAACACCGTGAGGAAGCACTATTCCTGCACGACCGTTTGCATTCATTGATTTAATTATATGTAAAACAAAAGCATAATCAGCATTTTTGACTGGAGGCATCTCATATCCATCTATTCTTCCATATCTATTCTTAAATGCTTCATATTCCCAATCCTTAATGGAATAAGGTGGATTTGCAACGACAATATCAAAAGTCTGAAGATTACCTTGTTGGTTTAAGAATTGAGGATTTGCTAATGTGTCTCCTCTACGAATATCTGCACTATCAAGACCATGCAGAAACATATTTATTCGTGCAATTGCAAAAGTTGCTAACTCTTGCTCTTGTCCATACAGATAGAGTGTCTTTGCAATCTTCTCACCTGACTTTTGTTTTAGATAATCATATGCCTCAAGAAGAAATCCTGCACTACCTACTGTCGGATCATATATGTGATCTTTCTGATGTGGTTTTACTATTCCCATTATTACTTTTTCAACTTCTCTGGGTGTGTAAAATTCTCCTCCTTTCTTACCTGCATCGGCTGCGAATTGTTTGATAAGGTATTCATATGCATCACCAAGCAAGTCAGAGCTAATGTATGTATCACCAAAGTTATATTGAGAAAAGTGATTTATTAATCTTTGAAGTGTTTCATTTGGAAATCTATCCTTATTAGCAAAATCTAAATCATCAAATATTTTATCTAATTTAGGACTATTCGCATTTGTAAGTTTATCAAAAATCTCATTGAGTTTTTGTCCGATATTTTCTGCATGTTCTGTTATTTTATTCCATCTGCAATCTTTGGGCACTTGGAAACGATGATTGTAGTCAGCTATAGCTATTGATTCATCATCATATTCATCTATAACTTTTTTATATTCCTCATCCCAAACATCACTCATTCTTTTGTAAAATAAAAGTCCAAAGATGTATTTTTTATAATCAGAACTATCTATTTTTCCACGAAGAATATCAGCACTCTTCCAGAGAAATGATTCTAGTTGGGAAAGTGTAAGTGTCTTCTTTTCAAGATCTTTATTTAAATCCGTAAACGGAGTTGCCAAACCTTTTTTAACTATTTCGCTAAGAATTTCATCTGTATATTTTCTATCTTTTCGTAAACCAACTCGCAATGGACTGATTAGTCCTTTTTCTTCCCAATTCCGAAGTGTGTCCTCATTAACATTAAGAATTTTTGCTGTTTGCTTGATTGTGTATAGTTTTCCTATCATTTCCTAAGTATATTACTTTGAAATAAAAAGTCAATTTTTCCTATGTCTTCATAGGTTATGATCCTAATAGTCTTGATAGGTAGTATTTAAAATAAGTGAACTAACTTTTATGTGGTGTACTGATTAAGTTTTAATATATCATTTGAATTAAATATTTGATATGATTAATTCATGCAAAACCACATACAAATTCAAAAATTTGAGGCATTGGCTTTTCTCATCACCGCTTTGGTGGTGTATTACTTGATAGATGCAAGCTGGTGGCTATTCATCGCTCTTCTTCTCCTGCCTGACATATTTATGCTTGGCTACATTAAGAATACAAAAGTCGGTGCATTCGTTTACAACATAGGCCACACCTATATTGCACCTTTTCTACTTCTTGCAGTCTTTTATATATTTAGTATTCCATTACTTCTTCCTATCAGTATCATTTGGTTTGCACATATTAGCTTAGATAGAGTCTTCGGCTACGGATTAAAGCTTGATACAAATTTTAAAGATACACATTTAGGACATGTGAAAAAGTAATAAGATTGCAAACTTACTTTAATAAAAAATTAATTTCTAAACAATCCAACATACTCAGACAACTCAAAAGAACGATTTCTTGAAAAACCGGTTATTTCTTTTAAAATTCCTTTTTTCTCAAACTCTTTAACCAATGAAGTTGCAGTTGTAAAAGTAACATCAAGATCTTTTGCAATTTGATTTAGGTTTAATATAGGTTGTGAAAAAAGTTTAATGAGTAAGCATTGCCCAAGTTCAGCTCGACGACCCATTTTCATAATTTTTTGCTCATACTTTTGACGTAATACAATAATTTTTTCAAATGTTTCCTTTCCTTTTTTTGCTGTTTCAATTACACCAGACAAAAAAAACTTGATCCATTGTTCTATATTATTTGAAGAACGGACAAGTGTAAGTGAATCATAATAAGATCCTTTATTTCTTTCAAAAAAATCTGAAAGATAAAGTGTTGGCTTTTGCAATATACTTTTATCAACCAATTGCAAAGTAATAAGTAATCGTCCGATTCTTCCATTACCATCAAGAAATGGATGGATTGTCTCAAATTGATAATGGCTTATTGCTATTTTAATTAGAAATGGAATTTCAAGATTCTTATTGTGCCAAAATTTTTCAAGATCGGACACAAGCTCTCCTATTTCATTTGGATGAGGGGGTATAAAAAAAGCATCTTTTAAATTTGATCCGCCAATCCAATTCTGACTTGTACGAATTTCACCAGGAGTTTTACGTTCTCCCCTCACATAAGTCAAAAGAGTTTTGTGAGCCCCTCTTAATAGACGCATAGAAAGTGGAAGTTCTGAGAGTTCCCTGATAGCCTGATTCATTGCTAAAATATAATTATGTACCTCTTTCCAGTCATCTTGACGTTCAGGACTTATATCTTCCTTAGAAAGAAGTACTTCATCAATATTTGTTTTTGTTCCTTCTATGCGACTTGATTTAGTTGCCTCTTTTGCTATATGCATTTTAATAAAATAATCTACATCAGGAACAAGTGTTGAATAAGCATTTAGTTCACCCAGAAGTCGCATTGCTTCATCTGAAAGCATATTGATTTTTCTGTCAGTCCATTCAAATGATTTATTAATGGGAAAAGGACTGAAGCTCTTATATTCTAATTGTTGTTTGTATACCCCTGCTTTAAATGTTTGTTGCATAAGTTATAATATGATTATTTATATTCCAAGTTTAGCACTTAAATTACAATAAGTAAAGCTGTATTTAAAGTAGGAGGAAAGAAGATTATATAAAAAGCTGTAAACGATACCCTCTATTCCCTCCTAGTTCGCAAAACACTCCCTGAAGATACTTTCTTTGATATCACTGGTTCGCCGGAATATGAGACGATACTGCCTTCTGTTAATGTCACATTTAGCTTCTTCTGCACATTTAAAGTAGCATAGGAACCACTTGAAGCAGTGACCTCTGCATTCTCCACAGAAAGCTCATCAGCATCAAGTCTAGAACCATCTGTAAGAGTAGCACTCAATGAAATCATGACAATTTCATCATTAACACCCTCATTAGAAATCCTCAACCTTGACCCATCTTCAACTCTCACATTTATTTTCTTGGAAAGAGTCACTATCTCAGCACTAGAACCATCTTTAACTATCATCTCAAGTGCTTCTGTCTTTGAAAAATCACCATCTATTCTAGAACCCTTTTCCACGGTCACAGCACTTGGTGCTTTGGTGAGAGTGAGTACTAGTGTAGTACTATCCATTCCAGAAATACAGAAAAAACATTTCTTCTTCGCTGGAATCTCTTCTCTGCTTATCACTAACACATCGTCAATAACTTCGGCTTTAATACTAACGATATTTACTTCCCTACCTGTGATACTTAATTCATTCGTCTTTCCCTCTTCCACCTTCATATCAATTCCATCCGTAACTTTTATATTTTTAAATTCTCCATTAATAGGTAGAACTTGTGTGACCTCTTGATACTTTGGAGATGTTTCTACTAGAAGATTGTAATTATATACAGCCTTTGTTATCCCAAATGCAGACAAGAAAAGAGTGATGAACCAAATACCAAAGAGGATAAAAGCAAAGAAACCAGGAAGTGTAATCTTCTTTCTTAATAAGCTAATCCCTCCTAGAAAGACAAACAGTGCAGGAATGAGTGAGACTAATACTAAACTTATGATCAATGAGACTGCTAGATAATTATTCAAAAGCATATTCAATGATACTCCGTCTATAGTAGTGGCCCCTGAGAATAGAAAACCACCAATTACTACTGTGCCCACCATCCAAGATATGGAAATAATGAGAAGAAGCACTCCTGTAAAAACTCTTGAAACTGGAACTAAAACCTTTAAAGTATATTGAATGATTAATTTGATAAGATTAAATGGAAAGGATATTATGCTTTTAATTGTTGATGAATCTTTTTTTTTGATTTCTTCCACCCTCTCACTCACAGCAGAACTTATCGTCTCCAGTGTCACAGGGCTACCTGACATCTCTAATTTCTGTGCACCTGTCTTTGCTACAGGCATTATGAGCCATAGTACAATATATAGCACCACTCCAAAACCTGACATAAATGTCAATGCAATGAAAATAATTCGCATTAGAACAGTATCAATACCAAAATACTTTGCAAGACCAGAACAAACACCTGCTATGATAGTATCATCTGGATCACGGTATAATTTTTTTTCATTTTTTCTGTCATTTTTTTTATTCGTTTCTGTGCTTTGATCATTTATAATATTTTCTTTATCATCAAAGTCCTCAACCTTACCCATAGAAGAGAGAATTGATTCCACTGCATCAAGAGTGATTATCTTCTGCTTTGACTCAAATAACTGTTCTGCGATACGACTTTCTATATCCGCTACTATTTCCTCACTTCCTTCTGTGTGAGCAAAGTGCTCCTTTATAGAAGTGATATATTTATCAAGCACAGAATAAGCATCCTCTTCGATGATAAACAACACCTTAGCTATACTTATTTGAAATGTTTTTTTCATAAAATTAAATTAAATTTGTAATTGATTCAACCAGCGACCTCCATGTTTTCTTTAGTTCAGTTAATTTGTCTCTGCCTTTAGTTGTGAGAGAATAGTATTTTCTAGGTGGACCTGAATGTGATTCCTGCCAAGAGTAACTTAAATACCCCTCCGTCTTTAAGCGATTTAGGAGTGGATATAAAGTTCCCTCTACCACAATTAAATCAACCTCTTTTAAACTTTCCAAAATATCTGATGCATACACCTTACCTTTAGCTACAGTGAGAAGAGTGCAGAATTCTAGCATTCCTCTTCTCATTTGAATTTGAGAATTTTTAATACTTGTATTATCACTATTTTTCATATAGACTATTATATACCTAGAACTATGTATTACAAGGTAGTGTGTGGATAACTTTATAAAAAAGTTGACAATTAAATAGATTATGATAATAATGCTTCAAGAAAAAGGAGGTAAAATGGAAATAGTTTATAAAATTTTCTTTCTATTATTAGCCATCTTAATAGTGAGATGGCTGATAAAAGATATCGTCCGCCTCAAAAAAGAGGCGGACGATCTCTTAACAGAACTAGAACTGTTAAGAGAAAAAAACAAAAGCGGAAGATAATCTCCGCTTTTTCTATTTCTTCTCCAGCCACTCCTTATCTTGCCTAACAAGTAGTTTATTCTTATCTTGTTTTTCCCCTTCACTAGTTTCTGGAGCTAGTATTACTTCTACTATTCGTTCCATTCTCATTCCCTGCGAACCTTTTATCAATATCACATCTCCTTTTTGTATAGCAGTCTTTAGAAAATCTCCTGCTTCATAAGAGTTTTCAAATTGGAATATTCCTTCATCCTTCATTCCTGATTCTTTTGCCCCTTCTTTTATTTTTTCTGCTCTTCTTCCTACCACCACAAGTATATCTACTATCTTACTTGCAATCTCCCCTATTCTCTTATGTGCCTCTTCTGTGTGTTTTCCGAGTTCAAGCATATCACCAAGCACTGCTATCTTTTTTCCATTTGCCTTTATCTCCCCTTGTGTAAACAAAGCCATTTCAGAAGCAAAGGGAGAAGAATTATATGTATCATCAATTATAAAAGAATTATTAATCCCTTCCAAAAGTCTCATTCTACCTGGAGGGACTTCATGATTCTTTAATTCATTTGCGGATTGAAGCACATTCCATTTCATGCCAGACGAAAGTGCAAGTGTAGCAAGTGCTGAATAAATATGATTTCTACCAAAAACTCCTTCAAGAATTACTGGAAAACTTTTTCCCCCATCATCTACTCTAAAAATAATACCTTTTGGTTTTCCGTCTTCGTTATAAAAGATTTTTTCTTCTGAAGCTGATATATTTGCTTCTTTTGAAAAACCATATGTAATATAGCGACACTTTGTTTTTTCTCTCATTTTTATAATATCTGCATCATCAGCATTTAAAACCAATAAGCCATCATTTTTTAGTGTCTTGATTAATCCCATTTTTTCTTCAACTAAATGCTTTCTAGAATCAAAAAATTCTATATGAACAGGTGTTTCTCCAATAGCAGTATATACAACCGCATCTGTTTTTAGCCACAGAGCTGTTTTTTTCATATCTCCTGGTTTTCCTATTCCTACCTCAAGCACAAGCCATTTAGGATATTTATGAGGCCACAAAAAAAGCCAAAACCCTTTTAGTAAATTTTTTATCCAAGTATATGGGCTATTCCAACCATTTGGTAATCCAAGGATAGTAAGTGGAAGACCGAGTTCACTATTAAAACTTTTTTCACTTTTTCTAACATAGAAATTCTTTTTAATGGAAGAATAGATAGCATCTTTTGTAGAAGTTTTACCTATTGATCCGGTGATAGCAATAATTTTTGGTTTGTATTTTAATAAAACTAATTCAGATTCTATTCTTAATACAAACGCTAATGTTTTTTTTATATTTGATCGCATAAATTATTTTATCTATCTGGAGGAACTTCGTAATAGTTTATCAAAAATTTTACTGTTTCAATAAAAGGATTTGCCCATGTTACAGATGCATACTGCACCCCTTTTGGTTCTGTCACATAAAAAAGAATGATAAATTTAGGATCATAAGCAGGGAAATAACCAAAAAATGAATGTGTATGCTTATCTTTATAATATCCCCTATTCACAGTATCTGCAACTTGTGCAGTTCCTGTTTTTACAGCCACACTATACCTATCAATTTTTCCTTTTCCACTTTGTAAAAATTCATCCATTACTTCTACTAACATTCGTGTAATTTCTTCAGATGTTTCTTTTTTTATCATCGTATCTTTTATTGGATACACAAATTTCTCTTCTGTTCCATTTTCATATTTAATCCTATCTACAACATGAGGAACTACTAATTTCCCCCCATTACCAAGAGAAGATAAAGCACGAATTAAATTAATTGGGGTAATAGCTATCCCTTGTCCAAAAGAGGCATTTGCATATTCTATTTCTCTAGGACTATTTAAATTTGAAACTAATCCACTTGTTTCATTTGGTAAATCTATCCCTGTTTTTTCCTTTATACCAAAAGAAAATAAATAATCTCGCATATTTTCCTTTCCAAGTTGTCTTCCAACAAATACCATTCCTGTATTTAATGATTGCCCAAGTACATCCTGCATAGTCACTACCCCTCTTCCCTTTTTATCAAAATTAAATATCTCTTTTTTTTCTACAATAACCGAACCCGTATCATTATATTTTGTGTAAGCAGTAATTACTCCTGTATCTAATCCAGCCGACATTACAAGAGGTTTTACTACCGAACCAAATTCTAAAACATTCTCCACTAATGGATTTGAAAAAATACTATTTGAAACAGCATCACTAAAATTATTTGGATCAAATGAAGGTAATGCAGAAAGAGCATAAATTGAACCATCCTTTGGGTTCATTATTATTCCGCCAACAGATTTTGCGTCATACTTTTCTTTTACTTCTCCAATTGTTTTTTCTAGAAATCCTTGTACTATTGGTTCTATGGTTGTTACTATATCTCCTTTTTTATTTTCTTTGTTAAAGAAGGAGTCATTTATATTTGAAAAAACTTCAGCGAAAAAATTAACATAGGGTGTACTTCCTCCTCGTTTCAAAATATCTTCGTATTGTCGCTCAAGTCCATATCTTCCTCCAAGTTCTTCACCTTTATACCCAACAAAACCAAGAGCATGAGAAGCAAGGTCTCCCCCTGGATAGAAACGCCATTTTTCTCTAAAAATAGATAGACCTTCTATTTTTAATGCTGATATAGCATCTGCTTCTTCTTTTGAAAGTCTATTTGCTACTTCCTCATATGGATCGTCTTTTTTACTTGCCCTTTCTAAAAAGTTTTCTTCATTAATTGATATTAATTCTGATAATTTATCATAAATCAATTCTTGATTATTTATCTTGGTCGGATTTATTGCTAATTTGAAGCCAGATGATTGAGTAGAGGCAGAGACAAGTTCTCCATCCTTTTTTTGAAAATATATTGTTCCTCTTTCAAATAGACTTGAGGAAGGAGTAGAGTATTGCCTGTCAGCTTTTGAAGAATATGTTTCAGAATGCACTATTTGGAGTAAAAAAAGTTTTGTAACAAAAATACACACAACAAGAAAAATAGTGAATATTATTATTCTTTCTTTAATATAAAAATTAGATTTCATTTTTTACTAAAAGAGCAGTTCCAATTGGGTTTCTTGAAATGTATTCCGGATTTATCTCCTTAAAACCACGAGTCATTGAAAATTTTAGATCAATCTTTTCGGTTTCGGAAAGATAATTAAGTTCTAATTCACTTACCTCATTTGCAAGTGCCCTATATTCATTTTCAAGAGATTTTCTTTCAACTATATTGAAAACTGTCCTTCCTAAGAAAGCAACATAAAGAATTGCAAGTAAGACGATTCCGAAAATTGTTGTATTAAAAATTTTTTTCATTTTGTTATAATTTTTCTATAATTCTTAATTTTGCACTTCTTGCTCTCTTGTTTTCTTTTACTTCATCTTCATTTGGTATAATCGGCTTTTTGTTTATTATCTTTCCCTCTCCGCTTTTTCCTTTT
>JBBABV010000010.1:0-34798 GCA_041657445.1 Minisyncoccota bacterium | reverse complement strand
AAGAAGGCTTGCTAAATTCAATGGGGTATCAAGAAAAACATTCTTGCTTCATTTAAAAGAATGCGAATTGCGATACAATTTTAAGAATGATATACTTAAGATATTAAAAGAGATAATTAATGCTTAGTTAGTCTAGAGCCTAATTTTTATTATGGAAAATAAAAAATTTAAGATAAAATATATGTTTCAAACATATCCAGTAAGCACAGCCATATCTTTAGTTGAACCCATAGAGGAAGGTGGATTAGACCCAAAAACATCAGGGCGAAGTATTGAGACACTTGTAGAATATCCTTTACTGGAAGCAGCGAAGGCTTTTACTAGCAAAGGGATAAAAACAGTTTCTTCTTCTGCTAACAAGAAAAATATCAAAGATGGTGAAGTTTATATAATACTTGATTATAGTTCTCTAAACGAGACTAATAGAAATGTCGTTGAGGGTATTGCAAAAGTCTATGAACAACAATTTGGTAAAAAAGATAAGTTAGCAAAAATTAGTGTTCCCATAAATGATAAGACTACCGTCGGTGACATAATAATGAAATTCCGAGAAATAACTAACAAATTTGAAAACCAAAGTTAAAAGATATTAAATCAAGCTCGCTCTCGCTCTTGATCTTGGTCCAGTTTAAGGTTCTGAATCTGTTTATTATATGGAGCCAGTTAGGACTAGTAGTTAGTTCAAGCACTAAATTAAATGGGGAACGCATTGTAAACTCTAGTTTTTTTCGTTTAAGGTTGGGTTCTGAAGTAGATAATTCAAAATTGCTCTTTTTTCGTATGGTTCAGAACTTTCAAAGATTTCCTTTACTCTGTGAGCGAAAGAAAGTACTGTAGCCACAGTGGTTTGATAATCATAATCGGCTTTTGTATGTTCTGATAATTCAATTTCAAAAAGTTGTATTTTGTCGTGATACCCTTGATGTTTTTTGTCATAAATGTCTTTAGTAATTCATCCCAAATTCGAAGTATAAATCTCTTATTGTTTTTACTAATTTTTACAGTAAGTAAGATTAAACCTTCACTTATATTTTTGTATAGTTCAAAAAGTGTTATAATTAAATTATTAAAAATAACCAATACACTTTATGTCAGATTTAAATAAATTAAGAAGTGATGTTAATTGGTGGATGAAAGAACTTAAAATAAGACAAAAGGCAGTTATTGAAGCAATGGATGCTCTCAATGCTAGACAAAGAGAGTTGACACAAGCAGAAAGAGAAGAAATTGAGATTGCTTCTAAAAAGCCAAACTGAATTATTAAAGTTATAAAAGAAAATAGTCTTGATATATTTATTTATGTTATAATATATGCATTACAAATAGTATATACATTCTATGAAGATATTTTTAATTATTTTAATTGCAGTTGTCGTTTTGATTTTATTGTTTGTTTTTTATATGGGAATACCTTCAAAGGTTTCAGTTGAGGAGAAGAAGATGGGTCCATACATATATGCCTATGTTAGACACACTGGACCATATGCTGAAGTAGGTGCTCCAATGATGGAACTTAGTAATAAATTAAAAGAAGCAGGATTTAATTCTGTTGATGGTGTAGGTATATATTATGATAATCCAGATATAACTCCAAAGGAAGAATTAAGAAGTGATGTTGGCTCAATAATTCGTATTGAGGATATGGAAAAAGTTGAATTAAATAAAGACAAATTTAATTTTGCAATTCTAGAAGAAAAAGATTATTTAACAGCAGAGTTTCAAATCAAAAACAAATTATCTTATATGATTGGTCCGATGAAGGTTTATCCTTTGTTTAATAAGTATTTTAAGGAGAAGAACTTACCTAATCAGACTAAAGGTATTGAGTATTATGATATGACTAATAAAAAAATCATATTCATGATGGAAAAATAATTAGGAAACTATATTATATATAAAAATTACTAATAATTTTAATTTTTAAACTTATGCAAAAATTTTGTCAGGCATGCGGGATGCCATTAACAAAAAAAGAGGACTTCGCAAAAGGTGACGAGAATTCAGATTTTTGTCTGTATTGTGTTAATGCAGATGGTAGTGTAAAAACATGTGAAGAGATATTTGAAGGAGGGGTAGAGTATTTTACGAGTCAAATTGGAGGTGATAGAAAAATGGCGGAAAAGATTACAAGAAAAAATATGAATAGACAGCCATACTGGAAAGGTAAGGATTGCGAAATTCTTAAAGGAGAAATGGCTACAGATGAGGAATTTGCAGAAACTCTTAAAAAGCTTTCCTAAAGATTTCTCAATTTTTACCTGAAGTGAGCATTAAGGTAAAAATTATGTTAATATGCAATTATTAGTAAATAAATAATTAAAATATATGTTTATATATTATTCTTTAGTTTTTATTGTTGTTTTTCTTATATTATCAAGCATTCGTCAGATCAATCAATACGAAAAAGGGATTAAATTCATGTTTGGTAGGTTTAATTCTATTATGGAACCAGGATGGAGAATAGTATTACCAGTTATTCAATCTTATGAAAAAGTTGATATAAGAATAAAAGCAGTAGATGTACCTGATCAAAATGCTATTACGAAGGACAATGTTTCAGTAAAGGTAAATGCAGTTATATATTACAAGGTCAGTGATGCACCAAAAGCAGTTATAGAAGTAGAAAATTTTAGATATGCTATTTCCCAATATGCTCAAACAACTATGAGAAACATTGTCGGAGAGGTAACTCTTGATGAACTTCTTTCAAATAGAGAAAAGATAGCAGATAGGATAAGAGAGATAGTTGATAAAGAAACTGATGAATGGGGGTTGAAGGTTAATAATGTTGAATTAAAAGATGTAAGTCTTCCACCTGAAATGGAGAGAACTATTGGAAAGCAGGCCGAAGCAGAGAGAGAAAAGAGAGCAGTAATAATAAATTCAGAAGGAGAACTTCTTGCATCAGAAAACATTACAAAAGCTGCCCAAATGCTTTCCTCTACTCCCGGAGCACTTCACTTGAGAACACTTCAGTCAATCAATGATATGTCTTCTGATCAATCCAATACTGTAGTTTATATGATTCCAATGGAAGCATTAAAGGCCCTTGAAGGATTTGCTAAAAAATAGTTTATAAATGCTGTCATTTTTTAAAAACAAAAAAATAAAAAGTATTGTTTATGCCACTTCTGTTTTGGCAGGAACAATCATTGGAGTAGCACTTTTTTCTTTACCTTATTTAACCTTACAAGTAGGCTGGCCAATAATGCTTGCTTATTTTATTGTTTTAGGAGGATTAATGATTCTTTTGCATGTTCTTTTTGGGGAGTTAGTTATTAATACCCCTGACAAAAAAAGATTTCCGGGAATCGCAGAATATTATTGGGGGAAAAAAGGAAAATATCTAGCATTTTTTACTCATTCTGGAAGTTTAATAGGAGCAATACTCGCATATATTTTGGTAGGTGGGGGTTTTCTTTTTGAACTTTTATCAGGTCTTCAGATTGATATTTCTCTTACAGGAGCGATACTTATATTTTGGTTTGCAGGGTCTCTTATAATGTTCTTAGGTTCAGGAGCATTAAATAAATTACAACTTTTAGGGATTATAAGTTTTATTTTTATTCTAGTTTTTCTTGCTTGGTTGGGAAAAGGAGAATCAAGTATTACAAACCTTCTTGCGAGAAATGGTGATAATGTGAGTCTACTTGCTCCATACGGTGCACTTGTTTTCGCTTTATGGGGGGCAAGTCTTATTCCACAGATAGAAGATATTTTAGTTGAGAATAAAAAATATATGAAAGGTGTAATAATTGCTTCCGTTATTTTACCCATAATCGTATATCTTTTCTTTATTGCTATTGTTATGAGTATTAGCGGAGTAGAAACTACTCCTCTTGCTCTTACAAGTTTGAGTGAAAAGCTTGGTCAAGGAGCATATTTTCTCATTCTAATTTTTGGAATTATCACTACCTTTACTTCTTTTACTGCTATTGGTCTTACAATGACACAGGTTTTTGAATATGATTTAAAGATAAAAAGAATAATTTCTTGGCTTGTCACTATTCTTCTTCCTATATTTTTATACTTCATAGGGGTAAAAGATTTTCTTGAGTTGATTGTTTTTGTTGGATCTGTGCTTTTGGCTATTGATGGTATTAATATGCTTTTGATGTATAGGAAAAATATGCTTAATGTGAGTAAGTGGAAAAAATTTGGTAGTATTGTATTAATTTTAGTTCTTCTCGGAGGTATTATTTATGAACTTTTATATTTGTTTAAATAAATAAAGGATATATAATTAGTAAGTCGAGGATTTTAATATAAGATATTTCACAATATGAATATAAAAATAATTAGATGGGTTACTAGAGTTGTAGCATTAGTAGTTTTTTGTTTTGGGCTAGCATTTTACTTTGGATATGAGAATCCATTACCTTTTATTGATCCACAATACACCCTATATGATAATCTTTGGTTATCTATTTTCCCTATAATGTTTCTTGGACTTGCAATAGGATGGTGGCATGAGAAATTAGGGGGATATATGATAATAATTTCTCTTGGTGCGGGTCTTATTATGTCAACAATTATCGCTCAGGATTTTAGCATTAATATGCTTATTCCTTTTATTATTGGTGTTGCTTATTTATTTCTTGGGTATAAAGGAAGAAATTCTTAACATATTTAGTTTTTGTTTAATATATGATATAATGAATGTTATTCATCAGAATAGTGATGTCTTTATAAGTAAATTTTTATATATAAATGAAGGTTTTAAAATTTGGTGCAGAATGGTGTCCAGGTTGTATAATTATGAAGCCAAGATGGAAAGAGATAGAGGATGAATTAGGTTGGTTAAAAAATGAGTTCTATGATTACGATAAAGACAAGGAAATGGTAGAAAAATACAAGATTACACAGACTCTTCCGACTTTTGTTTTTATAGATAAGGACGGAAATGAAATTACTCGTCTTTCAGGAGAATATGAAAAAAACGATTTAATTCAATTAGTCAATAAATATAAAGATAATTAAAATCAATTATGATAAAAAAAGCACTTCTTTCAATTTTTATTCTTTCTTTTCTTGTTTTACCCATAAAAGGGGTTTTAGCTGATGAGACACCTGGTGTCCCAATTCATTTTTTCTGGGGAGATGGTTGCCCTCATTGTGAAAAGGAAAAAGTATTTCTTGATTCAATTTTAGATAAATATGAAGGTTTAAGAATAAAAAGTTACGAAGTATACAATAATCAAGAAAATTATGAGATCCTAAAAAAGGTTTCTGATGCTATTGGTGTTACTTCTGGAGGAGTTCCTTTTTTAATTATAGGAAATGGATATCTTGTAGGATTTTCAGAAAAAATGACACCTCCCCAGATTGAAAAAAAGATAGTAGAATGTCTCAAAAATTCTTGTCCTGATATAGTAGGACAGATTTTAAATACCGAAGTTAATGAAAATACACCTATTACTTCAAGCGAAGAAAATAATGACGAAGATGTTACAGAAGAAGTAATTGATCCTAGTCCAGTTAGTACTGAAGAATCAGAAAATAATTTTTTATCTAAAATAGATTTACCAATTATAGGAGAAGTAGATGTAAAAAGTTTTTCTCTTCCTGTTTTAACTGTTATAATGGCTTTTCTTGATGGCTTTAATCCTTGTGCAATGTGGGTTCTTTTATTTCTAGTTTCACTTTTGTTTGGTATAGAAAACAAAAAAAGACTATGGGTATTTGGATTTGTATTTTTGATTGCTTCTGGTTTTGTTTATTTTCTTTTTATGACCGCTTGGCTTAATTTATTTATGTTTCTTGGTTTTATCGTTTGGGTAAGAATCCTTATTGGGGGAGTAGCATTAGTTTCAGGTTATGTAAATATCAAAGAGTATATCACTAATCCATTTGGGGGTTGTAAGGTTACAGGTGGTGAAAGAAAGCAGAAGTTACTGGAATGGTTAAAAAGTATTATTCAGGAGAAACATATATTTATTGCAATTATTGGATTAATACTACTTGCTTTTGCTGTCAACCTTATTGAATTAGTTTGTTCACTTGGTTTACCTGCTGTATATGTGCAGGTGCTTGCTCTTAGTGATTTATCAACATTCCAGTATTATCTTTATCTTCTTTTCTATGTTCTTGTGTTTATCCTTCCAGCTACATTTGTATTTTCAGCTTCAGCAATTACACTTCAAGTTACAGGTATTTCTACGAGGTATAATAGAATGATTCATTTAGTAAGTGGTATTATAATGCTGATAATTGGATTATTAATGATTTTCAAGCCTGAATGGCTGATGTTTGGATAAAGAAATGGAAAAGGACATTTCCTTTTTTAAGGAAAAAATCAATTCAACTTTTAAACAAAAATTACCTAAAAATCCGAGATATTCTGTTATTTCTGGTAGAATTATTTTGTCACAAAAAGATTTTTGTGAACTTCAAAAGGAATTTATATTTTCTGACTACAATATGTGGTGCACAGGAGTAAACAAAAATACTAATCCTATTGAAAATGAAATGTTGCCAGCAGAAAATTATATAGATACTGGTGATGCAGAAAACTTCCATTCATTATTTATTACTGAATCAGAGGCTGAAGCAGAAGAGGAAGAAATAAAGATAAGTAAAAACAAGGAAGTAGAAAAAAATTCTTAATTTTTTATGAAAGACAATAAACACCACATTTCTTATTTTCGTAATTTTATTTTTGGAGTAGAAGATAGTTTGGTATCTACTGTTGGACTTTTATCAGGTATTGCTATTGCAAACATACCTCGTCAAGAAATTTTTTTGACTGGAGTTGTGCTTATATTTGTAGAAGCATTTTCAATGGGGGCAGGAAGTTATTTGTCAGAATACTCTGCGAAGCGATATGAAAGAGATGATAACACTTCAGATGATCATAGTTTCTTTTCTGGGGTAATAATGTTCTTTTCTTACTTTTTTTCAGGATTTATACCACTTTTCCCTTATTTAATTTGGGAGATAGATACTGCTCTCCCTATTTCAGTTTTTTTATCCATTTTTTTCTTATTTATCCTTGGAGTAATTGGAGCAAAAATTTCAAATATAAGTATTATAAGAAATGGTTTAAGAATAGCAGTTATTGGTGGTATAGCGATAATGATAGGGTTGAGTGCTGGACTGATTTTATCAGAATTTACAAATAATTACAGTTCTTTGTTTTTTTAATTGTTGTTATAGTGTATAATATAAAAGTAAAAAATTATTAATAATATATAATAAGTATGGCAAAAAGAAGCACAACACTTCGTCCAAAGAATAAATCAAGAAGGTCAAAGAAAACAAAAAAAAGACTTGAGATTAAAAGAAAAATGATTTCTCAAAAAAGAAAAAGTAAGTAGTTTTTTATTATTTAATAAAATTATCACTAATTTAAAAAGCATATGAATGTGAATAAAAAAGTGCTGAAAGTAATATTTTTAAGTATTCTTTTGATGCCAGTTTTTGTTTTTGGGGCTACTATAAAGGGCGAAGAAAGTTTACTTGTTGATTCCTCTGTATTAATTGACGGTAATTTTTATGCAGGTGGAGCAGATGTAAGTATAACTGCTAACACTCCAAAAGATTCATATATAGGAGGAGGGACTGTTAGTATTTCTGGTGGCACAGGTGAGGATCTTACAGTTGCAGGGGGAACAATCTTCTCTATTGGAAATGTGACAGGTGATTTTAGAGCAGTAGGTGGAAATATTATGGTTTCTAGCGAAGTAGGTGGTGAGATGTTTATTGCAGGTGGAAATATAAGTATAACCTCAGAATCAGTTTTAAAAAACAATGTAGATATTTATGGAGGAAATATAAATTACAGTGGTAATACTCTTAAAGACCTTTTTATTACAGGTGAGAAAGTATATCTAAATGGAAATATAAAAGGGAATGTAAAAATAAATTCAAAAGAGTTATCTCTTGGACCAAAAACTCTTATTGAAGGTAATTTAAATTACTTTTCAAAAGAAGAAATTAATTTTGCAGATGGAGCCATAGTAAAAGGTGAAACTATCCTTGATGAAGTAAAAGCAGAAGAAGTGGAAGATGATAATACTACATTTTGTTTTATATCTTGCTCTATTCTTTTAGAGTTACTATCTATGATTTTGATTGTCCTTGTTTTGTTCTATGCTTTTTCTTCTCAAACAAAAAAAGTCATAGAAATTGTAAAGTCTGATTTTTGGAAACAAGTATTAAAAGGATTTATAATTTTAGTTGTAGTGCCTATATTTGCTATCATTTGCTTTATCACAATGATAGGATGGCTTTTTGGCTTTATTTCTCTTCTCATATATTTAATTCTCATAATGCTTGCATTATTTGTTTCTCCTATTGTTTTTGCAAGAGTGGTATTAGATGTGATAAAGAAAAAGGATTGGGAAATTAGTTGGTGGATTATTATTCTTTCAATTCTTGTCCTAGGTTTAATTTCTCTTATTCCAATTATAGGATGGATTTTACCATTTATTTTAATTCTCTCTTCTATTGGATCTGTTTCTGTTTTTTTCTACGAAAAACTCAGATAATACAGGTTCTTGCATTAAAAAAAGATTGTAATATAATAAAGTAACATTGTTACTATTTATCAGAAATGCCCTTGTATTTTTGGGTTTTTCGAAGATAGAATTATTAATTTAATCTCCGCTTTTGCGGAAAAAAAATATGAAAAAAAACGAAAAAAATAAAAAAAAGGAGGTTAATATTTATCCATTAGGTTCAAGAGTTTTAGTTGAGCCAGAAGAAAAAACTATTAAAGAAAAGACAGATTCTGGTATATTTATCCCTGAAACCGGAAGTAATGAAAGACCAGAACAAGGTAAGGTAATAAAAGTAGGAGAGGGATCTTATGAAAACGGAAAGCTTATTCCTCTTTCAGTAAAAATAGGAGATAAGATCATTTTTTCAAAGTATGGTTATGATGAGGTAAAAAGTGAAGATAAAAAGTATTTTTTAATAAAAGAAGAAAATATTTTAGCAATTATTAAATAAATTAATTTTGCTTCTGTTTTAAAAATCAGTAAGCTTGAAAATAAAAATATGTCAAAACAAATTTTATACAACGAAGATGCAAGAAAAAAATTAAAAAGGGGAGTAGATGTAGTGGCTGATGCGGTAAAAGTTACTCTCGGTCCAAGAGGAAGAAATGTTGTTTTAGAAAAAAGTTATGGTTCTCCTTCAATTACAAACGATGGTGTAAGTATCGCTAGAGAAATTTCCTTGAAAGATAAATTTGAAAATATGGGAGCAGAAATTGTAAAAGAAGTTGCAAGTAAGACAAATGATATTGCTGGAGATGGAACTACAACTTCTGTAATACTAACTCAGGCAATAGTGGATCTTGGTATGAAACATACCACAATGGGGGTAAATGCAATGGCCTTAAGAATGGGGATAGAAAAAGCCTCTGAGCAGGTTGTAAAGATATTACGAGAGATTGCTAGACCGATAAAAAGTAAAGAAGAAATTAGACAAGTAGCTACAATATCTGCTGAATCTGAGGAGATAGGTAGAATAATAGCTGATACTATTGAGAAGGTTGGTAAAGACGGAGTAGTAACCGTAGAAGAATCACAATCTTTTGGTGTTGATTCTGAGGTTGTAGAAGGAATTGAATTTGACAAAGGATATATTTCTCCTTACATGATTACAAATCCTGACAGAATGGAAGCAGAATTAAAAGATGTTCCTATTTTAGTTACTGATAAAAAGATTTCAATTGTAAAAGAAATTTTACCTTTGATGGAAAAAATGGTGCAAGCAGGTAAAAAAGACCTTGTGATTATTGCAGAAGATGTAGATGGAGAGGCATTAACTACTTTTGTTTTGAATAAAATAAGAGGAGGGTTTAATGTCTTAGCTATCAAAGCTCCAGGATTTGGAGATGATAAGAAAAACCAACTTGAAGATATTGCTATTACTGTAGGAGCAAAATTAATAACGGGAGAGACTGGAGTGGGGATAAAACTTGAGGATGTAGAATTAAATATGCTTGGTTTAGCAAGAAAGGTAGTTTCTACAAAAGAAAAGACAATCATTGTTGATGGAAAAGGTAAAAAAAGTGATATTGAAAAGAGAGTTAATCAACTAAAAAATATAAGAGAAACATTTGATTCAAAGTATGACAAGGAAAAAATTGAAAAAAGAATTGCAAAACTTGCAGGGGGTGTGGCGGTAATAAAAGTAGGGGCTGCAACAGAGACCGAAATGAAATATCTAAAAGATAAAATAGATGATGCAGTAAATGCTACAAAAGCTGCAATTGAAGAGGGGGTAGTAGCAGGAGGTGGAAGTGCTCTTGCTTCAGTTTCTAAAAAACTACTAAATAGAAAAATTCAAGGAGAAGAAACAAATGAAGTAGCTCTTGGATATGAAATAATAATTAAAGCTCTTCATGCTCCTCTTCGTCAAATTGCTCTTAATGCGGGAAAGGATGATGGATTGGTGGTGGTTGATAAAGTAATGAATATGGATAAAGGTGAGGGTGGATATGATGCAATGGCAGATAGATTTGTAAATGATATGCTAAAAGCAGGAATCATTGATCCTGTAAAAGTCACAAGAACTGCAATTCAAAATGCTTCTTCTGTTGCTTCTATTCTTCTTACAACGGAGGTTGCTATTACAGAAGAGTCTAAAGAAGAAAAGTCCACTCCTGCTGTTGGAGGAGAATATTAAATGAAGAAAAAAAATAAATTATTTAATTTTTTTGATAGGGTAGAAGATAAAATTAGAGCAAGACTCTCTCGTGTACCTATCTTCTATGCCTTTGTTGGTAGTATAGGGATTGTTCTCATTTGGAGAGGAATTTGGATGATAGCGGATGATATTGAAATGTCCGGATTAGTTTCTCTTTTTCTTGGGGTAATGATTACTATTACTACTGGTCTATTTGTTTCTTTTTTTATTGGAGATAAGATAATAATATCAGGTATAAAAGAGGAAAAACGAATTGATGAAAAAACGATTGAAGAAATAAAGAAAGAGGAAACAACCCTATTAAAAATAGAGCAGAATTTGGATGATTTAAAGGAGAATTTGCGAGAGATAAGTATGAACATAAACACAAAAGAATAGTATGTTATAATGTTTATAGGTAAAATTCTCTTTAATAAATGAATTTTACTAAATAAATATGAAAATAAATCTTTTGACAAAAAATATTGAACTTACTGATTCAATTCGTGATTATGTTTATAAAAAAATAACTAATTTAGAAAGGATTGTAGAAAGTATGGATCCAGAAGGAGAAGCAAGGATTACTTTTGAGGTGGGTAAAAATTCGGAGCGTCATAAGTCAGGAGAAATATTCCATGCAGATTGTGTTGTAAAAATAAGTGGAAGAGACTTTTACTCAAGTGCAGATGAGAGAGAATTGTTTTTGGCGATAGATACTGTAAGAGAAAGTTTGTTTAAAGAAATTAGTAGAGAAAAGGACAAAAAACTTACTCTTTTTAAAAGAGGAGCAAAGAGTATAAAAAAAATGATGAAGGGTTTAACAAAAAGAAACCCTCTAACTGGAAAGTATTAAAAATAAATTATATTTAGTTTATGTAAATCATCTCTTTTCCATTCTCAGGAATTATTTTTTCTATTATAAATTTATTATCAATAAGTTTTGCCTGGGTTATTATAATTCTTTTTCCATTCCTAAAGAAAAATGTTCTTGGCCATTCTTTATAGGCTCTATATTTATTATAGTTTATTGTTGGATTGTCTTCTAAATTTATTAAACCATCTGTCTTTTTTATTTTTTTACAAAAAGTTGTATTTGTTTCATCTTGTTTAATAGGAGATATTTTTTTTTCCACTATTTTTGGCAATGTTTCAACTAATAAATTAGCTCCGATTTTTATTAATCTCTCTCTAAGTTTTGGAGCAGTCTCATCATCTTCAATTTTTATTTCACTTTTTGCAATTATATTACCACTGTCCATTTTGTATTCCATTTGTTGGATAGTAACACCTGTTTTTTTATCACCAAACAAAATTGCAGTTTCAACAGGTGAAGCACCACGCCATCTAGGCAGAAGAGAGTAGTGGATATTTATAGAACCATATTTCGGAAATTTTAGTATAGTTTCTGAAAGTATTCTTCCATAAGCAACGACTACAAATAAATCAAATTGCTCATTGGTTATTATTTTCTCATCAATATCTTCAGGTTGTATAAAAGGAATATCATTTTTTATTGCCCATTCTTTTACAGGAGAAGGTGTAATTTTCATTTTTCTACCCCTTGGCTTATCGGCTGAAGTAATGATTAGTGAAGGAATATAGCCATTTTCCTTTAAAATATCAAGAGTTTGACTAGCAACAATCGGAGTGCCAAAAAATGCAAATTTTACTTTCTTACTTGTCATATTTTTTTATAAAACAGGACCTTCTTCTATTATATCTTTTGCATGATCAGTAAACATTACACCTTTAAGATGATCTGTTTCGTGTTGAAATATCTGAGCTAAAAGTCCTGATGCACCTCTTACGAATTTCTTACCATTTTCATCATAAGCGGTGATTGTAGCTTTTTTGGAACGATGAGTCCTTCCATAAAGCCATCTTGCTGATAGGCATCCCTCTGGTATCCATTCCTTATCTTTTGAAAGTTTTAGTATTCTAGGATTTATGTATACCATATCTGGGACTTTTTGCTTTGCCTTTTTAATATTTCCTTCACCTTCCACTCTTTCTTCTTTGCTTTCAATAAAATCTCTATCAAAGATTTTGCCTGAAACAATAAAAATAGAAAGAGGATATCCTATTTGTGGCCCTGCGAGAGCTACTCCATCATCTTGACTAAGTAGAGCTTGCGACATTTCTTTAATTATTTTTTGAATTTTAGGGGATTTTATATCCTCTACAGGGATTTCATTTGTTGGAGTATGCAAAACCGCATTCCCTTTTTCTTGTAGTATTTCCTTCATTTTACTTATTATTTTAATTCTTTTAAATAATCAAGCAATTTTTCTATTTTTACAGTTTCCTGTGACCTATTTTCCATATTTCGTACTATTACAGAGTTATCAATAGCTTCTTTTACTCCGAATATAATTGAATAGGGGATAGAAAGTTTTTCTGCTATGGCAAGCTGAGATCCAAGTGAATCTCTAGAAAGTGATTGAGTAATTGGTATATGTGCTTTCCTTAGTATTTCAATAATGTTCAAACTTTTTAGTTTTGCTTCTGTTCCTAGTTGGATAAAGCATATTTTGGGCTTTTTAATAATTCTTGGATAGAGTTTTTTATACCAACCTGATTCAATGATTCTATCAACTCCAACAGAAAATCCTACAGCAGGAATGTCTTTTTTATGTCCCAGTGTTTTAGCAAGATAGTCATAACGACCTCCTCCGGCTATAGCTATGAGTTTTTTTTCTCCTGTTGAATTTTTGTCATTTATCTCTTCCTGTTCGGTTAAGATTTCAAAAACAGTGCGGTTATAATACGAAAGTCCTCTAACAAGATTTTTGTTTATATTATATGGTATTTCCATTTCCTCTAGGTATTCCAAAACTTCCATAAAGTGCTTTTTACAGGATGCACACAAAAAACTTACTGAATCTGGTGCCTCTTTATTTATTTCAATTGTTTTTGGGTCTTTAGAATCAAGAATTCTTAATGGATTTTTCTTTAATCGTTCACGGTCAATTTTGGGTAAAGAGTTGATGTGTTTTTTATAATATCCAACTAATTCTTTTAAGTATCCATTTCTACATTCTTTATCTCCTATGGAATTTATATCAATTGATAGGTTACGAGCTCCGGCCTCTTCAAGGATACTCATTCCTGCTTTTATAACAAGTGCATCCATTATACTTTTTTCTGAACCAAGGGTATCTAAATCAAATTGACGAAATTCTCTGTACCGTCCTTTTTGAGGATTATCATGTCTAAATACTGGACCGTATTTATAAAGAAGAACTGGTTGGGGAAGTGTTTGCATTCCGTGTTCTATGTATGCACGCATAAGTCCTGCTGTAAACTCTGGACGCATTGCTAAATGATCTCCTCCTTTTGTTTTAAGAGAATACATTTCTTTTTCTATGATATCTGTTCCTTCTCCTACACCTCTTTCAAAAACATTAGCATATTCTAATATAGGAGTTTGGATAGGTTTAAATCCGTAGTATATTGCTACTTCTTGTGCTTTCTCAAAAAAACCTTGAAATGAATAGTATTCATCATTCATTATATCTCTCATTCCTTTTGGGGATGAAATCATTTTTTTATCACTACTTTTTTTTGTTACAATTTTCTTTCCTTGTTTTTTTTTATTTTTCATTGAGAATTATTTTATTTCACTAAAATTTCCAGGTAAAATACCTGCTTGAGTTATTGGTAAAAGTCTTAAAAGAGCCCTTCCAGCAAAAAGATTTCTATCAACTGGTCCCCAGTATCTAGAATCTGAACTTGCGACTCTATTATCTCCCATTACAAAATACTCATTTTCTTTTAATTCAAACCTAAGGTTATTGTCGCTTTTATTTTTGACATAGGGTTGTTCTATTTGAAAGCCATTAACATTTTCTTTGTTGTAAATAGTTACAGAGTTTCCTTTGATTTCAACTGTTTCATTTGGCAGGCCGATAATTCGTTTTATAAAGTACTTATCTGGATCATTTGGAAATTTAAAAACTGCGACATCATATCTTGATGGATCATTTAGTCTGTATGATATTTCATCAATTATTAGATAGTCTCCGTTGTCAAAAGTAGGGAACATAGATGTTCCTGACACTACAAAGGGTTGTGCAATAAAAATACGAATAGGGATTACTATGATAATAGTAATAATTGCAAAACGGATAATTTCCCAAAAAGATTCTTTTTTACTTTGTTTTTCTTTTTCCACTATATTAATATACCACTAAAAATATGTTGACACAATAGGCAGATTTGTGTTTTGTTAAGCATTATGTATTTTATAAAAAATATTTGTTATTATATCTTTATATGAAATTAATAGTAGGACTTGGAAACAAAGGTGAGGAATATAAATTAAATAGACATAATACTGGATTTATTATCCTTGATTATATCTTAAGCAATGATATTGATTGGAAAAAGTTTTCAGGTACTGATGCTCTTTTTTATAAGGATTCTATTTTAGGAAAACCTGTTGAGTATTTAAAACCCATGACATACATGAATAATTCAGGTGTGGCTATCGCTTATGCAAAAGAAAAACACAAAATTCCACTTAAAGATATAGTGGTGATCTATGATGATATAGATCTTCCAATTGGAACAATAAAACTATCTTTTAATAAAAGTTCAGGCGGACATAATGGATTAGAATCAGTCATTAAGAAACTTAAATCAAAAGAATTTTTGAGAGTGAGGGTTGGTATTTCACCAACCACACCTAGTGGGAAGATACGAAAACCAAAAGGGGAGACAGTAGTTTATAAATTCCTTCTAGGTGATTTTAAAAAGAATGAACTTGATGTCTTGAAGAAACTTTCTAAAAAGATAAAGGAAGCGATTGAGATGGCACTTACTGAAGGAAAAGATAAAGCGATGAGTTTGTATAATAACTAAATTATTAATTAAAACTAAAGAAACCATACTCTCCGTTGCTTGCATATCACCTTGGAAGGGAATTGGTTCTTGTTGTAGCGGATGCTCTTCTATATATGTTTTTTTACTAATCTGTCTTTGAAAAGTAAAGAAACCATACTCTCCGTTGCTATATGTTTTTTATTTACTAAAGTGTTTTCAAGTAAAGAAACCATACTCTCCGTTGCTCGCACACTACCCTGGAAGGGAAAAGGTTTTGTTCGTAGCGGATGCTTCCTCCGAGTATGTTTTCTTTACTTCTTTAACATTTTTACTTTCTAAAATTATGTTTTCTTTACTTCTTTAATGTCTTTACTTTTAAAAAATCATCATTCATACATCACTTTTCCTTGTATTCCATCTTTTATATATAGTATAATAATCAAGTAAATCAATTACTGATTAAATAATCATCAAAGCCAATGAACTTCATTAAATTCAAGTCCAAATCTTCTGCCTTCACTCTAATAGAACTCCTAGTAGTAGTAGCCATCATAGGAATACTCGCTAGTATTGTGTTAGCATCACTCAATAATGCAAGAGATAGAGGAAAGATAGCAGGTATAAAGAGTAATCTAAAGAATATGGGTGCTCAAATGGAACTATCATATCTTGATAACAATAACTATAGTGGTATAAGCACAGGAGGAACAACTACTTATCCCGATACCACTTGTATAGGCCCTATATCAGATATGGCAGGTTCAATAACAAATCAAGGAGCGACAGTCAGATGCTTAAGTTACAATAATTCCTCTTACTCCGATGTCTACCAAAGATGGGGAGCCACAGCCCTCATATACAAGACAGTAGCACCAGTAGAAGCATACTCCTCCAGTCCAAGTGGAGTAGTCAAATGGGATGAACAAGGTGTAACAACTACTGGAACACCTACAACCCCTGATGTAGAAATGAGTTGGACCCAAGCCAACACTGCTTGCACCCTATCAGGTGGAAGATTACCCACCCTAGAAGAACTCAAAACTCTTGCAGATGCTGAATGTATAGCAAGAGGTAACTCTTCTGCTACCTGTAATGCTGCCCTTCAAAGAAACCCTCCTGGCTTCGTGGCGAGCGATTATTGGTCTTCCGTTACTGTGCCTTCAAGTAGTGCCAATGCTTACTATGTCTCTATGCATTACGGTAATGTGGGCGGCGATCCTAAGTCCAACTACGGGTATGTTCGTTGTGTCCGCTAGCCTTTTCGTCTAGCATTCTTCATACATTTTTTCATTTTCCTCATTCTCTTTGAAACAACCCGCAGGGTGTTTCAAAGAGGCTCTCAAACTCTGCATTACAAACCAATTTACATTTTTTAATTTTTTTTAAATCACCACTCCGCTCAGGTATTTTAAGAAGAAAAGTTTTTAAAATATATATTAACTATGTCTATATATTCTAAATTACCTATATACAACGATATATTTTTTCTACTAAAGGACCTATATGAGAGAATACCTAAATTTAGTAAGCAATATAAATATCTACTGGGAGAAAAAATGCTTGATTGCTGTATTGAAAGCCTGATGTGTGTTAAGGAGATAAGTAGTGTGAGTGATAAAGAAAAGAGAGTTGTTTTGATTTCAAAAACAGAAGATTACCTAAATAGACTATTAATGTATGTGAGAATTACAAACGAACTTCACCAGCTCGGTGGAGAAAATGCATATTTTTTTCTTTCTGAGAAAATATTAAAAATTCTTGACCAAGCAGAGAATTGGAAAAAGTTTCTTCAAAAAAGAAATTGTCCCCAGAATTGTCTATCGGTAGATAAGCAAGCGAGGGAAAAAGAATGCCACCTTCCGCTCCCTAACTTTTTTGAATTTAATGAAAAAGATAGGGGATAAGAGGTTATTATGATTTAGTCGGAAGGAATATATTCACGGCTTCGTGGCGAACAATTATTGGTCTTCCGTTACTGTGCCTTCAAGTAGTGCCAATGCTTACAATGTCAATATGAATAACGGTAATGTGAACAACAATCCTAAGTCCAACAACAAATATGTTCGTTGTGTCCGCTAGCCTTTTCATCTAGCACTCTTTGTCAATTCTCTACTTGGTTTGGAATTTAAATGAAATTTATAAAATTAAAGAAAAGAAAAGCGAAATTCAAAAAAGTTGCAAGTAAAGGTCGTCTCAAAGAATTTATAAAAAATGTTGAATTTTTTAACTTTCAATAAATGTCAATTTTCACTATAGAAAAACTACATAAAGCATATACTGAATGTCTCCGTCATAAGAAGAATACAGCAAACGCTTTGAAGTTTGAAATGTGTAAAGAAAAGAATCTTTTTAGGTTGCTTTCTGATTTACAAAGCAGAAGATACAAAATCTCTAGACATATTTGTTTTGTTGTTATCGAACCTACCCCTAGAGAAATATTTGCAGCTGATTTTAGAGATAGAATCGTGCATCATCTGCTTTGCAATGAAATACAAGAAATATTTGAAAAAGACTTTATTGAAACCTCATATGCTAATAGAATAGGTAAAGGAACACATAAAGCACTGAAAAAACTTAAGTTCTATCTATCACGAGGAGGAAAGAATGGTCAAAGATTATTTTATCTTAAAATGGACATTAAAGGGTTCTTTAGAAACATAGACAAGGAAGTTCTGTGGAAAATCATAAAAGAGAAAATTTTAAAAGAAAAGAAAGACGAGGTTTGGAAAAAAGAAGTGCTTTGGCTACTTCAGATAATAATATTTCACGACCCGACCACGAATTATTTTTTCAAAGGGAAAACAGAAACAAAAAACTTAATCCGAAAAGATAAATCTCTTTTTATAGGTAACAAAAACAAAGGACTTCCCATAGGGAATCTTACTAGCCAATTTTTTGCAAATATATATCTTAATAAAATGGATCAATATATCAAAAATCGTTTAGGGCTTGAAAGATATATTAGATATGTAGACGATTTTTTAGTGCTGGATGAAGATGAAGAAAAACTAAAAAAGTTAGTAGAGGTAATAAATGTTTTTTTAAATGAAAAACTAGAACTAAAACTGTGTGTTGATAAAACAAAACTCCGAAGAGTAGAAAACGGAATTGATTTTCTTGGATACTTTGTTAAACCAACACATATCCTTGTTCGGAGAAAAGTAGTAAAAAGATTCAAAAGAAAACTATTCCTTGCAAAGAGCAGTCAAGATGGATTTTGTAATATATTTGACATCCCTATGATTCAATCATATTTAGGGCACTTTGGCTTTGCGAACAGTTTTAATTTGGTGAAAAAGTTATGTGCATAAAAGGCACAGTATATTTAATACTTTTTATAAAGTATTCACTGTTCTAGTATTCGTTAGATTATCTTTTATTGATTTTTTAGAGAACCAAAAAATGTTGCAAATTCTCATAATATATGTTAATGTAAACTTATGTTAAATACAAAAAAGAAGCAAACAGTGATTAAAAAGAATCAAATCCACGAGAAAGATACTGGCTCTCCAGAAGTGCAAGTGGCTGTTCTTTCTGAGCAAATAGGCGAACTCGCAAAACATCTCAAAAAACACAAAAAAGACAATAGTTCAAGAAGAGGGCTCATAAAGATGGTAGCTGACAGAAGAGCACACCTCAAATATCTAGAAAAGAAAAGCAAACCTCGCTATGATTCTCTCAAGAAGAAAATGGATCTTGCCTAGTCCGGCAAGTTTCTTTTTTTACTATCTAATTAATTAAATCAAATAATGGCAGTAATAAAACATAAAGAGCAGAGAGTTGGTGTCTTTATTGATACTCAAAATCTGTATCATTCAGCTCGTAATCTATACAAAGCGAGGGTTAATTTTGGTGCAGTTTTAAAAGAAGCAGTTGCAGGTAGAAAGCTTGTCCGAGCTATCGCTTATGTCATCACCACAGAAACCGGCGAAGAAAAGAATTTTTTTGAAGCACTTATGAAACTAGGAATTGAGACGAAAACCAAGGACTTGCAAGTGTTTCATTCCGGCACAAAGAAAGGGGATTGGGATGTAGGGCTTACGGTAGATGCTATGAGAATGGCAAATAGGCTTGATGCAGTAGTCATCATCTCAGGAGACGGGGACTTTATTCCTCTCGTAGAATATTTACAGAACTATACAGGAGCCCAAGTAGAAGTAGTTTCATTTGGTAAATCAACATCTCAAAAACTAAGAGAAGCAGCAGACGATTTTGTAGATCTATCAGAAAATCCAAAAAAATATCTTATAGGTGGTTCTAGATAATTAAGTAAAGAAGAAAAAATAGTTCTTGCATTCTCTTCTGATAATGCTAGGATAAAGTTAATTATAAGTTAATTTGTTCATCTTCAGACAGTGGGTAGTGTTCCAAAGTTTCAGGAACAATACTTTAGTCTGGAGAGGAACTAAGGTTTCACAATTTTCTAGTTTTTATTACAAAATAGTAATTGATTAATAAAAAGATTGTGAAATAAATATAAATAATATGAAAAAAAAAGAATATAGTGTAGAAATCGGAGGGCAAAAACTAACTGCCATTTTCACCGATTTGGCAGACCAAGCACAAGGTTCAGTCATCATGAAACATGGTGAGACTATTGTGCTCGCAACCGCCTGTATCTCAAAAGACAGACAAGAGGGATTGGGGTATTTTAACCTTACAGTTGATTTTACCGAAAAGTTTTATGCAACAGGAAAAATTCTTGGTTCAAAATTTGTGAAACGAGAAGGTAAACCATCAGAAGATGCAATACTCGCAAGTAGGGTTATTGATAGAACATTAAGACCACTCTTTGATCATTCTATTAGACATGCAGTGCAAGTAATTGTAACAGTGATATCTCTTGATGATAATGACCCTGTAATTCTTGCAGTAAATGCAGCATCTCTAGCGCTTTCGGTGTCAAACATTCCTTGGAAAGGACCAGTTGGGGCAGTTAGAATAGGGAAATATGATGATGACACTCTTAAAGTAAACGCTCCACGAAACTTGAGAGAAGAAGATTCACAATACAAATTTGACTTAATCGTTTGCGGAAAGGATGGAAATATAAATATGATAGAAGCTTCTGCTCACGAAGAAAGCGAAGATACACTTACAGAAGCACTCAAAGTAGCAAGTGAAGAGATAGGAAAATTAGAAGATTTTCAGAAAAAAATCACAAAGGAAATAGGTCACGAGAAAAGAGTGATAGAAGTAGAAAGAGTTTCCGAAGAATCAGTGAAACTTTTCAATGATAATATATTACCTAGGATGGAAAAAGCAATATTCTCAGGTCCTGGGAAGAAAGAGATAGATGCACTTCATACTGAATGGAATAAATTAGTAAAAGAATATTACAAAAAAGCAAATCCAGAAAAAGAGGATTTTTCTACCGAAGATGACTTATTTGATAATACAGAAAATGAATTACTGCATAAGAGGGCAATAGAAGAGAATAAAAGAGCTGATGGTAGAAAGATGGATGAAGTGAGAGCTCTCTATGCACAAGCGGGGGGAATTTCATCAATACTCCACGGCTCCGGGATATTCTACAGAGGAGGCACACATGTATTTTCTGCTCTTACTCTCGGTGGACCAGAGGATAGAAATACAATAGACGGAATGCAAACAAAAGAAGAGAGAAGATTTATGCACCATTATAATTTTCCTCCATACTCTGCAGGTGAAGTGGGAAGAGCAGGGTTTACAAATAGAAGAGAGGTAGGACACGGAGCATTAGCAGAAAAAGCACTAGCAATGGTGCTTCCAAGTAAAGAAGAGTTTCCATATACTATACGCATAGTCTCTGAATCCATGGCTTCAAATGGTTCTACTTCTCAAGCATCTATATGTGCAAGCACTTTAGCCTTGATGGATGGAGGTGTCCCTATCAAAGCACCCGTTGCAGGCATTGCTATGGGACTTATGTATGAATCAGATGACAAGTATAAAATACTAACAGATATTCAAGGACCAGAAGATCATCACGGAGATATGGATTTTAAAATCGCAGGTACTAAAGATGGAATCACAGCTATTCAACTTGATGTAAAGGTTGAAGGAGTACCGATTAAGATATTAGATGAAGCAATGAGACAGTCAAAAAATGCAAGACTCACTATTCTTAATGAAATTGAAAAAGAAATTCCTAAACCAAGAGCAGAGATTTCTCCTAATGCACCAAAAATCTTAATTATGAAAATTAAACAAGATCAGATTGGACTGGTGATAGGTTCAGGAGGAAAGACAATAAAAGAAATAAAAGAGAAGACAGGAGCAGAAATTACTATTGAAGATGATGGAACAGTGTATTTTACAGGTAAGGGAGATTCAACAAAAGAGGCAAAGAAAATTGTTGAAAGTATGACTCATGAATACAAAGAAGGAGAAATCCTTAAAGGAGAAGTAGTAAAGATTGCAGATTTTGGAGCATTTGTAAGATTAAATGAATACACAGATGGAATGGTGCATATTTCTGAAATTGCCCCCTTTAGGTTGATGAGAGTAAGTGATGTAATAAAAGAAGGAATGATAGTTCCAGTAAAAGTGATTAAAATAGATTCAGAAAGGGGAAAAATTTCTCTTTCAATCAAGGAAGCAGACAAAGATTTTTTCAAGCCAGTACCAACTAAAACACCTCCTCTAAAATAGAAAAACAATTGTTGATCTATTTAGCAGTTTTATTAAGACAAGCAAGATGGTATTATATAAAGAAGTATGGAAAACAATACCAATGATAAAAATATCAATGCTGTAAATAATACAGATATTTTAAACACAGTAAATAAAAATACTGATAAAGAAAAACCAAAACCAAAGCATGTCACTACCTACACAGGAGACATGGTAAAGGTTCTTGAAAAAGGGGAGGGTAGCCTTATCAAAAAGATAATTGAAGCAGAAGAACAAAGAGAAGTCCAAAAAAAGATTTTATCACCTGAAAGCACACGGAACAAGATTTTTCTATGGGTTAGTATAATTCTACTTCTTGTTGCTGTTAGTGGTTTTGTTTTTACATATTTTGTAGGCCAAGAAATAAATATTGTTTCTTTACAACCAGAATTTAAGCCTATAATTTTTACAGAAAAGAATTTTTTCATTAACATAGATGATGTATCAGATAAAAAAGAAATTGCATCTCTTTTTTATCAAAGAGTTCTTTCTACTGATGTTAAAATTGGAGGTATAGATGGAATACATTTAACTCAAAAAGGAAAGGTAGTAGATCTAAAAGATTTTTTTGTTAAAATAAAAAGCAATTTTCCAGAAGAAGGGATCCAATTTTTAGATAACAATTTTGTTTTTGGAGTATTTAATTCTGAGAAAAATGGAAAGAATCCATTTATTCTTTTAAAAACTCGTTCCTTTGCGGATATTTTCCCTCATATGAGAATTTGGGAAAAAAGAATGTTCTTTGATTTACATGATTTTTTTGGGGTAGAACTTACTCCTCAAAATAGTTATTTACAAATAAAGGAATTTGAAGATGGTATTGTTGCAAATAAGAATGCTCGTATTCTTTATGATAAAGCAGGAGAAAGAGTATTAATTTATGTATTTATTGATGATAATTCTATTGTTATCTCAAAAGAGATTTCATCTGCAAATGAAGTAATGTCCCGAATTATGGGAAGTAAAATAAAGAAATAAAAATTTGCCTTTAATTAATAAAATGGTATCATTTGACTATGCTAAATAAGGATAAAATAAAAGAAAAGTTAGAAGAAGAAAAAAACAAACTCATAGGGCAATTGGGTGATATAGGTAAATTAAATCCAGAAACAGGAGACTGGGAAGCAGTTCCTGAAGAGATGTCTGAACCAGAATCTGATCAAAACGATATGGCAGATAGATTTGAAGAATTTGAAGGCAGAAGTTCTACCTTAAATGTTTTAGAAGAGAGATTGAGAAATGTCTTAAAAGCTCTAAAAGATATAAACAAAAAATCCTTTGGAAAATGTGAAGTGTGCGGTAAGGAAATAGAGAAGGATAGGATAAAGGCAAATCCTGCTGCTAAGACCTGTAAGAAACACCTTAAAGAATAAGTAAAACCAAACCACATTCTCAATAAAAAGAGAATAACTCTTGTAGCATATTTGGAAGCAATACTAACAATGACTATAGATAAGAGTAAATCTATAGTTTTCCACATACTCAATATTGACAGTGAACGAGCGTTCACCTATACTACATATATCAACCTGGCTCATTCAGCCAAGTAAAAATTAAGAGTAATTTGTTAAAAGCAATGTCACAATCACAATATACCAAAATGCTTGAAAAAGAAATTCAGGCAATTAATAAAAAAATTGACCTAAAAATAATGCGAGGGGAGTCATATATAAGAGAAGCAAGAAATCACAAATTACTCCTTAAAAAAGTCAGATATAACTCTCGCAGAAATTTTTTTCAGAAGATTTTTCCTACATTTTCGTCATCTATTTTTGCTTAATAAAAATAAATGGAAGACCCTCAAAAAAAAGTAAAATTGTTTTATCAAGATAACAAAAGAATGCCAACATATTCTGAGATGATGAAACTTTTTGATTACAAGTCAAAAAATGCTGTATCAAAATTAGTAGAAAAAATGATTTCAGTAGGTTTTGTAGCTAAAGATCATCTCGGAAGACTTATTCCTACCTCATCATTTGAGGAAATTCCTGTTTTTGGTTTAGTAAAGGCAGGTATTCCTATGGTAGCAGAAGAAATAAAAGATACTGTTAATCTTAATGAATTTTTTGTTAAAAAACCAGAGGACACTTTTATTTTAGAAGTAGATGGAGATTCAATGATAGATGCTCATATTGAGGAAGGGGATATGATTCTTGTAGAAAAGGCAAATGAAGCTAGGTCGGGTGACATTGTAGTAGCAGAAGTAGATGGTGAATTTACACTAAAATACTTTTATAAAGAAGGAAACAAAATATGGCTTGATCCTGCAAATACTAAATATAAGAGAATATATCCAAAAGATACTTTTAGTATAGTTGGGATATTAAAAGCAGTAATGAGAAAATACTAAAATATAAATTAGTCATAAACATAAAAATCTCCTTTTATGGAGATTTTTATGTATGCAAGTAATATAAAATAACAATCTTATTTTACAGCATCCTTTAATGCCTTTGCAGCTCTGAATTTTGGAACTTTAGTTGCTGCTACTTTTACCTGCTCACCTGTTTTAGGATTTCTTGCCATTCTTGCTGCTCTTGCTTTTACGGAAAAGATTCCAAATCCAGCGATTGAAACTTCCCCACCTTTTTTCAAGGTATCAACAATAGAACCAAATAATCCATCTACTACTTCTTCTGCTTGTACTTTGGTGCCTCCTAGTTTACCGTGCACCCATTCTGCTAATGCTTGTTTATTCATATGTATATATTAAATAATTATTTTTAATAATGGGCATTGCCCTTTGTTAGTTTAAAGTATTTTTACTTTTTTACTAACATCTTTCGACCCTCAAAGATACTATATCTATTATATATCAAGGGTTTTTTGTTGCAAGTGCTTGTATAACTGTATCAAAATTATACTTTACCTTGCATATTCTATTACCCTCGTTTCTCTTATCATTGTTACCTTGATTTCTCCAGGGTATTTTAATTCTTGTTCTATTTTAAGGGCTATATCTCTTGCCATGATTTTTGCTTCTGCGTCTGATATTTTTTCAGGGGTAATAAATATACGGATTTCTCTACCTGCTTGTAGAGCATATGATTTTTCAACACCTTCAAACCCGTTTGCAAGGGCCTCAAGGTCTTGCAATCTCTTTAGATAGTTTTCTACTGAATCTCTTCTTGCCCCTGGTCTTCCTCCTGATATAGCATCGGCTGTTTGAACAATGACTGCTTCTATTGATTCATAAGGATAATCTTCGTGGTGGGATTTCATTGCAGTAATGATTTTTTCATCTGCCCCGAATTTCTGTAGTATCCTTATTCCGATTTCTACATGTGTTCCTTGTACTTCATGATCAAGTGCCTTTCCAATATCGTGAACCAGTGCTCCTGCTTTAGCAATTTGTACATCTGCACCTAGTTCTTCTGCAATCATTCCTGCAATATGAGCCATTTCTATTGAGTGCTGAAGGACATTTTGCCCATAACTTGTTCGGAAATATAATCTTCCAAGTATTGCTACAATTCTTGGGTCAAAATTAAATACTCCACATTCAAAAACCGCCTGCTCGCCTTTCTCCTTTATTATTTTATTAATATCTTCTCTAGCTTTTTCTACAAGTTCTTCTATTTTTGCTGGTTGAATTCTTCCATCCATTATTAAGTTTTCAAGAGCAAGTCTTGCTACTTGTCTTCTGACTGGGTCAAAGGAAGAGATGATGATGGAACCAGGAGTATCATCTACTATTAATTCTACCCCTGCAGCTCTTTCAAATGCACGAATGTTTCTTCCTTCTTTTCCAATTACCTTTCCTTTTATATCATTATTGGGAAGGACTACAGATGTGGTCATAAGTTCTGAAGCAGTGCTCGAAGCAAGTCTTTGGATAGAGGTTGCAAGAATTTCCTTTGCTCTGTTCTCAAGTTTTTCTGTCCCCATATTTTCCATTTTTTGGATTCTAGTAACTATATCCTCTTCGTATTTTTTTTCTACATCCTTGATGAGTTCTTCTTTTGCTTCTTCTTCAGAAAGTTTTGCTACTCTTTCTAATTCTTTTCTTTTTTCGTCTTCTGTTTTAAGAATTCTTTCTTGTATTTTTTTTATTTCATCTGCTTTCTGTTTTATTGCTTCTATTTCTTTGTCTATTTCTACTTGTCTACCATCTAAAAACTCATCTTTTTTTATTAATCTTTTTTCTGTTTCTTTAAATTCTTGTTCTTTCTTTTTTTCTTCCTCGCGAAGTTCGTTCATTTTTTCTTCACTTCTTTTCTTCGCTTCTTCTGTTATCTTTTGTGCTTCTTCCTTTGCACCTACCATCATTTGTTTGATGTCTAATTCTAGAGATCTTTTTTTCCCAAGAGCTATTACCAATCTAAGGTAGTATCCGATACCAAGCCCTAAAAGAAGGATGAATATCCCTAAAAAAATTATTGTTATATCACTCATAAGCTTGTAAAATTAGCTTACAAGAACACGCTCTTATATTGTATTTAATCCATGTATTATAAAACAAGAACTAAAGAATCTTTGAAGTTTCTCTTGATTTTTTTGTTTATTTTCTTTCCAGACAACATATTTTGTGTATTCCTATAAACCAATCAAATTAAAAATTGAATAATTATTAAAAGTCTACATATATGAATGTAACAAAAAAAGGTAAAGAAGTAAAGTTTTGTATTTATTTATATAGTTTTACTCTTTTAAAAGAGAAATTGCGTGTATTGGTAGAATGACTATTTTGAAAGGCCTGCTTTTGATTTTGTGACTATTTCGTCTATAATCCCATATTTTTTAGCCTCATCTGCATCCATAAAAAAATCTCTTTCAACATCTTTTTCAATTTGGGAAAATGGTCTACCTGTATTCTTTGCTAGCATTTTATTTAGATTGTCTCTTGTTTTTAAAATATGCTTTGCAGTAATTGCTATATCTGTAGCTTGTCCTTCAACTCCTCCAAGTGGTTGATGGATCATAACTTCCGCATTTGGAAGAATATATCTTTTGCCTTTTTTACCAGAAGAAAGAATTATAGCTGCACCTGAGGCAGCAATTCCTACACAAAATGTAGCCACATCTGGTCTGATATGATTAATGGTATCAACTATTGCAAGGGTAGAGGTAACAGAGCCACCTGGGGAATTGATATAAAAGGAGATATCCTTTTTTGAGTCTTCTGATTCTAGAAACAAAAGTTGGGCGATGATAATGTTTGCGGTGTGGTCATCAATAGGGCCAGCAAGAAATATGATTCGCTCTTTTAATAAGCGAGAGTAAATGTCGTATGCTCTTTCTCCATATTGTGATTTTTCAATAACTGTTGGAATTAACATAAGCACATTATACTTCTTTTTCTTTCTAAATCAATAGGAGTGTTATATGTACTGGACTTGCATATCTACTTGAAGACAATATAGCAATTTTACTGTACTTAAAAACAAGATTATTGTGTTTCTAGAAGTTGAAATACTTTTTCATTAGTTAGCACATTTTCTACATGCATTCTTGCTCTTTCAGGGTCTGCATCTTTATAGTGTTCAAGAAGATGGGCAATTTCTTTTGCTACTTGTTCTTCATCTGCTTTTATCTTTTCTTCTACTGCTATTTTATTTATTACAAGAGAAAATTTTGCTTTACTCTCTGCGTCTTTTCTAAATTCCTTTCTTAAATCCTCCTTTGTCTTTTTGAGATGATTAAGATAATCATCAAACTTTAGTCCCATAGCAGAGATATCAGATTCCATTCTATAAAGAATTTTTTGTAATTCTGACTCAATTAAAATTTCTGGAATTTCAGTTTTAGTATTTTCAATTATCTTTTCCATTATTTTTAACCTAGTTTTTTCTTTCAGTTTATTTTCTTTTTCAAGTTTAATGTTTTCCTTTAACTTTTCCTTAAAATCAACTATGTCTTTAAATGGGCCAAGGGAACGAACAAATTCATCATTAAATGGAGGTAGTTCTTCTTCATCTCCCTTTTTTATTTCTGCTCCTTCCTTTATATTTATTTTTGGGGCACGGGATTTTCTTATATCTAAAATAGTATTTTCTACTTCTTCATCTGTAACCTCTATGTTTTTTTCTTTTTCTGTTATTTCTGATAGAATCTTTTTTGCTAAATCCTTATATTTAGGAAGTTCTATTTCTGGCAAGACAGCAGTTTTAATTTTAAATCCAAGAGGGTTTTTTCTTGCTAGTTTTGTAATAGCAATTTCTGGTCTTCCTATAGCATCAATTTTTTCTTCTTCAAGGATATTTGAATAATGTTCAGATAGGGCCATTTCTGCCATCTCTTCCAAAATTTTCATTTCCCCTATTTTTGAAAGCAAAATGTTTTCTGGAACCTTGCCCTTTCTAAATCCATCTATTTCAATATTTTCACCTATTTTTTTTAGTGCTTTTTGGTAGAATGCTTCAAAGATGTCTGTTTCAATTTCACCTTCTATCTCTACCCCGCTTTTTGGTAATTTTGTTACTTTTACTTTTGTCATAAGTTTTATCCTATACTAACTTTGAATTATTTTCAATAAGGGAAAATAAAAACCCGCAAAAGCGGGCCTTTATTTTAAATCCATTTATGATTATTTTTCCAATTCTTCATCAGAAACTTCTATTTCCATTTCATTGTTTAGATCTGCTTCAATACTTTCTAAGTCATCTGATTCAGAAAGATTAGCTTCTTCTTCAGGTAAATCAGCAGTTTCCTCAATCATTGGCTCTTCAATAACAGAAGTATCTTCTTGGTTTTTACTAAACAAATAGATTCCTCCTATTACGAGAATTAAAATGATGATAATTGTGCCAATCAAAGCTCCATTTGATTTTTCTTTTGGTGCTTCTGGCATTGTGCTGTTTGGTTCCATATTTTTTTGACATCGGAGACCGATATCTATTAATTAATAATTAATAACCTAATAATAATTTTACCTCAGAGATGTTTTATTCAGAAACTTCTCCGGTTACATTTACATCAATTATACTGTTGGTTTTTTCTTCTCTTTCCTTTGCAAGTTGTAATTTTAATTCATTTACTGCTTTTAGTAAATACCCATGTGCCTCTTTTAAAGAACTTTTTGTAGATTCAATACTTTTTCTTATTTCTTCTATTGTAGCATTTTCATCAATTTTTGTATTTACTTCCTCTGTGGAATTTATTGATATGAGAAGTTGATTTTCAGCATTTGTTATCATTTCTTCAGCATAAGAAGAACTTATACCATCATCTTTCATTTTTTGTATTCTAGATTTTATTCTCTCATTGATTTGAGATAGGTTCTCAATCATAGTAGCAAAACTAGAAAAAATTCTATTTCTTACTTCGTTTCTAGTCTGTATTTTATTTTCTGTATTTTCCACTACTTTTGCTTGTATTTCTGCCTTTCTTGCTTCGGCCTCTATACGCAATGCTTCTCTTTTTGCTTTTAATTCTTCAGTAATAGATTCTTTTGTTGTGTTTGCTTTTACTCCTGCTTTTGTTTGTGTTGCTTCTTGATTGTTCATCTTTACAGAATTAGAAGCATTGTTTTGTGCAAACAAAGGATTTATTCCAAAAAGAAATGATAGGGTAAAAATTAAAAGATAGCCAAAATAATTTTTTGTTTTCATATTGTTTTAATAAAACTTAATGCAAATTAATGCGGTTACTTATATAGCATTATTGTATCTTAAATTAAAGAAAGAGTAAATCTATTTACAGTAAAAATGCAACTAGGAGAAGGGCCATGATATTGAGAATCTTTATCATAGGATTAATTGCAGGTCCTGCTGTGTCTTTATATGGATCTCCAACAGTATCTCCAGTTACTGCTGCTTTGTGTGCATCGCTTCCTTTTCCTCCAAGATTTCCTTCTTCAATATATTTCTTTGCATTGTCCCATGCTCCTCCCCCTGATGTCATAGAGATAGCAATAAATAATCCTGTAATGATTGAGCCCATTAGAAGTCCACCAAGAGCAATTGGTCCTAAAAATATTCCAACGATAACTGGAATTACCACAGGAATTAATGCAGGAATTATCATTTGTTTGATTGCTCTACTTGTTATTAAGTCAACACATTTTCCGTATTCTGGTTTACCTGTGCCTTCCATTATTCCTTTTATGTCTCTAAATTGTCTTCTCACTTCTTCTACCACTTTTCCAGCAGTTTTACCTACTGCCTCCATACATAATGCACCGAAGTAATATGGTAAGAGTCCACCGATAAATAGTCCAGCGATGAGTAGTGGGTTTTCTAGAGAGAAGTCTAGATGGATTCCTTCGTTTAGGAATTCCTGGGTATAGGAGGCAAAGAGCACAAGTGATGCAAGACCAGCAGAACCTATAGCATATCCTTTTGTAACAGCTTTTGTAGTATTTCCAACAGCATCAAGAGCATCTGTTACCACTCTCACCTCTTTATCCATTCCTGACATTTCTGCGATACCTCCTGCATTGTCTGTGATTGGTCCATATGAATCAATAGCAACAATAATACCTGCCATTCCAAGCATGCTCATTACTGCTACTGCAATACCATATAACCCTGCAAAATAATATGAGAATAATATTCCTGCAACAATAACAATGAGAGGAAGAGCTGTGGATTTCATTGAAACTGCAAGTCCTTGAATAATGTTTGTCCCATGCCCTGATACTGAAGCATTAGCAATAGATTTTACAGGAGAGTATTTTGAAGAGGTAAAGTATTCAGTGATAACAACAAGTAGGGCAGTAACAACAAGACCTACAATAGATGCAAAGAAGAGATTTGAAACTTGAAAAATTCCATTTTCTCCCATCATTATTTTTGTTACTGGGTAAAAAAGTCCTGCAGAAATTACTCCAGAAACGATGAGTCCTTTGTAAAGAGCATTCATTATCTTTTGTTTCTTACCAAGACGAACAAAGAAACTTCCAATAATAGATGCAAGTGAAGCTACACCACCCATTACTAGGGGATATATAAGTGCATTTTCATTTCCTACAAAAATAAGAGAACCAAGTAACATTACAGCGATAGCAGTAACAGCATAGGTTTCAAATAAATCTGCTGCCATCCCTGCACAATCACCCACATTATCACCTACATTATCAGCAATAACTGCAGGATTTCTAGGATCATCTTCTGGTATTCCTGCTTCCACTTTTCCTACTAAGTCAGCCCCTACATCAGCAGCTTTTGTAAATATACCTCCTCCGATTCGTGCAAATATAGAAATAAGGGAACCCCCAAAACCAAAACCAATCAATGCTTTAATATCATAAGTGAGAGCAAAAAAACCAGCTACTCCAAGAAGGGCAAGCCCTACTACTAAAAGTCCTGTAACTGTCCCCCCCTTGAAAGCTACTGATAGTGCTTCCTTAATTCCTACCCTTGCTGCTTCTGCAGTTCTACTATTTGCTCGGACGGATACATTCATCCCAATATACCCTGCAAGTCCAGAAAGGAATGCTCCTAGGATAAATCCAAGAGCAGAATTAATACCAAGGGTAAACCAAAGAACAAAAAACAAGATTACAGAGATTATGCCAATAGTTTTATATTGTCTATTTAAATATGCTTTTGCTCCTTCAGAAATAGCAGAAGCAATTGCTTTCATTTTTTCATTACCTGCATTTTTCTTTAAAACAGACCTAGCAAGTAAGAGACCATATGAGATAGTAACCAAGGAACTAATAATTGCGAATAAAAGAAATGAATTCATATTTTGCTTATTGTTATTTAATAATTGTTAATAATGATTTTATTATTTTTAATTTTCCTCTGCAACATTTTCTGTTTCCTCTTTTTCTGAAGATGCTACTATCTCTTCTTCGTTTCCTTTTATGTCAATTCTCCAACCAGTGAGTTTGGCTGCTAGTCTGACATTTTGTCCTCCTTTTCCGATTGCTAGAGAAAGTTCGTTTTCAGGTACTTCTACCAAAGCTCTTTTTTCTTCCTCGTTTATTTCTATTGAAAGAACTTTGGCTGGAGAGAGGGAATTTGAAATAAATATCTTTGGATCTGAAGACCAAGGAATAATATCAATTTTTTCTCCCCCAAGTTCTTGAGATATAGTATTTACTCTTGTGCCTTTTTGTCCCACACATGAACCTACAGGGTCAATATGTTCATCATTTGAAAAAACTGCAATTTTTGATCTTGATCCCGCTTCTCTTGCTACTGACTTTATCTTTACTATTTCGTTTTCAATTTCTGGAGCTTCAATTCTAAAAAGTTCTTCTAAGAATTTAGGATGAGTGCGAGAAAGACGAAGGCTTACTCCTCTTGGAGTATCTTCTACAGAAAACAAATATGCTTTAATCCTTTGTCCTCTCTCAAAGTATTCTCTTGGAATCTGTTCCTCAGAAGACAGGATACCAACTGCACGGTTGAAATCTACAAAGATGTTTCCTCTTTCAATCTTCTGCACAATTCCTGATACCACTTCTCCTTCTTTTTCCCCATATTCATCAAGGATGGCTGTTCTTTCCGCTTCCCTAATCCTTTGAATGATTACTTGTTTGGCAGTTTGAGCTGCTATACGGCCATAGTCATCTTTTGCCTCTAGAGGAAAAACCATTTCATCATTTAATTCTGCATCTTTTTTAATTCTTCTTGCATCTTCTAGTAAAATATGATGTTCTGAATTAAAACGCACTCTCTCATCTCCCTCCCTAAATGAATATTCTTCTTCTCCACCTCCATGAGGGAGTAGAGAAGAGTCTCCTTCTTCTGTTTTTGCTATAGTTTCATCAACTACTATTTTAATTTGGAAAAAATTAACTTCACCTGTATCTAGATCAAATTTTGCTCTAATGATTTGTCCTCTCTTTCCGTAATCCTTCTTATATGCTGCTGCCATTGCTTGTTCAATGGCATCCAGTATTTTTTCTTTTGGAATTTTTCTTTCTGATTCCAACTGCTCTAGAGCAGATTTGAATGTTTTTATATCTAACATATTTAGTTTTGTTAACTCTATTAAATTGTTTTATATCCTCAGATGTTTTAGATTGCTAGCCGACTTTGCTAATCAATCATTGTTGTAAACAACCGATTTTTAATTAAAAAAAGCCCCGTTTCTGCAGGACTTCTACATAGAGAATATAGCATGAGTGTCTTTTAGAATCAAGCGACTGAACTGCTAAAAGGTTTCTTATTTGTATCATTTTGATACGATTAGGGGGCTAAAATGGAACGGAAAGGCGAAAATTTATTAAATACCTGACTATTTTACACGACTTTGTAATATAGTCTTGACTATTTGATATTGTATCTTAATTTACTTAAATTGAGGATTATTAATACCACAAATTTGACTTAATTAGTGGTATTATGATACCATATATTTATGAAATTTAAACGCAAACAAAGAATAGAAAATGAATTGACTCCTAAAAGGGTGTTAATAATTTATGGTCCGAGAAGAGTTGGTAAGACAACCTTACTCAGTGAGTATATTAAAACACAACATGCGAAGGTATTCTCTTCTACGGGAGATGATATTCAATTGAGAAACATATTTAAATCAGAAGAAAAAAACAAGATTCTAGATTTTGCTCGGCCTTACGATTTGATAGCTATTGATGAGGCACAATTTATACCGTCAATAGGGCTTGGGGCAAAAATGATGATTGATGCTTTTCCTGATAAGAAAATAATTTTGACTGGATCTTCTTCTCTTGATTTATCAAAACAAGTGGGTGAGCCATTGACAGGCCGTCATTTTACTATGACACTTTTACCTTTCTCTCAGGGAGAAATGATGGAAAGCAGGTTTGAACTTGAAAATGATTTAGAAAACTTTCTTGTTTATGGTTCATACCCTGAGATATTAAATGAACCAGATGTAAAGATGAAAAGAAAAATTTTAAGTGAATTAGTTTCCTCCTACTTATTTAAGGATGTTCTTGCACTAGAAACTATAAGATCGCCTGACACTCTTTTTCGAATTGCAAAATGTCTTGCTTTTCAAGTTGGAAGTGAAGTTTCTGTCAATGAAATTGCTCGTACGGTAAAAACAGATGTCAAAACAGTTGGAAAGTATTTAGACTTATTAGAAAAAATGTTTGTTATTAAAAAAGTTAGCGGTTTTAGTCGCAGCTTAAGAAACGAAATATCAAAAAAATCAAAGTATTATTTTCTAGATAATGGAATAAGAAATGCTATTATTTCACAATTTAATCCACTGTCTTTACGAAATGATATAGGCGCTCTTTGGGAAAATTTTATTTTTATGGAATTGATGAAAAAAAGCGAAATAAAAGACGAGCCAGATAATTATTATTTTTGGCGTACTCATACAGGACAAGAAATAGATATAATCAAAGAATCAAATGGGATTCTTTCTGCTATTGAATGTAAATGGTCAAAGGATAAATCAACCTTACCAACTCTATGGAGAAATACATATCAAGATTCGTCTTTTTCCATCATCAACCGAAGTAACTAATTAGATATATTACTTGCGGACTAGTATATTTTGATGATCAATAAATGTAGGTTAAAATTTTTTGATAATTAATCTTTCCACAACAAATTAAAGGGCCTATATTTACTCAAAAAATAATATACAAGGCAATTAGAGAAAAATAGAAAAGAAAACGAGGGATAAAGTCAAGGGTTTGAGGGTAAAAAGGTGGATAAAGTCCAGGGTCCTCTGAAAGAGCCTTAATATTACAAGGGTTTTTGGGGTGGTTTTTCCACAATTCTATCCTTTCCCCCTTGACAAATAGATATAAAGTGTTGTATAATACAATGAAATAAGGACTTTGTCA
>JBBABV010000009.1:0-39001 GCA_041657445.1 Minisyncoccota bacterium | reverse complement strand
AATTCAATGGGGTATCAAGAAAAACATTCTTGCTTCATTTAAAAGAATGCGAATTGCGATACAATTTTAAGAATGATATACTTAAGATATTAAAAGAGATAATTAATGCTTAGCTAGTCTAGAGCCTAATATAAATATGGGACCAATGGGTATTTTAAAAAATATTGGGAGGGCAATCACTGACACCGGTAAAGAAACCCTAAGAAAGCGTGAGCAGAGAGGAAGAAGCATTCGTTTCCAAGTTGAAATAGCAAGAGAAAACGAGGAATTTAAAAGAATTTTAAATGATCTAGGAAAAAACACATTTGAAGCTGGAGTAGGTATTATTCTTAAAACACCTACTGCTTTGTTTTTGAACGCACTTAAAACAATATACAATAAAAAATACAACCATAGTAAATATTTAGAAGATGCATTCAAACTTTTTTTTGGGAAAGATGGTGTTGCTCATAGAACAGTAAAAGTAGTGGCAAATGCTCTTCATCTTGCAGGGCAAGGGGTAAAAATAGGAGTTAGGCAATTATTTAAAATATAAAAATGGATACCGAATTACAAAATTTAATAAATGAGTATGTAAAGCAAATTGAAAACAAGGAAGAAGACCTTGTAAATTTGAAGCAAAATATAGAAGACATCATTTCTTTTGAAAAAGAAGAACTAGAACAAACTATTACTGAACTTGATAAATGTTTTGACAAAAATGAAATAAATGAAGAAGAATATTTAACAAAACTTCGTGCAGAAAAAGAAAATATTATAAACAAAACAAAAGAAAAACTAAAAACTTTTTTAGCACAATGTGAAAAAAAATATAGTGCTTAAAGCATAAAGAATAGGATTTAATCTTTCACCTTGCGATATTTTACTGCTTAGTAATAAAATGTAAATTCCCATTTTCTTTTGATAAATCACATCCAAGTATTAAAATAAACATTTAGGTACTATAAAAAGTGAACACAAAACAAATTTCTTTATTGACAAATATACATAATGGGTATATATTCATAATAATCAAAGGTCGCTCATACAATTAATATATAAATATAATAAATATTATGTCAAAATTAGATGGAACTGGCCCTATGGGTCAAGGTGCAGGAACTGGAAGAGGTCTTGGTCACTGCGGAGCACAGATGAGAGGATGTTGGGGTTGTCGCGGTGGTTTTGGTTTCAGAAGATTCTTTTCTAAAAAAAATCAACTTAGTGCTTTAGAAGAAGAAGAGAAAATGCTTGAAGAAGAGTTAGAAGCAATAAAAGAAGAAAAAGCTGCATTAAAAAATCAATAAAAAGACAAAAACCAACCTTCTTGTGCAAGAAGGTTGGTAGTCTTTTCAAAAACATGCCAAGACCAAGACTTTATAGAAAAATAGATTTTAATCCAAAGATAACTTATTTCAAACCAAAAGGCGTACCAATGAGAGAACTGGAGGTTGTAGAACTTACTATTGAGGAAATAGAAGCATATCGTTTGCGATATATTAATAATATGGAACAGCAAGAAGCAGCAGAAAAGATGAACACCTCCCAAAGCACATATCAAAGAATATTGTATTCTTCTAACAGTAAAATTGCTGATGCTTTAATAAATGGGAAAGCAATAAAAATAATAAAAAATAGTGGTAAAATGTAAACATATGAAAGAAATTACACTTCACAATCAGTGACTTATCAAAGCACCTCTTCAAGATGTATTTAGAATAATAACAGATTTTAAGAAACTTCCAGTTCTTGAATTTTAAATTATTTTACTTTATTTCTTCAATACCTTGTATAGGTGTTGTGGTTGATTTTAAAATAAATATTAAGTGCTATAATAAAAGACATGAAACATAAGTATAAAATTCGGTTGATAGAATTTTTTGTTATAGGAGTACTTTTTGGTATAGCAGAAGATCTCTTAGCAATAACTATTGCCACAGAAGGATCTTTTGAATGGAAATATCTGTGGGTAGCTATGGTGGTCGCAATACCATTTGCTTTTATTAGTGAAATCATAGTAGATCATCCAAATTTTTGGAAACATTTTCTCCCCTCTCATTGGTTTATAAAAGAGCAAGAGAAAAATAATGAAAGAAAAATTTAAATAAAAAAAATATGTATACAATAATGCAATCAGAGATATTCTTCTTTATAAGTTCCATTGGCTTTGTTATCATTTTTCTTGTATTTCTAGTAATCCTCATCTATGTCTTGAGAGCAGTAAGAGCCTTTACAAAAATAATGGAAACAATGGAAAAAAGTATAAATATAATAAGTGATGAAACAAGAAAACTTTTTGAGGAAATGTTAGAAGAAATGAGAGATAGTAGTTGGTTTAGGTTTTTCTTTGGAAAGAAGAAAAATAGTAAAAGAAGAAAGTGAGTAACTTATTACAACTAATAATAAAAATATGAAAAAACAAAACAAAAAAATTTCAAAGAAATCTCCTTTGGGTAAAATCACAGCTATTGGAGCAGGTATGGCTTTAGCAGGTGCTGGAGCATACTATTTTCTTGGGCCAGATGGGAAAAAGCATCAAAAGGAAGCAGTAAAATGGTCTCTTAAAATGCAAAAGGAAGCAGAGAAAAAAATAAAAGAAATTAAAAATGTTTCAGAGCCTGTATATAATGAAGTAGTAGATACTTTAAAAAAGATTTACCAAGAAAAGTATATAAATAATAAAAGTGAAATTGATGAATGGGCAAATAAATTAAAGAAAGAATGGAAGAAGGCAGAAAAAAAAGTAAAACCTAAAGCAAAAAAGAACTCTCCTAAAAAAAGAAAAAAATAGATTTCTATTTTACTTCAAAAAGATTAGTAAACCCTCCCCTATAGGATGGATATTCTTCATCTGCACCAAGTTCTAATATACCTTTTTTAAGAAAGAGGTTCTCATTTTCTTTAAAAACACCCAATTCCACCCCGGAACCATTTTGGTGGCAAACAACATATGGAGCAATTTCACCTGGGAAAAGATTACCTTCCCTCACGAAGCAATTACCTGCATATACACCTGTCTTATATTCTTTTCCTTCGTTTTTTAATACTACTTCTATATTGTAATTGTTCTCCCCTTCAAGTTTTGATAAAACATTAAAAGCCCATTCAATACCATCATTCTTATCTTCTTCATTAGAATCTGTTTTAGAAAAGAGCCCTGTAACAGAACGAACTCTCTTTGTTGTATTTTCTAAACTATCAGTCTTAACTGTAACAAAAAGAAAAATAAATATTGCAGTGATTAGTGACCAAAAAACTGTCTTGTTCATAGTATGAATTGTAACATATGATTATTTAATTTGGTATGATATAATCTTCGTATGATTATATTATGGAGTGCTATATTTATAGTATCATTGATTGTTTTAGTAAAGGGTGCTGACTGGCTTATAGTAAGTTCAGAAAAAATTGGTCTTTCCATTGGTCTTTCCCCTTTCATAGTAGGGGTTACTATTGTAGGAATTGGCACTTCTTTACCTGAATTAGCATCATCTGTATTTGCAGTATTAGAAGGAGCGGTAGATGTTCCTGTTGCAAATGCCGTCGGTTCCAATATCGCTAACATTTTACTTATAATTGGATTTTCGGCTGTGATAAGTAAAAGATTGATGGTTGATAAAGATTTAATTGATCTTGATTTACCACTTGTGGCAGGAAGCACTGCACTTTTTATTGGAATGGGTTGGGATGGAGTTATTACTTTTGGAGAATCTCTCTTGCTGATGTTGGGTTTTGGAGTTTATCTTCTTTATACAATCTTACATAAAGATATAGATATTGAAGAATTGAGTGATAAAAAAATAGTAAAAAAACCAAAAATCACTATCAAGGATATTGTTATGCTTATAATAGGAATTCTTGGACTTATACTTGGTTCAAAATATCTTATTGAATCCTTAATTAGTCTTTCTTCTATTCTCAATATCGCAACTGGAGTTATTGCAATTACTGCTGTAGCAGTAGGAACTTCTTTACCAGAGTTACTTGTCTCTGCAAAGGCAGCCCTTCAGGGGAAATCAGAAGTTGCTCTTGGTAATATCTTTGGTTCAAATGTTTTTAATATTTTGATTGTTATTGGTCTTCCTGGTTTGTTTAAAACACTTACATTAGATACTCAAACTTTATATATTGGTATTCCTACTCTCATAGTTACCACCTTACTTTTTGTTATTTCCGGAATCTCAAAAAGAATATACAGTTGGGAAGGTCTGTTTTTCCTTTTAATTTATGTTCTCTTTATCGCAAAACTATTTAATTGGTTTTAGCCTTTGATCCATGTCCAAAATCCGTATTGATAGGAATACCTTTTTTACACAAAGGACACTTATTTGATTTAAATGTTTTTAAATTTAAATCAACCAAGCTAAATAACTTAATTTTTTTAAATTCTTTTTCTTTCACCTTTCCTCTATTACAAATGACAGTTATTGCTTTTACCTTTCCTCCAAACCTTTCTACACTCTTTATCACTTCTTTTACACTATGTCCGGTATTTACAATATCTTCTACCACTAAGACATTTTTACCCTTTAAAAAGGCATCATAACCTCTTGTTATTCTAAATGTATCTGTTCCATCTTTTCCTTTTTCTCCTTTCTCTAGAAAAATACTATTGATTGTTTTCTGCTTGTAGAAACTAAGATACTTACCAACAGTATGTCCAAGCACAATTCCACCTACTGCAGGAGCAACGACTGTATCTATAGTTTTATCTTTAACTAAATCTGCAAGCATCATCCCTACCTCATCAATTAAAAGTGGAACTGGAGTAATTCTATCCTTTGCGACATAAGCATTTCCGTGTCTGCCTGTTTGATATACAAAATGCCCATCCATTATCACTGCTTTTGTTTCTCCTAATATCTCTAAAATTCTTTTTCTGAAAATTTTCTTTTTTTCTTCTTGCCATGTTTTTCTAGGAAGTTTAAGATACTTTTCTACTTTTTGATTGAATTTTTCTACCTCAGCCCTCGCTTTTTTAGCAAAATCTTTTCCTTTTGAAGCATATATTACAGAACGGCTCATATTTATAATCAATCCTTCTTTTTTATTATTCATTCCGCATTGTATTACTTCCTTTAAATCCCCTCCCTGAGCCCCAATTCCTGGAACAAGAAAAATAATATCTTCTCCTGCTATACTTCTTGTTTTTAGAATATGCTCACCATGAGTGGCCCCAAGAACTAAACCACAATTTTTATTCTTATTCCATTTTTCCTTTATATTTTTTGCTGTATGTAGATATAGAGGGTAACCCTCTGAAAGTAAATCTTGAAATTCACCAGAACCTTTATTAGAAGTCTTACAGAGCACAAAGAAAAACTTATCCTTCTCTTTGATAAAAGTCTCATTTGCATCAAGTCCAAGATATCCATGGATAGTCATAGCATCAAAACCAAGAGACCATTCTTTCCCTTTTTTATGGCTATCTTTTAAAAAGTATTTATAACCTTCATTTGTATTCCCTATGTCTCCCCTTTTAGCATCTGCAATCAAAAACACATTCGGTGCTTTTCTTTTGATATACTTGATAGTTTCTTCCATTACCCTCATTCCTTCTATGCCGTATTTTTCATAAAAAGCAGAATTAATTTTAAATGCACAAACACTATCCTTGGTAGCATCAACTATTTCTTTATTAAAAGAAATAGTTGCAAGAAAAGCATCCCCATTTTCTTTTAAAAGATGCTTTGGAATTAATTCAATATCTGTATCCAATCCAACACAAAGGAAGAATCCACTTTTCCACTTCTTATTTAACTTTCTTAAATTATCCATAAAGTGGTATAATTATACCGTGAATCATCCAAATAAACTACAGTGGGTAGCACTTGAATATGAAGAAAAAGAACGCACTCCCGATTGGTATTGGGCACTTGGGGTGATAATAATAGCAGGAGCCATTGCTTCTATTATTTTTGATAATTATTTTTTTGCTGTATTACTTTTAGTAAGCGGAGGATTAATGACTCTTTTTACAATTAAAAAGCCAGAGATGGTGCCGTATGAAATCAATAAAAAGGGAATAAAGATAAAAAATAGAATATATCTTTTTGAAAAGATTAAAAGTTTCTGGGTTCAAAAAAATCCTTCAGAAGAAGAAAGAGAACTACATGGAAATCTACCAGATGAAGAACTTTTTCCTACTCTTTTTATAAAAACCGAAAGAGCATTTATGCCTATAATCTCAATCCCAATTAGAGAGGAATATGCAGATAACATAAGAAACATAATGCTAAACCATGATGTAAAAGAAGAATTTATGAAAGATTATCCAGCTGACAAAGTAATGGATTTTCTTGGATTCTAATTTTCTAAAATTGCTTTCCTTCTTAAAAATTGATAATTTATATCATAATGCTCTCGTCGTTCAACGGATAGGACACGACTTTGCGGAAGTCGCAATGCAGGTTCGATTCCTGCCGAGAGCACAGACTAGTGCTAATTCAAATGACCGAGTTGGGTCGCTGAGGTTAGCCATACAAAAACCACTCTAATGAGTGGTTTTTGTATCTGTAAGCTGCAACAAAATCAGATATACCAAACTGGTATATTCCATAACCGACTATACCGTGTTAGTATAGTTATGTCTAAGAAATATCAACCGAAGTACCAAAATCTCGTCAAGAAATTGCGCCAAGCTCGCCTAGAAGCTGGTTTGACGCAAATCGAAGCGGGAAAGCAGTTGAAGAAACCACAAGCATATATTTCGAAGATAGAACGAGGCGAGCGTGGAGTGGATGCGGTCGAGTTGGCAGAAATAGCAAAAGTTTATGGAAAATCATTAAACTTTTTTGTCTGACAATATGCAACATACATACACAAAATTTCAAGGTCATCCAAATCTAATGCGCTGGGGAGTAAATCCTTACGTGGCTTTTCTCATATCCGGCTACGACCTCTCTACTCTACAAACGCCAGTGGATTTTGATGCGGAATCAGACGCTATTCTTGAGAAGATAAAGCAGTCCGCGGAACAGCGTCCGAGATATGCATTTGAATACCGAGTCGGCGTGGGTTTTGAGGAGGTAGACCCCGAAACGCAGACTTGGTTTGACTTCAAATAAGATGAACACCGGAAACATAAAGATTCATTTGAGACATCCTGCTGTCGTTGCAGGCATCACCGTTCTCATAATTGCCGCTGGCTACTTTGCAATAAAAGCTTTCCCATCGTTGTTTGTAGAGGGAGAAGTCTACTATCTAGAGAATGGTGAATTTTCCGTATTTTTCCCTGAAAAGCCAACCTACTCTATTGACCCACAAGAGATAACACCAGGACAGCGAGTGAACACACATAGTTATTCTGTGGGCGTTGGTAATCTCAATGCTTCTTTGAGCGCAGGGTTCGTCAAAAATCCTTTTGCCGGCTCAAATCTGACAGCAGAAGAAAATCTCCAAAGAGAATTAGAGCATACGGCTAATGCGGGAGGCTCTCGTCTCATTTCATCAAATCTTACAACCTACAAAGGTTACCCGGCTATTGAGTATGTAATCTACAACCAACTAGATCCGTCGCTTCCAGCCGTATACGCCCAGGGAATGGATGTTTTGAAAGAAGGGGACTTATATATGCTTGGGTATGGTTATCCGAGTGGAGAGGAAGACAAAAATCTGAAACGAAAATTTTTCAGCTCCCTAACCTTCGGTAAGGCGTGGAATAGTGTGGACGAACTTGAGAGCGGAAATACTTTTTACACAAAATCAGATAATACGAATGTACGCGCCTGTGGTTCTACTTCCTGTGATGTAGTTGCCACTTATCCGGCAGGGATAGGCGTTTTTCTACCTTATGCCTCAGAAGAAGATATGCCTGAGTGGGTTGAAGTTTTGTGGCAAGACGAAAGCGGGGCTACGAAAACCGGCTATGTAAATAAGACGACGCTGGAACGGAGGGCAATTGCCGATGTCTACGCCGAAGCCGAAGCGACAGGCACTTTCTGTAACGGAGGATATTGGGACAGTTGTCCTGCAGGACAGGATTTTATCTGTCCTTCAAGTGGTGGCGAAGCATACTGCCAATCTTCGCAAGGTGTGTCGTCAGAGACTGTAAAGAGAAATGACTTGCCGTCAGTTATCAAAGAGTGGAGTCCGAGCGTTGCGTTGATAGTCTGCGGATTTAGCTCGACTGGCGATGTTGGCTTTGGTTCCGGCTTCCTCACCGAGTTTGCCGACGGTTCCATTGTTGTCGTGACTAACAAGCATGTGATCTCAGATATTTACGGATATTCCGCTAATAGTTGCTCCATTCAAATCCCAGGGGATGGAAATAATTACTACACTGTAAGCGGCGATTTGTTTCAAGTGAGTTCGCTCGGTTATGACTGGGGTAGTATCCCTGTCTCTAACGGAAGCGCATATTTCAATAATGTTGCGAGGAAAAATCTTTCCGTCTGCCAGCAACCGGCTGAAACTGGAGACAATGTAGTCGTGCTTGGTTATCCGAGTTACGCGGGAAGTTTTACAAATCCAACTGCAACACAGGGTATTATTTCGGGCTACGGAGAACCGTATTACACGACTTCGGCAAAGATAGAGCAAGGAAACTCCGGTGGTGTCGCAATTCAACCCGATCAGAATTGTTATATCGGAATACCGTCTGCAGTTCGGTTGGGTGCGTATGAAAATCTTGGGAGAATACTGAACGCCAACAAAGTATTTCAGCTCAGTTATTAAAATTTGAAAAATCTATGAATCGCCCCATTGTTCAAGAAGTTATACGAATTATTCTGTGGGGAGCCGTTGGGCTCGTCGCCTTCGCGGTGGGTCTTTGGATTTGGGGTGCGTGGCATGACGAGTGGAGCGGGTACAATGCGAGCATTTCCGTCAGTGATGGTTATTGTAATATCGCCGTCGTGCCAATTGTTGGCGACATTTATATTGATGCGCCTACCAGCGACGGCAGTGAGAACATCGCCATAGCGAATGCCGATGAAGTTGTTTCTATGGTTCGCTATGCCGAATACGATTCAAACATTGTGGGTATTCTCGTTCGTATTGATTCTCTCGGTGGCACTCCTGCCGCTTCTGAACTCATCGCAAATACCCTAAAGCGCTCGCCGTTGCCCGTTGCGGCAGTCATCCGAGAATATGGGACATCCGGCGGCTATCTAGCGGCAACTGGAGCAGATACGATTTTTGGTTCTGCCTTTTCAGACATTGGCGGAATCGGTATAACGATGTCCTACTTGGAAAATTGGGAGAAAAATGCAAAGGATGGATTACGCTTCGTTCCTCTTGCTTCTGCGCCACTCAAGGATTATGGCAACCCTGACAAGCCGCTTACAACGGCTGAGCGTGCTGTTATCGAGAGGGATTTGAAGATATATCACGAACACTTTGTGAAGGAGGTTGCGGAAAATAGAAATCTTTCGATAGAGGATGTTATAAAATTTGCGGACGGCTCCTCAATGCCGGGGACACTTGCGTTAGAAAACAAACTGATTGATGGCATTGGAGACCAAGAATCCACTCGCGCATGGTTTGCGACTCAACTAGGAATTACAGCTGATGAAGTAATATTCTGCGAATAGGCAACATAAGCTCGGTTTTAGAGGGGATGTCCAAATTCTATCTTCCTCTCCTTCAGTACCAACCCACTCTTCAAACAAGACAGCAACTCCCGCTTCTCGGTAATCGTCCCCTCTTTGAGGAGGTACTTTGCATAGGTGCGGACGTCTACGTCGGTCGTGCGATCTTTTGTTTTCATCCCGAGCACACCGATGCGGAATCGTTTATATCGCGATATCTCCTCCCTGATCTTATCCTTCATACCAATCTCGTCGAGGTCGATGATGTCGAGCAGTTTGGATAGCTCTTCGATAAGCAGGGGCTCATTGATAGCAGGATTGGCACACTCGACACCTTTGCCCTTAGTACAGCGATAGTAGACATGGCGGTTGGTGCCGCCGTCCTTGAGTTTCTTGAACTTTTCATCTGCCGTGATGCCGCTTTCGCAGTATCCGCACCTGATGAGCTTGGTGAAGGCGAACTCTTTGCTTTCAGTTTTGGGAATGTACTGGTCGCGGAGGTTGTTTTGCACCTTCTCATACAATTCTCTGGTGATTAAGGGTTCATGTGCTCCCTGGTACCATTCGCCGCTTCCAACGGGGTACTCAAACTCGCCGTAGTAGAAGGGGTTGCGGAGGGTAATGTAGAGATTTGAGAGTGAGAATCGTTTTCCTGTCTTGGTGCGGAATCCGCTTTTCTCCAACCATTTGTATGTTTGTCGCCCGCTCCAATTTTCGTTGCCGACTTTCTCGAAGAGTTGGCGGATTACTGGTCCGCGTTTCGGGTCGATGCGTACCTGGCACTTCTTGTCGAGGTGACGCTCACTCAAGTATCCTGTCGGCGGCACACTTGGTCGTAGTCCCATCTCACATCTCGCCCGCAGTCCTCGCTTCACATTGATGATCTTCTGGTCGTTCTCGAGCTTCGCTTGGCTCCCGAGAATCATCAGCATGAACTTCTCATTTGGGTTGTTCGTGAAGGTCTGCGTATAGGTGCGTATCTCGACCAGCTTCTGCTGGTCGAGGAGGTCAACAACGGCACCCAAGTCTCCGGCGTTTCGACTCAACCTGTCTGGTGCCCACGTCAGTATTCCGTTGAACTTTTCTTCACGGACTTCTTGCAGAAGCTCGTTGTATATGGGCCGCTGGCCGACCTCCTTGGAGGAGTGCGATTCGCGCTTGATTTCGACTATCTCCAAACCCTCTCTCGCCGCAAGCGCTGTCATCTCTCGTACTTGGCTCTCAATGGAAAGCGCTTGTTTGTCCTCTTCCTCGGTACTCTTGCGCGCATAAAGGCAGTACCTCACTTTTATGGGTTCTGGCTTGACGGCCTGCCTGATACCGCCAACAGCCCCTTTTGTTGCTATCTGTGTCATACGACACAAGGGATGACGCAACCCTTCCTAGGAGTCCAGAGCGTGCGGGAGGCTCAAAAATTGGCATTTGTTGGCATTTGAGACACTGCCAAATACCCGAGAATAGTGTCTCATTTGTCTCATTCACCCTAGAAAACTCTTCTTTTTAGGAGTGTCGCATTGTCGCATTTGAAATGCCAAGGGGGTGTCAAGTTTGTAAAGTAACCCCCGATCGAGTGGGTTCGGACTGGTATGCTGGAAGTCGCCAAAGAACCCTTGTGTGGCCTTGCGGGGCAAGGTTACAGAGCGGGTCGGGGCACAAAAACATTTCATGCTATAGTAGTAATACCATGAAAGATATTGACGATAAATCCTTTGAAGAGATAGTGGAAGAATATACTCCTCTTCTTTTCAATTTCATAGCAAAAATTGCAGGTAGAGATAATGCTTCTGATTTAATCCAAGAAACATTTATTAAAATATGGAAAAATCTGAAAAGATTCAATCCTAAAAAAGCAAGTTTAAAAACTTGGATTTTTACAATTGCGAGAAATACTGCAATTGATTTTCTAAAAAAGAAAAAGTCTCTTGTATTCTCTGAACTTGAAGACGAAGAAATAGAAAACTTAGAAGAAGAATCCCCTCTACCAGATGAGGTCTTTGAAACAAAAGAAAACCGTGAACTTCTTAAGAATCTTTTAGAAGATCTCCCAGCAAACTACAAAATACTTATTCTCCTCTATTATGAAGAAGAAATGACTTTTGAAGAAATAGCAAAAATAATGAATAGACCTCTAAATACTATAAAAAGTTGGAAGAGAAGAGCTATTTTTGAACTAAAAAATAGTATTTTAGGGGGGAATAACTAAATATCACATCTCTTTTTGCACCCAAACACACACCTGTCTCGTATATATAGATATGAAGGAAAAATTAAAAAATTTACTTTTAGAAACACAAATAAAACCAGAATCATATTTAGTAAATCAGATTCTTGAAAGAATTGAATTAAGAGGAAAAAGAATTGCAAGAATAAAACTAGGGGCTTTATCAACTCTTGGAATTTCTTCGCTTGTTATTTTTATCCCTGTTATTCAAAATCTTTCCGCATCCCTGTCTTACTCAGGTTTTTATGAGTATATTTCTATTGCATTTTCAAATTTAGAAATTCTATCAACCTATTGGCAAGAAATTGGATTAAGTTTACTTGAATCTTTACCTATATATGGAACTGTCATCTCTCTTGGTTTAATTTTTGTCTTTTTTCTTTCTTTCAAAGAAGCTAGCAAACAAATACAAATTGCTAGATTCGCATTTTAAAAATTAAAAGTAACAAAAAAATTTTATGAAAAAAATAATTGAAAAAATAAGTAATTCAAAAATACTACTAGGTGCCCTATATGGAATAGGAATAATGCTCGCCCTCATCATAGTCTTTTCTGTAGGTGTAAAGGTAGGAGTAAGGAAAGCATCATTTGGAATAAATTGGCAAAGAAATTTTGAAAAAAATTTTGGAATGATATCCGAGAAAAAAGACATGGAACAAAAAATGTTTTTAGGGATTGGAAGAATGGAGCATGAAAATTTTCCTACTGCTTTTGGTTCAACGGGAAAAATAATAAACAACACATTACCAAATCTTACCATTACAGATAAAGATGGGATAGAAAAAATAATAGTCACAAATGAAAAAACAATCGTGCATAAAATGCGAGAAGAGATAGAACTTACAGAATTAACCACAGGAGACTATATCGCAGTAATAGGATCACCAAACGACAATGGGCAAATAGAGGCAATTCTAATAAGGGTAGTACCTGAACCAGATTTACTTTTTAAAAAATAAATTATATTAATAAACAATAAAATGGTAAAAATATTACAAACAATCAAAAAATTGGTGATCGTTCATAAGATATGGACAGTCGTAATAATAGTAATTATCCTCTTTGGCGGATATATACTATTCAAAAATATGAGCACTGGTCCAGCAGAAAGCATCCCTGTTTTTTCCCAAGTTAAAAGAGCATCGATTAAAACCACAGTGTCCGGCACAGGACAAATCTCTACCTCAAATCAAATTGAAATTACTAGTAATGCATCTGGAGAATTGATATATCTTAATGCAAAAGTAGGAGATTTAGTAAAAAAAGGAACTCTTTTAGGACAAATTGATGCAAGTGAAGCAAAACATGAATACGAAACAGCCAAACTCGCATATCAAAATCTAATAAATATTGATAAAAGAGAACTAAGTGATGCAATAGATGAAAAAGAGAAAGCAGAAAGTGATCTATCAAATTACTACATAGATGCAAGGTCAACCCTATCTTCCTCATCTACAAACACAAATGATATTCTCATAGGACTTGAAAACATTTTTAATGGATATTTAGGTGCTAATAACACTAGCAGGGGTAAAATTGAAAAGGAATATATAGAAAGAGCAGAAACACAATACTATAAAGCAAAAAAACTATTTAATGAATATATAAAAGAATATAGAACAATCTCAAAAGACACCGAAAATTCAAAAATTGAATTGATATTAGGTAGAATGAAAGAAGTTTCAAATGAACTCGTTCTTGCAGTAAAATACACAAAAGATGCAGTAATTTATGTAAAAGACAGAGATAATAGCGGAAGTAGTAGTGCTACTTCCGCATATGAGAGTATTATTTCACTCTCTACTGATGCAAACAGCACTCTTTCTGATATTGTTTCTATTGAAAATAATATAAAAGAAGCTAAACGGACACTTAAAAATGCAGAACTTGATTTAAAGGAATTAGAAGATGGTCCAGATATTCTTGATTTAAGAGCAGAAGAACTTTCCCTTATACAAAAAGAAGAAGCATATTATGATCATTTTATCAGAGCCCCATTTAATGGAATAATCGCTTCAGTATCTGCAAAAAAGGGAGATGAAGTATCAAGCAGTACAGAAATTCTAACCCTAATAACGGAAGAAAAAATCGCTGAGATTTCTCTTAATGAGATTGATGTTGCAAGAATAAAAAATGGTAATAAAGCTATTTTGGTATTTGATGCAGTAGAAGATATAACAATAGAAGGAGAAGTGACAGAGATAAATCTAATAGGCGAGGTAAGTCAAGGAGTAGTGAACTACACAATTAAAATTGCTTTTGAAAGTGACGATGAAAGAATTAAATCAGGAATGACAGTAACAGCGGAAATTATCACAGAACAAAAAGAAAATGTTTTGACTATATCTTCTGGAGCAATAAAAACAGAAAAAGAGAAAAATTATGTTGAAACAAAACAAGGAAAAAAATATATTACCACAGGCATCACAGATGATATAGTAACAGAAGTGATAAATGGACTAGAGGAAGGCGAAGAATATATTGAAAAATATAGCACTGCTACCACAGAGAATGTAAAAATAAACAACAATCTATTCCCTTCAGGAGGAAGAAGTGGTGGAACAACAGGTCCAGCTATACGAAGCATTCAATAATTATGATTGAAGTAAAAAATATCACAAAAATATACAAAACTGGAGATATAGAATTCCAAGCATTAAAAAATATTTCTTTTTCTATAAAAGACGGAGAGTTCGTTGCTATTATGGGACCATCTGGCTCTGGTAAATCTACTCTTATGCACATCCTAGGAGCACTTGACACACCAACATCTGGAAAATATCTTCTAGATGAAAAAGATGTATCCACTCTATCAGATGATGAACTCGCAGACATCCGAAGAGAGAAAATCGGTTTCGTTTTCCAACAATTTAATCTCTTACCTAGAACAACAGTATTACGAAATGTAATGTTACCTCTCATTTATCTCGGAGTAGATGAAAAAGAAAGAGAAAAAAGAGCAAGGGAAGCACTATTTTCTGCAGGTCTTGATGAAGAACATTTTCTCCATAAATCAAATGAATTATCAGGTGGACAAATACAAAGAGTAGCTATAGCAAGAGCATTAGTGAATAATCCTTCTCTAATTCTAGCCGATGAACCAACAGGAAATCTAGATACAAAAACTGGCGAAAAAGTAATGGCAACATTCCAAAAACTTAATGAAGAATTTGGAAGAACAGTGATACTAATCACTCACGAGCAGGAAGTAGCAGAGCATGCTGATAGAATACTCTTCATCAGAGATGGAGAACTAGTTGAAAATACAAAAGAGCATATTAAGAGAGTAATCAAAAAGACATGAAACTAAAAGACACACTTCACGAAACATATTCGGCACTTATATCAAATAAAGTAAGAACAGGGCTTACGATGCTTGGGATTATTATAGGTATCGGTTCTGTAATCGCTATGGTTTCAATAGGACAAGGTGCTCAGGGTTCTATTGAAACAAGTATTCAATCTGCTGGTTCAAATCTCTTAACTATTAGTCCTGGAGCACAACAATCAATAGGAAGTCAGACAAGCTCTGCTAGAGGTTCAGCAAGAACATTGACCGAAGAAGATGCAGAAGCAATTACAGAAAAAATATCATCTGTAAATGCAGTTTCGGCTGAACTTTCAGGAAGATACCAAGTAGCAGGAAGGGGCACAAATACTAATACTTCTGTGACAGGTGTAACTTCATACTATCCTCTAGTAAGAAATGTAAAAATCAACGAGGGAATATTCATAACAGAACAACACAACAGAAGTTATGGAAAAGTAGCAGTACTAGGGCCAACAACAAAAAAAGACTTGTTTGGAGAAAAAAATGCTGTAGGGGGAACAATCAGAATAAACGGAATTCAATGGAAAATAGTCGGAATAACAGAAGAAAAAGGTGGTAGTGGATTTGGGAATCAAGATGATATGATATTTGTTCCTCTTCGTTCTGCTCAAAAATTTTTAGCGGGGGATGATTATGTATCAAGTATAAGTGTGCAAGCAAACAGTGCAGAAGTAATGACAGAAACACAAACAGAGATAACTTCCCTTTTATTGGAGCGACATAAAATAAAGAATGAAGAAGATGCAGACTTTAGTATCTTCAATATGGCTGATTTAACAGAAGCCATATCTACTGTCACTCAAACATTTACCCTCCTCTTGGGTTCAGTTGCAGGAATATCACTACTTGTTGGCGGAATAGGAATCATGAATATGATGCTTACTACTGTTACAGAAAGAACAAGAGAAATAGGTTTAAGAAAAGCGATTGGAGCAAAAAAGAAAGATATTAATAAGCAATTCCTGATAGAAGCAATCATTCTTACTTTGATAGGAGGAATACTTGGGATGGTGCTAGGTGGATTGGTATCTTTTGTAATTACTCAATTCGGAGTGTTAGAAACAAAAATCTCTTTTGATTCAGTTGCGCTTGCATTTAGTGTTTCAGCAGGAATCGGTATCATCTTCGGCTACTATCCTGCAAAACGAGCATCAGGCTTTAATCCGATAGACGCACTAAGATATGAATAGATTTTGCTCCTTTCCTCCTGTTATTTTTATGTAAAAAATGATATAATATATATATGAAATGGAGATCAACACTTTTTTGGGACATTGATCCAAAGAACATAAATGCCAAGAAAAATGCTGATTATGTCATTGAACGCATTGCTGATTTTGGGAACGACAAGGAAGCACGATGGGCACTTGATTTTTATGATAAACGAATCCTACGAAGAGTTATATCACATTCGCGATCATTACGCCCTAGAACAAAAACATTATGGACACTACTACTAAAAAAATAGAATGGCATTATGAAACCCTCCCTCGTAATACTAAAAAGGCATTAGATTTTTTCTCTACACAAAAGTGGTTAAAAAATTCTGATTGGTATCTAGCTGGTGGGACAGCATTAGCACTTCAAGCTGGAAACAGAAAATCTCTTGACCTTGATTTTTTTACAGAAAAAGAAAACTTTAATGAAAGAAATTTATTGGGACACTTTTTGAAAAACAACGACTGGCAGACAGATATTGAAGAGAAAAACACCATCTATGGCCAACTATTCAAGGCAAAAATAAGTTTCATAGCGTATCCTTTTTTTATACCAGCACAAAAACCTCTTTGGCATAATAATGTCAGGGTGCTTCACGCAAAAGACATAGGTGTAATGAAAATAACAGCAATATCACAAAGAGGAAAGAAAAGAGACTTTTTTGATTTATATTGGTGTGCAAAAAACATTGAACCGCTTGAAGAAATAGTCAGAAGATTGCCAGCACAGTATCCGCATATCGCTCATAATTATCATCATCTATTAAAAGCACTTGTGTATTTTGAGGATGCAGAAAAGGACAAAGATCCAGAAATATTCTTTGATACAGACTGGAAAATGGTTAAGAAATTCTTTCGAAAAGAGGTGGTGCTCTTGGCGAACAAGCTGATACGATAAAAATTGAATCAATGAAAAAATACTCTGCTGAAAATAGTTGGATTTGCTTTCTATCTATTAAATATTCAAAGAGTTAATTAATATTTAGCTAGTCTAAAGTTAATTTCAGATAATTTACTAAAATTAGTTGGTGTTTTCTTCGTGATTTTACTACTGGCTTGTATTTTAAGGGTAAATTCGTATTTTGCTTGACATTTTGTCAATAAAATGCTATTATTCATTTAAATAAGTTCTTTGAACTAAATAAACGGAGGAAAAAATGAAAAAATTACTATTTATATTAGTATTTTTTTCTTTTGTTTGTGCTTCGGCACAGACGAAAATGAAAAAGTTTTTGTCCCTTCCTCAACTGCAGGAAGCAGTTGATTTAGGGACTGTGAACTTTTATGAACCACAGTTTTTAAGTGGTCATAAGAGTTTAGCTGATGGCGAAGATACCATCAGCTTCCCGTACCCAACGGGGGTAAAAATGACCGTCGTGGGCGGTCATTATTGGGTACTACAAAAACCAGGGACGGTTTTTGTAGTAAAAAAGGGGGAGACAACCCCCATCCGCAGATTGGACTGTGGAAATAAAATCTCGGGGTTTTTTGTTTTTTACCCTGCTCGGCCAACACCGGCCGAGATAAAAATTGTAAAAATTAATTTAAATTTTTTAAATTCTTTTATCCCCCCCCCTCCCCCACCTACCCCTACCCCTACCCCCCCACTTAAACTTAAAGATTGGTCCACGGAGAACACCGTGGGCTTAATATCCACTATGGCCCTTGGGGCCATAGTGGGTGGTCTAGGCTTCATGGAAGTCGAGACCACTAATAATAATCAGTACCAATTCGGTACTACTGATGGGGAAAATCTATTGAATCTATTGTCTGCTCCAGGGGAGGAGCAGACTGTTTTCAGATTCAATATCCTCGGCGCCATGGCCGGGGTTTTGGTAGGAGGCATATTGTATGTCCTCTACAATTGGCTATAACTATAAAAGTTTTCCGTGGAAGCTCTGTCTTAGGACATCTTCCACAATTCTTCAAAGATATTGACATATTTACTAAAATAGAGTATAATATATCGATGCTTTTGAAGAGTTAAAAACTCTGAAAATTATGATAAAAATTAAAAAATATGAAAAAATTTAAATTAAACATTCTAATAGGTTTGGCTCTAGTTGGACTATTTTTCGGTGCTAGTCCTGTTTTTGCTGGTCCAGATGTTAAGTGTGATAGTGCAGTAATATATGGAACAATTTTTCCAAATGGAAATACCATAGAGGCATGGTTTGAATGGGGTACAAGCAGATCTACTGTTGAAAACGGAGGAGGAACAAAAACATCAATAAGAAGAATTTCATCTGCTAGAGAAATCAACGAAAACCTAACAGGCCTTTCCGAAAATACCACATACTACTACAGACTAGTCACTAAAGTTGAAAACAGAATTAATCCAGCAACCACAGAACAATTTACCACTTCTTTCTGCCCCGTCCTTGATCCTACGGTAAACATCTCTGCTTCTCCTACAAATATCTCATATGGAGGTGATTCAGTGATAAGTTGGTCTTCCACAAATGCTACTTCTTGTGTAGCAAGTGGTGGTGCAAATGGTTGGGCAGGAAACAAAAAAACTAATGGGAGTTTTAACACAGGACAACTTTCTAGTTCTACTACATTTAATATTACTTGTCAGAATAGCATAGGAGTATCAGAGAGTGATTCAGTAAGAATAGAAGTCTCCCCTTTGCAAATCAAACCTACCGTAAGTCTTTCTGCTAAAAAAACAAGTGTGAATTACAATGAATCCACTTATATTACATGGTCTTCTTCTCATGCTTCTTCTTGTTATGCCTCTAGTGGAACAAATGGATGGGCAGGCATAAAGGAAACTTCGGGGACATTCCCTACTGGTTCTTTAACTACAGATACAACTTATTCCATATATTGCACAGGAGCAGGAGGAACATCAAGTACAAGAACTATACAAATATATGTCTCTGAAATGAGTCTTCCTGTATCTGTAAATATCTCTGCGTCTCAAACAACTATCCCATACGGAGGATCAACTACTATTAGCTGGTCTTCTTCTAATGCTATCTCTTGTGTAGCAAGTGGTGGAATAAACGGATGGGGAGGAAGCAGACACACTTCTGGAGGTTTTTATGCAAGTAACATAACTAAAAATTCCACCTTTTCTATTACTTGCAGTAATGGTCTTGGAGAGACGGCTACTGACTCTGTAACAATAAATGTCATCAATACTCCAATTGCTACAGTCAATCTTACCGCAGACGATACCTCACTTTCATATAATAATTCAGGAACAATTCTTCGTTGGACTACATCAGAAAACATCGTCTCTTGTTCTGCAAATGGACCAAATCCTTGGTCTGGTTCAAGATCTGCATCCGGTGGACAATATAATACTGGATCTTTAAAGGCAACAACTAATTTTTATATCACTTGTTATGATAACAGTGGAAAAACTGTTTCTGATTCTGTTAAAATAAGTGTTGACAGTGCTCCTGTTATAGAAGCCACAGGAGCTCTTACCCTATCTCCTTCTTCTTGTATTATTGAAAGTGGAGAAAACACTTGTGAGGTACATGCTACTTGGACTACACAAAATACAACAAACCCTTCGTTGGTAAACATAGATACTGGATCTACTCTTTCTGATGATTCATATCGTTATTCCTACCACCCTCTTAATGTTTCTGTATCATATCCATCAACAACTTTTCAATTAAGAAATGGATCAACTGTTCTTGACTCAAAAACAGCAAGTGCTTCTTGTATCTCAGGAACATATTGGAATAATTCAGCATGTGTTCCGATTGTTGACAATAATCCAGTAGTTGAGATATTTGCAAGTCCTTCAAGCATTACTTCTGGTAATTCAAGCTTGATAAGTTGGAATTCATATAATACTTCATATTGTAATGCAACAGGTGGGGTAAATGGATGGGCAGGAAGTAGAAATACTTCTGGAAACTTCAGCACAGGTCCAATGTATAATACAGCCACATTTAATATCGTTTGTTTTAACGGAACAGGTCAGCAAACAAATGATTCTATTACTGTAAATGTAAATAACAATAACAATTTTGATGATGAATATACTCCAGATGTAAGCACAAGAAGTGCGATAAACATTGATGAAGATTCTGCTACTTTGCGTGGGTATGTATCTTCAAATGGAAATAACAACAATACAAGAGCATGGTTTGAGTGGGGAACAAGTTCTGGTTCATACTCTCATCAAACTTCAAGAATTAGTTATGGCTCAACAAGCGGAAGTTATTATGAATATACTATATATGGACTTGATTCTGATAAAACCTATTATTACAGAGCAGTAGCACAAAACGATAACGGAGAAACAGTGTATGGTTCACGACAAAGTTTTAGAACAGATGACGATGACGATGATGATGATGATGATGATGAAGATAGGCCTGATGTAACTACTGAATCTGCAACATCTGTAACTGATTCTAGAGCAGTATTAAATGGATATGTTGATCCAAATGGAAGTTCAACTTCTACTTGGTTTGAATGGGGCACAAGTTATAGCAACTTAAACAGAACAACAAGTAAAGACAGCCAAGGAACTAGAAGAGATGATTTTGAAGAAAGTATATCAGGACTCTCTCCTAACACTATTTATTATTTCAGAGCAATAGCAAGAAACTCTGAAGGAACTGAAAGAGGAAACATATTAAGTTTTGTTACGAGTGGAAGTGGATATATTACTCCTCAAGTAGATTCATGTGCTTATGGTAACTGCACCCCTTCTGCTGTGACCTCTATGGCTTCCAATGTAACTCAAACTAGTGCTCAAATAAACGGTTTTGCTACTATCTCAAATAACTCTTATTCCTCTGGATATTTTGAATATGGAAAAACTGTAGCCCTTGGACTATATACTCAAGAAAGAAGTATAGGAAATGTTTCTTCTGTTCCATTTTCTGAAACTCTTTCCAACCTTTCTCCAAATACAATATACTATTTCAGAATGGTGGTAAAAAATCAATATGGAATTTCAAGAGGAAACATCCTTACATTTAGAACTGGTAACTTCATTGTTTACAATGACACTACCACGGGGACAAATGTTGTATATAGAAACACAACAGTAGTCAGCAACAGCACAACATCCACAGGTAATTCAAGACCATCACTTGTAATGCTTACAATCAGTGGAGATGAAGAGATAATAAGAAGAGGAAACTTTGTAGATTATATTGTTGAATATGAAAACATATCTTCAAAAGATTTAAAGAATGTTGTGCTAAGAGTTGCTATTCCTGGAGAACTTGAATTTGTAGAAACTACAAAAGGATCATATTCAGAAGAAGACAATATGGTAGTAGTAGGTATTGGAGATCTCTCACAAGGTGAAGATGGGTCAGTGAGAATTACATCAGTAGTTAAAACTAGTTCAGAAATAGGAAAGACTGTAGTAATCCCTGCAAACCTTGCTTACACAATATCCAATACCGGAGAACAAGAAGAAGTATTTGCTTATTCTAGAAACACTATTGGGGAAGAAAGACTTGGTGGACTAGGAGCAAATGCTATTTTCGGAACAGGGTTTTTACCTAATACCCTTCTTGGATGGTTACTTCTTATTCTATTAATCCTTCTTTTAGTAGCTGCGGTTAGATGGCTATACGAAAAATCTGGAACCAAAGCAGTTCCTGCCAACTAGAGGATAAAAGAGAAACAGACGAGTATTGCTCGTCTGTTTTTTATTTTAATAATCTTGTTAGTCTTGATTTTTTTCTTGCCCCTGTGTTTTTTTTAATCACTCCTTTTTTGACTGCTTTGTCTATAGCAGAATAAGCAGAAGGAAGATTCTTGATTGCTGAACCCTTGTCGCTTTTTGCGGTCTTTTCTATTTTCTTTATAGCTTCTTTCATTGCTCTCTTGTTGCGGTCATTCATAGCTCTTTTTCGCAAAGAACCTCTTATAGCTTTTTTGGCTGATTTTGTTATTGGCATAGGTATAATCTATCAGAAAAGAAAATAATTTGCAAACTTCCAATCATATAGGTATCATTAAAGAATGATAGGAAGCCTAAAAGGAGAAATAACTCTCAAAAAAGAAAAATTCTTAATACTGGAAGCAGGGGGTGTGGGGTATAAGATAAATGTATCTTCAGACACTCTTTTGAAATCAGGAAACATAGGAGAAAGATTATCTCTCTTTACATATACTTATGTGCGAGAAGATGCATTAGAACTTTTTGGTTTTCTCTCTTACGAAGAACTTGAGTTTTTTGAAATGCTTATAAGCGTATCTGGAATTGGACCAAGAAGTGCTCTCTCTGTATTAAGTGTCACTGGGATTGAAACACTAAAAAAAGCAATTGGGTCAGGAGACATAAGTTATCTTACAAAAGTTTCAGGTATAGGAAAAAAGACTGCGGAAAAAATTGTAATAGAATTGCGAGACAAAATAAAAGAAGGACAAATAGATTTTTCACTACAAGGAGATATTGATGCCCTTGAAGCCCTAAAGTCCCTTGGATATTCTCAAAATGAAGCACGAGAATCCTTAAAGAGGGTAACCTCGGATGGAGACATAAACACAAAAATACGAGAGGCTCTAAAAATTCTAGGAAATAAATAGATATAAACTTACTCAAAGAAATATCTTTTAAGTGCATTTACTGTAAGATTTTTCATCTTTTCATACTCCTCTCTTCTTTTGAAGTTATCTTTAAATTCATAAATATATCCATATTCTATCAAAACAGAACTTGTATCCTTAGGAAGAGTTCCATTAGAACCAAGGGCAATTAACTCTTGTGTCGTAACAATTCCACCATACTCTTCTACATTATTACTTGTCTTATACCTTGTTTCTAATTGTTCAAAGATATTTTTTGCTAGAACTATGCTTTTTTCAGCATTATCCATTTGTTCCTCAGGAACATAAATAGCAAATCCATTATATTTTCCTTCAACTTTTTTATTCTTCCTAGAATAATCATTAAAATGAATATGTATTACTGTATCAATATTATTTGATGCTATCCACTTGTTTATTCCATATAGCTTTACTCCAGTGTTCAATGTAACTTTATGCTGAATATCTGATTTATCAATATAGCTTCCTTCTTTTATTTTTTCCTTTGTTCTTTTCTTTGCTTCTTCAATAAATGAAATAATTTGTTCTCTCCCCTCTGTGAAATAATTTTCAAACTCAGAGAGATAACCAGACTCATCTCTAGTGATATATACATCAAATCTTTCATCATTCTTCAACTCTTCATATATTTTTAGTGCTAGTTCTTCGGTCATTTCTTCCTCCTTAAGATTCAAAAACTGAGCACCTATTGAATCCTTATCATGTCCAGGCACGATTAGTATTTTTACAGGGGTAAAGGGTAAAGAGGTGTCAGACAAAGCCTTCATTTCAACAAGAACAGAAGAAACATCAAAAGAAATCAAATACAAAGCGGTTAAAAACAATAAAATGCAGGTTTTTTTCAACAACATTGTATAATTATAGCATGCCTGAACTACCAGAGGTTCAAACAACAGTAAATGGACTTAAAAAAACCATCTTAAACCAAACAATTAAAAATGTTTGGACTGATTTAGCGACAAAAGACAAGAGAAAATACGATACTGTCTCTAATCAAAAGTATTTTCTACATTTTAAAAAGAAAATTGTTGGTAAAAAAATAATTTCCGTAGAAAGGATTGCAAAAAACATATTGATAAATCTCTCAGGGGAAAAAACAATACTGGTCCATATGAAAATGACAGGTCACCTGTTATATGGAGAATATAAATTAAGAAAGCAAATAAATAAATGGGAGCCCACCCATAGTACTAGTCCCCTTTCTGATTCATTTAATCGTTTTGTCCATTTTGTGATTTCTTTTTCAAATGGGAAGCATCTGGTATTTTCAGATATGAGAAAGTTTGGCAAAATTACATTGTTGGAGAAAAACGAATTGAATAGTAGGAATAAGCATTTAAAAAATATAGGTCCAGATCCATTAACTAAACACTTTAACCCTAAGATTCTTAAAGATAGATTACTTAAAAAACCGAAAGGAAAAATTAAAACTGTATTAATGGATCAAAGTATAATAGCAGGAATTGGTAATATATATTCAGATGAAATACTTTGGAGAGTAGGAATTCTACCTGATAGAATTGTATCATCATTAAAAGATAAAGAAATAAATAGAATTGCAAAAACAACCAAAGCAATCTTAAAAAAAGGGATTAACCTAGGAGGAGATTCTATGTCTGACTATAGAAATATTTATGGAGAAAAAGGAAAATTTCAACTTTATCATAAAGCATACAGAAGAACAAAAGAAAAATGTCAAAGAAAAAATTGTAAAGGTATCATTGTGAGAAAAATAATAAATGGGAGAAGTGCTCATTTTTGTAATACTCATCAAAAATAGTTAATATAAATCTGAATGAGTTCTGATAGTAAGGAAGATAACATTATCAGTGCTTTAATCGCTCTTTGGTTTCCTGAAACATTAATACTTCTCATTCCGTTATATACCCTATCCACATAAAATTGGTTTCTTACTTTTTCGGGAAATTTTTTAAATTCTTTTTTGAATTTTGAGTGAAAATTTATGGAGTTTATCCTTCAAGATAAGCTCTTATGGTACTTATGGAATTAAAGTTCGGCGAAATGTTTTTTTATATCTTCTGTTATTTTTTTAACTCTTCTCTTGTTTTCTGGTTAAAACTTTCTTTCGGTAAAACCCCAACATTTATTGTCCCATCAGCAAAAGCTTTTGTTGCTAATTTAAGAACAACTCCAAAGGAAAGACCTTTATTTTGAGCCTTTTTCATTGCTTTTTCTTTTAAACTTTTTTCAATTTTAAAAATAGCCTGTGTTATCATATTATTAAAACTACTAGCAAAAAAGTATTATACCAAGGGCAACAGATACATTTAATGATTCTTTTTTCCCTTTCATAGGAATTTCAGCTATATCATCACATTTATTCAATATGCTTTTTGGTATTCCTGTTACCTCTGCCCCCATAATATATGCAGTTTTTTGTTCCTCTTTTATTTTTTTAAAATGTTTTGAGTTCCTTGCTTGCTCTACTCCGACAATATAGTATCCTTCCTTTTTTAATAACTTAAGAAGTGAAAAAATACTTTTCTTTTGTTCCCATTTTACATACTCTTCTGCCCCAAGAGCAGATTTTGTAAATCTAAGATTTTTTTTGCCAAACCTATCAAGTGGTGTAGGAGTATGCCCTGTAAGATATATCTTATTTACTCCTCCAGCATCAGATGTGCGAAACATTGCACCAACATTTTCTGTGCTTCTGATATTATGTAGTATTACTATCCTTTCTCTTTTTATTTTCTTATTCATATTTTTTTATTCTTTAGAAAACTCTTCCTTCTTAAGTTTTTGTGAAATGTAATAGCAAATCTATGAGCTTCGTTATTTGCAAGTAAAATTTCTGATTCATATTTTCTTGCATATTTTCTGTCCCCTTCTATCCCTTTTGGCTTATGTCTATCATCCTTTACTACACTTACAATCGGTATTGTAATTTTAATCTTTCTCAAAACTCTCTTTGCAACATTTATTTGAGAAGTGCTTCCATCTACTACTAACAAATTTGGATATCTCCACTCCCTGTGTGTAAATCTTCTTTCTAATACTTCCATAAGTGCTCCTGTATCATCTGCCCCTGTTCTTGTTCTTATTTTAAACTTTTTATATTCATTTTTAACCACTACACTAGTATTACCCAAACTCTCTACCACTGTCATTGCACCAACCATATCCTTTCCTCCTAAATGAGCCACATCATATGCTTCTATTCTAAACAACCCTGAATACAAACTACTATCGTTATTTTTAAGTAAGGCAATATCATTGATGTGTTTAAGTGCAAAATACTGTCTTTTATATTCTCCTGCAAGTTCAAATTCTTTATTTTTTGCACTTAAAAACATTTCCTTTTTTATATTCCTTAGAATCATTTTTTTCTTACCTTGAAAAAGGCTTCTTATATTTTTAATATTAAGTAAATATATCCTTTTGCCTTCCTTTGTTAAAATATCTGGAGCAAGTTCTGTTTGTCTGTAAAAAGAGTAATTCATACTCTTACTTGAAACTTTATCCATATAAGGAAAGATTCTTCTAATTATTTTTAAAACTTCTTTAAGTTGATTACTGTTAGTAAAAGGTCCAAAAATTGCTTGTAGTTTTACATCAAGGAATCTTGATTCTAAAAAATTAATTTGCTTTTCCCGAACAATTAATACTTTTGGTATTTTTTCTTTTGTAATACAAACATAATTCCAACTTTTATCTGACTTACCTTCTGTGTTGTATTTAGGAAAGTGTTTTTTAATTAGTTTTGCCTCAAGTATCAATGCTTCAAGCACTGTTTCTGTTTTTTCCCAATCAATACTAGTAGCCTTGCTTATCATTTCCTCTATAAAGGGACCTCTCTTTTCCTTGAGGTCATTAGAAAAATAACTTTTAATACGGTTTTTGAGAGATGTTGCTTTCCCTATATACAATACCTCATTACCTTTTTTAAAAAAGTAGACTCCGGGGTGGTTTGGTATTTTGTATTTTTTAATGTTTATCATTTTTTCAAAACCTTTTTTAAATACTTACCTGTATAACTTTTTGGATTGTTTGCTACATCTTCTGGAGTTCCTTTAGCCACTATATTTCCTCCGTTTATTCCACCTTCTGGTCCTATGTCTATAATATAGTCTGAATTTTTAATTATATCTAGATTGTGTTCAATGATAACAACAGTATTCCCTTTTTGAATTAATTTGTTAAGAACTTCAAGAAGTTTTACTACATCGTCATAATGAAGTCCTACTGTTGGCTCGTCCAGAAGATACATAGTCTTCTCCATTCGTAAACTTTGTGAATGATATTGAAAAAGTTCACTAGAAATTTTTACTCTTTGGGCTTCACCTCCTGAAAGAGTAGTAGCACTTTGTCCGAGTTCAAGATATCCAAGCCCTACTCCATTTAGAGTAGCAAGTCTGTCGTAAATTGCAGGAATATCTTTAAAGAAAGTTAATCCTTCTTCCACGGTCATTTTTAATACCTCGTAAATGTTTTTCTTCTTGTATTTTACGGTAAGAGTTTCTTTATCAAACCTTTTTCCATTACAGACATCACAAGTAACATAGACTGTTGGTAAAAAATGCATTTCTACTGCTATTTGTCCGTTACCTTCACATGCTTCGCATCTTCCTCCTTTTACATTAAATGAAAATCTATTTGCTTTCCATCCCCTAAGTCGTGCTTCATCTGTGGTTGCAAATAAATCTCTGATATGAGTAAATGCTCCTGTGTATGTGGCTAAATTTGATCTTGGGGTTCTACCGATAGGAGATTGATCTATCAATACCGCTCTGCTTAGATATTCTGTCCCAGAAAAAGAAGCACAGTTAAAAATCTTTGCAGAACGATACTTTCTATCATATCTTGCTTGAAGATTTTTATATAAAATTTCATACATAAATGAACTTTTTCCTGAACCAGATACCCCTGTAATTGATGTCATAACCCCAAGAGGAATTTCTATATTCATATTTTTGATATTAAAAATCTTTCCTCCAGTAATTCTTAAAACACCCTTTCCTGCTCTTCTTTTTTCTGGAACTAAAATCTTTTCCTCTCCTCTTAGATATGCAAGAGTTCGTGAGCCACTTTTGTTCTTTGGAGAAGTTAGTAATTCATCTAAATATCCTGAGACTATTACCTCTCCTCCATGCACTCCTGCCCTAGGACCAATGTCTATTATATAGTCAGAAGAGAATATGGTATCTTCGTCGTGTTCTACTACTAAAATAGTATTTCCTAAATCTCTTAAATTAAGAAGTGTTTTTATAAGTCTGTCATTATCTCTTTGGTGTAATCCGATTGTAGGCTCGTCAAGAACATACAATGTGCCAACAAGCCTTGAGCCAAGTTGGCTTGCAAGTCGTATTCTTTGGGCTTCTCCTCCAGAGAGAGTGTTTGCCTTTCTTGAAAGTTGTAGGTAATCTAATCCAACATCAAGCATAAACTGCAGTCTTGCCTGTATTTCTTTTACAATGGGAAGAGAAATCTCTTTTTCTTTATCAGAGAGTTTAAGTTTTCTAAAAAACTCTTCTGCTTCTTTGATTGATAAAGAAGAAAGTTCTAAAATATTCTTTCTTTCTTTTCCAGCATACAGAAATACATTTAATGCTTCTATTCGCAGTCTTGCTCCTTTGCATAATTCACATGGCTCGTTCCCTCCAAAATACTTTGTTCCTAATCCGTTGCATTCTGGACATGCTCCATATGGAGAATTAAAAGAAAAAAGTCTTGGTTCTACCTCTGGGAAAGAAAAACCATCATTTTTACAAGCAAATTTTGATGACATTAGAAATTCTTCATCCCCTATTTTTATAATCACTAGCCCATCTGATTCAAGAAGAGATCTTTCAATACCTTCTGCTAGTCTTGCCCTACCTTCTTCCTTGTTTTTTAAAAATTCGTGAATAGTAAATTTGTCAATCAAGATATCAATATTATGTGCTTTGTTTTTTGAAAGAATTATTTGCTCTCTTAGTCTTTTTATTTTTCCGTCAAGACGAATTTCTGAAAAACCCTTACCCAGTAAATCATAAAGTAGTTGATAATACTCTCCTTTTCTTCCACGAACTACAGGTGAAAATATATTGAGTTCTGTTTCATCCCATTCTACACCAAGAACCGATTTTCTATTTTTACTTTTCTTGTTTGAAATGTTTATCTTCTCAATTATAAAATTAAGTATTTCTTCATTTGAAAGTTTCTTAATTTCTTCTCCGCAAATCGGACAATGTGGATGACCTATCCTTGCATACATAACTCTGAGATAATCATATATCTCTGTGATAGTGGCAACAGTTGAGCGAGGATTGTTGGAACGAGATTTTTGGTCAATAGATATAGCAGGAGAAAGTCCTGAAATCTCATCTAAGTCTGGCTTGGGCATTTGGTTTAAAAACTGTCTTGCATAAGAAGAAAGAGATTCAACATATCTTCTTTGTCCTTCTGCAAATATAGTATCAAAAGCAAGAGAACTTTTACCAGAACCAGATACCCCAGTAATGGCAATCATTTTGTTTCTCGGCATATCTACATCAATATCTTTAAGATTGTGTGTTCTTGCTCCTTTTATAACTATTTTATTTAGTTGCTCAATACTTTTGTTTTCTTTTGATTTGTTTGCCATTTTTTATACATAAACCTGAAACCCCTCCTATTTTCTCTTATAGGTAGGGTATCTTTTCACTATTACCACAATGCTATCACAAAAAGATAAAATCCTCAAAAGGATAAGTATTTACAGAAAAATGTATAGGTTTAATCATAAACTCGGACAGTGGGTCAATATTGATAAAATTACTTTTTAAGTTTATCTTGCAATATCATAATCTCATCACGAAGAATCGCAGCAGTTTCAAAATCAAGTTCTTTTACTGCCTTATTCATTTCTTTTTCCTTTATTTTTATTATTTTCTTATAAACTAAATCATTTCTTTCTTCATCAGAGAGAGAAAGTTTTCTTATATCCCTGCTTTCTGTTTTCTCTTTTCTATTTAAGTCTTTTGTGTAAATTTTTTTAAAAAGTTCCATATCAAGAGAAAGTTCTTCACTTACTGTTTTATCGTGAATACTATCAAGTTCTTCTGTAATATCCTTGATATTTTTTACAATTGTTTTTGGAGTAATATCATACTTTTTATTATATTCAATTTGAATATTTCTTCTTCTCTCTGTCTCTTCTATTGCTTTTTTCATAGAAGTAGTAATAGTGTCAGCATAAAGTATTACTCTACCTTCACTGTTTCTTGCAGCTCTACCTATTGTTTGGATAAGGGCTGTTTCTGAGCGAAGAAACCCCTCCTTGTCTGCATCTAAAATACCTATGAGAGCAACCTCTGGTAAATCTAATCCTTCTCTTAAAAGATTTACCCCAACTAAAATATCAAATTCCCCCTTCCTAAATTGAGTAATTATTCTTATTCTCTCTATAGTTTTGATATCACTGTGAAGGTATTCTGCTTTTATTTTTCTTTCTTTTAGATAGATAGATAAATCCTCAGCCATTTTTTTTGTAAGTGTAGTAGCAAGAACTCTAAAACCTTTCTTTACTGTCTTTTCAGCTTCATTGATAAAATCTTGAATCTGTCCTTGATAATGAGAAGAGAGATTTTCGTTTACTGGTTTTACCATTACTGCAGGATCTATTAATCCTGTAGGACGAATAATTTGCTCCACTATTTGCTTGCTTTCTTCTTTCTCTTCTCTCCCTGGGGTAGCGGAAGTATATATAATGGGACCAATTCTTTTTTCAAATTCTTCATATTTAAGTGGTCTATTATCTTTTGCACTTGGTAATCTAAAGCCATATTCTACAAGAGTATTTTTTCTTGAAGCATCACCTGCATACATACCTTGCAGTTGAGGAAGAGTAACATGAGATTCATCTACAATAGTGAGAAAATTATTAGGAAAATATGAAAGTAATGTTTCTGGTGGTTCTCCCTCTTCTTTTCCTGATAAATGTCTTGAATAATTTTCTATCCCATTACAATATCCTATCTCTTTAATCATAGCCAAGTCATAGTTTGTTCTTCTTTTAATCCTCTCTGCCTCAAGTAATTTTCCTTCTTTTTCAAATTTTTTAAGTTGGTTTTTAAGTTCGTTTTTAATTAAAGAAATTGCTTTTCTTTTCTTTGATTCGTTTGTAATAAAATGTTTAGTGGGGAAAATAAATATACTTTTTTCTTCAGAGAGAATTTTGGAAGAAATTGGATCTACTTTTAGTATTCTTTCTATTTTTCCTTCTCCTATTTCAACCTGAAATGAAAAAGTTTCAGAAATTGGCATAATCTCTACTTTGTTCCCTATTGACCTAAATGTCCCTGGGGTAAGATCTACATTCGTTCGCTCAAAATGTATTGATATTAATTTTTTAAGTAATGATGCCCTATCAAGTTTCATCCCAACATCAACCCGTAGATTCACTTTTTCATATTCTTCTGGAGAACCTAATCCATATATACAAGACACAGATGCAACAATTATTACATCTTTTCTAGTCAAAAGGGCCTCTGTGGTTGCATGTCTTAATCTATCTATTTCTTTATTTATCTGTGCATCTTTTTCAATATATGTGTCAGAAATCGGCATATATGCTTCAGGTTGATAGTAATCATAATATGAAACAAAATAATGCACAGCAGAATTTGGAAAGAATAGTTTGAATTCTTGAGCAAGTTGAGCGGCAAGGGTTTTGTTGTGGGCTATCACTAATGTAGGTTTATTGTATTTTGCTATCACATTTGCAACAGTAAAGGTCTTTCCAGTACCTGTTGCTCCAAGAAGGGTTTGTTTCTTCATTCCCTTTTTAAGTCCGTCAAGTAATGAAGAAATTGCCTTTGGCTGATCTCCTGCAGGTAAAAAAGGATTATGTAGTTTAAAAATAGAATTACTCATATGCTAAAAATCGGTGCCATAATAACCCAAGTCAAAAACAATACCATATGCCTTAATCAAAAACAAAAGTGCTATTAGTGAACTGATAACAGTAAAAATAAGTAGATATATCAATGATTTATTTATCCTTGTTAGAAACATAAAAAAAGTATAGCACATAGATAGATTTATGATATAATGTATTTCGTTATGGAAAATTTAAAATCAGCTTTACTTTTGATTGCATTGCTAATAATAATAGTGCTAGTAGGCTACTGGGCCTTTTTTACATTAGACTCTGGAAGTCTTCATGCAGAGAAACAAAAACAAGAAGAACTAAAAAATGAAAATGAAAAATTAAAAGAAGAAATTGAAAACCTAAAAAGTGAAATTAGAACTCTTACCAGAACAGAAGAAATCATAGAACCAGAAGAAGAGAACACTGAAACCCCTTCTACTAATACTATATACAAAAATCAAACCCTTATAACCGAACTAGAAAAATTAATTGCGGATAAAGTAGTAATGAAAGAAAAATCAAGTGGCACAAGAGTAGGAACTGTTCAAAAATTTCTAAACATTTATAACAATACTTCAAAAAAAATTGATAATGATTTTGGTCCAGGTATGAAGGCTGATATATTGAATTTCCAAAAGAAAGAGGGATTAATAGCAGACGGAGAAGCAGGACCTAGCACATTTCAAAAAATGGTTGATTGGTTAAAAAAACAAGGGTAGTTAGATATTTTCCTTGATTTCTGTTTCATTTTCCTATATATTTGGCTTGAGTGCTTAAAAAGCACACCTTGTTTGTTGTGAAGATAAATCCGCCCGTAGCTCAGCTGGTAGAGCAGATCCCTTTTAAGGATAAGGTCCTCGGTTCGATCCCGAGCGGGCGGACAGTATTAAAAAAATCCTTCTCTGCGGAAGGATTTTTTGATAATTTGTATATGATTCTTTTGACCTATCAGAAATTAGACTTTTGAATATTTCTGATATAATAAAAACATGTTATTAAAATCAGGTAATTATGCTTTTATAGATTCACAAAACTTGCATCGGAGAATAAAATCTTTGGGCTGGGGGTTGGATTGGCAAAGATTTAGAGTTTATTTAAAGAAAAATATGGAGTTGATATTGCTTACATTTTTATTGGATACTTACCTGAAAACAAAGATTTGTATTTAAGACTACAAAAATTTGGATATATTTTAGTCTACAAACCAGTAATTCCAAATGGAGATGGCGGGGCAAAAGGTAATGTTGATGCAGATTTAGTTTTACAAGCAATGCTTGATTTTAATAATTATAATAAAGCAGTTATAGTTTCAAGCGATGGAGATTTTTATTCACTTGTTAAACATTTGTATTCAGAAAATAAATTAGAAATAGTCATAAGTCCATATAAAGATACTTGCTCTGTTTTACTAAAAAAGAGTGCGAAGGAAAAAATAGTTTTTATTAATAATTTACAGAAATTACTAGGCAAAAAGAAAAGCACCGCTTAGGGACGGAACCCACAGAGGTGCTTTTCATATGTATAGATATACTATACCACAAATTATTGAAACAAAGCAAGAGGTTGTTTATCAACTCCTTCGTGCAACGCTTTAATAAAAAGCAGTCAATTATATAACCTTTTCATATACCGTTAATTAGATAAAATATTTATAATAATATCCTGTTCTAATGGCAATTAAGTCAAAAACTTTATAAAAAATTGAGTTTTTTGCTATGATTTGAAAAATCAATAAAAACTTTCTGTTATTTCACCCCTTGGGTTACCTTGCACATTTTTGTATAGAGGGTGCGAAAAATGTTATTAGGGTCAGATATTTTCTTTACTTCATCATATGCCTTATCACTTGGTTTTGGTACTTGGTGAGAAACAGCTTTCTTTTTAAAAGAAACAGGACTTGTGCTTTTTCGTTCTCTTAAAAGAGAAGAAATTTTATTTACTTTTTCATTGTGGGTTAGCATTGTGTTTTTTTACAAGGAAATTATAACAGCAACAGTAAATATTTCCTAAATCCTTAAGTATCATCTTTCGCATTTAAAAATTGGAGGATTAATATAAATCCCTACCGCAAGGCACAAAGTAGCAAACGAGCAAGTAAAAAATCGGTAATCAGTGAAAAATTAGCTCAAGACCGTGAAAAAATGTGATTTTTGAAGAATTTTAACGGTTTTGAAGGTAAAACCGTGAATAACTTACACCACCTCAAGCAAAAACTGCTCAAGGGCAGATTCAGCATCTATCCCTTCTTTTCTTACTTTTGGTAGAAAATATGATATTTTTGAAATAAAATTTTCTAGTTCTTTTTCAGAAAACTTTCTAAAGTTTCTTTTTAGAAGCATATCTTTTGCCTTCCAGAAAAGTACTCCTACTATCTCTTCCAATGGAATCTCTTTCTCTATTGCTTGTCTAAACACTATCCATAGATTTAATTTATTTCTCACAGAGAATGTATCAGTAAGAGCGAAGATATTAAAATGCTTTCTCTCTTCAACTTTAAAATCAATATTAAATTGATTAACCTCTCCACCTACTTTTATAAATTTATCAATTATGGTTTTAGGTTGTTTCCCTTCCAAAAACACAAAGTCATATTCAGCATCTGCTATTTTATTAAGGTTTTTAAATATAAATTCTTTGTTTTCTTCTTTATCAAGCCCATTTTCAATTATCACAATGTTTTTTTTAGAAAAGAGTGCATGTCCAGCATAAAGCATTTTTATCTGATCTTTATCAAAGTCTTTATCAGAGAAAAAAAACAGTTCTGTTTCTTTTGAAACAGACTTTAAAAGTTTTTCATAGGCAGTTCTTTTCTTTTTTGTATCATCACCAGAAAAAAGATATATCATAACTAAAATTTAATGGTTTTTTTGTATTCTCTAAAAGGCTCTCCGTATTTTGCCTCTAGAATTTTATCCTCCTCTTTAAGAAATTTCTCTCTTGCAAAGAAATAGTATAACACAGTGACTATTATCATATAAAGTGAATTTGTCATAATTCCAAATCCTAACAGAAGCAAGAAAAGCCCAGTTTGGGTTGGGTGTCTAGTGTATTTGTATGGACCATTACAAAAAGTTTCTTTTGTGATATTTTTTTTGTCCAATCTTCTTGAACTCCTCTGTGCCCATAATACTAACAAGGATGCAAGGATTATTACAAAAAACCCAAGTGGGGAAAAGACCTGGGAATGAAAAATTTTAATTGGATATAGAATATTTAGAAAAACTCCTACTAAAAAAAACACAAAAAACCAAAAATATGAATGAAGAAAAACAATGTGTATTTTGTTTTTATAAGTATTTTCTTCTTTTGGGTTCTCGTTCATTTGTATATTATAACACATTAAAAAATCAATATGTGCTTATATTAATTCCCCAAAGTTATCTCCTTTTTCTGAATGGACGACAATAGGAATGTCTGTTTTATAGTGTAAGTATGATCTTTCTAATATACCCTCCATAGCCTTTTTTACTATAATTATAACCTTATTAACCACCTCTTCTTTTACTTCATATACAAGTTCATCATGTATCTGGAGAACTAAATGTGCTTCATTTGTAAGTCCCTCTTTTTCTAAATCTTCTTCAGCATATCTTATAGCAAGTTTTATTATATCTGCGGCGGTTCCTTGAATTGGTGAGTTTGTAGCAGTTCGCAAAGCAAAGGCTTTTAAAAAAGGAATTCTAGAATTTATATCAGGTAAAAATCTTTTTCTACCAAAAAGAGTAATGGAGTATTTATTATTTATCGCAAAATCTTTTACTTCCTCAAGATATTTTTGCAAACCACTAAATTGAATAAAATAGTTATTATAAAATTCTTGGGCTTCTTCTCTTGTTCCACCAAGATTTTTGCGAAGTGCAGAAATACCCATACCGTAAATAATTCCAAAGTTAATCACCTTTGCTTTTCTTCTCATTTCCTTTGTGACTTTTTCTTGGGGGACATTAAATACAAAAGAAGCAACCCCAGAATGCACATCCTTACTTTCGTTAAAAATCTTTGCCATTTTTTTATCTCCAGACAAAATCCCTGCCACTCGTAATTCTATCTGACTATAATCAAAAGCGATCAATTTCCATCCTTTTTTTGCAACAAAGGCTTGTCTAACCCTCTTTCCTTGTTCACTTTTTGTAGGTAGATTTTGAAGATTGGGGTTTTGAGAAGAAAATCTTCCTGTTGCTGTGCCATGTTGAACAAATTCTGCATGAAGTCTTCCATCTTCATTGATCATTTTAGGAATTGTGTCAATATATGTAGAAAGCAGTTTTGAAAGTTCTCGGTGTTTTATTATTTGCTTGATAATTGGATGTGCTTCTTCTAACTCTTCTAAAACATCAATCTTTGTAGATTGTGCTCCTTTTGCACTTTTCTTTTTTGATTTTAGTTCCAGTTTTTTAAATAAAATCTCACCTAATTGTTTGGGAGAATTTATGTTAAATTCTTCACCAGCTAGGGTATATATATTTTGGGTAGTATTATTAAGTTCTTTATGATATTCAACAGAAAGCCCTTCTAAGAAATTTTTATCTACCATAATACCGTAATCTTGCATTCTTTTTACACTTTCTATGATTGGTTTTTCTATTTCTTCATATACTTTTTCTAGATTCTCTTTTTTAAGTTTCTCAAGAAGAATTTTTTCGGCTTCTGTTAAGGAGTCTGTTTTTGTAAAATTTAAAATTTCTTTTGTTTTTGGGTCGTTTATATTTGGGTTTAAGAGCCAAAAAGAAATTATTGTATTCTTTGTTGGTTTTTCTTCATTTGATAATTCTTTTGGTAGATCTTCAAGTTCATTTCTTTCTTTAAAAACTTTTCTTTCTGAAAAAAGATTAATAAGTCTTCCTGCTAAACTACGAAACTCAAACTTCTCAAACATTCTTTCTACCTTTTTAGAATCAAAATTCTCTTTAAATTCTTTATCAGGTAATACAAATTCAATCGGTGCATCTACTCTTATTTTTGCTAATGTTTTTGAAAAAACGGCTTCTTCTTCTCCTTCTTTTAAGAGTTTTATTATTCTTTCTGAGAAGCCAAGTTTTTTAAAGTATTCATCACTATCTTTTCTTTTGAGTTCTTTAAATATTCTTTCAATTGTTTGAAACTTTTTTATCAGTTCTGTCGCTGTTTTTTCTCCTATTCCTTTTATTCCTATGATATTATCAGACGGATCTCCCCTTAGTCCTTTGTAATCTGGAAGAAGTTTAGGTTCAAAACCAAACCTTTCTTTTACCTTATCTTCATTGTATAAAACAGTGTCATTTATCCCTTTTTTGAGAGTATAAACTTGTACCTCGTTGCCTTTTACTAATTGCATTGTGTCCATATCCCCTGATGCAATTATAGTTCTTATATTTCTGTTGCTTTTAAATTTTTCTGTTATCGTTCCTAATATATCATCAGCTTCAAACCCTGGGGCATCATACATTGGAACTCCAAATGCCTCAAAAATTTCTCGTGAGTTGATTAATTGTGAGATGAGTGCAGTATCCGTTTTTTTTCTCCCAGCCTTATACGCATCGTATGCTTTATGTCTAAAAGTTTTCTCTGGTAAGTCATAGCATGCTATTAAATAATCTGGTTTGAGTTCAGTTATGATTTTCATAAGCATACTTGAGAGTCCATACAATGCTCCTGTTGGTTCTCCTTTTGAAGACAAAAAGTCAGGTAGCGCATGGTATGCCCTGTGAATAATTGCATGAGCATCAAGAAGCACCAAAGTTTTGCTATTTTTTATCATTATTTAAATTATAGCATTTTTGAGTAGTTATTATGGATTATATTTTTGCCTATGTGTTATAATTCAAATACAATGTCGGACGATCAATTTAACGAAGAGAAACAAATAATTGAATTAGAAGAACTTCGCCAAAAAGAAGAAGAGGGGTTGGTAGCAATGCTAGCAGAATCAAAATATCACCTTCCTTATGTAGATCTTACTCATCTAGGTGTTGACAATGAAGCATTAAGGGCTATAAGTGAAAAAGAGGCGAGAGAACTCAAAATTGCTCCTTTTAAACTTTCTGGTAAAAAAATCTTTGTGGCTGTTCGTTCACCAAAAGAAGAACTTCTTGCACGGATAAAAGATGATATGGAAAGAAAAGGATTTATTGCTGTTTTTTATATGGTCTCTTTAGCAAGTTTAGAAAAAGTATGGGGAAGATATGAAGAACTCTCAATGGCAGAAAGTGAGCATTCTGGCACATTGGAAATCTCAGGTGATATCCTATCCCAAACAGCCGAGAAGATATCAAAAATGCAAGATATAGAAAATCTTGTAAAAGAATTAACAGAGAAAAACCAAGTTCATAAAGTTTCTCGCATTCTTGAAATAATTTTAGCCGGTGCAATCAAAATCGGTGCATCTGATGTACACATTGAACCTGAAAAAGACAGAGGTCGTGTAAGACTACGACTAGATGGTGTTTTACAAGATATTTTGTTCTTTGAGTTAGACCTCTATCATCTTTTAAACTCTCGTATCAAACTTCTCTCTGGTGTAAAACTTTCCACAAAGATAGCACAAGATGGAAGGTTTTCAATAATGGAGGGAGATTCGGAAATAAGTATAAGAACCTCTCTCATCCCTGGAGCATACGGAGAATCTATTGTTATGCGTATATTGGATCCAAAATCAATAAGAGTCAAAATGGAAGAACTTGGGATAGAACCCTTTCTTTTTTCAATTATTGAAGAAGAAATCAAAAAACCAAATGGAATGATATTAGTTACAGGACCTACAGGAAGCGGAAAAACAACCACTCTTTATGCATTTTTAAATAGAATATATTCTACTGAAGTAAAAATCATCACAATTGAAGACCCAATAGAATATCACCTTACTGGAATAACCCAAACTCAAACTGACCAAAAATACACATTCGCGGGTGGATTAAGAAGTGCCTTAAGACAAGATCCTGATATTGTAATGGTGGGTGAAATAAGAGATGGGGAAACTGCTAAAATTGCAGTAGAGTCGGCACTAACAGGACATATGGTATTTTCTACTCTTCACACTAACAACGCGGCAGGTGTAATCCCAAGGTTAATTGATCTTGATGTAAATCCAAAAATAATGGTGTCTGCTCTTTCCCTTTCCCTTGCACAAAGACTTGTTAGAAAACTTTGCCCTTTTTGTAAAAAAGAGGGGGAAATCAACGAAAAAGAAAAAAAGATAATTGATACTATTCTTGAAAGCATTAAAACGGAAGAAAAAGAACTTTCTAAATACAATATAGACCTTTCTGCCCCTTTCAAAGTTTTTGAGCCGGTGGGTTGCGATAAATGTAATATGACAGGATATAAAGGGAGAATAGGAATTTTTGA
>JBBABV010000008.1:0-40083 GCA_041657445.1 Minisyncoccota bacterium | reverse complement strand
ATGATGAAAGGTGTGACGATTATAACGCGACGAATGAAATGAAACTATTTTTCACTTAGTTTGATATTTTATCAAATTGCACAATGGTACTTTAACCGCAGATTAATCGCTCATTACACTACAACTCAATCCATCCAAGATTTGATATCAACAGAGTATCGATATCAGCACTTGAAATATATGATAACTTGAACTGCTTATAAATGTCTGTAATAACCTTGAATTCTCCGCAAATAATGTTCTCGTAAGATAATATTGATGATTGCTCAGTAAAATTATCGTCACTTTGATCGTAATCAGTAATCAACACATTACACATACACATTGCCACAGTACGTGTGTCGACCAAACATCGCAACAATGCCTCAACGGAAACATCAGGTGGAACATTGGCACTTGTTAAACCTTGATATGACGACAATGTTTGAGAGGATAAATTGCGGACATACCCATTAACATTATTTTCCCAAAGAAATTTTTTCCCATAGTTTTTAAAAGCACGGATTTGATAGGTTGAATCATACAGAATATTAATTGATCCGATTCGCCGATATAAATCATAACCGGCGGAAGCCGCAACTTCCCTTAATTGAACTGCTATTATAGAATCATCAAACCCGAAATCAAACGCCGTTAGATCGGTACTCTTACCCAGTAAAAAGCAATGTAACCAAATATCATCGTCAATTGCCTGTGTCCATTCAGTAGCAGCAATAGGGATTCCTCCGCTTCCTGCTGTACCTTCTACCCATGTGGACCAATTACCAGAGTTTATAACCTTTTTACGAATTGTAGTACCGACCTCAATTAATGGTGTGCTACTAACACCACCAATTGAAACTGAATTCTGCGACTCTGCAACACCAATAGCAATGTCAATTCCCCAGTCACCACCATCCTCATAGTACGACATTTTTAATCCACTGCGATAACCATACAACCTTAAAACAGGCAAATTACAATAAGGAATCCTGCCCGTAATCTGTGCAATTGCAACACCATCCACATGAGCATCGAGAGAAATTTGACTATTATGTCCATCCTCATCGACACCATCATGAACATGAGACGCATTTGCATTGAGATATGCCGAAGGAACAATACCACCAAACGCAATCGTTGTTTTAGCCATTAATACCTTCTTTATAAATTGTCATAGATAAAATTGATTCCCGGAGATCGTTGTTTTTCGAACGCTTTTTGTAAAATTAAATCACTTTCAACATTTATACCGGTTACGATAACTGTATACATCGAATAAATACCATCCTGATCATAAATGATATCAATATCTGCATGAGAAAAATCGGCACGAAATGCCTGATAACTACCCTCTGTAATAATCAATGTTGTGCCGATAATATATCCTAAACCCTCCGCAATTAAATGAAACCTCGATACGTTCATTCCTCCGCGCGATCGCATTGCAGCGACCACATTGTTGCGCCTGGTATTTAACGTGTCTCCCGTCGCTGGATACACCTGATAAAACCGCTCGAAATCAGGCAGGCTTCCGTCGACAATCGCTTCGAACGGATTAATTTGAGTTTTAATAAATGCAATTGTGTCATTGATATCATCAAAAACCCCACCAATAACATCGAGCATATATTTCAACTCGTCATCAAACAAATCGAAAACAAAACACAGTATTTTTTTTAATGCATTTACTGAGATCATAATGCGCCGATCGTTATTGTGCCTGGCCAAATACGACCATACAATAGAGGGCCATTTTCAGGAACAACATTACCGGAAGGTGCAGTTATCGATACATCAGTTGCACCAGCATCGTCGGCAATTGAGGTGATTTTTGAAAGCGTCAATGTTTGGCCGGGAATCATACTTTGAATAAACGAATTTAATTGAGCTTCGACTTCTGCAGAACAGGCATCGAAATCGTCTGCTGTTATATCGATAGTAATGTCGGTAGATAATTGACTCGCACCAATTACCAGATAATCCCATAATCCCAAAACTCTTTTAGTCTCGATATAAGACCCTATTTCAGCCAATAATTCAGCGGTCGGAACCTCCTCAAATCCAACGTCCGGCCGATCCGATGTAACGACGAGGTTAACAGTGCCGCCTCCCCTTGAATTTTCAACGACAATTGCATCCTTAACCGTCTCAATCCACTCTGTTAATTCTCCTGCATCATGAGTATACGAAACCTCTTTCGCCCACCGCGGCCAATCGAATCGATTACCACCTGCATCGGGACGTTGAATATTATCATTTATTCTACCTAATAACTCGTCGTCAGTTTCTCCCGACTCTTTGTTTATACCATACGTTTTCGCGTGTTTTTCTAGTCCCTGACTATCTGATGTATCTGGGAATTGCTGCCTTGATACATAATGCGCAAATCGATAGCATCCCCATGCGACAACGGCAACTGCAGAATAAATAATGCGGATTAATAGATCCGGAGTATTCCCCGACTTATTGAAATGGGCAGTTAATATATCGTTGTAAATTTCGTCAAATGATTTTAAATACGTCATCGTTATGTAACCTCGTAAAATTGATTGTATGAAACCAGAGTGTCGTCAGATTGAATGGCATCGATAGAAACGTCTACACGATTTTTATCATCCATATTTTTATCAACAATTACTGTTATTGATTTAACTTTTTTTGATATTTTCAATGGCTTTAATGCAATCTCAATACTGTTTTTAATGCGCTTTAAACTTTCCTTGTCAACTGTTTTTATTTCATAGACGTTGCTGCCGATCGACGGATCGAAAAAGCAATCTCCTGCATATACCGGAGCTCCGGTTTCCTGCTTTGAAAGGCTTTTAGCTTTCGCGGTCAATAACACCACGATGTCGCCGACAACAGTTGTTGCCGGTGCACTTGTAAAACAGTCTTTTTCTGTATCGAAATAAAAGCCATCGTTCATTTTTGTATTCCTAAAATATCGGAAACAGACCGCGCGTTTTAAACGAATTATATTGAAATGGCCCTATCGGCCAAACCCCATCTTTACCATAATTACGACCCGCATAATCCTTATCGGCTATCTCGGGGTCGATGCCGCCATTATATAATCCCACACCCTCAACTATTTCAGGGCGACAAAATTTCCTGTGACCAACCATTGTCGACATTAATTCTGTTGCGGGTATTGCATCGATGCAGTCGATAATATTGGCTGGATAACTCGCAGCCAGATCAGCAAACGTTGTTGCGTCGGATGTGGCACAGTTGATGAATTTTTTTCTTATTCCGTAATAATTTATATCTCTACCGACAATCCCATCATCGCGAATTAATGCAATGTTTTCAAATATTATCTCATTGTCAGAAACTCCTTTTGTGCAAATTGCAAATCCTGATGTATTTGTTTGATATCCAAACCCGCAGTTAAAAAACATGATGTTTTTATAGAATTTTCCTCCAATTGCCGTAGGGTTTCCAGACTCATTACCAGCTGATCCGGTATGTAAATTAACCAGCAAACAGCTTTCTACACTAAAAACATCAGACTCGTTTCCAGTCCTATTTATACCCCAAAAAGTATTCGTTTGATTTAAACAGTAAATGAAAATATGGTATATTTTTGATGTTAAACCCGATCCACCAAGCAAAATTCCTGTTCCACTACCATTTTCGCCAACCACTATTACTAAATCGTGCACGTTAAAAACTCTGATGTCAGCAGATGCAACCGAGAAAGTCATAACCAAACAATCTACCATTGTAAAGGTCTTAAATCTGTTTCCATTACATTCGACAACAACTTTATCTGTTAAATCATCAACGTTTTCATTCAGACCGGAACCATCCTGATAAATAGTATAATATGTTGTTCTTGCCCCATTTGAGAGATCGCTGATTTGATTGAAAACGATGTTGCCTAATAATTCCAATCCATATTTAGTTGAGTTGTTGAGCCAGTCTGAAACCTTGCCCCAATGCTCAAAATCAGCGCCGACGCCAACGGTTTTTGTCTTGTTAAAATACTCGTCTTTGACATATTGTTTTAGAGTTAGATACTCACCTGCGTCCAGTATGCGATTATATGCCAAAACCCTTACGACATAAATATCGGCTGGTTTATCAAGCGCAATTGAATTGCCAATAATTATTGTATCGGTATCGGTATCACTAGTATATCCCGTACTCTGCAAAGTTCCGCCCGATACCTCATTTGCTCGTATACTGGGTTTAATCTGCATGTTTCCAACCTGGTAATTAATAGCAGCTTTAAAAAAACACGTTGAGCCGTCCAGGGCATTATACCCTGGTTTAAAATATCTGTGGGTTTCCTCGTCAAGCCGACGACCACCAACTTGCACGTATCGATACGTTTGATCAATTAACGAGTAATACATCCTGGCATAATTCGGCTGCGCGCTACTCCCCGCCCAAAAATAGCATTGCACCCCGTTATATGTTACGTCAATCAATCGACTGAACATAAACAGCGTGAATCCCGGAACATTGCGAATCATGTCGCCCTTAACACATTGCAAATAATTGTTGAGACTTCGGCTAAATTTCAGCCATGAATGTTCCGGAGTATATGGGATAGTCGACCATAACGGCATTCTGGCCGTAGTCGACTGTTGAAAGTGATTTCCCGCCCCGCTCTGATCCTCCCAATACGACACCAGGTCGCCCTGGTCTTTCGTAATTCCGACAGCTGGATCCAGATCGAGCACCAACCCATCAGTTATCGGGCAATTAGACATCAGCCACCCCCTGAACCAGCCCGACACAATCCCATGATTCATCAACGCCGTTATAGATAAATCCGATATAATCAGATGCGTCGATTGGCAATGATAGCGTCGGTGACGGTATGTCATCCGAAAAGCGGAAAATGCTATTCCACATTGCGGTATACGATCCGGAGCCACCCTGCTTTATGCGTAAGGCGACTTTTTTTCCTGCAATGGCGTTTATTGGAGCGTTAAATGTGATATTTCCGGTAAGTGTAACGTGAAAAACGTCTCCTGCAGTGGCGTCGATCGTTACTGCGCTGGAATATGTCAGTATAACTTCATTCGAGGAAATCAATTTCGACCATTCCGAGCCGTCATATTTATAAAACGTGTCTTCGTCATTTATCCAAACGAGCATGCCCTCAACAGGCTCTATTTCAGTCCATGTTGTACCATTCCAGCAATAAATTTTATCTACCGTCCAGCCGTTTGCCGTTGCCGATGATATATAGGTATCCCACAATGCAGGCGAGGCGGGGTGCGCTGTTGTAGGGTCATAAAACGAGTCGTAATTGAACGACAGTATTGCATCAAATATGCCATCGACAATAATATCGTTGTGCGTATGCACGCGATCGAGCCCGACGGTACCTCTCGGATAAAAGTCGGCAGCAACCATTGCCGCCTCGATAATTGCTTTAACCTGTTCTCTCGTTTTCACGTATTACCCTTTTGCCATTACGGTTGCAGATCCCTGCACATGCTTTCCGGCATACGAGCAGGCGCATTCCGGAGTTACAACACCATTCACCACCGGGAGGAGCGTATCATCACCGAGCTTTATTTGCGCTGCATAAACCGTCACTACACCGCTTGTCCGGATATCGATACCACCTGTTTTTTTTATGATTATATACTGATTTGCATCGGTATGTATTGCAACATCGCCTTTACTCATCGACGGAGCGATCCGGCGATCGGCTCCGGCAATTACGATCGTTCGGTGTCCGAATTGCACGGCAATGCATTCGCTGTCATCATCGGGTACCGCACTCGATCCATGATCTCCGAATAGCTCTACATCATCGATCTCTTCATCCTCGATGCCCATAACGCTACATCGGATCAATTTACCGGGCGATGCAGTTGCATCCGTTATCGTTCCCCGGACAATGCGCACATTGTTGTTATTCATACCCGCAACCCCATTTTGCCGAGAATGATTTCTGTCGATTTTTCTGCCTCTCCGTCCGAATTTTTATTCATATTAAACGATCGGGAATAGAGCAGACATTCCCCTCGATACGGAATCGTATAATCATCAACCGCACAAATTGTATCCGGTTGCCAGATATTCCCTTTTTGAGAGTGACCAGGCAGCACGTACCGCAACGACCAGCCATCAAACCTCTGTTGCTCTATAATCATCCGGGCCTGGTGAGAAAGTGTTTCTCCTGCTGTTTGTGTTTCAACAACGAGCGGTTTTGTAAACTGAGGAAACTCATCGTCGTCAACGGTTGCTTTACCATTAATCGTTTTTAAACCGGTAAATGCATCCGATTGTTTTTGACCGGTAACCGTAACGCGGGAATATTGCTGAGAGATGTCCTCTACAAAACCTTTTTCGGTATAATTACAATTATTTTCTCCGGTATTCCAGACAAAAAACGTTTCCGATCCGAATCCCCTTGGTTTGCCGAACACCAACGAACCATTCGAACGCAGATAAAAATGCATACCCCTTGCAGCTGCAATTCCGCTCAACAAGTCAAAGACCTTCATCCCCGGTACCGGCTGTACATATTCCTGAGCAATGTCCAGGCTATCGGCGCCATCCAGGTATGTAATGTTGACACTTTTAATAAAATCTATCTGACGCAAAAAATATTCAGCAACATCAACCAGCTTTTTATTGCGCAGGGTTTTAAATGTCTCGATATGATAATCGACAACCAATCCCATAAGGTCGCGGCCGCCCACTATCATTTCAGCGGTTTGTTTGGATCCACGTTTTTCTCTGCGTTCAACTATACCGGTGAGTACCGTTGCACCGTCAACGGTTATTACACATTTTTTACCGGTAGTAATTTCCGGCGCCGCCTTTTCCGGGAATGTAATCGAAAATGTACCGGCAGCGGTGTAAATGCCCGACGATACGCTATACGATGTAAAATGGGAATACTGTTTGTCGCCGATGGTAATTGCTACTACATCACTCATAAACTGCAACCGTTCCCGAGGTATAAGTCGGATTTTCAATTTGTGGATTTATCGACAAAACACGCTCCGCAGCTGCATATCCCAAACCGCGGGAATGACAGAGTAAATGCAACGGAAGATCATTGTCCACCTCAATAGATATAACCTTTTCGCGTTCTATCTTTATAGTATTTACATGCCGTAAAAGCGCGGCACTCATCTGATGCAACACCGTAATATTGCGGTCAATATTTATTGCCTGCTGAAGATACGATCGAACAATGTATAGCGACCGTTCCAGGTCGTTTACGGTAAATACCGACGGCATAGCAGCCCGACCGACATACTCGCCCTTGCGGGTCCAGGCCGGAGTTTTTTCTATCATTAGAGCCTGATATCTGTTGTCGTCGTCTGCTTTGTAGAGTCTCGATATAAACAGCGCTCCACATTGCGCAACAATGATATCGAGTTCAGGCTCAAACCCGGTTAGAGCATTACGCAGTTCGAGCGTACCGGTGTAAAATGATTGCAGTATCATAATCGGCGATTCAATCGCCGTTTCCACAAGTGTCATGTATCGATCAACCGCTTGCGCAATGCCGCCGATCAGTCGGCCGGGAAGCGTGGATCCATATTCGATTGATGCAATAAGCGAATCAGCCGGTTGCACGGCCGTTGCGAGAAATCCCTCGAACACCGCAACCGCACTATCGACCTGCGCGGCATAACTTCGGACACTTCGCGACATGTCGATGAATTGCGACGCCAGGCTTGATGTCGTGTTTATTACCCGGGTAAGAAGTGCCGATGCGTTGGGCCCCAAAACGGTGAGCAATTTATCTTTATATGATGCAAGGAGCGCAGTTTGACCGTTGATAAAGAGTTCTTCAATTTGCGGTTGTATGAGAGGTGTGAGCCGTTCCTCTATATCTCCCTGGAGCTGCTCCTCGAATACGAAGTCGACAACGGCGGTTTGTTTTTGTCGATCGTGCTTAGCACTGTACCCGGTAATCACACCGAGGATTAAACCGAAATACGGATGTATAAAATTATGTACGGTATCGCGCCGTTCAATCAGATTTAAAAACGACTGATAATCGGCATATAATTCGTTTTTAAACCATGTTTTACAATTGAATTTTCGGCCAGACATGCCCATATCACGAAAATCAGTTCCATCCGTTTCCGGATATTGATATCGCGAGAACGCCTTCTCGCAACCGTCATCGATAAATTCTATGGCGAGGACAAGTTCGTCGAGCTGGCATTTAAAATGTTCGTCAGATGTCATTATTGCCGCGCCGAATGTTTGCCGTTATTAACGGTCGTTGTGAGATTCGTGTTGAGAGAGTCGGATGTGGAACGAACGTGCCCGGCAGGGTCGATGGAGACGGAGAGCTTGATGTTGTTTTCGGTTCGATAGGTATTTACGGCTTGTTCTTTCGCAGCATAATAGTTTTGTTTTCCTGCTATACTGCCAAGTTTAAAACGCGATCGCAATTCCTTTTGTTTGTCTTTCGGTATAGTATTCCATTGTACGTCAACTGTTTTTCTTTCACCATATTCAGTTGCTCCCTTATCCAGTAACCCGACAATTTCGGCATATCCTTTTGCCGATAACATCAACCCTTTCCCGATCGTTGTTACAATGTCGCCTATATTTTTAAAGGTGAGCTCCATATCTTTTAATCGTTGCGGATCTTTGAGAAGAGCATCAATCGATAACGACATTTCCGCAATTGGTTTCGATAGAGCAACGTCAGCGAATTTTTTACCGACTTCCGCCAAAACGGTAAGCTTATACTTAGCAGTTTCCGAATAGGTCGCGAAATCTTTCATCATCTCTCCGGCACGTCCGGCATCGGCATTCACCAGCTTGTCGTATATGTCGAATCCACCGGTCTCCCGATATGATGACGCTAGCGCTGTAACACCCCGAATACCCTCCTCGCCAAATATATTGCCGAGTATTTTTTCATTTCCCTTGGCGCTTATTATTACGCCTTTTATAATTTCATCGATACTTTTAAACTGCTGTAATTCCCGATTAGAAAAAACATCAAATCCGAGCTTTTTAATCTCGTTTTGCTTCGCAATAATATTCGACAGTATTCTCTCAATAGCTGTTGTTGCCTGCTCACTTGATCCGACACCCCTCATAGCAACCTGCATGAGTGCTCCGAACTTGCGCAAGTCATCCAGCCCCCGCATTCCGAGACGACTGGAAGAGGAGAACAGACGCTCGCCCTGCGCTGCAATGTTCTTTAGGGTAAACTTTCCAGCTTTACCCTGTTCGGTTAATAGGTTATATGCCGACATCATTTCCGAGGGATCAATTTTCATTTGCTGGTTTAACGACGAACTGAGCGCTCCCATATCGGCCGCGGTAGCGCCTGTTGCCGTCGACGCGATACCCATTTCTCGTTTAATACTCTCACCAAACTTCAAATCGCCGGTGCGCTCTACTATTGCATCGATACCGGCGAGCATGTCCTCTCGCGTTTGTCCGGTATCTATGGCGGTTGCAACGATGTCATCTCTCATTTTCAGGAGATTTTTACCGGTAACACCGCCCTGTATTCCTAGTCGTGTCAGGTTGGCATCAAAATCGATAATCTGTTTTCCCGCCATAATGATGCCCGCCCCGGTCATCAGTCCGGAAAACGGGTTCATTATCATTCGCTTTAAACCGCTATTAATTTTGTTTCCCATTTGCCGGAACGAGGAAACAGTGCGGCTGGTAAACGAGCCTATTTCTCTCCGGCTGCCATTGAGAGTGTTTCTCAGTTGCTTGCCGTCGCCGGTAATAACCAGGTTTAAATTTTCGCTATTCCCCATCGTCGATTTCTACCAATTCCTCGTCGGGATTAATTTCGCGGCCGTTTTCACGTTCGTTTTTCAGTTCGGTCATGGCGTAGAGATAGAGCCATTGGCCGCGGGTGAGGTCGGTTCTGCCAAAGCAAGTGCGAGCCTTTTCAGCAAAGTCAAATTTGAAATATTCCCAATGGTCTGTTGCGGCTTTTTTTTTACGTCTGCGACAAATACATCGAAATCGGTTTGACTCATGCTTTCAACCGATGGATTATAACGATCGGAAAGCGAAAAAAACTCTTCCACCAAAACATTTCTGTCATGCGGTAAAAGGTTTTGTTTGAATTCTTCTATTGATGACGCCAGGCTGGTTTTTCCATCGGTATCACGACATGCCAGGAACAACTTTTGCAGAGTAATTTCCGATTGGTACAAATCGATATTGTGCATGCCGACGGCAATGTTTTTTAATTGAAACAATGCAGAGGCGGCGAACTCTGCATTTTGTTCGTCGAACTCCGACAATAGATGAATTTCGATGGTTTTTTCAGTGCCGGGATATTTAATTACTTTTTTATGGTCCGTCCCGGCTTTCAATTCGGTTAAAAATGACATGCTTCCCCCTCATATTTATTCGAGTATTCTTCCGTCGGCAACAAATGTCAACGTCATGACAACTTCTTTCTGTCCGTCCACATCCGACTCGCCTTCCTCGATACAATCGACTCCGGTGTAGGTTGTTTTCGGTCCGCCTTCGGTGTATTGCACCGACCACGTTTCATCCCGGACGTCCGACCAATCCTGTTTTGCGCCCACTTTCGGGATAACATAGTCGATGGAATATTTGTATTTTTTATGAACCTCGACAACCCCGTCCTCATCCATGAGTTCGACTTCTTTTGCATACGGAACGGCCATTTTTTTGTAATTCTTAAAATCCGTAATGCGCGATCCGTTACGCATCAGGACAATTCTACTCACATATTTTTTCGCCATTGTTAAACCTCGCTATCTTGTTAGATCAGTTCAAATAGTCGTTGTCAGCCGAATCGTATTCGCTAGTATGTGCAGCCCCTGCACTACTTCTACCGGGATGTCGCTGTTTACCCGTCCCGGTACATTCTCGTCGCGAACTGTTTCAAACCGTTCAACCAATGCATCTACCTGCTGAACCGCTCCATAGCGTTCAACTTTTTTGCAGATGGCAATGTTAAACGACCGCACATCGCCGGGAGTCACAACAAACGACGGTTCACCGTTAATGTGATTTTCCCTGAGAACCGACTGCGAATATGCCAGCGCATGCCCTGTTTTTATTGCAAGACGTAAATAATCCAGGCAGGCGATAACGGTCGTATCCAGATAGGTATCGTCCGGCGATCCCGACGAGCTCGCCAGGTACGTTGTAATCGACCGAACTATCCGAACGGCATTATAACCGTCGGCATTAAATGGAGTAACGCCGTTTAGCAGAAGGTTGTTTATCTCACTGAACTCAAGTCGGTCGGCGATGTCGGGAGCGTCACAATCAACCATTTGCATAGTGTTGAGCGGTAGCGCCGGGTGTCCGGTTTGCGCATGCATTACCGCTGCAGCCGCTGCAACTTCGAAAGAGACGAAACGACACTTATTAACAAACGCAACATGCATGCGCTCATCATTGAGCCCGGCTAACGTTATCGCGATCGCCATTGTTGCCGTAGTACCGAGCCAGGCCCGCGCACCCTGGCAATTCACCTCGTCGGATACCGAGAGCAGATATGCCCGTAATGCTGCAACATTGTCGGCGTCTTTGTAGGGCACAGCAACCAGTTTGTATGCTCCGGCAGTTGCAGCGGTTAGGGCATCGGTGATGTCGGCATTGTTTGCGCCCGATGCAAAACCGGTAATTACTACCGTTATTCCGTTTCCGTAAATGGTAATTTCAGGTTTGTAATTTGCGCTGTCCGTATCGTATTTGCCTAGTTCCATGCCCGGAACTCCGGCATTTTTTGCCCGAAGAGTAAGCACCGACGTTGCAACGCTCGACGTTGCCGGCAGATCGTGCAGTGCGGCAATGATGGCATCAATTCCAATTGCGATTTCGGCGGCGGTTGCGGTATCTTCCCAGGTATACGTGAATTTTTCATTGCCTATTCTGCCGATGATAAATCCCTGTCCGTCGGCGGTACCGGAGAACGTCAACGTCGATGTTGCGCATATCCCGGTATCGTCGTCGTCAACGGTAATTATAGACACCTCCGCCCGGCGATATTGTCGCAGAGCAGCCCGAACCATGCGATGAGCAATAGAACCTGCGCCTGCAAACCTTGCACCGTCGTCAGGACTGAATACCGATGTCGGCGTATGTACCGCAACAATCTCCGATGCGTTGCAGAGTTCTCTCCAGGTGGCTGTGCCATCGGTAACCGATCCGGATGCACCGGGCCATGTCGGTTCGGTGGATCCAGTCGTACCGGCAACAACGCAGATGTAATAATGTCCGTCATCATTGCCTGCCGTCGGTTTTACTTTGGCCCCCAATGCGGTAACTGTTGTCAACACCCATGCCGCCGGGGTTTTTATACGTGGCGCAATAATTACAAGCGGTTGACGATACAACGGCAATCGGTTGTTTGCACCCGACGCATCAACTTCGTTATAGCTTCCAGGTACCCGGATGTTACTTTGTATCACTCGTCACCTCCTGTTTTCGTTTTATCTGTTTTATTGACGCAAAATCAACAGTTGATTTTGTTAAACTGCCATCGGCAATCAACCGTCGATAGTATCTGTTGTTCGGCACCGATACCGGAAGAGTCGTAATGACATCCCCATTTTTACGCGGACAACTGCCCGATGGTGCGAAAACTGTTATTTTAATCATCGCTACTCCTCAATAATTGATGATATCGGTTGCATCCGCATCAACATTTTCATCCCCGAGGTAATATGATATTCCCTCGGTGAGTAATGCGACTGCATCATTATCGTCTATCGACTCAATGTCGAACGACGTTTCGAACTGTGTTTCAAAACAAATTGCCCCGAGCTCCTTTAACTTCGCATGAAAAACTTCTTTGCATGAAACCGGTTTTAAATAGTCAATTTCCAGATCCAGATCGTTTCCCGACAATAGCTGAATACACGCCGTTACTATCGGGTAAACGCCATGCCGCCGATTTTCCGGTTTGCCGACATGCTTGAATGCCTGAAAAACTGAAATAACAGGCGTCATTTTAATACATCCATCGGTTACTGTTTGTATGCCGATAGATGAAGTGGCAATGGATATCGCCGGATATTTGAGTAAATCTTCGAATTCGTTGTCAATATCAAATCTGTTAACGATCGTCGTTCCGCCGTTTGCCGACCATTTCGATTGCAGGTAGTCCTGTATTGCCGTTTCTATTTCAGCGAGCATGATTATTTTCCGGCTGCCTCTGCGAAAGCTTTGAGCATATCAGAGCCGTTTTTGCGGAGCATGTGTTCAGCCGTTAGTTTTGCGGCGGCAGTTACTGCCGCATCTCTATCGCCTGGATGATATTGTAGCTCTGATCCGTATATGAGTGTCGTTTTTCCAAACACCCATCCTATCAGTCGGTTGAAAAGTGACGTTGTAAGGGAATTATCCGCATATTTCCAGATTGTTTTGCGACCCTGCAAATATCGCTGCAGCGCTCTGAACGCTCCATAACAACTGCTGATCAAAAACGACATCAGTCCGGCAACAGCGGCTGGTGTAATGCCGTGCGGTTGCAGCTTATTGACAATAAATTTACCGACAATGCCGAGACTGTCGGTTGCCGACCAGGCGGCAGTTGCGATTATCATGCTCAGCAATAAACAGAGCGGTATTCGTTGTAAAAATTTCATATGCTTCCCTCCCTAAAAAGAACTCAATAAATCATCGGTAAAAATTTGATCGCTACTCGTTTTATTTACTATGTACGAAGCCGGTTGCTCCGACTGCAGTTCCATTATCGTTGCCTTCCCCATTTGCACGTCTTTGAGCCATTGGGTAAACTGTTTGCGGCGCCGCTCCACACCTTCCGGAACATCCATTTCCCGACGACGATCGTACAAATTGCACAACGCAAGATTCGCGCTGCAGTCTTTCACACAGCCTGGCGTTATTGCGAGCGGCAGCGTGTGCTTTGTGGCTATGTACGAATCAATGGTATTGTCCGCCTGAACTATTGCCTGCAAAACATTCGCGTATGCAGTATTCGGTGGATCCACAACAATATCGCCAACGTTATCATCATCGCAGAGCTGCAGCAATGTGTCATACGAAATGAGCCGTTTGATATCGTCGTGGGTTGAATACGCCATGGTTATTACTTACCGCTTGTTTTTGAAGGTTTCGCGGGAACTTTTTCGACATCGATCTTTTTAAGGAGATCGTCGCGTTGAGCTATCAGCTCGCCGACTGCAGTGCTTTGCTCGTCAAGCGCAGTTTTCAGCTTTTCGTTAAACTCCAGGGCTGCCTGGAGCTGCTCTTTAAGATCCGCACAACTCTCGCATATTAACGGAGACGCAGCGGATTTCGAAACTACTTCAATTTTCTTCAACTCGATAAGCTTTGCGGCCTCAGTTTCAGTAAGCTGAATAAACGTTTCGTACCTTTTGCCGTTATGCAAAATTGGAGTTTTACATTTATACCGGATTAAATCATCACTCATTATATTCTCGTTTCGTTGACGGTTTTAAAAACCAGGCGGCAGTTTATTACCGCCCGGTTTCACAACATTTTCTTTTATGCGTTATCCCGCCGGAATATTATGCGACGGCCTCGGATAACAGATATCCGAGATCGTTTGCAGTTATCAATTCCCGTACCGACTCGCCAACGCGGACACGTTTTCCGCCGCGCATACCCATATCTTTGTCGTCGATCACGCCTGCAGTGCGATTCCCGAACTCTGCCGTCATCCCGAATGTGACGCCGGCGTTCGGCATTGCGGTCGGATCGTCGGAAAACATCAGGAGGCTTTTCCCCCATAGCTGTCCGGTTACAACAGTCTGTCCTGGGTTCGCAGAATTGTATTTGCTCTCACCAACGATTATTTCGTCGATTTCGAACAGTTCTGCCATCTGCTGTAGTCTCACAATACCGGTATCGCCCAGCGTGCCGTTAACGGCCTTGACGATTTCAGCATGTTGCGACAGATATCTCCATACAGCCCGTCCCATAACCCACTTTGTAGGCGTGTAAAAACACGCATCCATTGCAGCCGTAAGGGTCGCAATAGGAGTGCTTGACGCATGACTAAACTGAGAGGTGCCCGAAAGTGTCGCCTTATTAGCGGCCGCATATTGATCTGCATCAAATGCCAGGGTTGCCGCCCGCATTTCACGGTCGAGTTCAATAAGATTTGTTAAATATTCAACGGCCGCTGCGAGTGGGTTGTATCCCTTCGGAGCATTTACAATGTCAACGATAGGGACGCCGTCATCGAGAGTATGATCCAATGTAGATGAATCCAGTTCGGTAAACGACAGTTCAACCCTATTCGGTATACCTGTTCTGCCCACGAGAGTTTCCGGTATAGTCAGGAACAATCCCTTCGGGTAGCTTCGGTACTTAAACGACTGTAATCCCACCGGTTTGCGCGGGAATATTTTGTCTGCAATGTACTTTTTGTTTTTATAGGCAACCGCAATCGGTGTCAACTCCGGATCCACGGGAAACGGCGCAACGATCGCTCCGCCGAACATGAGTGTAATCCCGATATCGGGACCACTTAAAAATGACAACACCGGGAACTCAACCCCTACATATCCGCACACTGTTGCAGTGCACGCAATGGCTCCGAGTATGAACATCAGCGCCATAAACAAAAACTTTCCAGTACTTTTACTAAACATGTATCAACCTCCTGTTAAATGACCGTTAATTGTCGTTTATGTGAAAAAAAAGCCTTCCACCCGAACAGCCCGCTTTCGCGGGACTGTCGGGGGGAAGCGAACTTTTATCCTGCAAATGTGATGGCAGCGGAAACCTTCAGTTTACCGTTAGGCAACACGACAACTAGATAGTATGTCGCCGCACCCGATTCGGTAATCGTCAGGTCGATGTCGCCATCCACCTCACTTGTCAGCTGAAACAGTTTATTTTCAATCAGATGCATACATAGCCCGTCGGTACCAATAACAACGTTTCCATCAGGGGCCGTTGTAATAACAGAGTCACCGTTGGCGTCAGCAGAAAGGTACGCCTGTACCGAAGCGCGGGCGGCAATTGGATCACCGGCAATATCTTCCAGCTGGATAGCAACGTTAATTGCGTTTGTTCCCTCAACGCCAACGGTAAATTCAGCATCCTGCACCGATCCGGCAAGGGTGTCAATTTCATCGGTTGTTGCAGTCAGTCCGTCGGCTGCCGATACGAGTTGCGGACAAACGAGAATGTCGATAATATCACCCGACACACCGCTTTGTAATGCCATGCCTCCCGACCTCCCCGATGCGCTTGCCAACATGGCCGTCGAGAGTTCAACGCCTCTGCCGACAGAGTCGGATGTCACCAAATCGCCACGGGTAACAACGCCGCCCAGGGTTATTTCGGCAAGGCCAATCTGTAAAACATCAACCGGCAGGGTTATTTCCCCGCCTAACGGAGCGGAAACGCCAAAAATCTTACTGGTGTTTGCCGATGCCTGAATTACAGTATTATCCGCACTGTCCTGCACAACAAACCGTCGTCCCGTTACAGCGGCGCCGCTGATATACGTTTTCGTTAAAATTGGGTTCATATCGTTTACTCCTGTACTGGTTATTGACTAATTGTTAATGGTTGTTTTTGTCGTTAAAATTTATCGTCAGCCGTTTTTCACATGGTCGCAGGCGTCGGTTGCCGAAACGGTGATTCCTTTTGCCAGCTGCTCGTCCATATACGAGCGGGCTTTTTTGCCGACGACTACCGGATCAAAATCCCCTTCGCTGAATTCAGCCTGGCGCGGAGTTACCGTATGCGTGTTTCCCGGTACGGTAGCCGGGCGGGCTTCGAGCTGTGCTTTGTACACGGCAAGCGGCGTGGTTGCGGCGTCGCCTTCACTGAATTCCGCGAGAGATGATGCTTTGTGCATTAACGACAGATCTTTAATGATCTGGTCTTTTTCACCTGGCAAAATCTTTTTGTCGGTAATGAGTTTTTCAACGAATTGCGAAAACTCTGCAACTGTCGTTGCATTGGTAAGTGTTGCGTTCGCCAATTTAAGCGCGGCGTTTTCGGCTGTCAGCGCAGACACCGTTGTGCCGAGCTGAGAGCTCGACTGTTCGAATTCGGCAAGTTTGGTCGAGAGCGTTGCGACCTGTGCGAGTGCAGCGTCGAACTGCTCTTTTTCTTTTACATCCATCGTTCCTCCTTGGGAGAATTGAGCGGTTGATTCGACTACAGGCATATTCTCCTGCAGGCCGGAAACCAGATAATCAGGTATGACGGCATCGGCTTTTTCAAGGCCGTCTTTTACTATTAAATAGTCGCGTATCTTACGGAACAGCGACCCAATGTCCTGAATTCTCCAACCTATCCAACCATCATTCGAAAATTCTGCCAGGTCGGTTTTTACGATGTCGGATATATCCATGGATATGATATCGCTGCCGACGGGAGCGGTTGAAAATTCTGCTATCGGTTCAAGCCCTTTTATTGATGGATTCGTTGCCGATAAAAACGCCACATGGTCGAGTCGGTTACTTGTCATGTCAACACCAACCGAAACAAACGGAAATCCACCCTTGGAAACCAGCGTTGAAAACTCTGCAACAACTTTGCCGGGCTGGAACAACAGTTTATCGCCTAAAACCTTCAGCTTGTCGACGATGCCAAACGACGGCACCGACGGGCGGTCCGGATGCCCTACAACTAAATGAGCCGGGAATTCTCTGTTGTAGTTTTTTTGAATCGCGTTGAGCTTTTCAATAGTTACTACATGCTTTGTTTTATGCCGGTCGGTAAATTCACCGGTTCTCATCAGCTGTAGCCATTTCGGCATGTTTAACCCCGTTTAATAAGTTGATCTGCAAAAAACAACCTCAATCAAAATCAGTTATAACATACCACCGGTGGTGACGGTTACTTTGCTGATGCTGTCAGCAAATTTTTACAAGCGATAGGTTGTATACTATCGGTAGCGCTGCGGCGCAGCGCTACCTTTTAACAGTACAAACCAAAGGAGACCCATGGGAAACATCGCTGACGCATCAATGCTCCTGAGAGCGCTGGGATATGGAATATTTCCGGCAGTAATTGTGCTGGTTTACCTCACTATTACTATCACAACTAAATTTTTAGGATCAAAACAGGACAAAGACCGTATTGAACATATGGCGAAATGGGATTCAATGATCGACGTACAGCGGCAGGCAATATCGAAACAAGCCCTCACCATGGAATCAATTATCAAAACTCACCAGGACGAAACAACCAGGTTAATCGATAACCACCGCGAAGAAACCGACCGCATGTATAAATTGTACGAACGTCAAGCCGATTCCCTGGATGTTATCAGCCATAACTTATCAATACAATCCCGGATTTTAGAAACGAAACACTTTTGTCCTAACGACATTAAAAAGGGGTAGCATGAGCAATGAAACAATGGCACTGAGAGGCCGGCTCTCAGTTGCAGAAGCAACAATCAGGTCACTTTCGTTAGGTATCGACTGCGACATCGATGAGGCGCGATCCCTGCTCGATAAATACGCAGACAAAACAATGCTGCAGTCGGGCAAGTTAAAGGTCATCATCGACCGCCTCGATAACCAGGTAGTGCAAATCACTAAATTGACTCAGCAGGCAGCGTCGATAAAAAGCGACCTTGGCGAATGAAACAGGGTGAAGGCAAAGACGTCGCGCACGACTATTATGTCTATCAGCAAATGACGTTCGATGAAATCGCCCGGCGGATCGGTCGGAGCGACAAAACAATCCGGGTTTGGGCTGATGAGGATGGATGGCGGGAGGAACGTGAGCGAAATCTCCGCGCACGGGTAAACGTACACGAAAAGCTGCATACTCTTGTGCAGAAAATAACCGACCGCATGATACTCGATTGCGATTCGGCGACGGAGCTCAGTCCTCAGAGCCTCCATGCTCTCACCAACCTGGTTAACAGCATGAACAGTTTGTACAAATACGAAGGCAATGTCGCCGAAAACATCGCCGACGATAATCCGAAAGCTGCAGCATCAGCCGACGAAATTGCCGAACGTGTCAGGGAGATATTGGGAGCGTAAATGAGTCTCAACCGAACATTCATGCCGTATCAACAGCGCTGGCTGCGGGATAAATCTCTCATAAAGATATGGGAGAAATCGCGACGCATCGGCGCGACATGGATCCAGGCATACGAGGACGTCGACGACATCATTACCGAACGGGAATACACACCCGGGCGAAAGGTCAAAAAAGTCTACTTTTCATCGAAGGACGAAGATTGCGGAAAAGAGTACATCGAGTATTGCCTCATGTGGGCAAAGATTTTTAACGTTGCCGCAAACGACCTCGGCGAGCAGGTTATCGAGGAGGATGACAGAAGCAAAGTCAAGGCCCGTATCCTCGAATTTAAAAACGGCGGCAGAATAAATTCCCTATCATCCGCTCCAACCGCGTTTAATTCCAAGGGCGGCAAAATTGTCTGGGACGAATCCGCACTCCATAAAGACCAGCGATCGATGTGGTCGGGAGCGCAACCGGCTGCAGTTGTTTGGGGATATCCAATCCGCATATTGTCTACCCATAAAGGAAAGCTCACCCTCTTCTATCGTTTTTGCAAAAATGCGAAAAACGGTAAAAACAATTTCTCGCTTCATCGGGTAACAATTGTCGATGCAGTTAACGATGGTCTATATGATAAGGTAATGGGCCGCGCAACCACCGCCGAAGAACGTGCGGCATACGTAGAGCAAATACGAACGTCGTGTCAAAGCGAGGATATCTTCCAGGAAGATTACATGGCCGAACCGGTCGACTCCACAACCGCCTTCTTTTCGTATGAAGACATCGAGCTCTGCACCGTGGATGGTTGCCTGCGCGATTTCGAGTATTTACGCAATTGTCAAAACCCGCTTTTTGCAGGGTGGGACATCGGCCGCACCCGCGATCTGTCCGTTATACCAATACTCGAGTACATTGCACCGATGCTGTATACCAGATTTTTGCAGATATTCGCAAAAACAAAATTCAAAGTTCAGAACATGTTTTTGTCGGACGTCATGAATTTACCGACGATGATGCGTTGCTGTATTGACGGTACCGGTATGGGTATGCCACTCGCCGAACGGGCGCAGGAGCATCACGGAAAATCCCGCGTCGAATCGATAACGTTCAACAATGCCAACAAAGAGACATTGGCCATCGGCATGAAAGAAACGTTCGAGGACCGCCGCATAATAATTCCCGACGAAGAAAAATTGCGCGAAGCAATCCATAGCATTAAACGAATGACAACCGCGACGGGTGCAATACGGTTCGATGCAGAACGAACAGAGCTCACCGGACATGCCGATGAGTTTTGGGGTCTGGCGCTGGCGATACATGCAAAAACAGGCGGACCATCCGGACCGGTTACGGTAATGTCGACAAGTTTATCGACGTTAAAACATCACGATAAATTTTCGGGGGCAATAAATTATTCGACGTATTAACAGGCACGCCGTCAAACCCCCGGAAACGGCCCTTTAAGCGAGGCTGAAAAACGGTGTGCCATTATACAAAAAAATGTTTATCGTTAAATTTAATTTGAGTTAAACGGGTTGTAGGCAATTCCGGAGTGTCGCGAGGGGAAACGATTACAATTTACCGGTAAAAAAAGGATAAATCGAGGACAAAATGGCAAAAACACCGATTATACGTCGACAAAAACGAACCAACCAGGAGTTCAGTCGTATTGCAAAAAACTTATCGACGCAAATTGCAACCCGAACAAACCTCAATCCATGGATTGCAGTATACGATGCGCTGCCGAATCCCGATCCGGTGCTGCGCAAAACCTCAAACCGCATCGAGATCCTCCACGAAATAAAACGGGAGCCGCATGTTTCTGCATGCAGCAAGTCGCGAAAGGCCGGAGTAACTAAGCGTAAATGGAAAATCGAGGAGGGCAATGCCGCGTCGTCGGAGGTCGAGATAATCGAGAGTATTTTTGAAAACCTGCGCATTCGAAAAGTCATCCGCGAAATTCTCGACGCCTGGGGGTATGGTTACAAGCCGCTCGAAATTTTATGGCAACGTGAAGGCAATTTAATAATTCCCGAAAGTATCGTCGGCGTTCCCCCCGAATACTTCGAGTTCGGCATCGACAACGAACTGCGATTAAAACAGGAAAACAGTTTTAAATCGGAACCGGTCGAACCGCACAAATTTCTCCTGGCGCAATACGAGGCGTCGTACAGCAATCCGTATGGAGAGGCGCAGTACTCCCTCGCATTCTGGCCCACTACATTTAAAAAGGGCGGCATCAAGTTTTGGGCGCAATTCATGGAGTCGTTCGGGATGCCGCATGCAGTGGGAAAAGTACCGCGCTCACAAATGGGAGGAAAAGAAGCGAGCGAGCTTTTGAACGCACTTACCCTTCTTATTCAGAATGCGGCGGCTGTTTTCCCCGACGATGCGTCGGTAGAACTGCTTGAGACAAAAGCGGGAAGCGGATCGAGTGATCTGTACGAACGTCATGCAAGATATCACGACGGAGAAATATCGAAATGTATTCTCGGGCACGGCAGTGCCGCCGATGCAACACCGGGAAAACTCGGCGGAGATGATCCGGCAATGGACGTCAGGTCGGATATTATCGCCGACGATTCCAGCATGGTGATGGAATGTTTCGACGAGCTCATCCGATCCATCTACGCATTAAATCCGACATGGGGCGCAGAACGTCCTGGTTTTGTCCTTTACGATGAAGAAGACGTCGATACTGCCAGGGCGGACAGAGATTTTAAACTGATGAACAGCGGTAGAATAATCCTCAAAAAATCATACTTCACGAAACGGTATGATTTCGACGAGAGCGATATAGAGGTCATAGAAAAAGTGGATCCACTTTCTCCATCAACGCCAACCAACCCGGTAAACGCAGAATTTAGCTCGGCGACACCTGGCACTGCAGGGCAGGAAAACGTCGACGATCTGCTCACCGGTATTACTGATGCTATTATGCAGCAACAAGTCGAAAGGTTTTTAAAACCGGTAATCGAGCTGGTTGAATTATCGTCGAGTTACGAAGAGGTGCAGGCGGGTATCCTGAAACTCTACCCGAAACTTAACACGTCGGAAATTACAAACACCCTCGAACGGGCAATGCTCTTGTCGTCCCTGCAGGGAGAGCAACCCGGGGAGATCCGCGAATAATGGGCATACTGCTCGATGCATTCAGCCTCGCCCCGGCGAAGGCTGTCGAATACCTGCGCAAAAAGAAGTTGCGCATCAGCGGATCATGGACGGAGGTATGGAAAGAACAGCATACCAAAGCATTCACTGTTGCCAACCTTTCAAAGCTCGATTTATTGCAGGACATCCGCAACTTGTTAAACAAGGCGATCGACGGCGAGCTTGCACCCGACGTCACCGGAGAAATGGTGAAACGGGGAATCCCATTTTCAGAGTTCAAAAAACGTCTCGTCCCGAAACTCAAAGCTCGCGGATGGTGGGGTATAGAAGAGGTCGTTAATTTCACCACCGGAGAAGTCACCGAACGGCAACTCGGCTCGGTTGCCCGGTTACGCACTATATATGATGTAAATGTGCAAACCGCTTTCATGTCCGGGCGTTATCGCGGGCAAATGGATGTTGCGAAAGAATTGCCCTACTGGCAGTTCATAGCTGTCATGGACGGCAACACCACCGAGCGCTGCAGTAAATTGCACCTTGTCGTATACCGGTACGACGATCCGGTCTGGCAATATATCTATCCCCCGAATCATTGGCGTTGCCGATCGCGGGTCCGGTCGCTCGCCGCCGACCAGGTCGACCGGGTCGAGTCGTCAACCGACAATCTCGTTTCTCAAGAGGAGGCGGTCGGCAGCGACAACAAACGCATGGTCGATGTAACCGGCGTAAAATTTACCGATCGCTACGGAGTTCCGCAAACGTACATGCCTGGCGCCGGCTGGGATTACAATCCCGGTAAACAGACGTTTAAACCAGATTTAAAAAAATACGACGACGACATTGCAGCATTGTGGGAGGGCGAATGATTACCGCCCGCTTTAACGACGATCGCATCGATGCAGCGCTTAAAAAAATAGCGGACCGCGGAGTCAATCTATCAACGCCGCTTTCAGCATGCGGCGAAATACTGCTCACCTCGATCGATAAAAACTTTGAGAGTCAGGGCCGCTATCGCTCGGTCGGCGATGTCAGAGGAGGGTCTACCCGCTGGCAACCACTCGCAGCGGCAACAGTACTGTCGCGCCTTGGCGGTAGCCGTGCGTTCTCCAAGGCGGGAACATTACGCAAACCGGCGCAACGTAAACTCGAAGGGTTAAAAATCCTGCAGGTCCGCGGCGCGCTTGCCGCTTCGTTTTCGAAAAAGGTAAGCGGCAACAGTTTGACGGTCGGCAGCAATCGTATCTACACGGCATTACAACATTATGGCGGGAAGGCGGGAAGGGGGCGGAAGGTTACTGTTCCGGGAAGGCCGATTTTGGTTGTGCAGGATGAGGATGTCGAGAGGATGGTGGGGATTTTAGTGAGGTATGTGTTTGATTAGTAGCAAACGTTGGTTTTAAACATAAACAACAGGTGTATGGTAAAAAAAATGTATAAGCTTTTTTTGATGTTATTAATCACGGCAAATGTTTTTAGTACTCCGTTTACATTTACAGTGAAAACTAATAATCCCGGAACTTCGAATAGCGATCAATTTACACTGCCGACGCTGACGTATTCGTACGATTACAATATAAACTGGGGCGATGGGAGTGATGCTGAGCGCATAACTTCTAATGTTCCACAAACCCATACATTTATTGGTGGAGCAGGCACGTATACAATTAGCATCGAACAAAATGCGGCACTCAAATTTCCGACAATGCGATTTAATAATGGTGGGGATAGATTAAAACTAATCGACATAACACAATGGGGGACAAATTCCTGGTACGATCTGAACAGATCTTTTTACGGTTGTGCAAACATGGTTATATCAGCAACAGATCAGCCGATATTTAACAATCCGACAACATTAAACAACACGTTTACCGACTGTAAATCTTTGACTAAAATACATGGGTATTCATACCCCAACGTTTTAGATATTTATCAAACATGGTCTGGCGATTCAGGAATAACGACAATAGATGCGGGGCTATCTCTTCCGAAAGTACGAAACATAGGAAAAGGTTTTGAATATACACGAATAACAGAAATGCCAAACATTCCGTTTGACAGCGTAAGAATAGGATATTACGCATGGAGAGGATGTAAAAACCTGGTAAAATTTCGTGTAACGTCGATGCCACGATGCACTACGTTTTTAGAGGCGTGGTACGGCACTGCAGTGGACAGTTTTCACACAATGAACATATCATCGGCAATAACGTTTTCAAGCGCTTTTTCGTTTTGTAGTACTACTGTTTATTACGATTCTTTGTATCTACCAAATGTAAAAGATCTGAGATATGCATTTCGATGCAATTTTATTTTACCTAAAAACCCGGGAATATATGCACCCGCGTGCACATCGTATCACGAAACGTTTGTTGAGTGTAGATCGCTAACTCGATTTCATCCTATAAATATTTCTAATGGTAAACTGTTCGCCTGGTGTTGGAACCATACATCTATCGATTCGTTCCCGGAATTAGATTTTTCGAATGCAACAGACATGCAATACACGTTTGGGTTAATGGGTACTATCTCGCATATGGAATCAAAAAATTTCCCGAAGGCAAATAATATGACAGGTTTCTTTTATCAGGGAACATGTGCAACATCTGATTACTCTGATATATTGATTAACCTGGCTGCAAATAATACAAATAATTCTGTGGTGCTTGGCGGAGGAAGTAGTAAATATTATTATCCCGCAATATCGTCTCGCGCAAATTTAGTATCTCGATCATGGACGATAACCGACGGCGGGGTCGATGCGTACTATTTATCAAATACCCATGATGCACATGGGGCAATAACATACCTAACAGATTCAATTGCCGGATATGGTGAAACAATCCGGATATATTTTACTGTTGATGCGGGATACGTTGGTTCGTGGAATTACGGGTCATATATCACAGGTATCGATTCTAACGATGTGGTAATGTACACGGATTCGGCAATAACTGCCAGCACGCAACTCATACCTATAACCCCGATAATAACCTCAATCAAATCACAAACCCGTCGAGACTACTACCGTCTGAACTGCGCCCGTCCTGGCGACGTAGTAACCATCAAACTATCAACCGACATTGTCGATTCGTCCGCATCAAGCGCAGTATACCTCGGACGCGACACCACCGGTGCAATGCAGATAACCCGCTGGTTCAATAACCCAGGCTCCGACACTGATTCTGTCTGGTGTGTCGTTCCTACCCCCGCAACATTAAACGTAAATTACCGTCCGATAGTAGTATCCGGATCTGGAATGTATTCCGAAGTAAGAGTTCCCGTCACATGGCGGGAACAGTGGATACTCAACGTAAAGGGCTGGGTGAGATAATGCCTATTGCAATACTAAATTCCACGCTGACCATCACCGATGTAGTTCAGGGCGTCACCCAGTGGCTCGTCGAGCATAATATCAACGATGGCGGGTACACAACTGTTTCCGTTCCCGAATTGCTGGGAGGTGACGAGTCGGGGTTTTACCTCTGTCCGAGCTCACCCAATGTACAAACCGAAATCGAGGCGTATTCATTTGCCTATCGGGAGGTAATTACCAGCGAGGATTTCAGTATTGATGACACTATACAATGGCGTTTTACTCCTGCCGGATACGACGAGGGTAACGGCTCGCCATTCGAGAGCGATTTATATATCGTTGGTAGCAGCCGGGTAAAGGGCGGCTGCGGTTTTATACAGGGATTTAATTTTACACTTTGAAAGAGGTTTTTATGGATGCGTCAGATTTAATGCCGACAAAACAATTTCCCGACGTGGAAAACAGAAACCATCTCGCGTTGCTCGTGGGCGAGGGTGCACAGGTTGCACTGCGCTACTACGAGGCTGCATGGCAATTTAATCGCTGGGATGGTAACGGGTGGATAACTCCAAAAAATCAGACCTATTTCGACTGCGTCATACCCGTAAGAGGAGTGTACATTTTTAATGTTGACGAACAAAAAGCCGTCCTGAAATACGATCTCCTCGGATACACTATCGACAAACCGGAAGGTTGGAACGATGGCGCAACCTATCTCACCGGGGTTACCTCCCCGTTAATTTGCGGTATGCAGTATTCGAAACGAATCCGACGAGTTTACCTCGGCGTGGAAACAACCGCAACCGAAATTTTCCTGAGCGCATAATGACAACAGCTATTTCCTCACAGACCGTACCGGCGGTCTGCCCCGTAGAGGCGGGTTCTCCACCGCCCGCCTCTACACCTGTTTTACCGTCGCCCAAACGCGGCCGCGGTCGTCCCAAAGGCTCCGTACGGGCAAACAATGCAACACTATCCCCCCACATCCTCATCAACGACCAGCGCGTCACCTGGTCGATGATCAAATACGTCTACAAGCGTCTCCACTGCGACTGGGACAACACCATCGACGCGTTCTGGAAGGCCCGTAACGCCACTGGTTCAAACGGCATTTACCGGTACATTATGAGCGGTTTTACACCCGGTAAAAAAGGCCCGGCGTGGATCCATCTGCCCTCGCGCGATCGCGAGGAAGGAAAGATGGAAAGCATCCGCCAATGGTGGTTTAAACTGTATGTTCCATCGTCAAAAAATAAAGCGACTATTGCAATAAATAGCGACGAGGTAAAAAACATGCTCGAAAGTTTATCCGAAAAATTCGGGATATAGTTATGAGCGAACGACACCAGGTCGAAGTGGCATGCAGCGTATGCGGCAGCAAACACCGTATCGGCGATTACTGCAATGTATGCCAATCGTATCAACCATGCACTACTCAGGTCGGCAATTTACCCGATGGCAACAGCCCGTCGTTCAGCCGAGAAAATAAAGTTTCGCGCGGACAATTATGGGACAAAGCACAACACAAGGTTATCCGGAGGTAATGTGAAATATTACGAACCAAAGTATTTTCGCGTCGAAGAATATGTTCCTCCTGAGATATATGCCGAAAAGGGGGACGAATCTATCCTGTTGATGGATGACCGGATACTCAAAACCGACGATGCCATCCGCGAGTTTTTCGGGGTCGCTGTTATCATAAACAACTGGCACAATGGCGGCGATCGCAGATACAGCGGATACCGCCCGCCTAACTGTACTGTGGGCGCTTATTACAGCCAGCACCGTTTCGGGCGGGCGTCAGATAAAATCATGCTGTTTATCAGCACAAATACGATTCGGGACGAAATCATCAAAAACAGAAAAGCGTTCCCGTACATCACCGTCATGGAAAAAAACGTTTCCTGGCTGCACACCGACTGTCGGTGTGTTGCCGATACAAATAGCATACAACTTATTTCACCGTAAATGGAGGTTCCCATGTATTCCGATTTTAATTACAAAAAATTGCGGCCGCTCGATGTGTTTTGCACATCGGCGAGCAGCCTTACCGGTCGACTGATTCGTCTCGGAACGGCGTGTTTAAAAAACCGGTCAGGCATTATCGAGGCAACCCGGCAACAGGTCGCGAATCACTGCGCGATAGTGATTTCTCTCGGAGATAAACTATGGGTCGCAGAAATGGTCGACGACGGACTGAAAATCAACAGTTGCCGCAAATACCTCAACAACAAAAAAGAAAAAATCGTTGCGGTTAAAAGACACAAAAAGCTTTCCCAAAACATCCTATCGGTCATTGTCAACGACGACCTGGTAAGAATGTGTCAGGGAATGCGCGATTACGACTGGAAATTGATTGCACAATATTTCGGGCTCGGGCGCAACGACAAATCAAAATATTATTGCTCTGAGCTCTGTGAAGTACTGGCAAACAAATACGATACAACATGGGATCGCTACCAGTTAAAACGTCGACCAGCCTGGCAGATGATTTCACCGATCGAAATACAATTCGGAGCTCCCGAGTATTCTGATTTTGTTCATGATATTTATGTGGAGTAGTTTGTGGGGGGCATGCGGCCACAACGATTAAACCCAGGGCGATGCCCAAATGGAATGCGGTGATGTCCCGGACAGGTCGCGACTGTTCCGGGACTACATCCGCGCTTTTTCAGGGGTGTTTTTATTCAACAATCAAAAGGAGGGTTTATGAAAACATATTGTACAACTAAAATTGTCAACGGTGAAGAATACGTTGGTCGAAGAATCAAAGCCAAGTCTTTTGCAGAAGCAGAAAAAAAAGCTAAAAAACTTGGCATTAAAGTACGTGGCGAACTGGCTATTTATTAACGTCAATCACCACGAAGATTAACTTCTTCCGTCCCATCCGTTACGACGGGCAATAGTACTGGTGATGAGCCAGTCAATAGATACGTTCAATCTATTCGATAATGCAACCAATATGGATTTATCCGGAAACCGTTCTCCTCTTTCATACCTGGAAATAGTTTGATACCCTTTATGTCCGACAACCTCAGCCAGTTCATTTTGGCTAATCCCAAGTAACTTTCTGGCCTGTTTCAAGCCTTTGCAAAAAAAGTCCATACTGGCATTATTTATATCTTGCATTATACGTCCACATTGGATATATTTAGTTATGGTTAATAATTTCACCACGTAAAAAAAAGGCATAGAAATGCTTAAAAGAAAATTCGCGATCGCACTTGCTTCTGCCGGTATTACTCAATCTGACTGGGCTCGTATGCATCAGCTTTCGCAGCCAGGACTTTCACAATTACTCTCCGGCAAAATGAAAAGTAAAAGGCATTTAAAATCTGTTAACAGTTTTATCGCTGCAGAATTCAAAAAGCTTCAGTTATCAGTAGGAAACACATCGGCAGGAAGCATTGCAGCGTAACGGGTAATATAAAAGCATTCTGTTTCTCACGCAACTTTTAATCAGCTTTTTTTTCGGCTCACTGTAAACAACCTTTTCACCCTGAAGGGAACACCCATGAAAAACAAACTTATCGATCTCAACAACCACCTGTTCGCGCAAATCGAACGGTTAAACGACGAAGAAATAACCGGTGACAAACTGAAAGCCGAAATCGATCGCAGCAAAGCACTGTCCAGCCTGGCGCAGAGTGTAATCGGGAACGCCAAACTCGCTCTCGATTCAGCCGTTGCCATCAAAGAGTGGAGTTTACAATCGTCTAATTTTCCATTAATTGAAAACAATAGCCAGGTACAATAATGTACACCTCCGAACAACTGCGATGGCTCCAAATCTGGTACAAACACTGGCATATCCCATATCTCACCGTACGGTTTAACGCCCGGTTTGGTACAACCAAAACAGTGCAACAGATTAAAAGCACACTTCATAACCATCGCATCAGTTCCGGCCGTACCGGGAGATTTCAAAAGGGAATTCCAGCCTGGAATTTCGGTACCAAGGGGCAACACCTTACCGGCAAAAACAGAACGTCATTTTTAAAAGGCAATATTCCGGCGAATCTCAAACCTGTCGGCGCCGAACGAATCTGCAGTAAAGACGGTTACGTCCTGATAAAAGTCAGCGAACGAGACCCGCATACCGGTTTTGCTACCAGATATAAACATAAACATATCGTTTTGTGGGAAAGCAAAAACGGGCCGGTTCCAAACGGCATGACACTTTTCTTCGCAGACGGCAATAAATTAAACATCAAATTAAGCAACCTCATCTGCATTAGCCGCGCAGTACTGGCGCGGATCAATCAAATGCACTACCACGATCAGCCCGACAGCATAAAGCCGATAATTTTATCACTGGCACAGCTCAAAACAATTGCCGGTGACAGATCCCGTAAAAAAACATCCAACATCCAATCAAGTTTTTTTTCACAGGAGGGAAGATCATGAAACAAACAATCACATTTGCACTTATCGCTATAGTGATGCTCATTGCCGCACTTATCGCGGTAACGTTACTTGCCACCGCAGCGCATGCCGAAAATCTCCCGCAACCGGCTGTCACCATCACCGGATCGTTTGCCGATTGCGAGCGACGCGGCAACGACTACATCATCCGCTGGACCGAACCAACGCATCAATCGTCCGGCGTGCTACTGCTCGCTAATTCAGCCAACGGCAACGCAATTGTCGATTGGGACTGGCCCGAGCGTACCGGCATCATCGTCTCCTGGGAAACCGATAAACACCAGGTCGTAATCGCCGATCCCGACAACTATTTCAAAGCGCACAAGCTGCATTTTACGGTAAAACTATGGTAGCGCGTTGGCGGTTTCAATTAACAAACACAATCCACAAAATACGATGGCACATATCTATCGCATGGTGGAATTTCATCGACTGGCTCATAGGGAGGTAACATGATCACACTAAAAAAACAACCGGCTAGCGTACTGCAATTGCTCTGCGCGGCAAACTCAGAAATCGACCGCATTGCCGGAAACAAACAACCGTTGCCGATAGTCCAAAAAAACGGCATTACGCATCACGTTCACGCTCTCGCCGGTATCCTCCGGCGAACAACTGCCCGCAGTATATCAATGCAGGTCGGCGGCATTATCGTCGAAGCCAGGCGGGCAAAATGCTGAAAACGTTGCTCATCATCGGCACTATCATTTTTGTCATCGCCATGTATTTAATTGCATGGTCGTTGTGTAAAATGTCATCCATCTGCTCAAATCACCGGGAGTACGGCGAATGACTGCATATTATAAAAGCAGCGCTCTCACCATGGCGTTTTATTCACTCGCCGCGATATTCATCATTCTGTTAATATCTGCACCGGCAATTTACATCTATACAGAATTCAGAGAATCAACCGTAAGGGAGGAATATGCAAACACGCTACGTAACGAAATGGGGGATCATCCAATTACTGATAAAATCATTTCTAATCATGGCGGCAACGATAGTGTCGGTCTACATTCTGTCAGGGATACTTTACGTCCATTATATCAATCAATAAATAATCGGAAAGGCTACCATGGTCACAATTAAATGCTACCATTGCGGCCTGCGCTGGCAAATAAGCGCCGACCATACACCGCAACAGCTCGCAGTGCTCATGCAATGTGTGTGCGGCAAAACAGGCAAACAATTAACCGGGAGGAAATATGGCTCAAAACAAAATAGAGGTAAACTTCGAGCCGATGATAAAACGGATCGACGAAGCAACCGAAATTCTCGAAGCGGCGGAGTTCGCGATGAAAGAAATAAACAAACGACCGGGAAAGCAGCCGGCAACGGTAAGCGAACTAACGGCAGCAATCATGTCGTCAATAGTGCTGCAGGTAATCGAGTCGCAAATAGACATGATGCGCGACCCTGACGGTTATTTCAGCGAGGAATATCATGCCGAATAGCATTCTCACCGATACCGAAAAAGACGTTCTGTCCAGGGTCGTACCCGACGATATTAAACACCGTTTATTATCCGCGGCACAAATGCGATTCGGCCTCGATATCCTCCCGGTTTTCGGAGAGACTACTATGTCAGATTGTTATCGCATCGATTCGAACAGATACATGTTATGGTTCAACGACAACCACAACAGCACGCACATGGTGTCAGTGGTTGTCTAAAACAAAAATTCAAAACAAACAGGAGGAGAAGCTATGGATTTAACAATTAACATTCCTATTGTTGTGCCGGAGAGCGAAGTGATGATGATTGAAAACATTGTCATTCAGGATAGGGTGCCGAAAGACACTGCAAACATCAACACCCTTGCGAAGTGTCTTCAGAAAATAGGACAATTGTCGGATGTTCCTATCAGCAAAAGCGGCGTGCTGCTCGGCGATTGGAGAACTGTCGAGGCTGCAAAAATGGCCGGGCAAACCACTATCCGCGTAATCAGACATGCCGTTTATACAGAAGACGAAATACGATCAATACAAGACACCCTGGCAAAATACCCGCCAAACATCGATATCAAAGATTACCTTGAACTTTGCCTTAAAGACATTACAAAAAAAACCAAATAACAACCACTAATCGCACGTTAAGGAGCATGTTATGACAGAAGAAAAAAAGGGAAACGAACAAGGGTTTTTAATGGTCAATATTGCGGATATTGATTTCGGCGATCGCATCAGAGAGGAGTACGACATAGAATATGACGGCCTCAAAGATGACATCAAGGCAATAGGCCAGCACACCCCTGTTATCCTCGAACGAACCGGCGACCGATACCTTTTGCGTGATGGCGGCAGAAGGCTCACTACTCTCATCGCATTAAAAAAACCTCAGGTTAAGGCGACGATTCTATCTGCAGAAGAGGCAAAAAACGCAGAATACATCGAAAGATCGGCGGCGTTTAAACGCAAATCATTTACATTTGTCGAAATGATGAGATCTATCGACAAGAGAAGGACTGAACTGAAACAACTGTACGGCGAAAGAAGAGGGGGGAAAAAAACACAACCTGTTGATTCTGAATATGATATGAAAGAGGACAATTTGCACCCCTTCACAGGTAAGGCAGCTATAATAATCGCAAAAGAACACGGCATATCCGAAAGAACATACAAGTCAGCATGTACAATATGGAAGAACGCTATACCGGAAGTACATAAGGCGATAAAAACAGGGTTAGGCAGCTCTGTCGTCAAAAAAGACGAAAACGGCAAAGAAATAATTGATGGCGGGTTGTCTATCTACGGAGCATTAAAAATAAGTCAGCTTTCAGGGAAGAAACAATTACAGGCGCTTAACGAAGCCGTTGCACGCCTTGACTCTGAAAGCGACACCCTCAATGACTACAACACCTCCCGCCGCAAAGCCAAACGCAAGGTAAAAAACAACATCCCGACAACTCACACGCCGCATCCCATTTTCAACATAATCCGAATCGCTCCCGACTGGGACAAAACGGCAGCGCTGCCCGATGTTCTCGATCTCCCTGTAAACGACTACACATCCGATAAAATCGCCGTTATTGCGGTTGAGTGTTACGCCCGGCATCTACCGGGCGCTATGCAATGCCTCGACAATTGGGATTTTGACTATGTGACCATGCTCACTGTATGGGACCCTAAACGCACTGCTGGCCATCTCAATTTCACCAATAGCGACACCGCTCATATCATTTTCGGTATGCGCCGCTGCAGCGGTGATGTCGGAGAAGTTTTTCGCCTGGCGCAAATTGTCAAAACCGCTCCTGTGCATGCCAGATACACGACATCGCTCTCCGATTCCCTTATACATATAATAGACGAACTGTTCCCTGACAAAGCCGACAAGCGTATCGACATGACATCCGATACTAAAAGCAAAGGATGGATTTGTTGGAAAACATCGTATGGTACCCCAAAAGATCCCGAAACGGAAGGCGGACCGAATGTCGACGATCCTAATTATCTGCCTCAAGACATGCCGAGTATCGAACCGGTAGACGAACCGGATGTTTCTGTCGAAACGGAGCTAGTCGAAGACGATCAGCCGGAAACAGACGAGGCCGATATCGAAGATTTTATCGATGTTGTCGAACCAAAAAAGCCGCTTCAAATCTTTTAACTATCACGGAGAACTCATGGACCATATTTCACAAAACAGAAAAGTTCTCGGGTTCATGCGCCTGCACGGCAGCATTACGCCGATGCAGGCTATCCGTCATTTTAAATGCTACCGTTTGGGTGCTCGAATTTACGAGTTAAAACAAATAGGGTATAATATTAAAAGTGAAGGCATGAAAATGCAGCAATCCAGGTTCTGCAAATACTCATTAAACACGGATTAAAAACAATGGACCCGACAAACAAATGGATATCATCACGCGATGCAATTGCGTGCCTCGAAACAAGTAGGCAACAATTGCAGCGCATGAGAGAACAGAATAAAATAAAATTTCGACAAGTGGGTAAAGATGCCGACTATCTACTCGAATCGCTCCCTGCAACGGCACAAGTAAAATACTGGAGTCTTTACGAACCTAATAAATCCCTGAGTAAAAACGACGCCGAAATATACGCTGCAGCACCCGACCACTCCAGGCGCAAGGCGAACAAGTATTTGCAGATAATTACTGAAAGCTCCGATCTTTCGGGGGACGCATTAAAAAAGTTCCTATATATATGGAATAGAGAGCACCCCGATTGTGCAACAAGTTATGTCCGCCTCATTACCGCACGCAAAAACTACATAGACCATGGAGTATCCGCCCTGCTCGGTAAATGGGGAAAAAGGTCGTCGAGCACATCTGTACCCGACAACCTTTTTTCCTTTTTCAAATCTCTTTACATGAGCGACGGAAGGCCGTCGGTAGTATCATGCTGGAAAATGACCCTGGGGCATGCAGTTGGAATCGGTATCGATGCCGCAACAGTGCCGTCGCATTCCGCGTTCGCTCGGCGTCTTAAAAACGAGACTCCAGAGCAGGCAGTATACACCGCCCGCGAAGGTTTGGGCGCTGCAAACAGAAAACACGGCTTCTATATCCGTAGAAATTACGACCAGGTACTGTCGGGTGAATGTTGGATATCAGATCACGCACAGGTCGACATTGCCTGCACGTATAACGATCGCGGCAAAACTCGGGTCGGTTATCCCTGGATAACGGCATGGAGAGATTTCAAATCAGGCCTATGGACAGGCTGGGATCTCCACATGGAGAATCCAAACAGCGATTACATTTTTATGTCGTTTTATCGGGGCGCATTAAAATATGGTATCCCATCATATTTGTATCTTGATAACGGCAAAGATTACCGATGTCGGGATTTCGCAGGCGGACGAAAAAACCATCGCCTCAACGTTGACGAAGGCATAACAACATCGTTAACCGCGGCATTGGGCATTACAACAATTTTCGCATGGCCCTACAACGCACAATCCAAAAGCATCGAACGCGACTTTCTTCGACAAAAAGAATGGCTGTCAAAGCATGCTGCAGGTTACCGCGGCGGTAATGTCGTAGAGCGTCCCGAGGCACACAACAAAACCATTTCGTCGGGCAAAATAATATCGATCGAAGAGCTTGACGAAATAATGACAGGATTTATCAATGATGTAATAATGCAATCGGTCGTATCATCAGGATACCGCGCCGGTAAATGTCCTCAAGAAATTTGGCAGGAAGAATACCCTCTGGCAATAGAACAACAGAAGGTACGGCACATATCAAAAATAGCGCTTATGCTTTTCTGTACCAGGGTTTCGGGTGTTCTAACCATTGGTCGCAGGGGAATCCGCGACAACACACTCGGAATAGATTACTATGGCGCATGGATGGAAGGGCAAAAGGGTCGCAAAGTGTACCTGCGCCGCGATCCCAAAGCCATGCAGGAGGCATGGGTATTCGACGCCGCAAACAACACGTATCTCGACAATGCATACCTCCTGCCCGAGGTAAACGCTCTGTCATGTACAAACGATACCTCGAGTGCAGAACTTAAAGATGCAATCGCTATCAAGCGAAATGCAAACAAGATAATAAAACTTCTGTCACGTCCTGATTTCGAGATCCCGTTTAACGAAAAAATTCAGTGCTTAGCAACTGCAACAAGGGCACTCAATTTAAAACGCGGATATGATCAGGATCAGCAATCGGCATCAAATGCACCAATTTTATTAACAGACATGGACAAGGTTTTTTCACAAAGAGAAACAAACAAAAAAGACGGCACGATGGATATCTCTATACTCACGAAACAAGTAGAAAAAGAGGTCAAAAAACGGGAACTCAGAATTTTTGAAAGTGATAAACAGAAAGTTGTAAACAGTTAACAAAAGGGGTTAAGCATGGAAACAGGGGAAACAAGCGAATCAGGGAAATTAAAACATATTCCCGAGGCATTTCAGTTCATCGACAGGGTAAACCAATTTCTATTGCTCACAGGATGGACAAGCAACAGAATGGCGAAAGCAGCCGGTATTTCGCAGACCACAATGTCATTGTTTATGTCAAACAAATATTCTGGTGACACCGGAAAAATCAAGGTTAAATTAACGAATATATTAGAACGTGAGAAAGAAAAACTCACGCACAAAACTATTAATCCCAATTTCATCGAAACATCTACCGCCCAGAGGGTTTTCGATGTCGCAAAAGTTTGCCATTTATTTAAAGAAATCGGCGTATGTTATGGCGATGCCGGACTAGGAAAAACAGAAGCGGTTATCGAGTATGCAGCTCGAAAACCCGACGTAATTTTAATACTCGCCGATCCCGGATATACGGCGTCTGTACTGCTTAATGAACTACATGATAAACTCGGGAATGGCGGGCGCCATAATCTGCATCAAACATTTCAGGATTGTGTTGATCGCCTGCATGATTCTGGTCGTCTATTAATTATCGACGAAGCAGAACAACTGCCATATAAAAGTCTAGAAATGGTTCGCCGCCTTCATGATAAGGCAAAAATAGGAATACTATTATCAGGAATGTCGAAATTATTGTCAAATTTGAGAGGGTTTCACGGTCAATATTCACAGTTATACTCTCGGGTTGGTATAGCCGCAAAACTGCAACCTCTCACCGAGGAGGATTCTGAAAACATTGTAAAACGACTATTAGGTGATACCAACGGGTTATGGCGCATATTTCACAAAGAATCAATCGGAAATGCGAGACGCCTGTTCAAGATGATTAAAAGATCTATTTACCTGTCAGATCTTAACAATTGTCCAATCGATACGGAAATTGTAAAAACTGCCTCGACGATATTAAAAGTCGAGGTCATGTATTAATGGCAAACAACGCACAAAAAGCAATTATACATGTGCTTAAAGGGAAACTAAAACTTCCCGACGAGCATTACCGCGATATGCTCGCGGCATTTGGCGTCTCCTCATCTGCAGACGATAAATTCACGTTCCAAAAAGCGAAAGAATTCATACAACTGTTATCAAAACAATGTATCGATAACGGAGTGGAATTTAAAAAAAACAAACGACATTCGGCGAGGGGGTTTATATCTCCTGGTCAATCATCAATGATTATCGACATGTGGTTTCAGGTGTCGAGACAACCGACAACCGAATCAAAACGGTTATCTCTCGATAAGAAACAAACAAAAAAGACGGCACGATGGATATCTCTATACTCACGAAACAAGTAGAAAAAGAGGTCAAAAAACGGGAACTCAGAATTTTTGAAAGTGATAAACAGAAAGTTGTAAACAGTTAACAAAAGGGGTTAAGCATGGAAACAGGGGAAACAAGCGAATCAGGGAAATTAAAACATATTCCCGAGGCATTTCAGTTCATCGACAGGGTAAACCAATTTCTATTGCTCACAGGATGGACAAGCAACAGAATGGCGAAAGCAGCCGGTATTTCGCAGACCACAATGTCATTGTTTATGTCAAACAAATATTCTGGTGACACCGGAAAAATCAAGGTTAAATTAACGAATATATTAGAACGTGAGAAAGAAAAACTCACGCACAAAACTATTAATCCCAATTTCATCGAAACATCTACCGCCCAGAGGGTTTTCGATGTCGCAAAAGTTTGCCATTTATTTAAAGAAATCGGCGTATGTTATGGCGATGCCGGACTAGGAAAAACAGAAGCGGTTATCGAGTATGCAGCTCGAAAACCCGACGTAATTTTAATACTCGCCGATCCCGGATATACGGCGTCTGTACTGCTTAATGAACTACATGATAAACTCGGGAATGGCGGGCGCCATAATCTGCATCAAACATTTCAGGATTGTGTTGATCGCCTGCATGATTCTGGTCGTCTATTAATTATCGACGAAGCAGAACAACTGCCATATAAAAGTCTAGAAATGGTTCGCCGCCTTCATGATAAGGCAAAAATAGGAATACTATTATCAGGAATGTCGAAATTATTGTCAAATTTGAGAGGGTTTCACGGTCAATATTCACAGTTATACTCTCGGGTTGGTATAGCCGCAAAACTGCAACCTCTCACCGAGGAGGATTCTGAAAACATTGTAAAACGACTATTAGGTGATACCAACGGGTTATGGCGCATATTTCACAAAGAATCAATCGGAAATGCGAGACGCCTGTTCAAGATGATTAAAAGATCTATTTACCTGTCAGATCTTAACAATTGTCCAATCGATACGGAAATTGTAAAAACTGCCTCGACGATATTAAAAGTCGAGGTCATGTATTAATGGCAAACAACGCACAAAAAGCAATTATACATGTGCTTAAAGGGAAACTAAAACTTCCCGACGAGCATTACCGCGATATGCTCGCGGCATTTGGCGTCTCCTCATCTGCAGACGATAAATTCACGTTCCAAAAAGCGAAAGAATTCATACAACTGTTATCAAAACAATGTATCGATAACGGAGTGGAATTTAAAAAAAACAAACGACATTCGGCGAGGGGGTTTATATCTCCTGGTCAATCATCAATGATTATCGACATGTGGTTTCAGGTGTCGAGACAACCGACAACCGAATCAAAACGGTTATCTCTCGATACATTCATAAAAAACAAATATCACGTCGAACGGCTCGAATGGTTGCCGTCAAATACTGTTCATAAAGTGGTTCGAACATTAAAGGCAATGGGGGCAATTTATGCTAAATGAAAATGATTTCATGCCGGATCATCGAGGTAACCTGGTTCCTAAAACTATGGTTAAATCGATCGATCTATTGCGTAACGACCTGGTCAACAAAATTGTTGACCAGGCTATCAGGACAAGCAACGTTTTAACGTCGTTTAAAGCACTGGCGACAACAGAAATAGTTGCCTTCGTCGAACAGTCGGCAACAGAATACAATGTCACTATCGGAGGAATAAAGGGCAACATTCAACTGTTATCATTCGATGGCAAATACAAGGTAATCAAATCAATAAACGACTACATAGTTTTCGATGAGCGTATACAGGTAGCCAAGCAACTGGTCGACGAGTGCATATCGAAATGGTCAAAAGACGCGATGTCAGAGATTCAAATACTGGTCAACCATGCGTTTGAAGTGGACAAACAAGGCAAAATAAATACCGAAAGAATTCTCGGGTTGCGACGCCTCAATATCGACGATGAGCAATGGAAAAAAGCCATGGATGCCATCGGTGATTCCATCCAGATCACCGGTTCAAAAGAATACATCAGGGTATACGAACGCAAAAACAACGGCAAATACGAGCAAATCCCGCTAGATTTGTCGTCTGTTTAAAATTATAATCACTTCAATAGTGTGCTGTTGAGAGTCTCAACAAAACCGCTCTTTTAATAGACTGACTGAATATAAACCGTTAATGGTTCATTTCAATCATTGATGATCAGTAAACGAGAGCCGTAAAACAAGTGGCCTGGGTTTCCGCACTTGATTAATTTAAACAACTTTCAGCAGCACACATTTAATGAAATAATATGGATTGGTTCAAAAATATAACAATAGACGACATCCCGTCTGAAAAAATGCAATCAATTGCATTTAAAAACGGAATAACCGATGCTGTATCGTTAATGATGGGTCTTCCTGGAATACGGATTTATGTTCCTGTTTATGCAAGAAAGAAGATGGATGTTGACTATATAATAGGTAATTATACAGGTAAAAACATCTTGTCTGTATCGGTTCATACGGGTTTAAATCAAGATAAAGTTAAATACTTTTTAAAGCGTTCATCCGCGTTTGGAAGAGATATTTATTCCAACAATTACATTAAAATGGTAGTTAATAATTGCGGTAACGATGTTGCAAACAGATTAATCAAGCATTTTAGCGGCGATTATATCTATATACCGTTAAATGGGTTTTCGATAGTAAGAAAAAAACTTATTCAAAAACAATTTAATGGCAAAAACTCTGCTAATTTAGCGCTCGAATTCAATGTTCCTGAACGTTATATCAACAGAGTTGTAGCGAATTATTACGCATTAAAAGCTCAAGATATTCAAACAAATTTGTTCGAATAACCGTAAAAAACTTTCTTTATGGCAACACTGTTCTTTAAAACACCTTTGCAATAAAAATCAACAGCTTACATATTACAGATTCTATCATAAGTATGTTACACAAAAAATATGATTATTGTTTTGTTTTTATTGATATTTTTACAATTTAAAACACTTCAAATTGGCCTTTAATGTAGTATTAAAGGCGTTTTTAATAAGCATTTGTATATTTCATAAAATTTCAATCTATACACACTAATCGGTAGTTTTCAGGTAATTCCGGCAATTATTATCAAATTGAAAAACCAGCCTAAAAAGATCATAACCTACTGATATTATTCATCAAATCACTTATTTTTAAATTTTTATTTAATATCAAACTACCTGAAAGCCTATAGCAGGATTTTTT
>JBBABV010000007.1:0-41756 GCA_041657445.1 Minisyncoccota bacterium | reverse complement strand
GATGTCTACCAAAGATGGGGAGCCACAGCCCTCATATACAAGACAGTAGCACCAGTAGAAGCATACTCCTCCAGTCCAAGTGGAGTAGTCAAATGGGATGAACAAGATCTAACCTCTGCCAACCCACCAGGAGGCAATACTAAAACTTGGGCTGATGCAAACACTGCTTGCACAAACAATGGTGGAAGATTACCCACCCTAGAAGAACTCAAAACTCTTGCAGATGCTGAATGTATAGCAAGAGGTAACTCTTCTGCTACCTGTAATGCTGCCCTTCAAAGAAACCCTCCTGGCTTCGTGGCGCTCAGTTATTGGTCTTCCGTTACTGTGCCTTCAAGTAGTGCCAATGCTTACGGTGTCAGTATGTCTAACGGTGGTGTGTACAGCACTCCTAAGTCCAGCGGCCTATATGTTCGTTGTGTCCGCTAGTTTTTCCTGGTAGTTTTAAACCACTTTTACTGCCTCTATAATAATGCTTTTTTCACCATTTCGGAGAGATACCTTTCCAGAGAATGCAATACATTTTTCAGGAACAAAAATATCTGGTGAGTTACTATAAATAGAAGGAAAAACTACTGCCTCTATTGTTCCAGTCAAGTCTAATATCTTTAGAAAAGCCATCCTCTCATTTCCTTTTGTGATTACTACTCTTACAGTTTCAATAATACCTGCTATAGTGATAGGAACACCATTTCCTAGGTCTTCTTTAATTTTTTTGATATTAATTTCCCTTTTTTCAAGTTTTTCTCTTAATCTATCAAGTGGATGTCCTGAAATGTAAAGTCCAAGTAATTCTTTTTCCCAAGCAAGTTTGTCTTCCTTAGTAGCAAGCGAGGCATCTTTTAGTTTATATGAAGGAATAAGTGTATGAGGTAAATCTCCAAAGAGAGATATTTGATTTTCATTTTGCTTGGAAGACTCATGATTGTATAAAAGCATATCTTCAAGGTTTGCGAGAAGCACACCCCTGTCTCCAAATGCGTCCATACTTCCTGATTTGATGAGTGCTTCCATTGATTTCTTGTTTAGATTCTTGTGTTTGATTCTATCAAGAAAATCAGATATTGATTTATATTTCCCTCTACCCTCAGGAGGGTTTTTTCTTTCCTTGATGATTGCATCAGCGATGTCAGTGCCTAGATTCTTAATAGTGTATAAACCAAATCTAATTTTTTTACTTTTATTCTCTGGACTGATGATTGTGTCCTGATTTTCAGGAAGACAGGTGAATCCTCCAAAGGATTCATTTATATCAGGAGGCAAGACAGGGATATTCATATTCTTACATTCATTGATTATTTCTGCTACTTTTTCTATATCACCAGATTCTGCTGTCAGAATTGAAGCCATATATTCTACAGGATAATGTGCCTTCATGTATGCAGTTTGGTATGCTACTTTTCCGTAACTTGCTGCATGTGCTTTATTAAATCCATAGGCTTGAAATGGTTCAAAAAGTTCCCAAAGTTTTTTAGCAAATTCTTTTGTTTGTCCATTTTCTACTATACCTTTAGCAAATTTCTCTTTTTGAGCAGCCATTTCTTTTGGTATTTTCTTTCCTACTGCTTTTCTGAATTTATCTGCTTCTTCCCAGTTATATCCTGCTAGTTCTATTGCGCAAAAGAGAAGGTCGTCTTGATAGACAATCAATCCATAGGATTCTTGTAAGAATTTCTTCATTCTTGGATCAAGATACTTAATGAGTTTTGGATTTCTTTTTCTTTTTATATATTCAGGGATAGATTCCATAGGTCCAGGACGATAAAGTGCTACCATGGCGTTTATATCATGGATTGTTGTTGGTCTTAATTCCTTTAGATATCTAGTCATTCCTGCACCATTTAATTGGAATAGTCCTTCTGTTTGTCCTTTTGAAAGTAATTCAAATGTTTTCTTGTCATTTAACGGTATTTTTTCAATATCTATATCTATTCCATAGAATTTTTTTACCAATCTTATACTATCAGCAAGTATAGAGAGGTTACGAATTCCAAGAAAATCAAATTTTAATAGTCCTGCTTCTTCAACACTATACATATCATACTGAGTAATTACTTTACCTCCTTTGGGGTCAAGTTGAAGAGGAACATATTCTGAAAGTGGAAGAGGGGATATTACCACTCCTGCTGCATGCACAGAGATGTGTCTCACACACCCTTCCATTTTTTTTGCAAGGTCTATTATTTCTTTTGTGTCTTTTTCATTTTTATATGCTTCCTTGAGTTCAGGTACAATTTCCATTGCATGATCAATAGTCATAGGCATACCTTGAGAGCCAAATGGAATCATTTTTGATATTCTGTCTCCCACAGAGTATGGGTATGCTAAAGCTCTGGCTACATCTCGAACTGCACCCCGAGCCATCATTGTTCCAAATGTTCCTATCTGTGCTACTTTGTCTTCTCCGTATTTTGATTTTGCATACTCAATCATCTCATCTCTTCTATTGTCGGCAAAATCCATATCTATATCAGGAGGAGAAGGTCTAAAGGGATTTAAGAATCTTTCAAATGGTAATTTGTATTCTATTGGATTTACATTTGTAATGCCTATAAGGTATGTGACTAATGAACCTGCCACAGAACCTCTAATTGTAGTCAAAATTCCATTTCTTTTCGCATATGCAAGAAGGTCTCCCACTACAAGAAAGTATGGTGCATAGCCTTTTTTCTTAATGATTCCAAGTTCGTATTCTACTCTTTCTTTTAATTCCTTTGTTTCTTTAACATCAAGTCTTTTAAATCCCTCTTGTGCAAGTTCTCTTAATTTTTCGTCTGCACTTTTTCCTCCTTCAATTTCAAAATTTGGAAATACCCATTTACCTAGTTCTAGTTCTAGATTGCACATGTTTGCTATTTTTATTGTATTTTCTATTGCTTCTGGTACATCTTTAAAAACTTCTCTTGCTGTTTTTTCATCAATGAAAGAATAGTCTTCTTCTCCAAAAGAGAATTTGTTTTCATCTTTTATATCTGAGTTTGTTGAAACTGATAGTAATGTCTCGTGTGCTTTGTGGTCTTCTTTGCAGGGGTAATGAGAGTCAACAGTGGCGACTAGAGGGATATTTAATTCTTTTGAAAGTTTTTTTAATTCCTCTCTTAATTTTTCACTGCCTTCAAAATTCGTTGGTTTCATTATCTCAAGGAAATAGTTTTCTTTGCCAAATATCTCCTGATATTCTTTTACTAACTCTTTTGCCTTTTCTATATCACCAGATTGTAAAAGTCTTGATAGTTTACTTGCAGGGCATCCTGAAAGACAGATTAATCCTTCAGAATGTTTTTGAAGAAGTCCCTTATCCATTCTTGGTTTATAGTAGTATCCTTCAAGGTTTGAGATGGTAACTAGGCGAATTAAGTTTTTGTATCCTTTTATATTTTTTGCAAGAAGTGTAAGATGGTATCTTCTGCTATCAATTCCAGTCTCTTTATCAAGATGTGTTCTTTCTGCGATGTATGCCTCTACCCCGATGATTGGTTTTACACCTTCTTTTTTTGCTAGTTTGTAAAATTCAATAGCACCATACATATTTCCATGATCTGTAAGGGCAAGGGCTGGCATATTGAATTTCTTTGAAAGATTAATTAAATCACTTACCTTTGAAAGACCATCCAAAAGCGAATAGTGTGAATGGGCATGTAAGTGCACAAATTTTGCCTCTTTTTTATCCATTTCATATATATATTAACACAGATTTCTTTTTTGCTTTATTACTTAGTTGTTGATACAATAATTATGAGTTTAATAGATAAATAAAAATTATGAACAAAAAAATTAGAGTAGCAATAAATGGTTTTGGGAGAATTGGTAGAGCATTTTTAAAAATTGCTTTTGAAAGAAGTGAGGTAGAGATAATAGCAGTAAATGACTTGGGTGATATTAAAAATATGGAGTATCTTTTGAAATATGACACTGTATATAGAAAATGGAGTCATGAAGTAAAAAGTGAAAACAAAAGTATCTATGTAGATGGAAAAGAAGTTAAATTTCTTTCAGAAAAGGATCCTAACTTACTCCCTTGGAAGGATTTAGATATTGATGTAGTGGTAGAATCTACTGGACTATTTACCACCTATGAAAAAGCATCTGCTCATTTAAGGGCAGGTGCAAAGAAAGTAGTAATATCTGCTCCAGCAAAAGATGGAGATGGGACAACAAAAGGCGAGACTATTCTTCTTGCTGTAAATGAAGAGAAGTTTGGCACTTGTGATATTACTTCAAATGCTTCTTGTACTACAAACGCTGCCTCACCTTTGATATCAATTCTTCATGAAGCATTAGGAATAGAGAAAGCAATACTAAACACTGTTCATGGATATACTGCATCACAAGCACTTGTAGATGGTCCATCAAAAAAAGATTTAAGAGAGGGGAGAGCTGCAGGACAGAATATAGTGCCTTCTTCTACTGGGGCAGCTATCGCGGTAACAAAAGCCTTTCCAGAATTAAAAGGGCTTTTTGATGGAATATCTATTAGAGTGCCAGTACCTGCTGGATCTATTGTTGACATTACTTTTATCTCTAAAAAAGATACTACTCCTCAAGAAGTGAATGAAATTCTAAAAAAAGCATCAAAGGATTCTAAATGGGAAAAGATTTTTACCGTGACAGAGGAAGATTTAGTATCAAGTGACATATTGGGTGAGTCTCATGCATCTATCGCTGATTTAAAAATGACTAGAGTGGTGGGAGGAAATCTTGTAAAAGTCCTTGGTTGGTATGATAATGAGATGGGATATACATATACTCTTTTAGAGCATGTTATAAAAACAGTAAAAAATGGAAAATAGAATTAAAAGTATATATATAGGGACGGATCATGCAGGTTTTGGTTTAAAGGAAAGATTGGTTTGGAGTCTTAAAAAACAAGGATATTCTGTGATTGATAAAGGTGCATTTGAATATGAGGATACAGATGATTATCCTGATTATGTTATACCAGTTGCGGAAGCGGTTTCTAGAGAACCAGATGAAGTAAGAGGAATAGTGCTTGGAGCCACAGGTCAAGGTGAAGCAATGCTTGCAAACAAATTTCCCCATGTAAGAGCAGTTGTTTATTACGGAAAGGCTCAATGTGTAGTGGATGATGATTCGGATATAATACTTCGTGCAAGAGAACACAATAATTCAAACATTCTTTCTCTTGGAGCAAGATATCTTACAGAGGATATGATGTTTGATGCTGTAAAGAATTGGCTTGAGACACCTTTTAAAGGAGAGGAAAGACATATAAGGAGACTTAAAAAAATAGAAGCATTAAATGGCTGAAATAGTACCGGCAGTAATGCCAAAAAATTATGAAGATTTAAAAAACAAAATCGCACTAGTGAGAGGTTTTTCTCCTTTGGTCCAGATAGACATTTGTGATGGGGTTTTGGTAAAGAATAAAACATGGCCCTTTACATCCTCTATTGATACTGATTTACATTTTCAAAAAATACTAAATGAAGAAGAAGGATTGCCTTTTTGGGAAGATATTGATTTTGAACTTGATTTGATGGTTATGAATGGGGTAGAGAACTTTGATATATATACAAAACTTGGTCCAAAAAGAATGGTTTTTCATCTTTCCCCCATTAATCCTGTTTCTGATTTTAGAGATTTTCTTGAGGGAATAGATCCATATATAAAAGATAGTATTGAAATAGGGGTAGGGATATGGCTTGATAAGCCCGTGGAGGATGTTTTTCCATTGGTGAATTGTATAGATTTTGTGCAAATTATGGGAATAAAGAGAATAGGTTTTCAAGGAGAAGAATTTGATAATAAATGTATAGAGTATGTAAAAATTCTCAGGAAAAAATTTCCCAACTTAATTATCTCAATAGATGGAGGGGTGAATTTTGATACAGCACCCCTTCTCATAAATAATGGAGTAGATAGATTAGCAATTGGTTCTGCTTTATTTAATACTGATGATATAATTGGGACATTAGAGAGATTCAAAAATCTATAATTTATCACAATGTCATTTTTAGTAACCAAAAAAGAAATAGAACTAAAAAAGAAGGCGAATGAGATTCGTCAGTCAATAATAGAGATGTTATACGAAGCAGGAAGTGGGCATACTGCGGGATCTCTTGGAATGGCTGATATTTTTACCTTATTATATTTTCACATTTTAAAACACAATCCCAAAAACCCAAACTGGGTAGAACGAGATAGGTTAATACTTTCAAATGGACATATTTGTCCTGCACTTTATGCGACAATGGCACACTCTGGATATTTTCCTATGGAGGAATTAAAGACTTTAAGAAAATTTGGTAGCAGACTTCAAGGACATCCACATAGAGAATTTATGCCTTGGATTGAGAATAGTTCAGGTCCACTTGGTTCTGGAATTTCGCAAGCAATAGGTATGGCAATTGCTGATAGGATTGACAAGAAAGAAGATGATAGGACTATATATTGTTTGGTCTCTGATGGAGAATTAAATGAGGGAAACTCTTGGGAAGCGATAATGCTTGCTGGAAAACTTAAGTTAAAAAATATACTAGTGATAGTAGATAGGAATAATATTCAAATAGATGGTGATACTGAGGAAGTGATGCCACTAGAACCACTTACAGAAAAATGGAAATCTTTTAATTGGTATGTAGAAGAGGTGGATGGACACGATTTTCAAGATATAAATAATGCAGTAGTGAAATCTCGTTCAGTTTATGATAAACCAAGTGTAATAATAGCTCATACTATTCCTGGAAAAGGAGTAAAAGATTTTGAAGATGATTATATATGGCATGGTAAAGTACCAAATAAGGAAGAAATGAAAATGGCATTAAAAGAATTGCAAAAAAATTAAATGTTAAATCCAAAATTAAAACTTAATCCAAAATTATTTAATGAAGATGTTGAAAGTTCATCAAGTAGAAAGGGTTTTGGTATTGGATTAGCAAAAGCAGGAGAGAAAAACAAAAATGTAGTAGCTCTTTGTGCAGACTTAACAGAATCTACACAGATGCATATATTTGCTGAAAAATTTCCAGATAGATTCATTCAAATAGGTGTAGCTGAGCAAAATCTAGTGACAGTTGCTTCTGGGATGTCTGCAATGGGAAAAATTCCTTTTTGTGCTTCCTATGCAGTATTTTCTCCAGGAAGGAATTGGGAGCAGATAAGAACGACTATTACTTACAATGATAGACCTGTAAAAATAGTTGGCTCACATACAGGAGTGACTGTTGGACCTGATGGTGGTTCTCATCAGGCACTTGAAGACATAGCCTTGATGAGAGTATTACCAAACATTGATGTTATCTCACCTTGTGATGCAATAGAGGCAAAAAAAGCAACATTGGCTCTTGTAGGTAGTGGTAAGCCAGCATATCTAAGACTTGCTAGAGAAAAATCACCGGTGATTACGACAGAAGATACACCCTTTAATATAGGAAAAGCAAACTTGCTATGGATACCAGATATTGGAATTGCAGAAGTTGGAATAATAGTTACAGGAGATTTAACTTACGAAGCATTACTTTCTGCTAAAAGATTAGAAGAGAAGGGAACAAAGACAAAAGTATTGAACTTATCTTCAATTAAACCACTAGATGAGGAAGCAATTATTACTCTAGCGAAAGAAACAAAAGCGATAGTTACAGTAGAAAATCATCAAAAAATTGGTGGAATGGGAAGTGCTGTATCAGAAGTATTAGCGAGAGAATATCCTACACTTATGGAGTTTATTGGCATAGATGATACTTATGGACAATCAGGGACACCCAAAGAACTTATAGAACATTATGGACTAGGGGTTATGGGTATAACAAGTGCTGTAGAAAGAATTCTTGGGAAGAAAAAGGGGGATTAGTATTGTTTTTTACTACTACTACAAAGATTTCTAGAAAATTTGGAAAATTACACTTTTTAGTGTAAAATAATATAAATAAAAGGAGTTTTTATGAAAAAAAATATGTTAGAAAAAATAAGCGTAAAAAGAATATCTCCTTCTGATGTTGTAGCATTTGCTGAAGCGAAAAGAGCTGAATGGCATCAGGCAGGTAATATTGATGTAGAAGATTCTGCACTTAATTCAGTGTTGAAACTTTTACTGCAAGATAAAAAAATTACTCCTGAAAAAGCTATGAAGATGATTTATGATATAGATCATAGCAGACAGCAGAGATAATAGAACCCAAAGAGACAATCTTGGTTTCTGTTTTGTTATTTTAGTTTTTTGGGTTTGTAATTGTTTGGAGATTCTTTTAGGTATTTCAACAACTCTTTCCTATTAAGTAAACCCTCTTGAGCTCCTACTTTTTGAACTACTGACATAGGATTAATTGGTCCCCACATAAATGCTTCAGTGGGAGGAAGCCCTATCGCAAGTGCTGAAACGATAGTAGAAGCAAAACTATCTCCAGCTCCTGTTCTATCAAGCACAGGATTATTATTTGGATATACTGGAATATGCCACAATGAATCATTGTAATATAAATATGCACCTTCTTCACCGTTACTTATAACCACTATCTTTGGTCCGAGTTTATGAATTCCTTTTCCGAGAGTGAGAGGGTCTTTTGTTTCTAACCCTAATATCTTTTCTGCTTCCTCAATGTTTGAAAAGAATGCATAAGTTCTCTTGTATATTTCTTTTAATTTTTCGGCACCGATTTTAATCTGAAAAGTTCCTGGAGAAAATGCGAGTTTAATCTCAGGATGTTTTTCAAGATATTTAATAATCATTTTATGATACGGAATTGAATTCTCAGCAAGTGAACTTAAATAAATCCAAGATACTCTAGGTAATCTTGGGAGATGGTAGTTAAAGAGAGAGTGTTTTACTAATATGGTTCTGTCTTTATCATAAGAAAGAACAAAATGACAATTTGTTTCTTTGTTTCTTTCCTTTTTTACTAGTTTAGTAGATACTTTTTTTTTCTTAAGAGTAGTTAGGCATTTCTTACCTCTATCATCATTGCCAATGTTTGTGAGTATTGCTGATTTGAGTCCTAACTTTGCAAAGCATACTGATGCATTTGGAGCATTGCCTACAGCATATATTTCTCTAGTTTCTTTGTAAGGAATTTTGTCTCCAAAGCGAACACATAACTCACAATTTGTGTCATCTATTTTACAATGCAATTTTGCATCTTCAAGTCTTATAAATATATCAGTGGTAATATCTCCTATGGCTAAAATATCATATTTGCTTTTTCTTTTTAACATACTATAATGATACCATATTATTAAGTATTTTTGCCAAAGGCAATTTAATCAGACTACTCTAAGTGGCAAAAATGTTTATGTCTATTAAAACAAAATTTGTTTTGTGCTTGGTGTTTGGAGTGCTTTTCTTTATACCGTTTTCAGTAAAGGCAGGTCTTACAATTAATGAGATAATGTATGACCTAGATGATGCGGATATTGATTGGATTGAAATATATAATTCAGGAAATGAAGAATCTGATATTTCATTATTAAAATTACTTATTAGCAATTCTACTGCTAATCACTCTATAAAAGCATATTCAGGAAAACCTATACTAAATACAGGAGAATACGGTGTAATTGTAGTAAATTCTCAAGTTTCTTCCTATATAGAAAAATGGGGTAGTGAAGGTAATCTTTTTACTGCAAGTTTTAGTTTACCAAATGTTTCTGAGGAAGAAACTGCGACAATTCAAATTAACCAAGGGGATAAAATTAGTCCTATTGATTCTGTTACCTACGAAGCATTATTTGGAGCAAGTGGTGATGGTAATTCTCTTCAAATTATTGACGGTTCTCTTAAGAGTTCTACCCCTACACCAAACAAAGAAAATGTATTTGATCCTAATTCAGTAGTAGGGGAGGATGATAATGAGGAAGAAGATAATGATGATGATGATGATGAGGATGAGGAAGAAGATGATGAGAAAACCATTTCAAAGCCAAAAATTAAAGCAAAAATTTTCGTAAAAAATACAGTATATAGTGAAGAGCCAATAGAATTAGAAGGGGTAATTCTTGAAAATGGAAAAAAGTCAAAATATAGAGGAAGATATTATTGGAATTTTGGAGACGGTTCTTTTAAGGAGGAATTTGGTTATTCAAAAAAGTTTCGTCATATTTTTTATTACCCTGGGGAATATGTGGTATCTATGGAATACTATCCTGATGCTTTTTCTATAGAACCTGATTATATAGAAAGGATAGTTATTAATGTAATTCCTGTAAATATTAGTATTACAAAGGTTGGAGGAGAAAAAGATTTCGGAATAGAGATAACTAATTCATCTCAAGGTGAAATAGATGTATCAGAATGGTATTTAATAGGGGACAGAAAGGTTTTTTTCTTTCCTAAAAAGACTATAGTTTTACCACAAAAAAGTTTGACTGTATCTAGTCGCCTCACTGGTTTCTCTTCTTCTGGAAAAGAAAGTATAAAAATGTATTCCTCTAGAGGAGAACTTATATCTCAGTATCTAATAGAGAAGTAGAAGAAGTAGGAGGAACTGTTTCACTGGAAGAGGAATCTGTGTTTGCTTCTTCTTTTGTAGGTGTTGTAGGTATATCATTTTCTTTTATATCCCCCTCTGTAGGAATTTTTTGTCCTTCTTTATTTACTTCTTCTTGCAGAGGGGAGGGGGCTGATGGGGTATCCTCTCCAAATTTGATTTCCTCCTGAAGCAATGATTCAAGATTTGCAAGTTCTTTTTCAATGGATTCAATTTCGCTTTCTTCTTTGATTTGAGTGTCAATTTGTTCTTTTCGTAAATTAATAGAAGAATCAAGTTCAGTTTTTATTTCCTCTGTGATTGTTGGATTTTCTTTGTTTATTTCCTCAATTTCAAGTTCTATTTTTGCTCTTTCAAGTTCTATTTCTGATTGAGCGATAGATAGATTTTTAGGAGTAATTCTTTTTTCTTTTATTAGTTTTTCAACTTCAGTAAATCTGTCTTCTATTCGCTTTTGGCGAAGAGCTATTTTCTTTTCAGGAGTAAATGTTAATTTTTCTTCTATCTTTTCTTTTATATTTATTTTTATTGTATAAAGAGTATCTCCGGGGAGGGAATCACTTGAAGCATGTAATACACCACCTATTGCTATGACTAGTACTATTACTGTAATTGGAATTAATTTACTAAATGAATGAAATGAGAATCCAAAGAAATATGGAGATTTTTGTATGAAAGGAGAAATAATGGGTGTTTCTTTGAAGACATCTTTCTCTAAACTAGTCATTATGCGGAGTTTTAATCGTGCATTTTCAACAGCAGTCATTCTGCTTTTTTTCATTTCATTTATTATGTTGTTTAATTTCTTTTCCACTTTATTGTTTTTCGTTTTCACCTAAAATACTTTTTAATTTTTCAATTCCACGATGTATTCTGACAGAAACAGTATTTTCATTATCATCAAGAATTTTTGCAATATCTTTTACACTCATGTCCTCTACATATCGCATAAGGATTACATCTTTATATTTCTCTTCTAATCCTTGGACTGCTTTGAGTGCTTCTTTGGCCTCAAATTCATTTTCTTTGATAATGAATTCACTTTCTTCTCCTGTTATTTCAAATCCGTTTTCTAAAAGATTATCAAGAGAACTTGACTTTTTCTTTCTTCTGTCGTCTATTATCAGGTTTCTTGCTACTCTATACAAAAAAGCTCTTATGTTGTCTATTTCCTTTCCTTTTTCTGAGGATAGGTATTCCCATGTCTTAACAAATGTATCATGGGATAAATCTAAGGCTTTTTCTCTGTTTGAGGTATGAAAATAGCAGTATCTAAAGATAGCATCAGAAAAATCTTTATAAGACTTTTCAAATAGGTCTCTTAATTTTTTCTTATTTACATCTACCATATATGACGATTTATATGCTTATTTTCTTTCATTCTTTGACGGTTTTTGGTGTTTTTTATATTTATTTAAACTCTTACTTATTATACTATATTTTTTGATTTGATAGAATATACTTCTGGAGAACAAGATTATGCCGAGGAATATGAAACAGAAATTTCAAATGCAAATATAGCAGAATTCAAAAAAACTTTGGAATTTTTGGATTTTAAAAGAATGGTGACAATAGAAAAACAGAGAGAATATTGGATGTGTGGAGATATTGAAGTTGCTCTAGATTATATTAAAGGTTTAGGATATTTTATAGAAGCGGAAGCAAAAGGAGATTTTAAAAATGTTTTTGAAGCCAAAAAAGCATGTATAAATTTTCTGGAAAATCTTGGCATAAAGGATGTTGAGAATAAGCAAATAAAAATGGTATATCCGCAGATATATTTGGAGAGCAAAAAGAACGAAATTTGGGTTTAGATAGTAGAATCTGAAAAATAAAATCATATGATATAATTTAACAAAATTAAATTATGCCAAAATTTATAAAACTAAAATTCAATAAGACAGAATATTGTGGTAACTCCATCGGTCGTGAAATTCGTGTAGAGATTGAAGCTCTTGGTAAAAATCTAAAGATTGAAGAAAAAATTCCTTGGAATGAAGGACTGGGGTAAATTTAATTTAATAAAATGAATTTAATTTTAAATAAAAGTTTAGGAAATAAATATTCAAATAAGTCTCAAAAAATAAGGGTTATTACAGAAAATTGGGTCTTAAGCCAGATATATTGTCCTAATTGTGGTAATAATGTTTACGAGTATGCGAATAATATGCCCGTTGCTGATTTTTGTTGCAAAAGATGTTCAGAGGATTTTGAACTAAAATCCAAGAAAGGTAAAATAGGCAAAAAGGTTTCTGCGGGTGCTTATTCGCAAATGATAAAGAGAATAAATTCACCACAAAAACCAAATTTCTTTTTTATGGGCTATATGGTCAAGATGTGGAGTGTGAATGATTTTTTTGTTGTACCAAAACACTTTTTCGTATCTGAAATTATAGAGCAAAGAAAACCGCTTACTGAAAGTGCTAGACGGGCTGGCTGGGTTGGTTCAAATATTCTCTTTTCAAGAATTCCAAAAGCAGGACAAATTTTTTATATAGAAAACGGGAAAGAACTCAATAAAAGAAATGTATTGGAAAAATGGAAGAAAACTGTATTTCTTAAAAAAGTTAAAAAAGTTGATACAAAAGGTTGGATTTTAGATATTATGAATTGCATTGATTCTCTTAACAAGAAAGATTTTACTCTAAAAGATATGTATGCTTTTGAAAATGATTTGTTTGTTATACACCCAGAAAATAAAAATATTAAGGCAAAAATTAGACAACAGTTACAATTTCTAAGAAACAAGGATTATTTAGAATTTGTCGGTAATGGAACATATAAACTAAAATAGTTGACTTTAATTAGTATTTGATCAATGATCAGATCATTATAAGTTAATGCTTTTAAATTATAATAACTAATATGAAAAGTATAAAATATACTTGCAAAAATTGTAAGCAAATCAATGAAAGAGTAGGTGTTGTCCAAATAGAAAAGCATTATTATTCTTTTGATTTAGATACAAAACAATTAAAAGATTTTCATGGAGACGATAGTTGTGAATCGCAAAAGTTTTTCTGTTTAAATTGTGAAAAAACAATAAATACAAAAGAAATAGATTTATAAGCAATTCTCCTATAAATAATGTACGAACATTTGTTTGTTTTTCAAAAATAATTTTTAAGAAAAAACGACTTTTAAAATATCTCTTCTTGTGTTACATTTGATAAATGTTAAGTATCGGTACACTACGAACACAACACGACATTCTCTAGACAACAACATTGGGATAAAACAGGTTCCAATTGAGTTTACTATCAAGCTTCCACCACCTCTTAAGAGAGGCGTAGATTATGGCTTCAGGGTGGTTAAAATGCTCTCAGACGACACTAAATAGTAAAAGAATACTTTACACTAACTAGCAAGAATAGTCGTTCTTGCTAGTTTTTTGTTATTAAAAATTACTTTAAAAATTAATCAAAAAGTGCTATAATTTTCAGAGTTTTTAATTTATTTTAATCTATGGCAAAAATACAAGACTCAATTTCAGATCAAATGGGAACAATTCTAAAGAGATGGCAAGAACGCCTTATTGATGTCTCAAAATCAAACCCACTTCTTGGTCTTAATCGTTCTCGTACAGCAAAACTTGAAATTGAAAATGCTGATTTAAGCATTTTAACAAAAGCCTTATTGACAGATAGTGCTATTTTAAAGCTACCTTTTGTTCAGAAAAAACCAAAAAGAGTTACTTCTTCAGATGAAGAAGAATCAATTGAAAAGGAAGAATATATTTTTCATGAAGGTGATTTAGATTTTATTTATTCAAATCTCAGTGACCTCCGTAAGAAGATAAGAAAAATATATGATAACTCTCAACTTACTATGAATGAACGAGGAGTTAATACTCTATACTTAGCGATGGGCTGTTTGGAATGGGAAGATGTGTTGATGGGAAAATCCGAGAGTCCACTGATAATGGTTCCTTGCAATCTTGAATTTAAAGGTTCTAGCAAACCAATGAATTTAATGATGTCAGATGAAGATGTGATTGTAAATCCAGCTATTAAATTTTATTTAAAAGAACGAGAAGAAATTAATATACCAGATATTCCTGAAGATTTTGATTTTGATAAGGTGGAAAGTTTTCTTAAGTCGATTGAAGATCAAGTTAAAGCAAACGGATGGAAAATTACAAAACGTGCATGGCTGGGAATATTTAGTTTTGACACCTTAGCTATTTATCAAGATTTAAAATTATTAGATTCTCAAGCTAGAAACAATACATTAGTTCAGGCTATTGCTCACTTAAATAATGAAGTAATTGAAAATATCGGACTTGATAACAAATTAGATGAATTAAAAAGCCCCGAAGTTGTTCCTATACCTGTAGTAAAAGCTGATTCGAGCCAGCTTAGAGCGATTACTTTAGCTTCCCAGAGTGCTAACCTTGTTATACACGGACCTCCAGGTACAGGGAAAAGTCAGACTATAACATCAATTATTGCTAATGCTCTTGGTCATAATAAAAAAGTGCTTTTTGTAAGTGCAAAAATGGCAGCCCTGAATGTTGTTCATAATAGACTTCAGTCTATTGGTTTGGGTCAATATTGTTTAGAAGCTCATGGAGTCAAGTCAGGGAAGAGAAAGGTTATCGACGAACTTAAAAGAACACTAGAAACGAATGATGATATAAAAATAGCAAGTAATATTGAGGAAGATATAAATAAGTTAATTGAGAGTAGAAATTCCTTAAATGAGTATGTCAAATCTTTACATGACTCACAAAATGCACTCTCACTTAGTTTATTTAAAGCTTATGGAAAATTTGAGAAATTAAATGACATTCCTCTTATTAAAGCTCCTTTACCTTGGACAGATATTAGAAATGTGTCAAATAAGGAATTAGAGCAAATATTAGACACACTTAAAGAGGTGAGTGACAATGCAGAACTATTTCTTCATAAAGATAGTCATCCATTACGTGACATGAAATCAGAAGGTGTAGATTTAAATACTTTAGAAAATTTAGGAGTATCTATAAATAAATTAATTTCTTTTTGTGAAATTGTACAAGAAGAAATAAAGAAAACCAACTTCTTTAAAAATATTGATCTATCAATACCTGACTTTTTTGCTTCAATACAAACCCTTGATTTACTTACAAAAATTAATGATTTACCTGCTGGATGGAATAAAAATAATGTTGAAGAACTAGAAATTAAACTGAATGAAGTGACTGAGAGCATTGAAGCCCTACAAGAGAGAAATAAAAATAAAAATGAATTTTGTTTACTAACATCACAATCACCAAAAGATACCTTAGATATTATTAATAAGTATAAAGAAACATATCCAAATTTGTATTCAAGATTGAATTTGCATTTCTTTAAGGATAGAAAAAAATGCAAAAGTGTATTGGATAAAATTGCTAATGTAACAAGTGGACATTTAGAAGAAGCTGTAATTAAGGCTAAGCTTTTAATTACTAGTGAGGAAGATCTAGCGAAAAAATTAGAAAAAATACCTTTAAATGTAAATCCAGAAGTAGTTACTATTGAAGATGTTTTATATGTAAAACAGCAATATGAATCCGTGGTGGCTATTAAAAGATGGGAAAAAAACACGAATACACAATTTGTTAAAAATCCAGTTTTTGATAAAAAAATTTCTAACAATTTTGCTGGATTGGTAAACGTTTTAAACTCAAATAAGAAAGAGATAGAAGGTATTCATAAAGTTATCTTGGAATATTGGCCAGAAGGTTTTATGGGTCAGACCAAATTTGAGATTAGTAGTTTATCAGATATTTTTGATTCAGCTCAAACAATTCAGAGTAATTTAAACCAGTCAGAAGTTAGAGATTGGCAGATTATTTCTCGCATAGTGAATCATTGTGAAAATAATTCTTTGCTTTCTTTTTTGCATAAATTAGAAAATAAATTGATATCATTCGCTCCTGAGATTTTTGAGAAGAGGTTTTATTCATTGTGGATTGATTTTATTATTCACTCAAAACCAATCCTGAGTGAATTTTCTGGTGATTCTCAGAGAAACTTGATAAATAAATTTAAGATTCTCGATGAAAAGGTAATGCGTTTAACAACTATTAATACAATTGCTGAACCCGCAAAAACTGCCAGACAAGTTAAGACAGCTAATACAAGAGTTGGTAATGCAAACGGAGTAGGAATTTTAAGAAAAGAAATGGAAAAGAAAAAACGCCTAAAACCATTGCGAGTTCTTTTTAACGAAATTCCGCAAGTTCTACAAGCTCTTAAGCCTTGTTTTTTAATGAGTCCACTATCAGTGTCAACCTTTCTTAAACCTGGAGCTTTCAACTTTGACCTTGTTATATTTGATGAGGCATCACAGTTACCCACTCCAGAAGCCATACCATCAATATTAAGAGCAAAGCAGGTTATCGTTGCAGGGGATTCAAATCAGTTACCACCCACATCATTTTTTAGAACAAATATTGTAAATGATTCAGATGAATGGGATGAACAACAAATTGAGGAATTAGAATCTTTATTGAATGATTGCAAGGCGTCAGTTCCATTTTTCCAAGAAACCGATCTTAAGTGGCACTATAGAAGTAGGGATGAAAGGTTAATTAATTTCTCTAATCATTACTATTATGAAAATAGTTTAACAACTTTCCCTTCACCGAGCACCGACAGCAAGAAAACTGGAGTGGTGTTAGAGTATGTTCCTGATGGGATATGGGATAGAGGTGGAAGCAGGGTTAATAGAAAAGAAGCGAGACATGTTGCAAAACTTGTTATAGAACATTTTAAATCAGAGCCAGAAAAATCATTAGGTGTAGTTTCTTTAAACTCATCACAAAAAGAAGCCATTGAGGATGCTCTTGAAGAAGAATTACATAATCATAAAGATTTATTACCATTTCTTGATTCGGAAAGGAACGATGCATTTTTTGTAAAATCTTTAGAAAATGTTCAGGGTGATGAACGGGATGTGATAATCATCAGTGTTGGATATGCAAAAGCGCAAGATGGTAAAATGACGTTAAATTTTGGGCCAATAAATACTGAGGGTGGGTGGAGGAGATTAAATGTTTTAGTTACTAGAGCTAAATGGAAAACTGTTTTAGTTACATCTGTTAGGTCTTCAGAACTAGTGGGAATAAACCCAGAAAATAAAGGACCGATTGGATTAAAAAATTATATTCAATATGCAGAAACGGGTTATTTAAATGAAGCTAAAGATCCCGCTAGATTATTAGGGGAAGAAACAAATGATTTTGAAGATTCTGTTAGACGTGAACTAGAATTAAGGGGCTTTAAAGTTGATCCACAGGTGGGTGTGGGGTCTTTTAAAATTGACTTAGCAGTAAGAGATCCCAAAAATCCAACAGGATATGCTATTGGCATAGAATGTGATGGTGCCTCGTATCATAGCTCACGATCAGCAAGAGATAGAGACATACTAAGACAAGAAATTTTAGAAGGGATGGGATGGAAATTACACAGAGTTTGGTCTACAGACTGGTTTAGAAATAGAGAAATGGCAACGACTATTCTTATAGAAAGCGTAAATCGTGCAATAAACAACCATGCAAGCAAAACTATTCAGAAAAAACAAGATCAAAATAAGCACGATGATTATAAGGAAGACGAATTAGCATCTGTGCCTTTAGTCGAAAAAAGAGTCGGTATTCCATATCAAAAAACCAAAATTAGATGTAATCGTAAAATGGTTATGGAGGCAAATAAAGTATATGAACTCGCTGGAATTATTAGTCTAATTGTTGCAGATGAAGGACCTATCATTAATGATATGTTATTAGATAGAATTAGAGAATTAACTAAAGTGGGGCGTGTTGGTTCAAATATTCAAAATAATTTTAACAAGGCAATAAAGATAGCCATAAATAATAAAGATATAGAGAAAAGCAAGAGTAAAGAAGATAAATGTTTTCTCTTCAATCCAAATAAAAAATATACAAATTTTAGGACTCCAGGAGATGGTGTTGAAAGACAGTTAAATCAAATTAGCTCTATTGAAATTAAAAATGCTATTAAATATCTTATAAAAAACCAATTTGGTCTTGCTTATGACAATATGATTCAAAGTTTAAAACCTCTATTTGGTATTAACCGAGTAGATCCAGAAGAAAGTGATCGAGTAAAGGACTTAGTGGATGAAATGATTGCAAAAGGTACTATTATTAAACATGGCCCACTTTTGAATTTTGTAGCAGTAGATGTTAATTAAAAATTATTGTATTAAATTAAGGTAAATGAATAAGCAGTTGAAAAATAATTTTATATCAATAAACGAGTATTTAAATACTGTTAATTTAGAACTTGCAAAACATGAAAGTAGAATAATTGGTGAAGTTATGGAAACACAATTATATCCTGGACGAAGTTATTTGTTTTTCAAAATAAAAGATAAAGACGAAGAAAATCCAGCTATCCTTACTTGTATTATGTGGAAGCGTGATTATGATATAAGTGGCTTAGAACTCGAAGTTGGACTTGAAATAATCATATCAGGTTCAGCTAGTGTGCATAAGCCAACAGGGAGGTTTTCATTTAATGCTAAGGCAATAGAGTTGGTTGGTGAAGGTGCATTAAAAATTGCCTATGAAAAACTTAAAGCAAAGCTACAAAAAGAAGGTTTGTTTGATGAATCCAGAAAAAAACCAATACCTCTATATCCTAATAAGATTGGCCTAATTACTTCAAAAGATGGCGCTGTAATAGCAGATTTCTTTACCAATATAGGTAAATTTGGATATAAGATATCTTTTATAGATTCAAGAGTTGAAGGTCAGTTAGCAACAGAGGAATTATTAAACTCCATAAGAACGTTTAGAAATAAAGATATTGAGGTTCTTGTCATTATCCGTGGAGGAGGTTCTATGGAGTCTTTTTTACCTTTTAATAATGAGAATCTTGTCAGAGAAATAGTTGATTTTCCAGTTCCAGTTTTAGTTGGGCTTGGACACGAAAAAGATGTATCTCTTTTAGGTTTAGCATCAGACATGATGGTTTCTACACCGACAGCAGTTGCAAATACCTTAAATGAATCGTGGGAACAAGCTAGTTCAATAACAGTTCTTTCAGAAGAAAAAATATTTAATAGGTTTCTAAATACAATACAAGAGAAAAAAGATTCTGTTAGAGATAGTTTAGATACAATGAAAAATGCCTTCCAAAAGATATTTAATGATTTTTCAAAAGCAGAAGAATCACTAAAGATTGGTTTCAAATCAATAAAAGATCAGATGATTGATATAAAGAGAAAACTTGATGGAGTTTTTATACCTGTATATAGAAAAATAAATTTTTCTATATTGAACACCAGAAATAATATATCAGATTCTTTCATGAAAGAAATTTTTGAGGGATTTTTAAAGTTTAAAAACAAGATTGGAGAATCGTTAATATCGTATGAAAAACAGTTAATTAATAATGATCCAAAAAGACAATTAAAATTAGGATATAGCATTGTTACGAAAAACGGTCGAATTTTGAAAACAATCAATCAAATAGAAAGGGGAGACCTTGTAAATATTGGTTTAAGCGAGGGTTCTTTTGATTCGGAAGTAAAAATTATTAAAAGTAATTAATATATAAACATGGTAGATAAAAAAGTTAATTTAAAAGAGTCATTAAGTAAGTTAAACGGTATCGTTGAGTGGTTTGATGAGCAAGAAGAAGTAGATGTTGAAGTTGGTTTAGAAAAAGTTAAAGAAGGGGCGGAATTAATAAAAGTTTGTAGAAAAAGATTGTCGGAAGTTGAAAATGAATTTAAAGAGATCCAGAGAGATGTTGATAAAGATAATGGATAATTTACCTACAATATCTAATATAAAAATTAGTGAGTCATACAAAATACCAGAACCAACTAGGTCTCTTTTATTTGTAACTAATGAAAATACTTCAAAAATATCTTCACCATTTCAGTTAAAAATTACCATTAGTTTTAATCAGGAAGTCGAATCTAAAATTGATGATGGTCATAATTTTTTTGCAGAACCAAGTTTAATTTGGACACAACTTCCTATAAAGAAAAACAATGAATTAGAAACAAAACCAATGTATTATCCAGCGTATTCTTCGTTGACCCCAGAGCATAGATATCAATATTTATGCTGGTTAAGAGACATAACACAACCAACAAACTTGAGTTATGTTTTTCTTTACTACTATGGATTAGAGAGGAATTTATTAGTAGGGAATTTTGATTTAGCAGTTCAAGAGGTATTTAAATTATTAAAATATCACGACAAAGGTACGTTTAGATCTTACGCACAAAATGCACTAATTGTTTCTGCTTTGCATAAAAATAGAATAGATATTTTTGAAAAAGATTCGTTTTTGTTTGATAGTCTTTCTAATGAGTCTTTAATAATTAGAAAAAAACTTGATTACAAGATTAGTGCTAATGAATTAATGAATTTGTCTTATGTATTAGGTTTCAAGAATAAAAGATATATAAAATTATACCCCGAAGATTTTTTAAAAGAATTAGATAAATTAATGATTGAATACGAAAATGTTAATGGATCATTACTTAATTCTGTTTCTTTTGAAGATATGGAAAGTATTGAAACCAGTGTTTTTGCAAATAATTCACTTCCGAAGAAAGTTAGGACAGTAAAAGTTCCTCAACTAATTTCTAACTCTAAATTCAATAGTATTTGCACAGATTTATTAGAAAGAACCCATAATAGTCTTAAAACTAAAAGAAATAAGAAAATAGCATAAAATAATTCCAGGTCGAAATACTGTTAAAGATTAATGTTAAAAAATAATGAAAACTAATACCAAGACAAAGAAGATACAAAAGAAGGCTAAACGTGAATATATTGTTACTCTTTTGGTAGATAAGGATGGAAAATATATAAAAACAATAAAAGAAGAGATTCTAGAAGATGGAAGAATTATTTCAGCAGCTCAACGAAACAAAGTTACTGGAAAAGGGCCAGAAACATACAAAGATACTAAATTAAAAATGCCTAAAAATAGAGCTTTAACACTTAGACTTTATAGGAAATAAAGTTAAACCTACACAGTTTAGGCAGAAAAATGACGGGTGCTCAAAATTAAATACATCTAACATTGTTGTTTTTGGTCACGCTACTACAAACAACAAATCACGCAATTTAAATATTCGGAGTTTCATATTCAAGTTTTTAAATTTTAAAACTATGAACTAAGATGTTTTCAATTTCAAAACTTGAGACATCGGTGTTTCGTGTTTTTATTTCTTATATATTCTTTACGTTCAAACTTTGTTTAAAACCCTCTCCCTGAGAATAGAATGGGAATTGCTATATTTTTTTACGCTTTGCATCCTGTGGCCTATTGCCTGCGGAAATGTCTCATATCTTTAATCCCTTCTTGAATCTATGGGAAGATACTGTATTGATGTTATGTGTTTCTCAGGCGCCAGACTGTAGTTTTCAAGTCTATTGATAGAGGCATCTTTACTACGAGAAGGGTAAGCCACAATACTGCGTTAGGTTCCTCCAAGTTGCTACCTGTCGAAGGGATTAATTCACTACATAGTAATAAACTAATCCCTTCGAACTTCGAATGCTGTCGAAGTCGCATCAGGGGGAGTCATTTTAATAGCATCCAAGGGATGGGTTGACTCCGCAAATTAAGCAAATGCTCCCATAACCCCTCAGGATTCCGTAAACTTAACAAACGAGAAGCTAGTCCATGAAAGACTAACCGTTTTCCATATCATATATAGTAATTATATCAAAGTACCATTAGGGTGTGTCAATAAATTATGGAAGACTATGTGAGTAAAATAACCTTATAAATAAAGGTATTTTAGCCATTTTATGTTTGTGTAGCATAAATCCCCACAGATGGGTTCAGAAAAAAGGACAAAACTATTGCATTAGACTAAACTTGTTGAGATTGCCATTCTCGTATAGCATCCATAAGTATTTCTGCATCTGATACCTCTCTGACAAACCCTGCTTGATCACACAGTTTTTTCCAACGCAAAAAACGCTTTGTATACTTAGATTTGTAGAAAATACGTGCGATATCAGCCCTCATATTCATGAGTTTTAGCCTTTTACTTTGTTGATATAGAAATCGTCCATGATCACTCTTCTTATTGATTGAGGTTGAACCATAGCGAAGTTTCTGGCACTTAAAACAAGCAAAGAAGGAATTTTTGAGATATAAAGCATTCGTTCTGTGTCCACAACAGCAAGAGAGATAAGTTCTGGTACCAAATGTAAGCTCACGAGTAGATAATAATATTTTTTGTGGTTCCGTGTTAAAAGTAACAACTAAATAGGTATTACCATCAAAGCTATACTCTATTGAGTAAAAAAGGACTGATGATCGTCCATTATGTACAAAATTCAAATATTCTTCCCCTACAGGTTCTTTTTGGCGTGCTTTTTGTAGATTGTTTTTAAGTATTTTTGTGCTTAGTTTAAAGCAAGATTCAGCTAGCGTATTCATACATACATTGTATCAAAGTACCAAAAACTACTGAGTTTAGAGATAGGCTATGAACTCAAACACAATCATTTTGAGATAAATTAAACCAACAACAACCAATGCAAGCGTAAAGAGTCCGACAACGCTTTTGGGAATTATTCTAAATATTTTTCTATCATCTGGCTCTTTGCGGATAAATTGGATGCCAAAATACAATGAGCAAAGCAATAATACGGTAACTAAAATTATCACTGAGTCTATTGTATATTCAAAGGCTGGAAATAGGTCAGAAAATAGCAACTTGGATTTAATATATGTAGGCAGTGAGAATACAAGTTCTCTAGTCCTGTCTGGGTCAAAGTAAAGGGCAACATTTGTAAGAACAAAAAACAGAAATGAATATAAGAAATTTCTGTTGTTAGATTTAACTTTATTGTTTTCCATATATTTATGTTAATTATCTAATGATGTTAGTGGCAGTAAACTAGAATAATAACTACTGCTTTTTAATGTTTCTTTAAATTCTTTCAAAAAATCTTCCTTTGATTTAAATTCTTCGTTATCTCGCCACGCAAGATCAATATACTCCCAAGCTCTTTCTGCATTTCCAGAATATATTAAATAAACCGCATAACTCCATGGGGCACATTCGCCTTTTGTCCCTTTACAGTCACTTCCTTGCCAACTGTATGCTGTCCAAGGAGAAGCTCGTTTTTCAATTTCTGCTCTAGATGGAGCAGGTTTACGCATCATGTCTTGATTAACTATGTATTTTTTCAGTTTTTTGTCATAAGTTAAAATTACATACGGAAATGGAGAATCTGCAAAATTTATATGCCAATATCTGAGCACGGAATCAGAAGTTTCTATTTCCATAATTCCGTCTTCATTGATATCAACAAATTCTGCTGAGCTATCCTCTGTGTTAAAATTCCAAAGAACAGAAACTATATCGCTAAGCTCTATAACGTAAGCAGTAAAACAACAGTGCGCTCCACCAGACCATCCTACAAAAGACAGCTCAGGTATCTTATCCCCAGTAATATCTTTAGCGGTATATTTAATAAAATCTTCAGCGGTATTTAAATCAGGACTCTCAGTTTCAAAATCATATTGATTTTTAAGTGGAGAGAAGCGTAAATCTGTTGCTTCAAACTCAAGTTTGTCCTTTTTAAATATTTGAAGCTTTTGTTCAAAAGAACCACCATCTGTAAATGTAGTTGTTGTTAAAACAAGTTGGTACCCATTTATATTGGCTGTTGTAGCATCTGTTATCTTTTCTTGATTATTTTCTAAAAAATCTTTTCTATCTTGAAATTTACCTAGTAAAAATACCATAGTGATGACAATTACTATTACGAATATCAGAATATAAATTGGTTTTCTTTTCATTTTAATTTTATTTATTTTTCTCTAAAAAAAATTGTGAGCTATCTTGTCGTTCGTGGCATACATGACACAAGACAGAACCATTATCAACATCCCATAACTGTCTACTCCCAATTGCCTTATCTAAGGCATTTTCTAACTCTTTATTAACCATTATCCAATCAAAGCCTTCCTCTTTGTATATCAAATGAAGTGATTTTTTACTGTGATGAATTTCTAATTTTTCTGTTTTGAGACATCCTTCACCATTTCTTTCACAAAATCTTCCACACTTACTGAAAACTTGCTGTCGCCACGTTTCATACTTTGGCATTTTTTGAAGTTCAGTCCTCCATTTTTTATATCTTTCTCTTTCGTCCTCCGCTTTAGTCTGCACCTCTTGTTGTTTTATTTGTTGTACTATTTTCCGCATTTTTTCTGCTTCCTCAGCCTTCTCAATTTTTTCTTTTTGTTTTCTTTCTTTTTCCTTTCTGCGATTTTCAATATTTTGAGGACGAGTAAAACTATATAACCAACTACCAGTCCAAAAACTAATGAGTAAAACTGCAAGTATATACCCAATTGTCTTAGAACTATTTTCTTTTTTTTCTCCCTGTACGTCGTCAGAAAAAGAATCAGACCAATTACTTCTAGGTGGTTGTTGATTTCGCAGATCTTCTATTTGCTCATTTACATTTTTAAGTTGTTGGTCTAATTGACTTTGAGCAATTACTAAATTACTTGTTTGAAAAACTAAAACAAAAACTAAAATTATGAGTTTAAGTTTATTGTTCATATAGTTTCAGGTATTCATCAAACCACTCTTCTTGAAATTCCTCTCCTGATTTTGAAGCATCCCCTTGGCTATTATTATGTTTTTTGATATAACAAAAATTACAAAGATTTGATTGTTCAGTGTATTCACCCACAACACCGCATTCTTCACATTTTCCATTAATACCAACCTGATTATAAAAATAATATTTTCTAGGATCTTTGAGAGGGTGTGCCTTTAAATCTTTTTGCACACTATGAAGTAAAATATCAGCTTCAAGGTTTTTTCCTTGACCTCGTAGAATTTCTATTTCTTCTAATTTTTGATGGAAGTTCTTTAAATCCATAATTACTTATCTAAACGCAAAAAGCTCTTAGCCAGATTGATGGTTTTTAAGCCACCCGTATCCGTTTCCAGATACGACACAGTACGTGTAAACTCTGACTAAGAGTTTTTTATTAAGTACTGTGTTTTGCGACCATATCCTATATGTAAAATACAGGGGTTAGGTCTTTCTATTAAATTTTATCTACTCTTTAATAATACACCCTATACTCAACTCCTGCAAATCTATTTTCTTATGGAATTTTTTGAATTTTTTTCACGGTTCTGATTTTTCTAGCACAAAATTGGTTCAAACAACCCCAATCTAAAAAAGCTTTCCGCCCTGCGAGTACTGACGTGTCCTAGGATCTCTCTGCCATATAGGGAAGTTAAATCGAAGGACTCCCCGCCACCCCCTAAAACTATATCAGTGCAATAAGGTAGCAAATTACAGAAGCTACATTGCACAAATCTCAAGCGCCATAGTCGAGTGGTGTCTTTTTATTAATAAATCAATATCAATCTAATGGTTAAAGAGAAAGAAATTCAAATTGAAACCAATTACGGAGGGAGTATCGCAAATTATGAGAACGTAAAAAAACAAATTTCGGAGCGTTGGTCTAAGGCAGAGGGGGAACGGTATGATGCGAATTCTAACTGCGCTACTTACAGACAGTGGCAGAAAAGTGGCTACTACGTAATGCCGAATCAGAAGGCTTTGTACTCCACTGTAATAATCGAAAAGAAAGACAAGAATACGGGGAAAGTCGTTGCTCGTTATCCCAAGAAGGTAGCCTTGTTTTACCATCTGCAAGTTCGTCCAATGCAGTGATTATTATTTACCATTAACAAACATGTTAAAACGCAGAATGCTTATAACCTACAAGCCAGGAGCTAACGGATATGTGTTTAAGGGTTCTATTCACACTGGCAAACAAAAGCCGATGATAAGAATTACAAATCGTTTCTTGCTATCTTCTGGTTTCCGAGTAGGCGACCCTGTAGAGGTGGCTTACGAAAACAATATTATAACAATTACCAAAGCTCTAATTATTAACTAATAACATTATATGATTAACAACACAGCAGAAGCTTTCTTTGAACCAAGAAGAGGCTATATCTTTCCTGAGGATTGCATAGGACGAGAAGAAATGATAACTAGCAGACAGAGACGTATTCTTTCCGATCTCATCTATAGCAACATTGAGGATGAGGACAATAGGGAAGGATATTTAGCTCAATTAAGTGACCTAAGTAGAACAGAGGCAGATGATTTAATGCTTGAATTTACTATGGGGAAGTGGCGATAATTTAATAGCAGAACTTAGGCGATATTTCTTACTGGAATATCGCCTTTTTTCGTGAAATAGCCTTTGTTTTCAATGTATTTTGTGTAGGAAGACTATTAGGAAATCAAGCAAAAAAATGATATAATATAGGTAATTATGATATGTATATAGACCTTATTGAAGCTGAAAGCTTTGCAGGTCGCTCTCGTTTTTAAAATAACGATTAAATCTGTTTGATTGAAGTATCTGTGAAAAAAACCTAGCTTTTTGCGTGGTGGGTCGTATAGCACAGATACTCCTACTACGTAAAAAACTGGGTTTTTCGTTTGTTTTAAAACTTTTATTAGTTAATTAAATATTATGGAAAAAACAAACGAATTCGCAAAGAATTCAAATCAAGATATATGCGATGAGATATCAGAAATAAATTCAAACAGGGCTGTCTTTCGAAAGTATGAAGAACTCTCAGATGATAAATGGCCTAGAGATTATTAATTAAGAAAAAAATATGAAAACAATAAATAAAGATCAAAAAATAGATAGTGAATCAGAAAAGAAAACTCTTGAGGTTTTCTGCTCTGATTCAATTGGAGTGAAAGCAAGAACCACTTTTGATTCTTGCAAAATTGAAGGAGTTCAAATTACATACTGGCAAGATGATGACAATGATATTGACGAACGAATAGATAGCGTGTTTGATATGCTCTTTGACGAAGTAATTAAAACTAGGATTTTGAGTCGAAAAAAAGAAATAAAAAATTAAATTATTAATAATATGAATACAAAAATATGGAAAATATAATAAAAAAAGAAATTAAGTTTGTCGCTGTTTATGCCAGAGTTTCAACTTCCAACCAAGAAGACCAAAAAACAGTTGAAGCGCAACTTTCAGAGGTTCATAGGCATGCGAAAGAAAGGGGATATGTAATTATTAAAGAGTATGTTGATGAGGGCTGGAGTGGAGATATCCTCGCTAGACCAATGCTTGATCAATTACGTCATGATGCGAGAAATAGAGCTTGGGACGCTGTTCTCATATATGATCCTGATAGACTTGGCAGACAACTGTTCTATCAGCAAATTGTTATTGACGAATTAAAGAAGATAGGAATTGAAATTCTATTCGTGACAATGCCACCAGTAAATAATGCCAGCGATAAACTTATGTTTGGTGTAAGGGGTTTATTTGCTGAGTACGAGAAAGCAAAAATTGCTGAACGTTTTAGAATTGGTAAAGTTAATCGTGTAAAAAATAATCATGTTCTTACCACAGAAGCTCCTTTTGGCTACACTTATATTCTTAATAAAGGGAAAAGAGGAAGTACTGATTATGTTTCTGGTCACTATGAAGTAAATGAACGTGAAGCTGAAATTATAAGGAATATATTTCATTGGGTGGCAGATGATGGACTAACACTTAGAGCTGTTGTTAGAAAATTACAAGAACTTGGTATTAAGCCAAGAAAAAGCAAAAGAGGAGTTTGGAACACAAGTACGTTAAGCACTCTTTTGAGACATGAAGTATTTATTGGCACAACTTACTGGGGCGCATCCTATGCTACGGTTCCATTGAATCCAATAAAAAATGAAAAGTATAAGAAAGTGGAAAAATCTAGCAGACGAATGAAATCAAAAGATCAATGGTATGCAATAACTGTTCCTGCCATCATAGATAAAGATGTGTTTGAACGTGCTGGACTGAGATTAAAAAAGAATTTTGCAACACTTGGAAGAAATAAGAAAAACCATTATTTGCTTGCTAGCAAGATTTGGTGCGCATGTGGACAACGCAGAGCAGGGGAAGGTCCACAGAAAGGCAAACACTTATATTATCGTTGCACTGACAGAGTACACAGTTTTCCTCTACCTCCTAGTTGTGTAGAAGGTGGAATCAATGCAAGAATTACTGATAAGGTATTGTGGGATAGACTTAAAATGATAATGAGTTCACCTGAATTACTTTTTGAGCAAATTGAAAGGTGGAAAGAAAAGAGCCAGAATAATAATATTTTGGGTTCAACCATTAATATTGAAAGCACGAAAGATGAGATAGTAAAATTGCAAGCTCAAGAAGATCGCTTTGCCGTTGCTTACTCAAAAGAAGTTATTTCACTTAAACAGTTTGAAGAATTTGTCGCTCCATTACGATTAAAGATTCGTGAGTTTGAAGATCAAATAACTAAAGCAAATTTGGAAAAAGCTCCAAAAAATGAGATACTACTACCTAGCAGAAATGAGGTTGAGGAATTTGCTAAAGAAGCCGTTGAACACTTAAAAAACTTAAGTTTTGAGTTAAAACAGGCTTTTATTAGAACAGTAGTCAATCAAGCAACTGCTAGTCAAAAATCATTACAAGTTTATGGTCTACTTAATCTAAGTGAAATATATGTCAAGTTCTTCTCTGAGTATCGGAATCGTTGGTTTGCCAAATGTGGGGAAGTCCACACTTTTTAATGCACTTACTAAGAAGAGTGTGCCTGCAGAGAACTATCCCTTCTGCACCATTGACCCATCAGTGGGTATCGTTCCAGTTCCTGATGATAGACTTTGGAAATTAAGCGAGTTCTCTAAATCAGCGAAGACTATACCTGCTGTGATAGAGTTCGTGGATATCGCAGGGTTAGTCGCAGGTGCATCAAAAGGCGAGGGACTGGGCAATAAATTCTTAACAAACATTCGTGAAGTGGATGCTATTGCTCATATCGTCCGAGTATTTGAAGATCCTTCTGTCATTCATGTAGCAAATAAGATTGACCCAATGAATGATATAGGAGTGATAAATCTTGAGTTGGTGTTGTCAGATATGGAAACTGTAAGCAAAAGAATCGCAAATCTAGTGAGAGATGTGAAAAAGGGAGAAAAGGAAGCGATTTTAGAAGAGACAATTCTAAAAAAAGTTGAAGAAGTATTAGAAAAAGGGAAAATGGCGACAGAAGCGAATTTAAGTGATGATGAAAAGTTAAAGATTAAGTCAATGAATTTACTTACATTGAAACCAATGCTTTATGTGCTTAATACTTCAGAGGCAAATGAAAATGTGGAGATAGAGGCACCCGGACTTTCTGTAAAGATTGATTCTGTGTTTGAAAAAGGTTTTGATGATCTCATCAAACAGAGTTACAAACTGCTTGGACTAGAGACATATTTTACTACTGGAGAGGATGAGAGTAGGGCTTGGACTATCAAAATTGGTTCTACTGCTCCTGTGGCTGGAAGTGCTATTCATACAGATTTTGAAGAAAAGTTTATTCGGGCTGATGTTATTAATTGGCAGAGATTGCTTGATGCAGGATCCTATGTAAATGCTAGAGCAAAAGGGTTAGTAGCTACAGTAGGTAAAGACTACATCGTGAAAGATGGTGATGTAATTGAATTTAAGATTTAATCTTTTCTATTCGTATTTTTTTTTAGTATTTGTTATAATAAAACAATATGGAAAATAATAAACCAAAACTTAATATAGGTTTCTTCTTCCTTTCACTAGGAACATTAATAACACTTATCACTTCAGTAGTCGCTTTTCTTAATCTTACATTTGAAACACTCAATAAAAGATTTCCAGATGTGCTTAATTCATATTATCAATACGGATATTCTACTTATGAATTTGAGACCATAAGAATGGCTCTCGCCACTCTTATCATATTCTTTCCAGCATATTTAATCATTTCATATTTTTGGAAGAGATATACAAAAGGGGAAATGGGAACAATAGATATAATAATAAGAAAATGGGTTATATATATAATTCTTTTTCTTTCTGTCGCTGTGTTTATGGGAGACCTTGTAGCACTAATCAGATATTTTCTTTCAGGAGAGATTACTACTAGATTTGTTTGGAAAGTATTAGTCACATTACTTACCACGATTCTAGTTGGTAAGTATTACATTTTTGATTTACTTGATAATAAGATTTTTGGTTGGAAAATAAAGAGAAGTGGAATCATCTTCTCTGTTGTTAGTATTGTGTTTGTGATAGTAGCGGTATCTTTTAGTTTTATGATAATGGGTAGCCCAAAGACACAAAGAGCATATAGATTAGATGATAGAAGAGTAAATGATTTACAAAATATTCAATATCAAGTTATAAATTACTGGCAACAAAAAGAAGAATTACCTGAAACCTTAAATGATTTACAAAATCCATTAACAGGATATTCATTACCTATTGATCCTGAATTTGAAAAAGGAAGAAATTATGAATACAGACCAATAGATGATTTGTCATTTGAATTGTGTGCAGAATTTACCCTATCAATGCCAAAAGGTTGGAGAGAAAACAACTATGGAGGAATGGAACCTTTTTATGATAATGGAAAAGATACCTCGGTTGCATATCCAGCATATTCTGGAGGAATGAATGAATCATGGGATCATGAAAAAGGAAGAACCTGCTACCAAAGAACTATTGATAAAGACATATACCCTCCGTATTCAGAAACAACAGCAGTAGAGGTAAAGTTAAAGCAGTAGTTTTATAAAAATAGTAATGAAAGGTTATGATCACAAGAAAATTGAATTAAAATGGCAGAAAGAATGGGAAAAGAGAAAAATATATTCTGCTAGTGATAAATCAAAGAAGAAAAAATTCTTCTCATTAATTGAGTTTCCATATCCATCAGGAGCAGGGCTTCATGTAGGACATATTCGTTCTAATACCGCCATGGATATTGTTTCTAGAAAAAAAAGAATGGAGGGTTACAATGTTCTTTACCCCATCGGTTGGGATGCTTTTGGATTACCAACAGAGAATTTTGCAATAAAAACAGGAATTCACCCAGTGAAAGTGACAAAGACTAATACTGATATCTTTCGTAGGCAATTAAAAAAACTTGGTTTTTCTTTTGATTGGTCAAGGGAAATAAATACTACTGATCCAGAATACTATAAATGGACACAGTGGATATTTCTACAATTTTTCAAAAAAGGACTCGCATACAAATCAAAAGCAGAGATAAACTGGTGTCCGAGTTGTAAGATTGGTTTGGCTAATGAGGAAGTGGTAGATGGAAAATGTGAGAGATGTGGAAATGTGGTAGAGAAAAGAGAAAAAGAGCAGTGGATGCTAGGGATCACTAAATATGCAGATAGACTAGACAAAGATTTGGATTTAGTTGACTATCCTCAAAGAGTAAAACTATCACAAAGGAACTGGATAGGGAAAAGTGAAGGAAGTGAAATTGAATTTGAGATCGCAGATTCAAAAAAGGGAATAAAAAATCAGTCAAGAAAAATTAAGGTTTTCACTACCCGTCCAGATACTATCTTTGGAGCGACATATTTAGTGCTTGCACCAGAGCATAGTTTGGTAAATGAACTTAAATCACAAATTTATAATTTTAATGAGGTTGAAGAATATGTAAAGTCTGTAAAGAAAAAAACGGAACTTGAAAGAACAGGAGAAGTGAAAGGAAAAACAGGGATAGAGTTAAAGGGAGTGAAAGCAATAAATCCAGCGAATAATGAAGAGATTCCTGTTTGGATTGCCGATTATGTGCTTCCTCAGTATGGCACAGGTGCAATCATGGCAGTGCCTGCACATGATGAGAGAGATTTTGAATTTGCAAAGAAGTTTGGGTTATCGATAAAACCTGTAATTTCACCTGAAGGTAACATAAATTCGCAAATAGGGAAGGATTTTCTTCTAACAAAAGATTTTGCTATAAAGCAAATTGAAAAAAGTGGGGCATATTGTAATGAAGGATATTTAATAAACTCAGGAAAGTTTGAAGGGATGAAGTCTGAAGAAGCAAGAGAGAAGATTACAAAAGCAGTCGGAGGGAAGATAGTCACTAGGTTCAAACTTCGTGATTGGGTTTTCTCAAGACAAAGATACTGGGGGGAACCGATACCTCTCGTTTTCTGTGATAAATGTGGAATAGTGCCAATAAAAGAGAAGGATTTACCAGTTCTTTTACCAAAAGTAAAAAGTTATCAACCGACAGACACAGGGGAGTCGCCACTTGCTGTCATTTCCAAATGGGTAAATACAAAATGTCCAAATTGTGGTGGTAATGCAAAACGGGAAACTGATACTATGCCAAACTGGGCAGGTTCCTCTTGGTATTATCTCCGTTATATTGATCCAAAGAACAAAAAAACTTTTGTTGATAAAAGAAAGTTAGAATATTGGAGTAATTCAACCAGTGTAAAGGTAAAAACTGGACCAGTGGACTGGTACAATGGTGGAATGGAACACACTACACTACATCTTCTTTATTCAAGATTTTGGCATAAATTTCTATATGATTTGAAGTTTGTGCCGACACCCGAACCATATAATAAGAGAACTTCTCATGGAATGATTTTAGGGGAAGGAGGAGTAAAAATGTCAAAATCTATTGGTAATGTAATAAATCCCGATGATATTATTAAGATATATGGAGCAGATACTTTACGAATATATGAAATGTTTATGGGTCCTTTTGAAGATGCTGTTGCATGGAGTACAGAGAGTATCATTGGATCTAGAAGATTCATAGAAAAGGTTTGGAGAATAAGCGAGAGAAAATTAATAACAGCTAGCGATGAAAGTTTACAAAAACTCCTTCATAAGACGATCAAGAAAGTCACTGAAGACATAGAAAATATGCGATTCAATACTGCTATCTCATCAATGATGATTTTAGCAAACGAGATTGAAAAGACAGGCAAAATATCTTCTACAGACTTAAAGATATTTTTACGAATTCTTGCTCCTTTTGCTCCACATATTACCGAAGAACTTTGGGAAAATTTAGGAGAGAAGAAATCTATTCATATATCTTCCTGGCCAAAATGGGATGAGAATTTAATCAAAGAGGAAGAAGTAAAGATAGGAATTCAGGTAAACGGGAAGGTGAGGGGTGAAATGATGATATCAATTAGTGAAGATGAGGAGAATATAAAGAATAGGGCGAGGGAGATTGAGTCAGTAAAAAAACATTGTGAAGGAAAAGAAATAAGGAAAATAATTTATGTAAAGAATAGGTTGGTTAATATAGTGGTTTAGTTTTTAAAAATGGAAAAGATTTTAAGAATTTTCAACAAGGAATACGGAAATATAAACCAAGCTGCATTACTTCTTGGTTTTTTTGCCTTCTTGTCTCAGATTTTAGGACTTTTTCGAGATAGAGCTATCGCACATTTTATTGGTCCTTCATTAGAACTTGATGCTTATTATGCAGCCTTTCGTATTCCAGATATGATTTTTATTTCTATTGCTTCACTTGTTTCTATTACCGTGCTTATTCCTTTCCTTGCAGAAAAAATGCCAAATATGCAAATTACTGCTTCTGCAAAAAGATTTTTTAGTGATATTTTTACTATTTTTTTAACTGGAATAATAACAGTTTCCATTATTGTTTTTATTTTAATGCCAATTATTGCTCCACTCATCACCCCAGGATTTACACCATTTTTTCAGGAAAAGGTTATTATTCTTTCTAGAATAATGCTTCTTTCTCCTATATTTCTAGGACTTTCAAATTTATTTGGTTCAATCACTCAACTTTTTCGTAGATTCTTTTTATATTCTTTGAGTCCACTTTCATATAATTTAGGAATAATATGCGGAGTGGTATTTTTTTACCCAATTTTTGGTATAAATGGAGTAGCAGCTGGTGTTGTTCTTGGAGCACTCACTCATTTTATAATTCAAGTGTTTTCTTCTATTGGTTTTGGTTTCAGACCAATAATTTCACTTAAAATTGATTGGAAAACGATAAAAGATGTAATTTTTATTTCATTACCAAGAACACTTGGACTTTCATTTAATAATATTGCACTAATTTTAATAATTGCTTTTGCTTCGTATTTAAAGGAAGGATCAATCTCTATTTTTAATTTATCATTTAATCTTCAATCAGTGCCTCTTGGGATAATTGGATTATCATATTCAGTTGCTGCCTTTCCAACTCTTAGTAGATTCTTTTCTACAGGAAAAGTTAAAGAATTTAAGGAACACTTACTTTCTGCAGGAAGACAAATAGTCTTTTGGTCTTTACCTGTAGTTTTTTTATTTATTGTTCTTAGAGCACAAATTGTTAGAGTGATCTTAGGCACATCTACATTTTCTTGGGATAATACTCGTTTGATTGCTGCCTCACTTGCAATTTTTTCTTTTTCTATAGTAGCACAAGGGCTTATTGCTCTTTTTGCACGAGCATATTATGCAGGAGGTAATACAAGAAAACCACTTTATATTAATCTTATATCTTCTATTTCAATAGTAATTTTTTCGTTTGTTTTAATTTATCTTTTTAAGAACTGTGATTTCTTTAGATATTTTATTGAATCTGCTTTAAAGGTTTCAGATATTGCTGGCACAGAAGTATTGATGTTGCCACTTGCATATTCGTTAGGTACTATTTTAAACGGTATTTTACTTCAAATTTGTATCAAAAAAGATTTTTTCAACAAAGAGGAGTTTTTGAAAAATACGATGTTTCAATCTCTTGGGGCTTCCTTTATTATTGGTTTCGTAACATATTTATTTTTGAATATATTTTCTCCTATTTTTGGCACAAATACATTTTTGGGAATATTCTTCCAGGGTCTTTTGGCTGGTGTTTCGGGGATAGTTTCAGGTATAATTGTTTTATACCTATTAAAAAGTAAAGAACTTAAAGAGTTGTCAATTGCATTAAAAACAAAATTCTGGAAATCAAAGGTAATTGTTCCTTCGCAAGAGGAATTGTAATTTTAAGTATTACTATTTTTTCTACATTAAACATAATGGACTTTAATACAAAAAGAAAATATCAAAGAGCCTTCACTCTCATAGAACTCTTGGTAGTAGTAGCAATCATAGGAATACTAGCCACTATAGTCATAGCATCTCTAAATAGTGCAAGAAGTAAAGGAAAAGAAGCAGCAATCAAGAGTAATCTTAAAAATGCAATTGCTCAGGCAGAATTGTCATATTTAGATAATAATAATTATTCTGGTGCTTGTGGTGTTATAGTGCCCATGCTTGAATCTATTGAAAATCAAGGAGCTACGATTAATTGTAATAGATCGAATAGGGTAGATTTAGGAGATGTTGATACAAGATGGGGAGTATCAGCTTTATTATCAACTAATGCACCACTAGAAGCTTATTCTGCTTCACAAAGCGGAACAGTAAAATGGGATATACAGGGAGTAACCACTACTGGCACACCCACAACACCAGATATAACAATGAATTGGACAGATGCAAGTAATGCTTGTGCATCTAGGGGAGGAAGACTTCCAACTCCTGAAGAAATTAAATCGTTATATCATTCAATTATAACTAAAGGAACTACCCCAACTTCTTTAGGATTTGTTTCTGGGTATTATTTATCTTCAGTAAAAGTTTCCCCAAGTTCTGTTTATGTGTATATTGTTACCATGAACGATGGTTTTGTTAGTTATAATACTATAGGACATAGTTATTATGTCCGTTGTGTTCAGTAACTTCTATATTCTCTATTTCTCCTTGTTCTTTATCCTAGTTTTCTGCTAGTATATATCAATGGACTTAAAAAATATCCGAAATTTCAGCATAATAGCTCATATAGACCACGGCAAGAGTACTTTGGCAGATAGGATGCTTGAGATTACTCACACTATTCCAGAGCGAAAAATGAGAGCTCAAGTACTTGATTCTATGGAACTTGAGAGAGAAAGAGGAATTACCATCAAAATGCAACCAGTTCGGATGGAGTATAGACAGAAATATATTTTAAATCTAATAGATACTCCAGGACATATTGATTTTTCTTACGAAGTATCAAGAGCATTAAAGGCAGTAGAAGGTTCAGTATTACTTATTGATTCTACTCAAGGAGTGCAAGCTCAAACTCTTACTACACTTCAAATGGCTAGGGAGAGCGGATTAGTTCTCATCCCTGTTCTATCAAAAGTAGATTCACCACTTGCGAGAGTAGAAGAAGTAAAAAATGAAGTGGCTTTGCTTTTAGAAATTGATCCAAGGGAGATAATGCTGGTTTCAGGAAAAACAGGTGAAGGGGTGGAAGAACTACTTGCAAAAATAGTAGAGAAGATACCTTGTCCCCAAAAAGAAGAGAAAGAAGATAAAGAAAGTACTCAAGCACTCGTCTTTGATTTCAAATATGACAGTCATAGAGGAATCATTGTCTATGTGAGAGTATTTGAAGGAAGTTTTAAAAAAGGGGATCAATTGATATTTTCAGCAGCGAAAGAGAAATTCATAGCAGGAGAGGTAGGCATATTCTCTCCAGAAGAAAATGGTAGATCTTCTCTATCAGAGGGTGAAATAGGATACATAGTCACGGGTATTAAAAGGCCTGGTATAGCTTCAGTTGGAGATACCATCACTTTATTCAAAAAACCTGCAACACAACTTCTTGGATATATGAATCCAAATCCTGTGGTATGGGCATCTGTATATCCAGAAGATGCTGATGATTTTCCTGAACTTAAACTTGCACTCTCAAGACTTCGTTTGTCAGATTCGGCATTTTCCTATGAAGAAGAATCATCTGGAATTCTTGGAAAGGGATTTAGATGTGGATTCTTAGGAATGCTACATTTAGAAATTATTACTGAAAGACTAAAAAGGGAATTCGGATTGCATTTAGTGATTACTATGCCATCCATTACTTACAAAGTAACATTACGAAACCATCAAGAAAAAATAATATACTCTCCACATTTTTTTCCTGAAGATGGAATAATTGAAAAGGTGCAAGAACCATGGGTTAAAGTAAAAATTATTACTCCACTTATATATTCAAGTGTTATGATGCCATTTCTTTTTGATCATGAGGCTATAGTCTATGCAACAGAAAGTTTTGGAGATATTGGAGGAGGGCAAATGGGTAATCGGACCATGATTAGTCTAGAGATGCCCCTTCGTGAACTTATGAGAAATTTCTTTGATGATTTAAAGAGTATTACTTCTGGCTATGCCTCTATTTCCTACGAATTAGGAGAATACAGAGATGCAAAAGTAGTAAGAATGGATATCATTGTAGCAGATGAGCCTGTGCCTGCTTTTTGCAGAATAGTATCAAGAAGAAGAGTAGAAGATGAGGCTAGAAGCCAAGTAGAGAGATTGAAGGGTGCAATTCCAAGACAACAGTTTGCTTTTAAAATTCAAGCTAAAGCACTTGGGAGAATTATAGCATCAGAATCTGTCTCTGCTTTTAGGAAAGATGTCTTAATGCATGGTAGTAAAGTAGTAGGTGGAGGAGATGTTTCAAGAAAGAAAAAACTTCTTGAAAAACAGAAAAAAGGAAAGGCTAGAATGAAGGATAAAGGAAAAGTAAATATACCTCAGGATGTTTTTCTGAAAATGATGAGAGCAGGGGAGTAAGAAGTGTTTATTGAAATATAGGGGAATACAATAAAATCATGCTTATAATAATAAGCACACAGAGTATTATCCAGATTAATTGAATTTTCTTTTGGTGTTTTTTATGAAAAAACATATTATAATAATAACATATCATGCGAACTTTTCCAACAAAAAGAAATATTTGGCAGAAACTTACAGAATCTAAGTTTTTCTTATTATTTCTCGTTCTTTTATTTATTTTTTTCTTTTGGAGAATGATAGAGTTTGGTATCAAATTGAAAAATACAGAAGAAAATAGGAGAGTTGCTGAGATCAAAGTAGATGAATTAAAGCAGAAGAAAGAAAATTATTTACAGAAATTAAGTGATTTAAATACGGAGAAGGGAATAGAGGAAGATATAAGGGAAAAATTTAGTGTAGCAAAAGAGGGGGAAAAAGTAATAGTTATAGTTGATGAAGAAAAGGAAGTAGAAGGCAACACAAATGATGAAAGTTTTAATATTTTTAGTTTCTTTAAAAAATGGTTTAAATAGTAAAATTGCGGTCATAGTTTAGTGGTAGGACGACTGCTTCCCAAGCAGTAGGCGGGAGTTCGATTCTCCCTGACCGCACTTTTTTGTGTAGATTAATAATTTACTATTACTTAATTTTTAAAAAGTGTCAATTTTTTTTTACTTATGTATATGTTATAATTAGCAGAATTATAATTAATAAAAAAAAGAATATGAAGAATGTAATTATTTACTCAACCCCTACTTGTCATTTTTGTTATATGGCAAAGGATTTTTTCACAAAAAACAGCATAGTTTTTACTGAATATAATGTTGCAAGTGATTTAGAAAAAAGAAAGGAAATGATAGAGAAGACAGGACAAATGGGTGTTCCAGTAATTCTCATAGATGATGAACCAATAATAGGATTTGATCAAGAAAGGATATCAAGTTTGTTAGGACTTGCATAAAATGTTTAAATTTATCAAAACTATATTTTTTGTACTTATCCTTGGTATTGTTTTTATTCTATTTAGAGGATCTTTTGAAAATGTATGGAGACAAATAAACGGAAAATATTTACCCTGCAGGGTTCCAATAAAGTATTCATTAGGAACATTTGATGAACAATTTGGAATATCAAAGGAGGAATTTTTGCGTTCAGTAAAGACTGCAGAAAATATATGGGAAGATTCAATAGGTAGGGATTTATTTAACTACGACCCGGAAGGTAAACTAAAAATAAATCTCATTTATGATATTAGACAAGAAGCAACAACAAAATTAAATGATATGGGTATAGCTGTGGGAGATGATAAAGAATCATACGAAAATCTTAAATCAAAATATAATACTCTCCAACAGAAATACAATAGTCAAAAAGAGATATTAGAAAAAGCAGTTAAATTATTTCAGGAAAAGCAAGACAAATATGAGAAAGAGGTTATTTCTCTAAACGAAAAAGGTGGAGCAGATGAGGAAACTTTTAATAGATTAAATGAAGAAAAGGAGGTTCTTGAAAAGGAAGTTGTAAATATAAAGAAAAAACAGGCAGAATTAAATAAAATTTCTGACGAAATCAATGCCTTGGTTGTTGTAATAAACCGTCTGATTGCTTCTCTTAATATACAAGTAGAGGATTTAAATGCTATTGGAAGGGAACTTGGGGAATTTGAAGAAGGAACATATCAAAATTCTTGGGAAGGAGAAAAAATTGAAATATACCAGTTTGATAATAAGACAAAACTTATAAGAGTTCTTGCTCATGAATTTGGGCATGCACTTGGATTGGGACATGTGGATGATCCTGATGCGATAATGTATCGTCTAAATAACGGTATTAATGAAAAATTAACAGCAGAAGATATGAAAGCATTAAGAAAACATTGTGGTCTTGATTATTAAAGTATTTATTGCGAATTTTATAACTTCTGTTTATAGTATTTATATAGCCCTCGTAGTTCAATGGATAGAACAGCTCCGTCCTAAGGAGTAGATGCAGGTTCGATTCCTGCCGAAGGCACCAAAACAGAACCCAACGGCTTTTTCAAAGCCAGAAGGTGGGACGCGCGAAGCGCGTCCCACTGATTTCCCTCCATTTTTCCAAACGAATTCAGAATTTTTGGCGCGCTGGCGCGCACTGATTTTTCGCCGAGGAGGAGGTTCGTGCCAAAGATTTCTTTGGCACAGACCTTTTTCGCAAAAAGGTCTGAATCAGAAGCAATTTTGTCTATGTTTTGTGCGACTTCTAACCAGTTTTGGAAAGGTTCGAGCCAATCATTTTGCTTGTGTGAAAGATTGTAGATTTCTTCTTCGAGCGACTTCTTTTGCAAAAGTAGTTTTCCTTTTTCAGCACGATATATTTCCTTTTCAATATCTTGGTCGAGATAGCCGTTAAGAAGTCGCTCCAGTCTAACTGAAATTGAAGAAATCTTTTCTTGTTTCTCTTTCACACAAGCAGTCAAAGACTGGGCGGATTTTCCGTGGTCTTGCAGAGCAAGACGATTGAGTTCCACCGCCCAGTCTTTGGGCAAAGAAACTTTTTTGATTTCGGATGATAACTGGCGATTTAATTCTTCTTCTCGAATACAAGGTTCTTCACACTTCACTGCTTTATTTTTCTTGGTGCAGTGGTAATAAATATACTCGTGAGTATTGTCATTCTTTTGCTTTTTAACCTTGTATTCGCCAGTTATCATCATTCCGCATGATGCGCAGGAAATGAGGCCACAGAAAGGTTGAGGGTCGTTTAGGGGCTTTCTGTCGGGTTTACCGCGAAGTTTTAACATTTCCTGCGCCTGATCAAAAAGTTTCTTTGAAATGATTGGCTCATACTTTCCTTCGTGTAATTCACCACCATATCTAAATAGTCCGGTGTAAAAAGGATTGGAGAGAATAGAAGTCGCACGAGATTTGTGGATTTTCTTTCCGGTTTTTGAAAAGAGATTGTGCTTCGCCAAAAAGTTTGAGACATCTTCCAGTCTATTGCCACCTTTTACATAGAACTCAAACGCTTGCTTGATAACTTTAGCTTTCTTTCTATTCACTACCACAGTTTTTGTTCTACTGTCGTTGATGTAGCCGACAGGAGCAAGCGTTGGATAATCTCCATTACGAACTTTTTGGCGAAGTCCTCTTTTCGTATTTTCGGAAAGAGAATCCACATAGTATTTGCTTTGCCCGAAAGCCATGTTGAGCATAAATTTACCTTGTGAAGTGCTATCGCACCAAAAAGTAGGAAATTTTAGGCTCGCAAGTTTTCCTGTGTCGAGGAGGTAGATTATTTTTCCACCATCAATACTATTTCTTGCGAGACGATCCGGATGCCAAGAGAGAATAGAATCTGCATCGCCCTTTTCGATAGATTTCATCATTTCGTTAAAAATAGGGCGACCTGGAATTTTAGCAGATTGTTTTTCCACAAATTCAAGGGCGATGTTCAGATTTTCTCTCTTGGCATAGTCTCGCAATTCAGTAAGCTGTGCCTCAATACTCAAAACTTGCTTGTCCTCGACATCAGTGGACTTGCGAGCATACAAAAAGAATTTTTTATTTTCCATATTATTGTTCATAGTAATAAAAATTCTTTTTGTATTTCGAGCAAAGCAAATGCAGTCAAAATTGCTTCTGATTTCGAACCTCCTCCTCGGCGAAAAATCAGTGCACGCCAGCGCGCCAAAAATTCTGAATTCGTTTGGAAAAATGGGGGGAAATCAGTGGGACGCGCTTCGCGCGTCCCACCTTCTGGCTTTGAAAAAGCCGTTGGGTTCTGTTTTGGTGTATTTATTGTACCAAGCTCGAACCTATTTCCAAAATCGGTAATGTGCCACGCGCGGAGCGAGTGGTGGCTTGAAACTGAATCGTACGCTCGTATCGTTCCGCCACCGCC
>JBBABV010000006.1:0-42057 GCA_041657445.1 Minisyncoccota bacterium | reverse complement strand
GGTAGCAATAGATGTAATCAAAGACCTTGCACATCGAAATTTATTATTCCACAAAGAAAAGTACGAACACTCATATCCTCACTGTTGGCGATGTCATACTGCACTTATTTATTATGCAAGAGACTCTTGGTATATCAGAATGTCAGACCCGAAGATAAAAGAGAAGCTTATCAAAGAAAATGAGGATATAAACTGGGAACCATCTCACTTAAGAGAAGGAAGATTTGGTGAGTGGCTCAGAGAAATAAAGGACTGGGCGATATCAAGAGAAAGATATTGGGGAACACCACTTCCTGTGTGGACTTGTAAATCCTGCAATAAAATACATACTATTGGTAGCTTAGAAGAACTAAAAAAGAAAACTAAGAAATCAGGCAACAAGTATTTTGTAATGCGACATGGGGAGTCGGAGAGTAACTTAAAAAAAATTGTAATAAATTGCAAGGTGGAAAATGAGGACCATTTATCAGATCTAGGCAAAGAGCAAGTAAAAATTTCTGCAAAAGAATTAAAAGACAAAAATGTAGATATAATAATCTCTTCTGATTTTATTAGAACAAAAGAAACATCTGAAATAATAAAAGAAGAACTTGATTTCAGAAGCAATATTGTACTTGACCAAAGATTGAGAGAATGGAATGTTGGAGTTTTTGACGGAAAAACATGGGATGAATACATATCTGTTGCATCATCAAAATACTACTATACTTTCTTACCAGAAGGTGGAGAGTCTTGGAAACAAATAAAGAACAGAATGATGGAATTGATTTCCGATTTAGATAAAAAATATAAAAATAAAAACATATTATTGATTTCACATGGGGCTCCAATTAGGGTTTTATTGGCTGGGCTAAATGGTGAAAGTGATGAAGAAGTTGAGAAAATAATATCAGACAAAAATCGTCTTCTAGTAAAGAATGCAGAAGTTTTTGAATTTGACTTCACCCCCCTCCCTCACAACGAAGACTATGAACTTGACTTACATAGACCATATATAGATGAAGTGGAACTAGTTTGTGATTGCGGAGGAGATTTAGTCCGTAGTAAAGAAGTGATGGATGTCTGGCTTGATTCTGGGACTATGCCTTTTTCTCAAGATCATTATCCTTTTGAAAATAAAGAATGGGTAGAGGGCGAGGGATACCCTGCTGACTTTATATCTGAAGCCATAGATCAAACTCGTGGGTGGTTTTATACTCTTCATGCTGTTGGGGTTCTCCTAGGTAGAGGAAAGGCATTTAAAAATGTGATTTGTCTTGGGCATTTACTTGATGCAAATGGTAAGAAGATGTCAAAGTCTCTTGGTAATGTAGTAGATCCATGGGAGATGATAGAAAAATACGGAGTAGATACTATTCGTCTGTGGATGTATTCTGTAAATCAACCCGGAGAATCAAAGAATTTTGATGAGAAGACAGTCCTACTTCTTCATAGACAGGTTTTCGGATTGCTTTATAACATTCTTTCTTTTTATGAATTGTATAGAGATATTGATTTAGAAAAAAATATTAAATTAGATTCAAAAAATATCTTAGACAAATGGATTCTGGCTAGATTAGACGAATTAATAAAATACACCACATCAAATCTTGAGAATTACAAACTCCTTGAACCAGTTCGTGCTATCAGAGACTTTATCGATGACCTTTCTACTTGGTATTTAAGAAGGTCAAGAGAGAATATAAAAGAAGGGGATAAAGAGACAAAGCAAACTCTATACTATGTACTTAAGAATCTGACTCAAATTCTTGCTCCTTTTGCTCCATTAAGTGCAGAGGATATTTGGTTAAAATTAAATAATGATGATACTGAAAGCGTGCATTTATCAAAATGGCCAAGGATTCATAAATCAATCTTTGATTTTCTAAAGAAAAAGAAAAGTTCTTCTTTAATAGAAGATATGAAAAAAACTAGGGAGATAGTAACCCTTGGGCTAGATGCAAGACAAAAGAATGGAATAAAGGTTCGTCAACCACTTTCCGTTCTTAAAATAAAAGAAAGTTCGCTTGGAGGAGAATATCTAGAACTAATAAAAGATGAACTAAATGTAAAAGAGATAGTCATAGACCAAAGCATAGAGAGTGATATATGGCTTGATGTGAATATCACACCAGAACTAAAAGAAGAAGGAGACTATCGTGAGCTCCTTAGGGCCATTCAAGATACTAGGAAGAAACTTGAGCTTACTCCTACTGATATTGTATCAATTCATATTCAAACAAATGAAAAAGGCGAGAGTTTAATAAATAGATTTGAAATTGATTTACTAAAGACTGCTGGTGCAAAGGAGATATTACTTGAAAAAGTAGGTGAAGAAGATGATGAAAATATAAAAATAGATGAACTTGAATTTAAGTTAAAGATAAGTAAATAATGAAAAAAATCACAGAAATCTATGAGAAATATGACATAATGCCGAATCTCAAAGACCACATGCTCCGAGTGGGTGCAGTAGCATATCTCATTTGTGAGAATATTGAACCATCTCTCTTAAACAAAGAAGAGAAGAGTGACATAATAGAGGTCTGTCTTTTGCATGATATGGGGAATATTGTGAAATCAGATTTTAGTCTTTTGCCACCAATTAAGGATAGTTCTAAAAATGTTGAATATTGGAAAAAGAAAAAGGAAGAATACATAAAAAAATATGGAGAAGATGATCATGAAGCGACTATGAAAATTCTAAAAGAAATAGGTAGGAGAGATAATATAATTCATTCTTCTGATAAAAATAGATTTTCTCTTGTTTGCGATAATCTTAATGATACTGATTTTAAGATTAAGATTATTCAATATTCTGATTTTAGAGTTGGTCCCTTTGGGGTTCTTTCTTTTGAAGAGAGGATGGAAGAAGCTAAGGAAAGATACAAGAACAGGCCTGAATTTTTGGGTGGGGATAGTAGAGAAAAACTTATAAATTGCGGTTTAGAAATAGAAAAACAGATTTTCCTAAAATGCAAAATAAAACCTGAAGACATAAATGATATCACTGTGGCCCCGATAATAAAAGAACTAGAGAATTTTGAGATTAGTGTAGAGTAGATTTATTTCAATGCATCACATTTATCACACAGAAGGAATAGTGTTCTCAAGTAAAAATATTGGTGAATCAGGTAGATATTATAAAATATTTACCAAGGATTTAGGAATGATTACAGCCAGAGCAGAAGGGGTAAGAAAAATCTCTTCAAAACTAAGATACATTCTTCAAGACTTTTCATATTTAAAGATTGACCTTATCAAAGGTAAGAATTTTTGGAAGATAACGAGTGCTTCAAAAACGAATCTTTTAGAAGATATAACAAAAAACAAAGATACATTTAGGATATTTTCAAATATATTAAATCTTCTTTCTAGATTACTTTCAGGTGAAGAAGTAAATACACCTTTGTTCTTTGATATCAAGAGTGGGTTAATAATACTTGAGAGTGTTTCTACAAAAACCGATCTCAAAAATACAGAAGTTGTTTTAGTTCTTCGTATATTGAAACATTTAGGATACATAAGTGAGAACAAAATACTTACTAAATATATTAATTCTTCATTTGAGAAGTCGTTAATTTCAAAAGTGAGCATAGATAGAAAAAACATACTTCGTGAAATAAACAGAGCGCTAAAAGAAACTCAACTTTAATTTTGCTTTACAGCATTTTTATTGATAAAATAGTATCTATATGCTGGATGATCCAAGTAGACTAAACAGAATAGAAGAATTAAAAACCAAATTGACAAGCAAAACTTTCCAGGGTGGAAGAAAAAGGCGTGATAATTTTTACCATCCTTTTAAAAAAACAGTGCTTGATTCTTGGAAGAAAAAGACAGAGGAAGAAGAAAATATCTCAGAAAAAATCTTTTCAAAGACATCTATCTTTAAAAAGTTTTTTGTTTTTTCAGTCTCTTTTTTTGCTATCGCAATTGGTTACGCTTCCTACACTTTTTTTTGGAAAGGTAATTTGATTTCAAATGAAAATATAGAGATTTCTGTTATTGGTAATACATATGTAGCAGGAGGAGAAGAATTACCTTTACAGATTCAAATTACAAATAGTAATAGTTCTCCACTTGAACTCGCTGATTTACTTATTGAATATCCAAAGAGTTCATCTCTAGATTTTTCTAAAGATGTTGAAAGGATGAGAATATCTCTTGGAACTATTCCTTCAGGTGGTATAAGAAACGAAAATGTAAAACTAGTTTTGTTTGGAGAACAAGGTTCTTTGAAACCTTTGAAAATATCTCTTGAATATAGAGTAGAAGATTCAAATGCTATTTTTGTAAAAGAGAAGTTGTATGAAGTTACTATAAATTCAACACCAATCAATCTTACAATAGAAGCTCCTAATGTGATTAGTTCAAATCAAGATATTACTCTAAACATAAAAGCAAAACTAAATTCTACAAAACCAGCAGGTAAAATGCTAGTAAAAATAGATTATCCTTTTGGATTTGAGTTTAAAGAAGGAAGCCCTTTACCTACTATTAGTAATAATATATGGAATCTTGGCGATCTTTCTCCAGGGGTAGAAAGAACAATCACAGTATCTGGTAAAATGATTGATGCCTATGATGGTGAGGATAAGATATTTCGCGTATGGAGTGGTTCAGAAAAAAGTTCTGATAAATCAGAAATAGGAGTTGTTTTTAATACTGCAACCCATACTGTAAGTATTACAAAACCTTTCCTAGAAGCAAAACTCTATGTGAATGGTGTTTATAGTAAGGAATATGCAGTTAACACAAAGACAAAAATAGTTGGAGAAATCCGCTGGGCAAATAATTTAGAAACTCAAGTAAATGATATGGAAATTAAAGCAAAGATATCTGGCAATGCAGTAAATAGAAAAGAAATAGTAGTAGAAAGAGGGTTCTATAATTCTTCCGAAGATACTATTATTTGGAATAAAAATTACGATGATGTTTTTGCTGAGATTGATCCTGGGGACTCAGATAGCGTGAAGTTTACTCTTGCATCACTTCCTCTAGTTACCGGATCAGATTCAAATGGTATATTATCAGAACCGTATATTAAGATAGATGTATCTGTTTCTGGTAGGCAACCAGAAGAAGGGTATGCAGTTGGCGAACTTGAAAATTCAGAATCAAAAATGATAAAAATAATTTCTGATGTTGGTTTTGCTTCAAAGGTACTTCACTTTTCTGGTCCATTCAAAAATACTGGATATATTCCTCCAAAAGTAGAACATAAAACTTCATATACCATAGTATGGACTGTCTCAAATAGTGCAAATAGTATATCAAAAGCAAGAGTGCGTTCTAGTCTTCCTCCTTGGGTTAATTTTATCGGTTCAGCTTCTCCTCCTTCTGAAGATTTGACATTCAATACTTCTACAAAAGAGATTATTTGGAATTTAGGAAATATAAAAAGAGGAACAGGTATTTCAAGCGAAGAAAGAGAAGTTAGTTTTCAAGTAGAATTTACACCTTCTCTTTCTCAGGTAGGACAAACCTCAACCTTAATAAATGATTCAGTTTTGACTGGAGTTGATGATTTTGCTAATGTTAATGTGCAGGTAAACAAATCCTCGCTTGATACCAAATTAGGCAGTGACCCTCTTGCTCCTCTTGGTGCAGATAGGGTGGTAGAATAGGAAAATGAAAAAAGATATAAAAGAAGAAAATTTAATGGAAAAAATAGTTTCTCTCTCAAAAAGAAGAGGGTTTGTATTTCAAGGTTCAGAAATATATGGAGGATTAGGGGGAACTTGGGACTGGGGACATTATGGAGTTGCTTTAAAGAATAATATAAAACAGAACTGGTGGAAAAAATTTGTAGATAATAGAAAAGATATATATGGAGTAGATGCTGCTATACTTATGCGACAAGAAGTGTGGAAGAATGCAGGGCATGTAGATAATTTTACCGACCCAATGGTTGAGTGTAAAAAATGCCACAAAAGATTTAGAACTGATCAAATTAAAGATAAAGAAAAATGTCCTGAATGTGGAGGTGAACTCGGAGAATCAAAACTCTTCAATATGATGTTTGAGACATTTGTTGGAGCATCAGACGAATCTTCTGCTATTTCATATCTCCGCCCTGAAACAGCACAAGGAATGTTTGTAAATTTTAAAAATACAGTAGATGCTTTTCATCCCAAACTTCCTTTTGGTATGGCTCAGATTGGTAAAGCATTTAGAAATGAGATTACCCCAAGGGATTTTCTTTTTAGACAAAGAGAGTTTGAACAGATGGAGATAGAATACTTTGTTAGAGAAAAAGATTGGAAAAAGTATTTTGAATATTGGAAAGATGAGATGATTGAATGGATGGAGGAAGTAGGAATTAATATGGGGAAAATTCATGAATTGGAAGTATCTGAAGAAGACAGAGCACACTATTCAAAAAGAACAGTAGACTTTGAGTTTGATTATCCATTTGGAAGAAAAGAACTTTTTGGGCTTGCATATCGCACCAATTTTGATCTTACAAATCATGGACTTGATTATATTGATGAAGAAAATAATGATTCAAGTGGGGGGAAAAAGATAGTGCCTCATGTAATAGAACCAACATTCGGAGTAGATAGAGCAGTGCTTGCTATTCTTCTTTCTGCCTACAAAGAAGAAGGGGAAGGTGAAGATAAAAGAGTATTTCTAAAACTAAGTCCAAATGTTGCTCCTGTTATTTGTGCAATTTCCCCGCTTCTTAAAAATAAACCTGAATTAGTAGAATATGCTAATACAAAAGTATATGCTCCTCTTAAGGCAGAATTTGGAAGAGTGGTATGGGATGATAATGGGAACATAGGTAAAAGATACCGTAGACAAGATGAAGTAGGAACTCCTTGGTGTGTAGTTATAGATTTTGAAACACTTGAAAATGATACTGTAACAATCCGTGATAGAGATACAGGAAGACAAGAAAGAGTAGAGATTTCCGCACTAAAAGATTATTTTAAAGAAAAGATTCAGTAATCTCGTTGATACAAATAAGTTTACTAATATATAAAGCAAATGAAAATTTCTAAAAAAGTTCTTTCTAATAAGTTACGAATAGTAACAATTCCAATGAAAGATAATCCAACGACTACTGTGCTTGTTTTAGTTTCAACGGGTTCAAAATATGAAAAGAAAAAATTGAATGGAATTTCACATTTTTTAGAACATATGTGCTTTAAAGGGACAGAAAAAAGACCAACTTCTAAAAGGATATCCTCCGAACTTGATTCTTTGGGAAGTGCATACAATGCTTTTACTTCTCATGAATATACGGGCTATTATGCAAAAGCAGATGCTCGTCATTTTAAGAAGATTTTTGATATTATCACCGATATATATTTATACTCTACACTTCCCACAAGGGAAATAGAAAAAGAAAAGGGTGTGATTATAGAAGAGATTAATATGTATCAAGATATGCCTCATAGAAACATCCAGGATTTATTTCTCAAACTTCTATATGGTGATACTCCTTCTGGAAGAAATATTCTGGGAGAGAAAAAGACTGTGCAATCTCTTAAAAGAGAAGATTTATTAAAATATAAAAAGGAACAATATACTACAAGTGATACTGTTCTTGTAGTGGTAGGAAATATCTCTGAAAAAGAGGTAATAAATGAAGCAAAAAAGGTTTTTGGAAAATGTCCTACCTCAAAAAAAAGAGAAAAAGAAAAAATAAACGAACATCAAAAAAAGCCAGCAATTCTTTTGGAATATAAAAAAACAGACCAAGCACACCTTGTGTTGGGGTTTAGAACATATGGATATTTTGATAAAAGAGTAATTAAACTCTCTGTGCTTGGAAGTATTCTTGCAGGGGGGATGAGTTCAAGACTTTTTGAAAAATTAAGAGAGGAAATGGGGGTTGGATACTATATCAATGCGGGTAATGATTCTTTTTCTGATCATGGTTTTTTCCAAATTTCTGCTGGGGTAGATAAAAAAAGAATCAATGAAGTAATAGAAGTAATTATAAATGAATGTAAAAAATTGAAAGAAGAATTAGTACCAGAAGACGAATTAAAAAGAGCGAAAGAAATAATTATTGGAAATATGAAATTCTCTCTTGAGTCAACAGATGATATTGCAAGTTTTTATGGGGGTCAAGAAGTTCTTAAAAAAGAACTTATCAATGTAAACGAAAAGGCAAGAATGATAAGACAAGTATCTTCTGATGATTTGAAAAAAATAGCAAATGATATTTTTAAAAATGATAGATTAAATCTTGCTCTTATTGGTCCTTTTAAAGATAAACAAAAATTTCTTGAATTACTAAAGTTCTGATATTATATAGTAATGTTAGAGAAAAATGGAATAACACCTGTTTCAATATCACTTGGCACCTTGATTAGAGTTGTTTTAGTTGCACTCGGAGTATTTCTCATATGGTATCTACGAGATTTGGTATTAGTAATACTTACATCTATTGTTATTGCTTCCTTTGTAGAATCTGCAGTTCCACATTTCAAGAAACTTAGACTTGGAAGAGTTACAGGGATTGTTATTTTGTATGCTATTTCCTTACTTTCGCTTGCAGGACTGTTTTATCTTTTTGCACCATTACTTATTGTAGAGATATATAACATATCAAATGTTATTTCATCCTTTATCCCAGGCATTGACTTCATAGATTATTTTAGAAGTGAAACATTTTCTCAAGCAAAAGATATAGTTGCAGGACTCCCAAGTAATCTTTCTTTATCAGGACTTCTTGAAACTTCTACGAAATTTATCACCAATCTTTCTGGAGGGTTTTTTCAAACCTTAGCAGTTGCTTTTGGAAGTATAGTAAATGTTGTTTTGATTGTGATTGTATCTTTTTACTTTTCTATTCAAGAAAAAGGAATTGAAAATTTCTTGAGGCTTATTTTCCCAATAAAGAATGAAGAATATGTAGTTGATTTATGGCAGAGGACTCGTAGAAAAATTGCTCTATGGCTACGAGGGCAAGCTCTTCTTGGTTTGATTATAGGAGTGCTTACTTATTTAGTTCTTATGCTTCTTGGTTCTCCTTATGCATTGCTTTTAGCAATAATTGCAGGTATTACCGAACTTGTTCCTTATGGAGTATTAATTGCTCTTATCCCAGCGGTTTCTTTTTCATATATTGATGGTGGAATCACTAGCGCTTTGATGGTGGCTGGTGCGTATCTTATCATCCATCAATTTGAAGCATTTCTATTTTCTCCACTTATCATGAGAAGTGTAGTCGGATTATCACCATTGATTGTGATACTTTCTGCACTTATTGGATTTGAGCTTGGTGGTTTTTGGGGTCTAGTACTTGCGATTCCTGGAGCAGTTTTCTTTATGGAGATAGCAAGTGATATAGAAAAACACAAAATCTTTACAAGAAACAGTTCTGAATTAAAAAATGAACACTAAAAATTTTTATTTAACCACTACTTTACCTTATGTGAATGCACCACTTCACTTGGGACATGCGCTAGAGTTTGTTAGAGCAGACGCGATAGCCCGGTATAAAAAACTTACTGGTTTTGATGTTTTTTTTAATACAGGCACAGATGAGCATGGAGCAAAGATTTATGAAAAGGCTATCCAAAATGGATTGACTCCACAGGAGTTTACTGATAAAGGCTTTAATGAGTTTAAGGAGTCAATAAAAATGCTAGGAATGTCTAATGATGTGCATTTTATACGAACCACAGACGAGAGACATATCAAATCAGCACAAGAATTTTGGAAGAAGTGTAACGATGCCGGCTATATTTACAAAAAGAATTATAGTATTAAGTATTGTGTTGGTTGTGAAGAAGAAAAATCAGATTCCGAATTAGAAAATGGAAGATGTCCTATTCATCTTGATAGAGAACTTGAACTAATAGAAGAGGAAAACTATTTTTTCCGATATTCACAGTTTACCGAAAAGCTTTTAAGTTTTTATGAAGAAAACCCTAATTTTATTATCCCAGATTTTCGTTTTAACGAAGTAAAGAATTTTGTAAAAAAGGGACTTCAGGATTTTTCTATCTCAAGACTCAAATCAAAAATGCCGTGGGGGATAGAAGTTCCAAATGACAGAGAGCAAGTGATGTATGTGTGGTTTGATGCACTTACGAATTACATTTCTACTCTTGGTTGGCCTGACATAGATGGAGATTTTCAAAAGTATTGGGTAAATGGAAACCCTACTCAGTATTGTGGTAAAGATAATACTCGTTTTCAGGGGGCTATGTGGCAAGCAATGCTTATAGGAGCAGGTGTGCCTAATTCAAGACAAATAGTAGTAAATGGCTTTATCACAGGCGAAGGAGGAATAAAGATGTCAAAATCTGTCGGTAATGTGGTGGATCCAAGAGAGATAATAAAAGAGTATGGCACAGATGCCTTACGGTATTTTTTGCTTGGCGAAGTCGGTAGTTTTGAAGATAGTCCTTTTACTATAGAAAGGTTTAAGGAAGCATACAATGCCAAGCTTGCAAATGGTCTCGGCAATCTCGCTTCCCGTGTATTGGCACTTTCTGAAAAATATCTAGATAAGTGTCCTCTGATTTCCGAGACATCAGATTTTAAAGAATACTTTGCCATCTATGAAACTTTTGATCTTAAAAAAGCGGTGGATTATGTTTGGGAAAAGATAGGCGTGCTTGATAAAATGATTCAGGATACAGAGCCATTCAAACTTGTAAAGAAAGACGAAAAAGCAGGCAAAGAATTGATTTCAAAAATGTGTCTTGACCTATACACCATTGCAAGGATGTTGAATCCCATTATGCCCGAAACAAATGAAAGATTAAAAAAACTCATCCGCGACAACAAAAAACCCACAACCCCACTTTTTCCACGGAGGGATTGAAAAATAAAATAAGCCCACAAATCTGAACGAAAGTTCACTTGTGGGCTTTCGTTTTGTTAATATGCCACAGAGACAGGAAACCAAAATTTCCTTTTCCATGAAGGACAGAATATTTATTTAGTAACAGCAACAGCGTTGAATGTTCTATTCACTAGATGCTTCTTTGGAATTTGACTTGAAGCACCAAGGATTTCTATACCTATTGTTTTTCCTTTTTCATCAGTATCAACTAAAAATCCGTCGCCCATTTTCACAGTTTTAAAAATTTTTGCTTTTTTAAAGTAAATATACATAGCGTCTGCAATTTTGTCGTAAGTTATTTTCATAAATAGTATATTGTCAAAATAATAATTTTATTTTTTTATGCAAACTACTTCCAAAATATTTTGCTCAAATTTTTTCCCCATTAAAACTCTGTTTCCCCACGATGATTTTACATAGTCTGGTTTTTCTAAAAGATAGTAAATGTCTCCCAGGTGAATCATTCTTTCAACAAGTGAATGTTTAGTAAAAAATATTTTCATGACTAGATATGTGAATCTAGTCCATCTAAACTCAGTTTAATATTATATTAGATAAATGCAATCTTCCCCAAAATGTTTACGCGTGTTAGAATTGTTCATATGAAGTCAAAATACATAGACATACACTGTCATACGAACTTTAAGGTATTTGATGAAGACAGAGATACTGTTATCAAAAGAGCCTTGGACAATAACACTTGGCATATAAATGTTGGAACACAAATAGATACCTCAAAAGAAGCAGTAAGAATTGCAGAAAAATATGATGAAGGTGTGTATGCAATAGTTGGACTTCACCCTATTCACACAGAAGAATCTTTTCATGACGAAAAAGAACTTGGTGCAGAGGGGGGAAGTTTTACTTCTCGTGGGGAGGTATTTGATAAAAAGGCATATCTTGAACTTCTAAAAAACAAAAAGGTAGTTGGAGTAGGAGAGTGCGGACTTGATTATTTCAGAATCAGCCCAGAGTCTGTAGAAAATCAAAAAGATATTTTTATCAAACACATAGAACTTGCAAATGAAATAAATAAGCCATTGATGCTTCATCTTCGCAATAATCCAAAAGATAAATCACATAATGCCTACAAAGATGCACTTCTTCTTTTAAAAAAATATGCAAAAGTAAGAGGAAATGCACATTTTTTTGCAGGAACAGAAGAAGAGGCAGAAGAATTTCTTGATTTTGGTTTTACTCTTTCATTTACAGGAGTGATAACCTTTACTCATGATTATGACGAGGTTATAAAATTAACCCCAATTGATAAAATAATGTCAGAAACAGATTCTCCATATCTTGCTCCAGTTCCATATAGGGGAAAAAGAAATGAACCCTTTTTTGTTAGAGAAGTAGTAAAAAGAATATCTGAAATAAAAGGATTGAATGAAGAGGAAACTGCTTTGGCTATTTTTTCTAATGCTAAAAGAGTTTTTGGTATATAAATTGGACTTTTTTTTGATTTTCTGTTAATATGAGAGCCATGTTAGATACAGATAATAATGAAAGCACTCTTACTAAAGAGGAAGCAAAAAATGACGAAAAAAGCCAAATCTATGAACTTGGTTTTCTTTTGTTGCCAAGTATTTCTGAAGAAAATATTCCTGTAGTCTTTGATAATTACAAAGAACTCATTATTTCATTTGGAGGGGATGTAATTTCAGGTGAGATGCCAAGAATGATTCGTCTTGCGTATGTTATGACAAAGATCATAGAAAACAAGAGAAACAAGTTTGACTCTGCCTATTTTGGTTGGGTTAAATTTGAAATGTCTCCAGAAAAACTAGTTGAATTAAAATCCAAGCTTGACTTAAGTCCAGATCTTATAAGATTCCTGATTATCAAAACAGTAAGAGAAAACACTCTTGCTCCACGAAAGTATTCTGGAAATAATAATCGTTTTAAGAATGGAGTAGAAAAAAGGGAAGAGAAGAAAGATGATATGCCAATTGACGAAGAACAAGTTTCAAAAGAAATAGATGCCCTAGCGGAGGCTGCTGTTTAATTATTATTAACAGAAAGCTACCAAGATGGCTATATAAAAAAATATGTATTTAAATAAAGCAATTTTAATAGGAAATCTTACAAGGGACCCAGAGTTACGATCTCTCCCTTCTGGGATAAAAGTATGTTCTTTTTCCATAGCTACAAACCGTGTTTGGAAAGACAAAAACGGTGTAAAGCAAGAATCAGTTGACTATCATAATATAGTAGTCTTTGGAAGACAGGCAGAGAATGTCTCTCAATATATGAAGAAGGGTAGTTCTATATTAGTAGAAGGTAGAATGCAAACTAGAAGTTGGGAGGATAAGACAAGTGGAGAGAAAAAATACCGTACAGAAGTAATAGCAGATAGGACACAGTTTGGACCAAAAGGAGGTGGGGGAGATATTCCAAAGTCGGATTTACCAAAATCACAAGCAGAAGAAGTAGATTCAATTGAATACCCCGAGGAAGACATTAACCCAGAAGATATACCTTTTTAAAAGAATAAATAAATAAAAATGAAACAAGATTATTTTTCAGCAAACAATATAAAATACATAGATTATAAAGATACAGATATCTTAAAAAGATTTCTTAATCCTAATGGTAAAATCCTAGGACATAAACGCACAGGTATTACTGCAAAAAACCAACGCAAGCTCGCTACTGCTGTTAAGAATGCTCGCTTTCTTGGACTTCTTCCTTTTGTAGCGAAATAAATACCTTTGTTTTGCTTTTCGCAAATTTATTAATTTGTTTTTTTCATATAAAATTATGTTGCAATATAACGAAATCAGAGAAAAGAAAATAATTATCTACAATGACGAACCTTGCGAAGTTGTAGATTCTCATGTAGCAAGAACTCAACAGAGAAAACCCCAAAATCAAGTAAAGCTAAAGAGTTTAATTTCTGGTAAAACAATCTCTGCTACTTTTCATGTTTCTGATAGTGCAGATGAAGCAGAAATAGAAAAAAGAGAAGTAAAATTTCTATATCACAACAAGGGCGAGTATTGGTTTTGTGATATAGATAATCCAAAAAATAGATTTCAATTAAATGATTCACTTATAGGAAACTCAGGAAAATTCTTAAAGGAAAATGAAAATGTAACAGTAATGGTATGGGATGATGATGGTGAAGAGAAAATTATAAAACTTTCTCTTCCTATAAAAATGGAATTTAAAGTAAAAGAGGCACCTCCTGCTGTTCGTGGAGATACATCAAAAGGTGGAAACAAGTTCATTGTTTTGGAAAACGGCACTACTATTTCTGCTCCTATGTTTATAAACGAAGGTGATGTTGTGAGAATAAATACAGAGACAGGAGAGTATGTAGAACGCGCCTAATATACTAATAGAAATTCAAACAAAAACTCCACATTTATTGTGGAGCTTTTTGTTTATAAGTTAGATAATTATTTCTCTTCTAAAAACTTCTTCTTTATTTCTTTTAGTATTTCACTAGCGATTTTTGGATTTTCCTTTAGAAATGTTCTTGTAGAATCATAACCTCTTCCCAATTTAATTTCTTCTTTAGCCTTATCAGTTGGTCTGTATAAATACGAGTTTCCACTTTTTTCCAAGATTTTGAATTTCTCTCCAAGGGCAATGATTTCTCCTTCTTTTGATATGCCTTCATTGTAAATAATATCAAATTCTGTTTGTTTGAATGGTGCCGCCACTTTATTCTTCACTACCTTCACCCTCGTACGAGACCCGACTACTTCTTCACCCTTTTTTATCTGTGCGATTTTCCGTATATCAAGTCGGACAGAAGTGTAGAATTTGAGAGCTTTTCCTCCCGGAGTTGTCTCTGGATTTCCGAACATCACTCCTATCTGCATTCTGATTTGGTTTATGAAAATTACTACTGTTTTGGAACGAGCCACTATTGCTGTAAGTTTGCGAAGTGCTTGCGACATAAGGCGAGCTTGTTTTCCTACATGATATGCTCCCATGTCTCCCTCAATTTCATCTTTTGGAGTAAGGGCAGCGACGGAGTCCACTACTATCACATCAATTTTCCCTGTTCTTACCAAACTTTCTACTATTTCAAGTGCTTGCTCTCCTGTGTCTGGTTGAGAAATGAGAAGTTCGTTGATATTCACTCCTAGTCTCTTTGAGTATTCTGGGTCCATTGCGTGTTCAGCATCAATATATGCACATACCCCTCCTTTCTTTTGTGCCTCTGCGACAATGTGTAGCGAAAGCGTGGTTTTTCCACTACTTTCCGGACCGAATATCTCAATTATCCTTCCTCTTGGTATTCCTCCCACACCGAGAGCCATATCAAGTCCGATAGATCCTGTGGGTATTACATTTATATCTACCTTTGGAGAATCACCAAATTTCATGATAGATCCTTCGCCGTATTTTGCTTGGAGAGCCTTTAATGTATTTTCTAGTATTGTCTCATTTCCACTTTTTCCAATTTCGTTATTTCCTTTTTCTCCTACCCCTTCTTTACTAGCATTTTTTGTTTTTTTTGCCATAATTTTTTTTAAAAAATCTCAAGGTTTTTAAATATCTTCTTCTACTGTTTCATTGGTTATTATAGTTTCTTCCTTTTCTTCAACAGTATTTTCTAGTATTTGTTGACCTTGTGATTCTTCTTTTAATATTAATTTATAAATTTTTTCATCTTTGTTTCCAAATTTGTCTTCGGCTTCTATGACAATGATATTATACCCTGAAAGTAGGGCTATTGTCTCGTTCCAATTTCCTTCTTCATCTATGAATATCTCTCTTCCGTTCAAAAGGAGTTTTATGGCATTTTTTGCATTTCCCTCTATTTTTAAAATGCTTTCTGTAACAGTTGCCCCATCTACTATATTTACTCCTTTTATCTTTACTCCTAGAAGAATGTTTCTAGCTCCAAAGAAAGCATACACTATTATAGATAAAGAAAAGATAAAGATTAATGAAAATTTGATTATTTTTTTTCCGTCAGTATTCATTGTGCAGATTATAGCATAATTAAACTTGTTAATTAAGGGGACTATTTTATCCTATATTTAGTTATAAACAGTAAAAAACTTGCAAATTTTTGTCTATAGTGTATATTAAGTATGAATTTAATTATAAATTATGTAAAAAATATGCAAATATCACTTATTGAATTTTCCTTAGAAAACTTTAAGGTCTTTAAAAATAAGGCTACTTTTTCAATGTTTGCTCGTAAAGACGACAAGCACACTTTTGAAACGAATGGTGAGAATTTACTCAAGACCTCCTTAATCTATGGTCCAAATGCAACAGGTAAAAGTTCTATTTTGGATGCCTTTTTTCTCATCAAAAGAATGATTCAACTTTCTGCAAATATACCAGACAATCAGGAGAATACTAAACTTCAATATATTCCTTTTTTGGGAACAAAAAATAATAATAATTTGCCAATAGTTTTTGAAGTTACTTTTTCTCTTATGGGTATTCATGATGGAATTTATCGTTATGAATTTTCATTTTTACAAGACCATATTGTTTCAGAAAAACTTGTTGGTATTTCTTCAAAAGATAAGGAAGATATTTTCTTCTCAAGAAATGGTCAAAATATCAAAGTAGAAAAAGATTTCAAGGATATGAAAGATCTTTTAAATAAAGTCCGTAAAGAATCACTTTTTCTTTCTGTGTCGGCTCAACTAAATAATTCTTTTGCACTAGATATATTAAATGCATTTAATAGTATTATTGTAGTTTCAGGTATTCACCCTATGGGGCCTAAATCTACAATAAAAAAAATAAAGGAAGATGAAATTTATAAAGAAAAATTCCTTAACCTTCTAAAAGTTGCAGATTTTTGTGTAACTAGAATAAATACAAAGGAAATTGATACACAACAAATGGATTTTAAGTTAGATGCTGGTAAAATGACTGTTGAACCACCAAAAACAATAAAAAACGATGTACTTCTTCTTGGACATCCAATCTATGATGAGAATAATAAAGCAGTTGATGTTTTTGAACTTGATCTTTTTCAGGAATCAAGTGGAACACTTAAATTTTCTATGAACCTTGGTCCTGTTATTGATGCTCTTGAAGGAGGGAAAATTTTATTTATTGATGAATTTGATAATAGCCTACACCCACTTCTTACAAAATTGATAATTGATTTGTTTGAATCTCAAGAAACAAATAAAAATAATGCTCAATTAATTGTGACAACCCATGATGTAAGTTTACTTTCTTACCGAGAAGATTTCATAAAAGATCAGTTTTGGTTTACAGAAAAAGATGAATTTGGTTCCGCAAAGTTATTTTCGCTTGGAGAATTTAATATAAGGAATGACACAGAATATGCAAAAAAATATCTAGAGGGTCGATTTGGAGCGTTGCCCTTTATTAGTTCGTTAGATAAATAAATTATATGGCACTTTTTTCAAGGAAAGTAGGGACATTGATTCCAAAAAAAGTGATTCATATATTTACAGAAGGTAAAAAAACTGAACCAGATTATTTTAATTCAATTAAGAATGAACTTCGTCTTAATGAAATAGATATAAATGTGAAAGGAGTAGGTTCTAATACAATGTCTCTAGTGGATTGGGCGATTCATAGAAAAGAGGAGGATGAGGATGATGGATTTGATACTGAGTGGTGGGTAGTCTTTGATAAAGACGACCATCCATTATTTGATCAAGCAATACAAAAGGCAAGAAGTGAAGGTATGAGTGTTGCTTATTCAAATGAATGTTTTGAATTATGGTTTATCCTTCATTTTCAATTTCTTTCAACTTCAATCGGAAGAGAAAAATATTATGAGAAACTTACAAAATTGCTTTCTCAGAAGTATAGAAAGAATTCTAATATATATTCTTTAATTAAAGACAAAGAAGCAAATGCAATTCAGAATGCAAAAAAACTTGAAAAGCAACACGATGAAGAAAAAAATGTAGTCTTTTCAAAAAGAGATCCATCAACAACAGTATATATTTTAATTGAGAAATTAAGGGAATTAAAGAAAAAAATGTGATTTTAATTACTTTCTATATAACATTATTCCCTTCATTATCCCTTTCAATTTTTTCTAACACTTCTCTTGGTTTAGCACCGTCTCCAGGACCGATTACTCCTCTCTCCTCAAGTGTATCCATCAATCGTGCAGCTCTTGCATATCCTAATTTCAATTTTCTTTGTAAGAATGAAGTAGATGCTTTTCCTGCTTCTATTACACAAGTTCTAGCTTCTTCGTAGAGTTCATCATCATCTTCACCATCAATTGTGCTTTCAAAAATACTTTTATCAGGTGATATTGATCCTTCTGATAAAGATATTTCTTCTGTTAATTCATCTCTATATGCATCAGCAAGATATTTTACAACTTTTTTTACCTCTCCTTCTGAAATGAAAGCGCTTTGTAGTCTTTCAGGTGAAGCTTGTCCAGAGGAATATAACATATCTCCTGCCCCAAGTAGTTTTTCTGCACCTCCTGCATCCAAAATAGTGCGAGAATCCACTTGAGAAGATACCTTTAATGCTACTCTTGCAGGAATGTTTGCTTTGATAAGTCCAGTAATGACATTTACTTCTGGTCTTTGAGTAGAAAGTATTAAATGGATTCCTACAGCACGAGACATTTGGGCAAGACGAACTATCGCTGATTCAAGTTCTCGTGGGTATGCACTCATAATATCTGCAAGTTCATCAATGATTATTACCATGTATGGCATTCTGTCTGCTCCTTCTTCTTTTTTTCCTTCAAGTATATTTTTGTGGTATGACTCAATATCTCTGACTGATTCTGATTCCAAGATATCATATCTTCTATCCATCTCTTTTGCTGCCCACTTAAGAGCAAGAATTGCCTTTTTTGCATCAGTAATGACAGGGGTAAGTAAATGAGGGATGTTCTTGTAGAGAGTGAGTTCTACTCTTTTTGGATCTACCATTATGAATTTCATATCATCTGGTCCATTTCTGTATAAAAGGGAAGTGATGATAGAATGAATGCTGACTGACTTTCCACTACCTGTAGTTCCTGCGACAAGAAGGTGTGGCATTTTCGCAAGATTTCCAAAGACAGCTTTTCCTGAAATAGAGCGACCAAGGGCGATAGTGAGAGCTTTATTAGAACCCTGAAATTTTTCATCTGCAAGCATTGTAGCAAGACCAACGATAGATTTTGCTTTGTTTGGAATTTCAATACCCACCAAAGATTTTCCTGGGATTGGTGCTTCTATTCTAATAGGGTGTGCAGCGAGGGCAAGAGCAAGATCATTTTGTAATCCTACAATACGAGAGAGTTTCATACCTTCTGCTGGCTTAAGTGCATATCTTGTGACTGTAGGCCCTATAGTAATTTCATCCATTTCTACCTCAATGCCGAAATTCTGTAGAGTGCGTTTGATAATAATGGAGTTTGCTTTTACATCTCCAGTATTTGGCTTGCCTGTATCACCTTCTAAAAGTGAAAGGGGAGGGGGAGTATATCCCAAAGAGAAGCCTCGTTGTTTCTTTTGAAATTTTTTGAGAAAACCGAATTCATCTTCTTCTTTCTTTTCTTGTTGTGGTTCTTCCTTTTTAGTTTTTCTTTTTGTTTCTTCAATCTCCTTTTCTTCTGAAACGAGAGGAATAGATATTTTTACTTCTTCTTCTTCTTCTTCATATTCTTCCTCTACCTCCTTTTTTCTTGTGATAATTTTCCATATTCCTTTGAACAGGGCTACAATGTCTGGTTTTGTATCAAACATTACAAAAATAGAGATGATAAAGATAGCACCAAGAAAGACTATACTTGCATATATATCAAAAAGCATCAAAAATGGAGAACCAAGAATTTTACCAAAAATTCCCCCAGAGTGATCTGCTGAAATTACATCTATTATCCCAAGAGATGAAAGTAAGAAAAAAATTGATGCTAATACTTGGAATATTCCAAAACTCGCTCTCTTTTCTTTTATGAAAGCAATTCCGAGCATGATAAATAAAACAGGAAGAAGTATATATCCTATTCCAAGAAAGTAATCAAAAATATCATATACTTCTTTTCCTGCTTTTCCTCCTAGTCCAAAAAGCGACATAAAGAGAAAGATAGCTAAGACAAATGAAATCACCGAAGCTATACCAAACTTTGTTTCGCTTGAAAGTTTCCCTTTTGTATTATTTATAGAACCTGAAGAGTTTTTCTTATAATCCACACCTGACTTCTTTTTTCTTTTTTTTGCCATATATTCTCTATTTTAGCATTAAAGACTATTAAATTCATCTATTGAAAGTCCTGATTGTTTATATAGTGTTCCTATCGCGATGTTTTTTGAATTATGAAAAGGAACAATTACACTTCGTTCCCCATTTTCCATTCAACCCTAAAATGAATTTTCTCAAAGCCAGCCCTCTTTAGTTTTTGGATGGCCTTTCTTGGGGAGACTCTATTCAGTTTTTACATTATTTAGTTAATGAATGATGGAATTAATACTTTGAGATATGCACCTTCAATTATAGTTTTCGGTTTCAGTATTTGGTGTTTCTTTATTATCCGTGCTTTTTCCCAATAGCATTCAGTTGCCCCCTTTAGCATCTTGGTCGCCTCTTCATAGGTGTTTCCAAAAGAAGAAATATGATTTAATTTCGGGATAGAAGTAGATATTTGTCCAGTCTCCTTATCGGTTTCATATACAATTTTATATTTTTTTAAATCCATATCATCAATATACTTTCAAAATTTTATATTTAAATGAGATTTATAAAAAATTCTCTAAAAATAGAGACATTATTCAACCCTAAAAAGAAAAAGCTCCCAGTATGGGCACACCCATACAAGGATCTTTTTCATAGTGATATTGCTATTGTATTCTAAACCTAGAATAGAATGCAATGTTTTGTATTCAGAATTTTTATCTTTTTTTCAAAGATTTTGCACAATCATATACACATTTTTTTCTTGCAATTTTCCTTGTCCTATATATAATGGACAGATGTTTGGTGAAGAAAAAAATCTAAAAGACACCACCCAAAACTCTCTAAAGGACACCCATTCTTTGCCTGTCTCTTATGACTCTAAAACCCTTTGTATTGGTTCATATTCTAAATCAGACAAACTCATCACTGCCCTATATATGGTAACGGACATCATAGACAAAGATGACCCATTAAGGATAAAACTTCGCTCTCTTGCTGTCTCTCTTCTATCGGACATATACTTACTATCTCGTAAGATTGAAGTAGTTTTTGAAATTGATCGGAAGATAAATGAGATACTTTCTTTTCTTTCTATGGGGAGTTCTGTTGGGATAATATCAGAGATGAATGCAGGCATACTTCGCAAGGAGTTTTTTGAACTTAAAAAAGCAGTTTCAGAGTATTCTGAATCAAATACAAAATGGCTTGAAGAGATTCTTTCTGTAAAAGAAGATGAAAAGCAAATACTTCCTGATACTCAAACTAAATCACAAAATCAATTAAAAGGACACAGCACACCAAACAATGTCCAAAAGAAAATTGTAAAAGACACAGAAACAAGGATAAAGGACATGGAAGAGGTGAAGAATAAAAGACGAGCAGAGATATTGAAAATAGTAATAGAAAATAAAGACGGAGCAACTATAACGGACATCCGCTCAAAGAATTCCTCTATTCTCGCTTCTTGTGGTGAAAAGACACTCCAGAGAGAGCTTGTATCAATGGTAAAGGACGGTGTCCTTAAGAAGGATGGAGAGAAGAGATGGAGTAGATATTCTCTTGCATAATCTTCTCATTTGACTTTTTTACTCTCTGTGTTTTAAAAAAAATGAGGTAATATTTTTTAAACCCTATTCGTCATAATAGGTAGATTGTATAGTCTGTTTTTACAGATCTTTGCAGTCTGGTTTTCCACATAATATGTTGCTCTATTATCAGTCGCAGTATATTATATGGTTACCGCATATCATAAATCTTAAACGAAGACGCATTACAAAAGATGTGTTTTCGTAAGTTTATGGAATGCAATTAGTTTTTATCTGCTCATTGTTTCTTCAGACCGCCTAGGCGGAGAAATAATGATTAGAGATTAGTGCGCTCATTAGTTTTGTTTCTTCATAATAAAAATGTTGAAACATGTCGAGACTAAGTAACGGCGCATAACACCTTAGATTTTTTCTACAACAAATTAGTTCTAGAAATTATCAAAGGATTATAAAGTTAACATTATGAGTAAATTATTAAAATCAAAAGTCCTCTTTGGATTGATAGCTGTCGCTTTTGTTCTTGGTGGAGTTTACGCTCTTAGCGCAGACGATGCTAATGCACAAACATGCACAGTTGCTACTACATTGAGGCAAGGTTCTACTGGAGCAGATGTTATCTGCCTTCAGACAAAGCTTGGTGTTACAGCTGACGGAAAATTTGGTCCTATGACCGCTGCTTCCGTAAAAGCATATCAAGCTTCAAATGGACTCGTAGCTGATGGTGTTGTTGGTCCTATGACTCGCGCTATCTTAAATGCTTCTGCAGTTGCTACTCCAGCTGGTCTTCCAGCAGGTTGTACTTCAACAGCAGGATACAGTCCTATTACTGGTGAAGCTTGTTCTGTAGTTATGACTCTTCCAGCAGGTTGTCTTTCAACCGCTGGATACAGTTCTACTACCGGAGTAAAGTGTGATTCTTCTACTTCTGTTTCTCTTCCAGCAGGTTGTCTTTCAACCGCTGGATACAGCACAGTAACTGGTGAGAAGTGTGATGAGACTTCAAGCTCTTCTTCTAATGGTTCTCTTGGAAATGGCGATGGAAGCATCTCCAATATTAAAGAAGTTTCCTCAGAGGATTCTGACATAGAGGAAGGACAGTCTGGGGAAATCTTTGCCTTTGAAGTTGAAATTGAAGGTGATGTTAAAATTGATCGTTTAGATTTCTATATGGAATCTGACGAAGCTGGAAGCTCGTCTGCTGATGCTGACGATTACTTCTCATCTGCAATCCTTATGGTTGATGGAAAGGAAGTTGCAAGTCTTGATGTAGATGATTTTGGTGAAGATGATTATGATATCATTACCAATGACTCTACTGATGAATACAGACTACGATTTTCAGGATTGAGTCTTGTATACAGCGACGGAGATGAACCTGAGTTTGTTGTTGTAATGCAAACAAATAAATCAATTGACTCTGACGATTTAGCTGCTGATTGGACAATCCAGCTTGATGCAGTTAGATATGTTGATGGAAGAGATTTTTCTTCTACTGAAGATTCAACAATTTCCGAATCTTTCGGATTTGATGAAGAAGGAGACGGAGAAGATCTTAACCTCAAATCTTCATCTTCAGACAGCATAAACGATGATGAAACACTTCTCGTTGATGCTAGCGACGAATCAGAGTGGTATGAGGTCTTCAAGTTCAGACTCGAAGGAGAGGAGAATGATATTGACCTGGAAGAGCTTATGCTTACTGTAACCACAGCCGCTGAAAACTACGATGAAGTGGTAGATGATGTGTACATCGAAATCGATGGAAACAAATTTGACGACTTCAGCGTAGCTGACGCTGGTACTACCACAGCAGACCTTACTTTCGATATTGATGGTGACTACACTATCGATGCGGATGATATAGTCGATGTTGTTGTATCAATGAGGTTTAATCAGTCGTCTGGTTACACTTCTGGAACTACGACTGTAAAGGTTCAGACTGTTTCAGTTGAAGGTGAAGGTGCTACTGATGTTTCTGATACCGCAACTATTGTTGGAGGAACCAAAACACTCAGCACATCTACAGCAGCTCTCTCGAATTTCAGCTGGAGCGTGCCGTCTACTGGCTCAATCATTGACTTCTTCTTTACAGTAGAAGCTGATGAAAATGACTTCGATGTTTTGTCAGCAAGCATACTTGATACAAAAGTAGGCACCGCAACTGGTCCTACCGACACAAGTGTTCTTCCTGAAACTTCAGACTTCGGAGTGCTCTCAAGATACAGCGGAGATTCTGTAACCACTCTTGGTGGAGCAGGAACCGAAACTGGATTTAGGGTAGCAGAAGGTGATACTGTAACCTTCCGAGTCAGATACAACTTTACTGGTGACAATGGTACATGGGCTGAAGTTAAGATTACTTCTGTAGCCGGACAGGAAGTTCCTGACGACAAAGAAGTTTCTCCTACAGCTACCTTGAACATTGCTAGCTAAGGTTTGTAGAAAATTTTTACAGACTAAATCTGTTTAAATTACAAAAAACCACCTTCGGGTGGTTTTTTGTTTTTGGTAGTTATCCACAGAATTATTTACTCAAGCTATGTTTATATTGTTACAATTAATAAATGTTCTACCAAGCGAATTTCCTAGTCCGAGTTCGTTAAGGTGGTTTGTTTATTATTAATCATTTATTAATTATTAAAATGAATTTTATTTCTAAAAATATTTTTGCAAGGATTGCCATAGTTTCTTCTTTGGTATTTACCTTTGCTCTTGTTTCCATGCCATATAAGGCAAATGCTGCAGCTGATATAGTTATAGCCAGTGCTGAAATTACTTCAGCAACAACAGTTGTAGTAACTTTTGCTGATCCTGGTCATGATTTAGCATCCGTAGATTATACCAAATGGCACATAGATGTAGGTGGTGGTGGAACAACTCCCCTCAATCCTACTAGTGCAGTAGTTACTTCAGCTGGCACCCCATGGACAATTACTCTGACTTTTCCTGCTGATACTTTTGAAGACACAGATTCTGCTTATACTGCAGCAGAGGGTTTGTATGCAGAAGGAGCAGCTGTTACCGACACCAATAGTGATACTAATATAATAGTTGCTCACGGTGCTTCTATTGAAATAACAGACGGTCAACTTCCAACATTTACAGCAATAAGAACTGCCTTGAACACTGTCGTCCTTACTTTTTCTGAGACAGTTACCTCTGGAGGAGTAGATACTGATTCATTTACAGTTGTAGGTGCTACTGCTGTTTCAGCAGGAGCTGTCGTAGGTGATACTTCTATCACTCTTACCACTACAGGATTAACTTCAACATCTTCAACTCCAGCAGTTAATTATGTTGCTGCAACAGGTGATGTAACGGATACTGCGGGAAATGAGCTTGCAAACGGAGGTGCGATATCTGCTACTGACCAAGTTCCACCCACATTAGTTATAACTCTTTCTGATTATACGATCGGGGTAGGAGAAACAGCAACAGTAACCTTTGATTTTTCTGAACAACCTACTGGCTTTACTAATGCTGATGTAACTGTTGGAAATGGTACTTTATCGACAGTGACTGTTGATGGAGGTGATAACACTCTTTATACTGCAACATACACACCATTGAGTAATGTGGTTGATGATGTCAATGTTATAACCGTTGGAACTAGCTGGACAGATTCCTCTCCTGCATTGAATGCTCCTTCAGGTTCTACAGAATCAGCAAACTATACTATGGACACAAGAACAAGTAGCGGAGGTGGTGGAAGTTCATCTTCAAATAAGAATAATGACAAAGACGATGACGAAGATATAGCTGACGAAGAAGAATCAGCAGAAAATGATTACAAAGGATGTTCAGCAGGTATGAATTACAGCATCACCACAGGAAAGTCCTGTGCAGGATATGTTGCACCTGATGTCTCTTCATTCGTAGGTTGCGATGGTAGAGAGGTAGGTTACAGTGTCACCACTGGTAAATCTTGTAAAGGCAATCCTTCTTCAGTAGGACAGGGTCAAGGACATGCCTATGCCTTCGGAACAGTTCTCGTCAAGCTTGGAGTTCGTGGAGATGCTTGCTCTATATGGCAATCATTCCTAAATTCAAAAGCAAACGGGAATCTAGTAGTAGATGGAATCTGTGGACCAAAGACTATGGCAGTAGCAAAAGCATGGCAATCATCAAATGGTCTAGTAGCCGATGGGCTTCTAGGTCCTGCTAGCCGAGCGAAAGCTTTGAGTCAATAGTCATCTGACTTAATCTAATAAAAGACACGGACCATAAAGAACCCCGACACTGTCGGGGTTCTTTGGTTTTTGGATACATCTTTATCTAATCTTTATCTTCAATATGTATATTGTTTGGTAATATGAACAATGTAGATATTCAAAAAATAGCAGAGAAGTTCGCAAAAGAAAACAAAAAGCACATAGCGAAGGAGATTACTAACCCTCAAAAGTATGTTGGAGATGAATTTCCATTGTCAATTTTTATGGCGGGTTCGCCCGGAGCAGGCAAGACTGAGTACTCAAAGAATCTTATTTTAATTCTTGAAAAGAATAGAGAACATAGAATAATTAGAATTGATGGTGATGATATCAGGACATATTTACCGGGCTACAATGGGACAAATTCTTTTTTATTTCAAAAAGCCATCTCTTCTATTGTAGAAAAAATACATGACTTTGCACTTAGTAATGGACAAACCTTTCTTTTTGATGGAACATTTGCAAATTATAATAAGGCAATAGAGAATATAAATCGTTCTCTTTCAAGGTCAAGACAAATAATAATCTCTTATGTTTATCAAAATCCTTTCGTTGCATGGAAATTTACTAAAGCAAGAGAAAGCAAAGAGGGAAGAAATATTCCAAAAGAAGTGTTTATCAGACAGTTCTTATCATCAAGAGAGACAGTTGAGCGAATTAGGAAAGATTTTAATGATGAAATCGTCATATCTCTTGTAAAGAAAAATGTTGAGACACACGATGTGGAATATACTGTCAAGCTAAAGCAGTATGGTCCGCATCTTGATTATTATTTAGGATCACGATACAATGAAAATGATTTAAGAGAAAAATTATGAGAGAAAATCTTAATGAACCATTTAAAGAAAGGGAAATAGAAGGATTGGAGAAATACAGTGGAGTATCCGACTTTTTTCGTCGTGCGACAGAAGAAGAAAAAATAGCTGTTTTTACTGAAGCAGCACGTCGATCAAACGAAGACCAGCGAAAGATTATGCGAGAGGCTAAAGAGCCAGGGTATTAAATATGAGTTCTAATTCAATTTTTTAAAGCAAATTTTGCACTGGGTTAGTATACAATTTCGTTTTGACGAAATAAAAAGAGGGAGCGAAAGCTCCCTCTTTTCGGACGACACATACGAAATATATCGTCCAAGTCTAGTAAGGTAATTCTAGCATAACCTTACCTCATAAGCAAATTGAATGATGGTATGATACTTACTGTTGCTTTATTATATTTTCAAGTCGTGTAAAATCTTTAAAGTTCCCTTTTGCGAACCTTCTTATTTCCTTTGCAGTTCTCGGACCTCTCGCCATTATAATCACTTTTTTACCTGATTCTCTTAAATACTTGAGTACGGGCAGGAAATCTCCATCACCAGATAAATAGTATGTTTTTTCTACTTCGTATTTTTTCTTGATATATTCAAAAAGTTTTTGATAATCAATCTTCCAACCCAAATATTTCTCTCCTCCATAAAAGAGATTTGAAGCATCTATAAAAGCATAAGTAGTGATCTTCCTAGTCATTTAAAATGGAAGATCAAGTCTCTCTTGTTTTTGATTATATACCAACCTCTATCAAACACAAAATCTTGAACTCAAAAATATGTTTTGTATGATTCTTGTTTTGTGCTACCAAAAGTTTTTATTATCTTTATCTATTCTTTATCAGTAAAAAGTATGATGTTTTGTATTATCAACATAACTGATATAATGACTGTGAATGAAAGAATAGTGTTTGAAACCATAAAATACTGGATAGATACATCAAATCATGATTATAGGACCATGATAGTGCTTTTTAATAGCAAAGAATACTCTAACTCATTATTCTTTGGACATATCGTCCTTGAGAAAATACTTAAAGCGATATTTGTTAAAAGGTTTAAAAATCATCCACCATTTACTCATGACCTAGTAGTGATAGCGAGAGCCACAGGTCTAAATTTATCCTTTGAAGAAATGCTTTTTCTGAAGGAAGTGAATTATTTTAATATCAGAGCAAGATATCCTGAAAAGAAAATGATTTTTTATAAAAAATGCACCTTGTCTTATACTAAAGACAATCTAGAGAGAATAATAGTTTTACATAAAAAAATATGTCAATATCTGAAGTAAAAAAAATAATCAAGAATTATGCAAAAATTCTCAAAGAGAAAGAGTATTCTTTTTCTTCATTATATCTTTTTGGTTCGTATGCAAAAGGGAAGGCCCATAAGTGGAGTGATATTGATGTAGCGGTAATTTCCAGTAAGTCAAAAATAAATTCTTTTTCTGAATATAAATCATTATCAAGAATATGTCTTGATGTGGATTATCGTATTGAGCCCCATTGTTTCTCAGTCAAAGACTTCAATGATTCTAGCGACCCTCTTGTCTCCGAGATCAAAAAGACTGGAATCAGAGTGGTATAAACCATTTCATATTTTTTAATTAAAAATTACTTTAATACCCTAAAGGCATTTTATATTTCTCCTCACTCCTTAGGAGATTTTTGATCTTTATCTAATCTTTATCTTGGCTATGTATGATGTTTTGTATTACAAATCATATTTTGATACAATGATTATGAATGAGAGAGAAAAGGATAGTATCGTAAGGTATTGGATAGAAACAGCAAAGAGGGATAATGAGACTCTAATCACCCTCTTTGAGTCAGGTAGATACCCCGAAAGTTTGTTTTTTGGACATATAGTAATAGAGAAGATGATAAAAGGGTTGATAGTAAAAAATACTGCCAGTCTTCCACCCTTTACTCACGACCTCATTCACTTAGCAGATTTAGCACATCTTTTGTTAAGTAAAGAAGAAACAAATTTTTTGTCTCTACTCAATCGTTTCAATATCCGTGCTAGATATCCAGAATACAAACTATCGCTTTATAAAAAATGCAACAAAAAATTTACTGAAGCAAATCTGAAAAATTTTAAGCAATTATACAAAAAATTATGTCAAAAACTGAACTAAAAAAAATAATTAAAAAATACTCTGAAAATCTAAGAAGAGAAAATTTTCCTTTCTCGTTCATATATCTTTTTGGTTCAATGGTAAAAGGCACTCATCACAAGAATAGCGATATTGATGTGGCTGTTATTACTGATGCCGAAGCGAAGAAAGTAGAAAAGAAAATCTCTTCTCTTTGGACAGCAAAGAGAAATGTGGATTATCGTATTGAGCCCCATTGTTTCTCAGTCAAAGACTTCAATGATTCTAGCGACCCTCTTGTCTCCGAGATCAAAAAGACTGGAATCAGGGTGGTTTAAATTCTCTTGCAGACAATTTTACTTTTCTAATTTAACGAAGTTTCTCGTCTGTAAGGGCGAGGAGTTTTTTTGAGCCATTATTGCGGTTCATATTTTATGTTTCTACTAAAATCTTTATCTATTCTTTATCTCTAGTATGAGAATAAATGAAGAAAAAAGATAAATTCTGCATACATCTCTTGAATTACGAGAGAATAATGACTATATTTACAAAGGAGCAGAGAATAAATAAGGCGAACAAACATTCAGAACTCCGAAATGAAGAATTTATTTTCCGAGTCATAAAAACCATTACCCATCCGTCATTTATATATGAGGATTTAGATAAAGAAAATAGATATTCATATTATCTTGAAGAGTTTAAGATTAATTCAAGGACAATGTATGTAAAGGTAATGCTTCTAAAGAAGAAAGATTATTTTTTTATCATTACTGCGTATAGAGTGGATTATGTAAAAGAAAGAGGAAAAACAAGATTATTGTATGGAAAAGATGAATTTTAATGAAAAAAGAATAAAAGAAGCAGTAAGAAATATACCAAGAATCGCAAAAAATGAATCTTGGGTATTTACTCTTGATAGAGAAGAAGGCAATTTTTTTTATTCTCCCCAAAAAATCTCTGACAATACAGAGTTTTATCAGGTTACCGATGAATATGCTCTTTATCTTGATAAAGAATACAAACCAAGAGGAATAGTGATAGAAGGTTATAATGCGAATTTTATTAAACATCATAAAGATATTCGTAAGGTAAGCGAAAAACTTTTTCAAGGGAAAGAAAATATTAAAATAATTGATCCGAAAGAAGCTAAAAATAAAGAAATAATTTCAGTTTTTAAGGCTCTACTAGAGAATGTGCTAGAAGATTGAGCCCCACTGTTTCTCAACTAAAGACTTCAATGACTCTAGTGACCCTCTTGTTTCCGAAATCAAAAAGACTGGGATTAGGATAGTTTGAATCAATTGACATGAAACACACAAGTTAATTTATGATATACTTATAGTATATTTTAAACGAATATCAAAATGCTAAAAAAATACAAACCAGTAGTCTTGGTAGTGCTTGATGGATGGGGGCATAGAGAAGAAAAGAAAGACAATGCAATCTTCTCTGCAAACAAACCCGTCTTTGATAATCTGTGGCAGAATTTTCCACATTCACTTTTAAAAGCCTCGGGTGGTGCAGTTGGTCTTCCTGAAGGACAGATGGGGAATAGTGAAGTAGGACATATGACGATAGGGGCAGGAAGACCTATTGATACTGATTTAGTGAGAATCAATAAAGCGATAAAGCAAGGAGAGTTTGAGGAGAATCCTGTTTTTGCAGAACTCTTTGAGCATGTAAAAAAAAATAATTCTGTGCTTCATGTAGCAGGATTGCTTTCAGGTGGAGGGGTGCATAGTCATAAAGAGCACCTTTTTACACTTCTTGATTTAGCGAAAAAAAACAGTGTAAAGAGGGTAGCGATTCATGTATTTTTGGATGGAAGAGATACTCCTCCTCAATCTGGAGCAGGGTATTTAAGAGAACTTGAAGAGTATATAAAAAAGTTGAATGGAGATTCATCTGTATTTTGTATTGCTACAGTATCAGGTAGGCATTATGCAATGGATAGGGACAAAAACTGGGATAGATTAGCAAAGGTTGAGGATGCTATCTTTTTTAGAAAAGGTGAATTATGTGACAAAACACCTAGTGAATTTTTAGAAGAAAAGTATAAAGAAGGAGAAAAGGATGAATTACTTTTGCCTTTCTGTGTTAAAGGTGAAGATGATCTAATGCTAAAAGCAAATGATGCTTTCTTTCTCTTTAATTACAGAGCAGATAGGGCAAGAATGATAACAGAAAAGGTTTTAGCAAAATCAATAAATGAAAATATCCTAGTTGGGACAATGATATTATACAGGGAAGATTTTTCTAACCTTGTAGCTTTTCCTCCTATCATATCAAGTGTTACTCTTGGTAAAGAAATTTCAAAAAAAGGAATGAAACAAGCACGAATTGCAGAGACAGAGAAATTTGCTCACGCGACATATTTTTTAAATTGTGGAAATGAAAAAGAATATGAGGGAGAAAAAGACTTGTTGATAAAAAGTAGAGATGATATCAAAACACACGATGAGGCACCAGAGATGAGGGCAAAAGAGATTGCAGATACTGCTATTTCAGAAATAGAGAAAGGAGAAGTTGATTTTATCTTCATTAATTTTGCTAATGCAGATATGGTAGGGCATACTGCCAATGTACCTGCGATAGTAAAAGGGGTGGAGTGTGTTGATAGAGAACTTGGAAGAGTAATTGATGCTCTTAATAAAGTTGGAGGAATAGCATTAATTACGGCAGATCATGGAAACGCTGAGATAAACATTGACCCTCTTACAGGTGAAAAGCATACTGCACATACTACATCACTTGTGCCTTTTATAATTACTTCTCATGATTTTAATGTGAGTGATGGGGAATTAAAGGATCTTGCTCCATCTGTTTTATTTCTTCTAGATATAGAAAAACCAACTCAAATGACAGGTAATTCTCTTCTCCAATAAATCTTTATCTAATCTTTATCTATTGTATGTATAGTGGATGAGAGATTGACTAGATCAGCTACAAATCTGGTCTTTTACTCAATTAGTCTTTGTAAAAATATCTACCAGAAGTCAAATTATTAGTTTAATAAAATTTATTACAAAATATGAAAAACTATTTTAAGCTTTTTAAGCATGCGGTGCTAGATAATGAAAATGGAAAGATAATTTTTAAATGGGTGTATAGAATTTTTCTTTTCTCTGTTTTTGTATTTATCATTTTAGTTATTGGTAGAATTTTTCATTTCTTTTATCAAGAGAAAGTAAATGTAGATATAGAGAATATAAAGAAATCAAAACTTACTCTTCCTGTTGTTTTTGGTGACAGTCTTCCATTGGCTTCAAATGATATTGGGGAGAGTATAAAAGGTATTGATGCAAACGAAAATGGTATCAGAGACGATGTAGAGTTACGAATCTTTGAAAAGTATCCTGATTCAGCAAAGATAAGGGCTCCACTTTTACAATATGCCTTCACATTGCAACTTGAAAATGAGGTAAAGACTAGAGATGAGAGAGTAGTAGAAGAAGTAGTTCTTAGACAAAAGAAGGCTATGACCTGTATTTCTGAAGAATTGGTGCCAAGACATATACCTGATGAAGGTAGAAATGACGAAGAGATAGATAGGATAAACTCATATATATATTTTGTAAAAGATTTACAACACAATACAGAAGCAAGGATACAAGCTAGAAAAAACTTTCTTTCTAAATTGAAAGGTTTAATAAATTATGACCCAATAGTTTGTGATATTAATAGTAGTGATTTACCAGACTAATTTATGAAAAACATATTTTATATTTTCTCTCTCCTTTTATCAGTTTTTTTCTTCCCTTTTGTTATCCTTGCAGAAAGTGATGAAGGGACAGGGTGCAAACAATATGGGTATTCAGTATTTACAGTCAATGGAATGTGGACTGAAGAGGAGGGGGCAATAGAAAATATGCTAGGAGTAGAGGAAATTTTACCAAAGACCTACAACGACGAGCCTTTAGAGATAGGGTATCTATATAACCCATCACATATTGCAGGAATTGGAGATGTATTTGATGTTCTATACCAAAAACTTTTAGACACAGAGACAGTAAAGGATTTTGACTTATTTAAAATTCATAAGCAAGCAAGTGAAAAGATTAAAACACAAAAATTGCTTTTAGTAGGACATTCACAAGGGAATTTTTATACCAATAGTCTTTATGATTCAATTGTGGATAAAGAGGAAGGAATACCAAAGGAATCCCTTATGCTTTACGGTGTCGCTACACCATCAGAGAGAGTAGCAGGAGGGGGAAAATATATTACTTCCAAAAATGATTCTATAATAAACATTGTCAGGACAAAAAATATCTTGAATGTATTACCAGCAAATATAGATATCAAAAAGGATAATACAAATGGTCATGGTTTTGTAAAAACATATTTAGAAAACAAAAAAGAAAAAATAAGAGGAGATATATTGAAATCACTTTCTTCTCTTAAGGTTAAAAGAAAAAAAAGTGAAAATAATCTTTGTATAGGAATACCAACCCCAAATATCGGACATAAAATAGTGGGGGATGTATTAAGTGTAATAGACCCAGTTGCAAAACAAAGCAAGACAATAATTACTGAAGTTGTAAAAGTATTTTCAAGTTCACTTGCTGAATTATATACAAATACTCTTACTACTGTTTTTTACAATGCTCCAAAAGAAAAAGAGGCAACGATAATCATCGGATATGAGGATAATATAGAAAATGATAAAGACGCTGAAGAAATTAAAGAGGAAAAAGTAAATGAAAGTCAAGAAAAAATTGTCTTTATTGATGAAATTCAAAATTCACCTATAACTTATACCGAAAACAAAATTACAACAAGCGAGGTTTTAGTAGATATTGAGACAGAGGATATTAAAAAAGAGGAAAAGAAAAAAAGAAGAGGAGGTGGTGGAGGTTCTTCAAATAATGAAAACCAAAATACTGAAATTGAGGACAACATAGAAAATGAAGAAGAAGAAATTCCTGAAGAACTTCCAGAGGAAGAAATTCCTCCAGAAGAAGAACCCAAAGAGGAGGAGATTCCAGAGGAAGAGATTCCCCCAGAAGAAGAACCCCAAGAGGAAGAGATTCCAGAGGAAGAAGAGGAAGAAACACTTCCACCAGAAAAACAATATACCTATACATATATACAAACACCTTTTGGAATAGATGAAGAGGGAAGAAATTGGGAAGTATGGACATTTAATGGTTCAAATGTTTTTGACTGGACAGATACATATGTAAATGGGTTTCTTCGAGAACAGTTTAAAATTCAAACATTTAATAATAATACAAGATGTCAGTCTGCTTGTTTATATAGAGGAGTATTTGAAAACGGAGATCCAAGAAATGGCTTTGAATTATCAGATTTCTATATTTCTTCTTTAGAGTATAATCCTCAAAACAAGAATAATAACACCATTTACAATGTTGCATTACAGTGGGATGAAGGCGGATATGAATATGAAATTTCTCACAATGGCACAGTAGACTATTCTGGTTATACTGATATTCCTAATGTAAATGAAAATATGTGGATAGGATGGAGTGTATTGAAAAATGGTTTTAAAACATTTCCTACTGGAGTTTGGTTGGATATTCCCCCTCTTTCTCCTCTACAGAGAACAGGAGGAAAAGAAATGATGCTTGAGCCATTTCCTGTTTATGTTTCTCCTGTTTCAAACAATAATGCATTTCTATCTTTTCCTAATATTGGACCCCTTACCAAAAATGGTATAAATCCTACAAAAGGAAGAGTACTAGCTACAAATTTCTCTTTTGGAATTGTATATACGAGTGAAGGTAATGATTCTCCTGTAGAAGTATTTTTGAACATAAGAAATGCATCAGATGGTGGAGATTTTGAAAGTATTAAAATGGAAAAGTCAGAATCAGGAGAGGCATCTCTTTCAGATGGTGATTTTACGAATGGGGAGTTGTATCTATATGATAGTCCAGAGGGTTATGAAGAAGGTAATTATGAATACTATTTCAGTTCGGAAACCCTTTTTGATGGTGATATTCAAATTCCAGATAATGGTTTTCTTAATTTTGAAACTATTCCATCTACATACACCTATATACCATGGTCTTTTGGAATGGATGAAGAGGGGAGAAATTGGCAAGCATGGGTATTTAGTGCTTCGTCAATATATGATTGGTTTAATACATACGAAGAAGGATATCTTAAACAAGAATTTAAAATGAAATTACTTAAAGGATTATATGGAACTGGAAGAATAGAAAGAGGTATTTTTAATCACAATCCTTTATTAGGGTTTGAATCCTCTGATGTTGTCTTATCGCTTCTTGAAGATAATAGACAAAATAGTCTAGAAGGAGCGATATATCACATAATCACAAAATGGGATTCAGGCGGTTATTCATATGAATTAAGAAAAGATGATGAGTTTTTTTCATCTGGATATACAGCAGTAGAAAATGTAAATAAAAACACTTGGGTAGGGTGGGATAGTAGTAAAAATGGATTTAAGGATTTTTCTGCTGGAGACTGGCATGGAGAAGTATCATATTTTTCTCCACCGATTACCGGAGGGAAAAATATGATAATACAACCGTTGCCTGTATATGTTCCCTAAAGCAAATGTACCCTTTGGAGACTTTTCAAAAGCAAATAAGTGTGGTATGATAAAAACATATGGAAGGATTAGTAAAAGCTGGAAGCGAGGTAGAAGCAAAGGAAGGGGAAAAAAGATGCCCTTTTTGTGGAGAGCCAATAACAAAAGATTCTGGTAAATACTCCAAAAACTCAGAAGGTGGTTTCATGGAAATGGTCTATAAATGTAATAAATGCAAAGAATCTTCAATTATAAATAGAATTAGTATTGGGGGAAATAACAAAAAAAGATAAATGTTTACTAAGAGCTTTTTAAAAACTTTAATTATTTTTATATTCATAATTGGAATTACCCTCTTTTTTATGTACTATCTAAATAGCAAAGAAGAGATAATCGATGTCAAAAAATTTGCAGAATAATTTTTTTATGATATTGTAAATATACCGCAAAGAATATAGGCATACAATAAGTCCTATGGAGTGGTCGATTAATCCATCTAATGATGGAAAAACCTTGCGGCTTAACAGCCGTTTTTTGTTTTTTACCAAGCCGTTTTTGGTGGGTTAAAAATAAAAAAGAATAACAAAATTATGGCACTAAAAAGAAATCAAAAAGAAGAGATATTAAAAGAACTTGATAACAGTATTAAAGATTCAGAGTCTGTTGTTTTTGTAGATTTTCATGGAATCAATGTTGGAGATGAAACGATTCTTCGCCGTGATCTTCGTGAAAAAGAGATAGGATACAAAGTTTCTAGAAAAACTCTTTTGAAAAGAGTTTTGGAAGGGAAAGCAGAAGGTGAACTTCCTCCTCTTACAGGAGAAGTTGCACTTGTGTATTCAAAGGATGCTACTAAGACAGCAAGAGAAGTCTATAATTTTCACAAAGCACATAATGGAATTCTCAAAATTCTCGGAGGAATTTTTGAAGGGAAGTTTATTGATTCACAAAAGATGACCGAGATAGCTATGATTCCAAGTAGAGAGATATTGTATGCACAGTTTGTGAACCTTATCAATTCTCCAATCCAACGCTTTGCTGTTGTATTGGATCAGATTGCGAAATCAAAATAATTATTAATTTATTAAATAAAAAATATGGAAAAATATAAAGATATCATTGAACAAATAGAAAAAATGTCTGTGACTGATCTTCATGAACTCGTAAAAACTCTTGAAGAAAAGTTTGGAGTATCTGCTTCTGCTGTAGCAGTAGCAGGAAACGGAGCAGGTTCTGCTCCTGCTCAAGAAGAAAAAGATGCATTTACTGTAGTTTTGACTTCAGCAGGAGAGCAAAAAATTGGAGTAATGAAAATTGTAAAAGAAGTTCTTGCTCTTGGACTTAAGGAAGCAAAAGATATGGTAGATGGTGCTCCTGTTACTCTTAAGGAAGGAATGAAGAAAGCAGAAGCAGAAGATCTCAAGAAGAAACTTGAAGAGGCAGGTGCAAAGGTGGAATTGAAATAGGAGATATTTAGGGTAAAGGAAGTAGTGTAAAATAGTAAAACTATTTTGCACTATTTTTGTTTTTGAAAACTATCCTATACTACTTTTTATGCTATAATCAAAAAATTATATGCAAGATCAAAAAATAGCACTTATTTCTGTCTATGAAAAGAAAGGAATAGAGGTTTTTGCAAAAGAACTTGTAAATATGGGCTGGAAAATACTGTCTTCAGGAGGAACAGCAAGGCATCTTTCTGAATGTGGAATTTCTGTTACAGATGTTGCCCAAATTACAGGAATGGGGGCGATACTTGGTCATAGAGTAACAACACTTCATCCCAAGATTCATGGAGGACTTTTAGCATTAAATACACCAGAGCATTTATCAGAATTAGAAAAATATGACATACCTTGGATAGATATGGTGTGTGTTGATTTTTACCCTCTAAAAGAAGAAACAAAAAATACATCTGCTACTACAGAATCGGTAATTGAAAAGACTGATATAGGAGGTCCTACAATGATTCGTTCTGGGGCGAAAGGAGGAAGAATTGTGATTTGTGATCCAGATGATAGAGAAAAAGTAATTGAATGGATAAAAAAGGGAGAACCAGATAAAGAAGAATTCTTGAAAAAACTTTCTGCAAAAGCAGAAATGATGATAGCAGAATATTGTGCAGTATCTGGAAAATATCACGGAGAGGAAAAATACGAAGCCATTTTTGGAGAGAGGACTATAGAATGTGTTTATGGAGAAAATGGCTGGCAAAAACCTGCTGGGTTTTTCAAAAACTTTGATTCTAAAAATGATCTTCTTTCCATAGACAAATGGGAACAAAAAGGTGGAAGTTCAATGAGTTACAATAACATATGCGATTTAGACAGAATGATGCAAACAATTACTCATATTGGGGCAGGATATGAAAAAAACTTTGGTAGTGTTCCTTTTATTGCTCTAGGAGTAAAACACGGAAATGCATGTGGAGTTGGAGTTTCTGAAACTGATAAAACGGAGACAGTGCATAAGATGCTTCTTGGGGATTTGCGTGCTATATTTGGTGGCTCGGTAATGCTTAATTTTTCTGTAGATGAGAAGATAGCTGAAGAATTAATTCATTCTTTTGCGAGTGGAAGAAGACTTTTGGATGTGGTATGTGCTCCTTCCTTTACAGAAGAGGCAATTGAGATACTTTCAAGAAAAAAAGGAAAATGTAGATTACTTGAAAACAATGCTATTGAAAAAGCAGGAATTTTCTCTCTTGATATAGAAAATAGGGTTCGTTATGTCAGAGGGGGTTTTCTTAAACAACCCAATTATACTTTTGTTCCTAACCTATCACAAGAAAAAGAAATACCTGAAGAAGAAAAAAGAGATATTGTTTTGGCTTGGGCGGTAGGAGCTACCTCAAATAGTAATACAATCACTTTAGTAAAAGAAAATCGCTTGTATGGTAATGGTGTAGGACAACAAGACAGAGTAGGGGCTTCCAAACTTGCTATTTTTAGAGCTGATGAGTCTGCTAAATCAATAAAAGAATTTTCTGCAAAAGCAGATCTTTTAGGGGCTTCAGCATATAGTGATAGTTTTTTCCCTTTTGTGGATGCAGTTGAGGTCCTATCAGAAAGGGGAATCAAAAACATATTTTCTACTAGTGGTTCAATAAATGATGAAAAGATAAGAGAGTTTTGTAAAGAAAAAGGAATCAAACTTTTACTTTTACCAGATAGCGAAGCAAGAGGATTTTATCAGCATTAAAATTGATACTATGCCTTTAACAAAAGAAAAATTTTTCAATGGTATGAACAACGAAGAAGGAAAATCTTCTAGAATAAAATTGAGCGAGAATGACAAAAAGGAAATAGAAAGAATAAATAAAAACATAGATACTGTTCCAAAAGATATTGTAGAAAAATCTTTAGATAAAGTATTTTACACATTAGAAAACAATCATCCATTAAATAGATTAATAAGGGATGAAAAAGGAGTGCCCCATGCATATCTTGCTTGTATTGATGATAAAGAAAAAGAGGCATATCTTAGATATCTTGCTTCAGATGGAACAATGAATTTAAGTTTAATAGAGGAAATGAGAAAACTCCTAAAAAGAGCAGAGAAGTTAAAGTATAAAAGTATAGCATTCAATGGAGCAAATACGATTTTGAATCGTTTTTTGACTAGTAGATTTGGTTTTAAAAAAGACAAAAGTAAAGATATTTATGCTGGAGGCGGAAAAGTTTTTCCCTATTTCATAAAAAAACTAGAAGACACGGTTGTAAGCCTTGTAGATGAAGATATAAAGTATTTAAAAGAAAATGCGGAGAATGTGTTAAATCAAATTGATATTGAAGGATTAAAGAGATCTCTTGAAGATGCACACAGAAAACATTTTGATATAAAAATAGAAGATTTATACGGAACACTTTACACACTAACAGAAGCAAAGGATCCAATTCTTTCAACTAATTATTCAATTCCTAGACTGCACGAAAGAGCAAACCAGATTCAAAGGGAAAATGATAAAGAAAGAAAAGTAAGCGATTATACTAATGCACTTTTGGAAACTTTTTCTGAAGAAGAAAAAAAATATAAAGAAGAAATAAAAAATATATTACGAGAAACAAAACCAAGTAAATATAATGAGACACTCCTTCAATTCTTTGAAGACAATAAAATTGTATTTGATAAGAATGTAAATTACAACGAAATATATTTTAATTCCTTAGTACACAAAGAACCAATTAATCATGGAACATATATAATCAACGGAGAAAAAATTACTTTGCTTGAGCTTGTAAGTATGGATCATTTAAAAGAAGAAACAGAAATAATGAAGCATTGTATAGGGAAAAGTGACTTTTATATTAATAAAATAAAAAAAGGGGAAATACAAGCAATATCATTGAGGGATAGTGATAATATCCCACATTACACTCTAGAATATGAAAAAAAGACAAAGAATATAAAACAATTCAAAGGTGGAAATGATACATCTGTTAATTCACTACCAGGTTCTAAAAAAATAGTGATTGATACATTTAATGCGTTTGAAAAATCTGGAATGGAAATACAAAAATGCTCTGAAAATTTTGATTATTGTTTATATAAAAACACAAAAGATAAAACATTTAATACATTGGAAAATAAAGAATTAACCATTGATTATATTAAAAAAAACAAAGACCTTACTTTTATAAAAGGAAATCTTACTGTGCCTCAATCTATTACAAAAGAAGACCTTGATCTTGTGCTTAAAACAGGCATTGATGTTGATTTGACTAATGTTCCGCAAAAGTTGAAAGATGGAATTAAAAGCATCTCAGGAAATGTTACTGATAATTCTATGGATATATTATATCCATTACTTAAAAATGTAAGTGGATCCTTTTGGGCAAATTCTGCCACAGAAATCAATCTTCCCAACCTTACTTCTATTGGTGAATTCTTTTCGGCAAATTCTGCCACAGAAATCAATCTTCCCAACCTTACTTCTGTAAGCGGATTCCTTTCGGCAAATTCTGCCACAGAAATCAATCTTCCCAACCTTACTTCTATTGGTGGATCCTTTTGGGCAAATTCTGCCACAGAAATCAATCTTCCCAACCTTACTTCTGTAAGCGGATTCTTTTCGGCAAATTCTGTCACAGAAATCAATCTTCCCAACCTTACTTTTATTGGTGAATTCTTTTCGGCAAATTCTGCCACAGAAATCAATCTTCCCAACCTTACTTCTATTGGTGGATCCTTTTGGGCAGATTCTGTCACAAAAATCAATCTCCTTAATCTAAAAGAGATAAAAAAAGAATTCAAAATTAATCTTAATATACTTAAAACTCTTAATATCAATCCTGCATGTGAAATAGAAACAATTATTGATTTATCTGATAAAAATAATGTTGGTTTATCTTTAGAACAAATCTTACAAAGAATCAATAAATAAAATTATAGATTTTGATTTTCAATAGTGATATAATAATAAATAGTTATGGAAATACTTGGAAAGATATTAGGTAATACATCGCGAGTAAAAATAATGCGACTTTTTTTACAAAGTAAAGGCAAGGTTTTTACTAAAAAAGATGTAACAAAAAGAAGTAGAACAGACGAGAGTGTAACAAGAAAAGAAATAAAATTGCTTTACAATATTGGCTTTCTAAAAAAGCACTCTTCTGGTTGGTCCTTAAATTTAAATTTTCAATATATTACACAGTTTGAAGAGTTATTAATTAAATCAGGAAGCATTGATAGAAAAAGTATAATTGAATTATTCAGAAAAACAGGAAAGATAAAACTAATCATTATCTCTGGGTTGTTTATTAAAGCAGAGGATACAAGAGTAGATATTTTAATAGTAGGGGATAAACTCAAACAATCTAAAATTGAAGAAGGTATTAAAAAAATTGAAGCAGAAATGGGTATAGAACTTGCCTTTGTTGTTTTTGATACAAAAGAATTTGTATATCGTCTTGATATGTATGACAAACTTGTCCGAGACATATTAGATTTTCCCCACGAAGTAATTTTTGCTAGTAAAGAGTTATCCACACAGACTCTAAAAAAAGCATAAAGTATTGATATAATTAAACTATTAAAGATTTTAAGGTCGAACTTAAAGTTATTATTAATGTAAATAAAATAATTATGAGTAGTATTTGGTTAAATTGGACAGATGTTCTTACGGCTTCTTTTTTTGATCTTTTGCAAGGTTTCATTTATTTTACCCCTAAACTCCTTATTGCTATTATCCTCTTTATTATTGGTTGGATTTTAGGTAATTTAATGGCAAAAGCCTTTGAACATGTCTTTAAGGTTTTGAAGATTGATGGAGCTTTCCATTCTATCGGATTAGGAAATCTTTTAAGAAAAGCAGGAATGAATCTCAATTCTGGTTATTTTATAGGGCAAGTAATAAAGTGGTTTGTAGTGATTGTTTTCCTTCTCCCTTCTCTTAATCTTGTTGGGTTAGATTATATTGCTTCATTTTTAAGATATGATGTTTTGGGATTTTTGCCTAGAGTTATCGTCGCAGCATTCATTTTGATAATAGCTGCTATTACTGCTGATTTTGCTTCCGGAATAGTATCTGCTTCAGCAAAAGCAGTAAGTGTTCGTTCTTCTCAAACACTTTCTAGTATCGCAAAATATGCAGTTTGGATCTTTGCAATTATTATTGCTCTTGGTCAGCTTGGAGTTGCCGATCAATATATGGGTGTTCTATTTACAGGTATGGTTGGAATGCTTGCTCTAAGTGGAGCACTTGCATTTGGGCTTGGTGGTAAAGATGCAGCTGCCCGATTGTTAAACAAAATTGGGGAAGAAATTTCTCATAAGGAATAGAACCAATTTATCATATTTTGTTTTTGGTTTAAAGAATATATGTATTCTCAAAAAAGATGTCACTTTGGGAGTATTTTCTAATCCAAGAATGATACTGAAATAAATATATCATAAGGTGAAGTTTTTAAATAATTTTCGCTTGTTAATTTGCATTCTTTGAGCTGATTCGTTGTCGCTTTCTTTCTTGGAAATTGTT
>JBBABV010000005.1:0-42144 GCA_041657445.1 Minisyncoccota bacterium | reverse complement strand
ACAATTTCCAAGAAAGAAAGCGACAACGAATCAGCTCAAAGAATGCAAATTAACAAGCGAAAATTATTTAAAAACTTCACCTTATGATATATTTATTTCAGTATCATTCTTGGATTAGAAAATACTTATAATGTATAAGTCCCCCCACTCTCAACTTTCAATCACAACACTTGTATTGGAATATAATTAGAATAGATAAAATACTATAATAATATTATAGATTAATTTACAATCTCCCTGCATACATCATAGAAACATTTTCATACTCTTATATCTTTTAAGAAACGCAAGGAGAGATAAAGTTACTATCTGTAATAATTACTTATTCCCTTTTGCTTTATTATGTGTCTTACAAAGCATTTCACAGTTCTTTATATCTGTTTTTCCACCCTTACTCCAAGCTGAAACATGATCTGCGTCCATTTCATCTAATTTCCAAATCTTACTTCTATTTGCATCATGCCCCATAGCACAATGTGAACAATTTGATATCTTTTTCTTTTCAGCCCTAGTTGTTTGTTCTTTATATACTGATTTTTTAGTCGCATCATCAAAAAGTCTAATTTCAAGTAATTTCGTATCTACTGAACCACCAAGAATATATTCAAAAATGCCTTTGCGGTTTTTTACATAAGGATCACCATACAATCTTTGCACTTCTTCTGAAACTTTTTTAGTATTGTATGACTTTTTATGATAAGTCTCATATAATCGTCCCCATTCCAACCCTTGCATTTCACTCTCAATATCGGTAAATACACTAGAAACCCAATCAATCACATTATTAAAATATTTCTTTAACTCATTGATATTCTTATCATTACGATGACTACTCATATAATCATCAATATTGCCTTTACTTACCCAATCTAAAGCTCTCTCAAAAAATGCTTGCCTATTTGCACTACCTTTTATATATGCACTCCATTTTTGAATATTTGAATTTTGACTATTGCTAAACTCTTCCTTGCCTAGTGTCACAAATGGTCCAGAGTAGATTGCATTTAACAACTCTTGTGGAACAAGTGGAACTCCAGCAATGTTAATTGTCTTAAACCACTCTTTTATCTGACTTTCTGTTCCTTCACATTCATAGATGAGTAATTTTGTTTCCAAAATCTTTGCTTTCTTGTCTTTTGCCATACCACCAAAATACTGCTCCATCCCATTCTCATCTTTAATAGCAAACCTGTCAGTGATAAATCTCCCAAGACTAGTAATTCTTTGTTGTCCGTCTAGAACTTCTAGATTTTTTTCAGAAACCTTATTAAAATAAATCAAACCAATCGGGTATCCCTTAAGAACTGACTCAATAACAGCCATTTCTCTTTTTCCACCATCAGATGCATAGATGTAATTTCGCTGATATTCGGGCTGAATAGTGAGCTTGCCTGCCAAACCAAACAAACCCTTACCTTCTAATTCATTGTAAACAAATCCTTCACAAATCTCTTTAACCGTGATATCAGTTTTTAAAACTGTTTTCATAATGTTATTTTTTAGACTTTATATTTTTAATCTTTTTCTCTACCTTTTTTTCTAGCAATTTTATGTTCTCTAGATATGCTTTTTCAACTGATGAAAGTGTTTTGGCTTGATATCTTTTATATTCCTTTTCTGCTTTCTCTATGGCTTTTTCGTGTGTTATTTTTCCTGCATCAATTAAAACTCCTTCACCATAATCAGAAAGCAATTTGTCTAGAGATGCGATATGATCTATCATATACATTACCCTTTTATCTAGAGCATGCAACTCTGCCAATTCAAAATATGCCGAAACAAGTCTGTTTAATTTTTCTAATTCTTTTTTTGATAGATAATTTTTAGCAATTCGGACTTCTTCCAACACAGGTAAATCGCCTGCAAAAACAGTCAAACCCATAAATTCTTTTTTACTATCAGCACGATTAAAAATAACTTCTGATGCTGTCTGTTTATGCACAGCATAATGTAATTTGTTTTGTACAATTTTGAAAAACTTTATTGAATGTAAAGATTTTGGATCATAATCAGCACTAGTGGCGTAAAGATCTAAAACTTGTCTATATAACACCTTCTCACTAGATCTAATGTCGCGAATACGAGATAAAAGATTCTTCCAATACATGCCTCCACCATTATTTTTCAAAAATTCATCATTCATCACAAAACCTTTAACAATATATTCTTTCAACTTTTGTGTTGCCCAAATACGGAATTGTGTACCTCTCAAAGAATTTACTCTATAACCTACTGAAATAATCGCATCTAAATTATAATGTTTTACGAGATATTTTTTACCATCAGAAGCAGTTACCGAGTATTCCTCGGTAACTGAATTTTCGCTTAACTCACCATCCTTAAAGATGTTTTTCATATGTAATCCGATATTATCAGCACTACAATCAAAAAGCTCAGCCATCTGCTTTTGAGAAAGCCAAACAGTCTCGTCTCTCATCTGCACTTCAATCTTCGGCATCCCATCTGCACCTTCATAGATGATGATTTCACTAGAATTGCTGTTATTTTTTATTTTGTTTTTGTTTTGCTTTTTCATGAATTGTATTTTTCATCTCCATTTCTCATTAAAATATTGGTGAGTTTTGCGTGTTTAAAAATGGTTAATGAAGTGTTTAATATGTTATTTTATATATTATTTGTTAATTTCTTCATAAAATTTAAATTCCTGTCTATTACAGTATAAGTATTTCTGTTTTTTACTAAACCACTTTTACCTAAATTTTTTCTTAAAGGTATTAAATATCTAATCCATGTAAACTCATAGAATATATATTTCTCTTTTTTATCTAAAATAATAAAGTATTCTTGTTTTAAAGTTTTCTTTTTAAGAATACTTATTTTTAAATTACTAAAAACATCTTTCAAATGATTGCTATCTAATTTATGATTAATTTTTTGTAATTTATCGCATAAATCTTTATAATTATTAAATTTTGAAATTTTTATAAAAGATGACTTTAGAATTAATTCTAGGGCAAAAACTTGTAAAAGTTGAATTATAAAAATGTATGCCATATCATCTATTAACTGTCCGTTGTGCTGATATTTTATATTTGAAAAATATTCAGACTCTATAAAATCTATTAAGTAAAGTGCTCTATTTTTAAAAATTTCAGAATATTTATTTTTTCTTTTACTATTCATACTATTTTTTTCTTTGTCTAATAAAAATTCTCTTAAACTTATTTTCTCCATTTATGACACAATGTGGATTTTTACCATCCCAAATTCCACCTGAAAAGCCTTTACCATTGTCTTCAGCCATTCCAACAATCTCAAACTGTTCAGGATTATATTTATCAAGAAAACTTATTGGCACACCCATTACACCCTTATAGTCGCTTGGGATAGCATCAGTAAATGACACTTCTATTGCATCGTAATTGTCATACTTATCATATGCTTTTTTACCTTTAATTTCTTTATGCTTACTATATTTTAGATTTTCTTCCATTGTCATAAGTGGCAAGGGTTGATGACGACGACCGTGATCAAGATTGGTGAACCAAACAGATGATACATTTTTCATTTTCACACCGTCTATCACTTTATCAACATCGTTATCATCCATTGTTACAAACCATAATCCACCAGACCATTCTGTCTTTCCAGACCACATTTTATTTTCTTTAATTAAAGGGAAAATTTCTTTATAAGTAACACAATTTTTATTCCCAATAATCACAAACTTTTTCTTGTAATCAAAAAGTTGTTTTACATATTCGCGGAATAAACTAAAAGGTGGGTTTGTTACTACAATATCAGATTGTTTAAGTAACTCTACACATTCACCACTACGAAAATCGCCATCGCCATCTAGTGGTGTCCATTCATTGTGTTTATTCACTTTTAATTTCTCTGCAATATCTCTCAAATTAAATTCTCCATCACCGTTTATATCAGACACTTCATTAATTATGAATTTATTAGCGGTTGCTTTCGGTCTGCCCTTTGATTTTGTTGGTTTACTCACTACCACATCCTCATAATCAGAAAGAAGAGACGGTTGCAATACAAGTTCAGTATTTGCAATCGGTGAGGGTTTGTAACTTGTAGTGATAAGCTTTTTTAAACCAAGCTTGTTAAAACTAAGCACAAAATATCGGAAGAAGTTGCTTTCAAAAGGGTCATCACAATTACAATACACTACTTTATTACGAAATGTATTTTTATCAAAATCCAAATATGCCTCAATCTCCTTTTGAATGTCGCTATATTGAGTATAGAATTCATCATTCTTTGCTTTCTTTGCATTTGTGAGATTACTGTTTGCCATATTTTTTCACTTTATCACTTTTTACCTAAAAAATAAAGGATTTTTAGTGCATTTGACTATTAGGAATAATGGCTCATGTAATCTTTGAAACTATGCAACTTTTGAGCTAAACTATGCAAAAAACCTAAAACTATGTATTTTACCCAAACTACTTATTTTATTCTTTCTAGGATACAAAATGCCCACTTTTTGGGGTACAGATCAGTTGCGGAGGCGGAGAGATTCGAACTCTCGAGACCCGTTAAGGCCTGCCACCTTTCCAAGATGGTGCACTAGACCGCTATGCGACGCCTCCTTTTTCCTTCTTGACTATACACAAAAAATAAAATTAACTCAACAATTTTATAAATTCTTTCTCATTTAGAATCTTTACTCCCAATTTTTGTGCCTCTTTTAGTTTTGATCCTGCATCTTCTCCCACTATGATATACGAAGTGTTTTTTGACACCGAACTAGACACTCTTCCCCCTAAAGATATTATTTTTTCTTTTGCTTCATTTCGTGAGATTGTAGAAAGTGTACCAGTCAAAACAAACACTACTCCAGAGAATTTTTCTTTACCTTTTCTATTACTTTCCTCTATCACTACTCCATTTTTCCTTAGTTTATTAATAAAATTCAAGTTGTTTTTATCCTTAAAAAATTGATAAATACTATCTGATACTTTCCCCCCTATATTTTCAATATTATTCAATTCCTCCTTACTTGCTTTTATTATGTTTACCAATTTCCCAAAATGATTTGCTAGATCTCTAGCGGTTTGCTCTCCCACATGTAGAATACCAAGGGCATAGATAAATCTCCAAAGCTTTATTTTCTTTTTCATTTCAATTTCTTTAATAATATTCTCTGCAGATTTTTCACCAAATCTATCTAGTACTTCTATATCTTCTTTCTTTAATGTAAAAATATCTCCTGCATCAGTTATATATCCTTCATCCTTAAACCTCCTCAAGATTTTAGGTCCGAGTTCATAGATTTCAAATACTGATACAAAGTGTTCTAGGTATCTTTCATTTTTTGCCGAGCATTTTGGATTAATACAATAGTAAGCAACTGATAGGGTAGAAGAATTATTATTCAATTTTCTATTTTCCTTAATTTCCCTTTTTTCAATTACACCACCACAAACAGGACACCTCTCTGACATTTTAAATTTCTTTTCATTTCCTTTTCTCAATCCCTTTAATGACTCTACTACCTTTGGAATTACATCTCCTCCCTTCTCTATCACCACAGTATCTCCTATCCTAATATCAAGTCTTTCTATCTGATCAAGATTATGAAGTGTGGCTTTTGATATAGTAGAACCAGAAACAAGTGTCGGTGCAAAAATAGCAAGTGGGGTAAGAACTCCCGTTCTTCCTACATTCACAATTATATCTTTTACAATGGTAGTAGCCTTCTCTGCAGGAAACTTATACGCTATTACTCCTCTTGGATCTTTACCTGCCACTCCAAGAGACTTAAAAGTCTCTGTATGATTGATAGTAATTACTACTCCGTCAATATTAAAAGGCAGTTTTTCTCTTTCCTTTGAAACTTTTTCAATAAAAGCAAAGACTTCCTCTATATCAATGGTTTCTTTGACATGCTTGTCAGTATTGAATCCAAGTCTATTAAGAAATTCGTGTTTACTTGAATGCTCATCCAAATATTTTTTGTATTCAACATCATCAACATCAACGATCTCATAAGCAAAAAAATCAAGTTTCCTTTCCTTTACAATACCTGGGTCAAGTTGTCGTAAACTCCCAGCAGCTGCATTTCTTGAATTCGCAAACTTTGGCTTGCCTTCTTTTTCATTCTTTTTATTAATCAATTCAAGCACTTTTTTCTGCATAATCACCTCCCCTCTTACTTCAATAGACTTAGGAAATGGTGCCTTTAAATGAAGTGGAATAGTATATATCATTTTAAGATTCTCAGTAATATCTTCGCCTATGCTTCCATCTCCTCTTGTTGCCCCCTTTTCAAATACACCATCCTTGTAGATGAGAGAAACTGCCAATCCATCAAGTTTTAATTCACAGAAATATTCAAACAATTTCTTTTGATTTAAAATCTTTTGGTTTCGCTTCTCCCAAGCGATAAATTCATCCTTTGAAAATACATTCCCTATAGAAAGCATTGGGGATGAATGCTTCACTTTTTCAAATTTATCAAGTGGTTTCCCTCCTACTCTGTTTTCAGGAGTATTAGGATCATCAAACTCAGGATATTTTTTGATAAGGGATTTTAATTCTTTGTTTAATGAATCATATACTTCATCTGTAACTTCTGGACTATTCTCTTCGTGATATAGTCTTCGTAAATAAGCAATTTCTTCTCGGAGTTTCTGAATCCTTTTTTGAGTTTCTATAATTTTTTCTTTTTTACCTGCTCCTTTTTCCATATTCCTTTTGGTAGGTTAAGGAATAATAAGGGAATTAACTGTTAAATTAAAACCAGTACCACTGTTAAATGTTGTATCTAAAGAACCATCAGAATTAAGTCGTGCAATATAGCCAGTTGGTATACTGTTATAATTAGAAAAATTGCCTCCTGCCAAAATCTTACCATCACTTTGAGCAGAAAGAGAAAAAACATGTGTATCAAAACCTGTTCCAGTATTAAAACTAGTATCAAGTGAACCATCAGAGTTTAGCCGTGCTATACGATTAACTATCGTGCTGTTATAATTAATAAACTGACCCCCTACCAAAATTTTACCGTCGTTTTGAACTACAATTGAACGAGGATATGCATTAAAACCTGTTCCAATATTAAAACTTGTATCAAGTGAACCGTCAGAGTTTAGCCGTGCAATACGATTAATAGATGTTCCATTATAATTGGTAAAACCGCCTCCTACTAAAATTTTACCATCGCTTTGAGTTGCTATAGAAAAAACAGTTGAATTAAAGCCAGAACCAATATTAAAACTAGTATCAAGTGAACCATCAGAGTTTAGCCGTGCTATACGATTAACTATCGTGCTGTTATAGGAATTAAATTGGCCCCCTACTAAAATTTTACCATCGTTTTGAACTACAATTGAACGAGAATATGCATTAAAACCTGTTCCAATATTAAAACTAGTATCAAGTGAACCATCAGAGTTTAGTCGTGCAATACGATTAATAGATGTTCCATTATAATTGGTAAAACCGCCTCCTACTAAAATTTTACCATCGTTTTGAATTGTAATTGGAATGACAGTTGATTCAAAACCTGTTCCAATATTAAAACTTGTATCAAGTGAACCATCAGAGTTTAGCCGTGCTATACGATTAACTGTTGTGCCATTATAACCAGTGAAATATCCTCCTGCTAAAATTTTACCATCAGATTGAGTTATAAGAGAATAAATATATGAATTAAAACCAGTTCCAATATTAAAACTAGTATCAAGTGAACCATCTGTATTAATTCGTGCAATACAACCGGCTAATACACTGTCATAAAAATCAAAATGCCCTCCCACCAATATCTGTTCCTCCACCTCTTCCGCAACTTCATTAAATGTAACCTCTAATTCTCTTTCCACCCTGTAAGGATTGGAAGACTCACAAGCAGTATCACCCACATTGTATCCTTTGGAAGTTACTTTTACAGTCGGTAAGGCAGACTTATCTACTACCACTTTTGCACAACCATCTTCATCTCCACCAAGACCAGATATTACAAAACTCCAAACTGGAAAATCACCAGAAAGTGGAATACTTTCCCCTAAGCATTCTATCATTCCTGGTCCTCCTTCTTGAAAAACACTATTTGTAGATTTGTCATTATACAATGCACATTCTACCCCTGTATCAGATGAAAAGAATGCCTCATTTGTATCTTTTGTAGAAGTGCTGAAATTAATTTCTTTAAGAGCAATACTTGCTACTCCAATAGAAATTGCTAAAACAATACTTGATAGTATGGTAGTAAAAAGTAATACAAACCCTTTATTATTTTTTATATTAAAATTATTCATTTTATTCTACCCAATTAAATATAACCCCAGAAAAACTTGTGCTATACACTCCTGACTCTTGATTCCAATATACCTCAGATGTAATCTCAATTTCATCTTCACTTATTTCCCTTGTCTTAATTTCTCTTCTAAAACCATCAACAGAACCAGCGATATTATATGCATAACCTCCATCTGGGGATTTGTAAAGCACAGGACAACTTCCTTCACAAGCATTCACAGATATCCCTGTCATTGTCCCATCATAAAATAAATCTTCATCTACAAAATAACAACTTTTTTCTGAATTGGTAGTGGTATCACAAGGATCTATTTTTACCCTAAAATTATTCCAACCTGCTTGTCCACTCTCTGGATCATAAAGAACATAAGCATCTCTTAGATTTCTAATATATTCTACACCTTCTTTTGCTAAATACGAGGCAACAACTTTTTTCTTTGCATACCCTATATCAGCAATATCATCAGAAACTACAAAGATAACCGCCATAATTGAAAGACTAAATATAGAAATAGCAATAAGTGTCTCTACTAATGTAAACCCTTCTTTTATTTTTTTTCTTTTAAAAAATTTCATTTTAATCAAAAATGTTATCAATATCTATTGCCCTCTGAGAAACTGAAGTTTGTAAAGAAAAAGGTGATGTTACTCCTTTTTCAATTATTTTTCCATCTAGTTGGATTCTTACAAATGGCTGATCAGAATCAGGTGGTGGCTCTGCACCAAGCACTGAAAAACCAGAAACTGGATCAAGCACAATCTCTGGAGGAGTAAGAATTGTATAACTACTACCACCATTTATTGATTTCCCTAAACTACCATCTGAATACATTAGATAAATCCATTGATCTCCAAGAGCAGTCCTAAAAGATATTCCTTCACCTTTTTCACAACTATGTGGTTCTGATATAGGCAGACTATTACCATCAATACAATGATAATCAGTACCTGTTCTTAGATTTCTACCCATCTCTTCCATGATAAAACTAAGATTGTCAACAATAGAACGCATATCTTCTGATTTTCCATGAAGAAGATTTGCATTAAGGAGTGCACCCATTCCTGCCATCGTCACAACTAAAAAGAGAGAGATAGCTACCATTGTTTCAATAATAGTATATCCTCCATTTATTCTTTTGTTTGAAATTTTTTTTCTCATTTTCTATTCAAGTTCTATTCTACCAGATGGATATACTTTAATAAAATCAAGTATATTATTCGGAGAAGAAATAGTAATTCGGACATAAGTGAGTGGGGATTCAGTATATGAACCACCGGTTATAATTGCACCAGAATCAGGTCTTGTAAAAATAACGGAAAGATTAGGAACTGTCTCATAGGATTCATCCTGATAGAAGATATTCATCTCTTGTATTATATTGCCTTTCGTAATTTCAATTTTGTCCAAACATTCTCCGCTTTCAGAAGTCACAGGCAAAACACATGAGGTATCATTAAAGCTTTTATCATTATCTAAATCAGCAAAATATGCGAAACTTTTATTATTCAATCCATGATCCCCTGCCATACTAAAAGCAACTCCGTAAGAAGGCTTCCAAGAGGAAGCAACACTTTGAACTGTTCCCTGTCCCACTACTGCCTTTTTTTGTGCTTCAACAATTTTTAAGGCTATTTGATTCCCAAGATTACGAATATCCACTTTTTCTTGAAAGTCTCCGTAACTAAAAAGAACCACACTAGTAATAGCACCAAAAATACTCAAAACTACAATGAGTTCTACATATGTCATTCCCTTTTGAAAACATATATTCTTCTTTTTTTTAGAATAAAAACTCATATATATTTATATTAAAAAAGAAAACAATAATTGTACCTAGTGCTAAAAAAGGAACAAGAGGGATTTCACTTTTCATTCCTTTATTTATTTTTTTGAATAGAATAAGAACAAGACCAATAACGGCTCCCAACCAAAAACTAATTAAAAGAACAGAAAGCATTTCTGATACAGAAAAAAACCATCCCAAACCAAGGGCAAGTTTTGCATCTCCAAAACCTATCCATTTACCCCTTGAAACAAACCAAAGCAAAGCAAAAGGAAAAGCAAAAAATATCCCTCTTAAAAAATCAAATACACTTGGAATATGAGGAAAGAATATGTTATCTTCAAAAAGAAAAATTCCAATTAATGCCACAAAACCTAAGATATAGACCATAGAATCAGGAATCATTTTATGCTTTATATCATATACTGCAATGGAAAGAAGTAGAGAGAAAAAAAGAGCAAAATATGTAAAAGATACAATAAAAGAGGAAATATCGTAATAAAAAAGATATTCAAGTTTTGAGAATAAACCAGCAAAAACAAGTCCAGTAATAAATTCAACTAAAGGATATTGAAAGGAAATCCTAGTCTTGCATCCCCTACATCTACCCTTTAGAAAAAGAAAACTAAAAAGAGGAATTAATTCAATTGGAGAAAGTTTTCTTGAGCAATGAAGACATTTGCTTCTTCCTCCAAAGGATTTTCCTGTATTAAAGCGAAAAATAACAACATTTAAAAAACTACCTATAATTAGTCCGAAAATAAAGAAAACAAATGAAATTGTAAATGTCATTGTGATTCTATTATACCAATAAAATACTGTAACAACAACACAATACACAAAGACCGCTTAAGCGGTCCTTATGTATTACTTCTTTTTTTATTCTATTATTCGCAAGTTGTATCACTTGCACCCAGATAACCATCAATCCCCATTGAAGATCCTGTGCTATCCACACACCAAGAGTTTGCAGTATCAGTCTTTAAAGCAGAAGCAACTGCCCAAGATGCATCATCTTCTGCTTCGTGGCACACCACAGTAGATGATGTCCCTGCAGTTGCTAGTGTATCAACGACTGATCCTCCAAGAGCATTGGATGCAGCTTCCATTTGATTGACTATGACAGTATTTGTACATACAGTATCATAACTATTAGGACTGTTACTATCATAAAGTATCTCGGCTTGTGCCCTTATATTTGAAAGATTTGCTTTGATTGCTGCGTCTGCTCCTTTTGCTCTAGCGCTGTTTAAGGAAGCCAAAACAACAGAAGCAAGAATTCCTATGATTGCAACAACAACAAGGAGTTCTATCAAAGTAAAACCTTTATTCAAAAATGTTTTTTTCATAATGATTATTAATAATTTATAATTATACTTCTAGACGAAAGAAGTGATCCTCTTTTACAATTAGATATTATAACACATGAAATGTACTTACAATAACTTTATCCACATCTTTTGATTATTGAATTCCTCCTGCAAGGTTATAAATCGGAACAAGAATAGAAACAAGTAAGAGTCCAACCCCAAGACCAAGTGCTACTATCATCACCGGCTCAATTAATCCTACCAGAGTATCCACTGCATCATCCACCTCCCTTTTGTAGAAATCTGCAAGAGTTTTTAAAATAGAGCCAAGAGATCCTGTTTCTTCTCCCACCTTCATCATTTGAATCATTATTCCTGGAATATATTCATAATGCTTTTCAAAAGCAGTTGATAAAGGTAGTCCTGATTTCACACCATCTGCTACATCTTTCATTATGTCTTTATAGACCTTACTTCCAACAACAAGACCTGTAATATCAATCGCCCTTATTATAGGGATACCTGATACAAGCATAGTATCCATATTGTCCGATATTCTTGAAAGGAAAAGTTTTCTATACAAATTTCCCATAGCAGGAATAGTTAGACGAACTCTATCAATATATGCCTTTCCTTTTTCGGTTGTAGAAAGTCTCCACACCCAAACACCGAAGAGGATAAAGAAAATAAGAATAAGAAAACCATAATCTACAAAGAAGTTTGATAAACTAATGATTATCTTTGTATATATAGGAGGTTCTTGACCTGAATCTAAAATAATAGATGAGAGTTTTGGTATAACAATAGTAAACATTAAAGTCATTACAACAAAAAAGGTAGCAACAACAAAAATCGGATAAATAAGAGCATTTCTTGTCTTAGAAGTAAGAGTATATTGACGATTTAAATAATCAGCAAGATGAGAAAAAGTTTCGTTTAATTTTCCTGTTTCCTCCCCAGACTTTACCATATTTACATAAAAGTCAGAAAAAACATCTGGATGTTTGGCAAGAGCACCAGAGATTGATACCCCTGCTTGTAAATCATCTCCTATCTGAGTAAGTTTTTTTGCTAATATCTTATTCTCTGCATTTGATGCAAGTAATGTAAAAGCCCTAAGAGCAGAGATTTGTGATTCAAATAATGTAGATATCTGACGAGAGAGTATTACAATATCTTTCATTGGCACTTTATTAAGAAAAGAAAGAGAGAAATCAAACTTTCCTTTTCCTTCTTCCTTGATAGAAACAACAATCAAACCTCTTCTTTGAAGTCCACTTATTGCCGTGTCTTTATTAAGTGCGTCTATTTCGCCCTCTCTACTTTTCCCTGTTTCGTCAATTGCCTTGTATTTAAAAAGCATAATTTTATATCATTCTTTCCAATCCTTTTGGATTGAGTGAATACTGATAAGCACTTTCCATTGAAATTTTTCCTGCTCGCACAAGTTCTATAAGTGAATGATTAAGATCCACCATTCCAAATTCTGCTCCTGTTTCTATAGCAACATCTATTTCTTTAGTTCTTTTTTCCCTTATAAGATGTGCTACTGCATTGTTGTTTAATAACAATTCATATGCTGGAACAAGTCCAGAAGTAGTCATAGGGATCAATCGTTGCGAAAAAATACCTAGGAGACTTTGGGAAACTTGAATACGAATTTGATCTTGTTGATAACCTGGAAAAGAATCAATGATTCTGTCAATTGTTTGGGAAGCATTATTGGTATGAAGAGTAGAAAGTACTAAATGTCCTGTTTCAGCTGCTGTAACTGCTGTAGATATTGTCTCAGGATTACGCATCTCTCCTATCATAAGCACATTTACATCTTCTCTAAAAGCTGACTTAAGAGCAGATGGAAAATCTTTTGTATCAATACCTACTTCTCTTTGATTTACAATAGATTTGTTGGAATTAAAGACATATTCTATTGGATCTTCAATGGTAACAATATGTCTTGCTTCTTCATTGTTTATTTGATTTATCATTGAAGCAAGAGTAGTAGATTTCCCTTGACCTACTGGTCCTACAACAAGGAAAAAACCCTGTTTTTTGCGAGCAATATCACTCAAAATTTGAGGTAAGTTAAGTTCAGATAGAGTCTTTACTTTTGGAACTACACGAAAAGCAAGACCAATTTTACCTTTTTGGAAATATGCATTTCCTCGCAAACGAGCCTCTCCTTTAAAATCATAAGAAAAATCAATTTCAAGTGTTTCTTTGAATTTTAATAGTTTGTTTTTATCTAAAATAGATTCCAAAATTCCCCATAAATCCTCACTTGAAAGAATTTCATGATTTAAAAGAAAAATTAACTCACCTTCAACTCTAATTGCGGGAACTTTTTCTGCACTTAAATGTAAGTCTGACCCACCTTCATGTAATACATTAAGCACTAATTCTTCAAATTTTGCTTTGTGATCCATTTTTATATTATATATCAATAAAGAAAAAAAAACTAATCATTCATATTTGTAAAATTGTATGCTTCCTTCAAAGGAATAATTCCTTTTAGTGCTTTTAACATAGCATCTTCTCTCATTGTAAGCATTCCACTTTGTCGTGCTATTTTATATATCTCAGTATCAACTGGTTTCGTTAAAATTACTTCTTGCATTTCTTTTCCTACATCAAACATTTCAAATACAGCTATTCTTCCTTTTGTACCAGAAGGACATTTTTCAGAAGGAACAGTTTCATATATTTTATCTCCTATTTCTATTTCCTTTTTGAATTTTTCTGGTAAATCTCTGAAGGTTTCTTCAAATTGAACTTTCAAACTCTCATCCATTGGAGCCAACTTTCTTGATTCAGGACAGGTTGTTCTTGCTAATCTTTGAGCGATTGATAGGACTAAAGTAGGGGCAATTAGGTATGGATCAACTCCCATATCCACTAATCTAGGGATAGCACCAATAGCATTGTTAGTGTGAAGTGTAGAAAAAACTAAGTGTCCTGTAAGTGCAGCTTGAATAGCAAGCTGAGCGGTCTCCTTATCACGAATCTCACCTACCATTATAATATCAGGATCTTGTCTTAATATAGAACGGAGTCCAGAAGCAAAGGTATAACCTATCTCTGGCATCATTTGAGACTGATTAACATCTGGAATATGATATTCTACTGGATCCTCCAAGGAAACAATATTACTTTCTTCTTTATTTAATTCGTTCATCATAGAATATAAAGTAGTAGTCTTTCCTGATCCAGTTGGACCTGTAATCAAAATAAGTCCGTATGGTTTATCAAGAGCCTTTCTAATCATTGCAAGATTTCTTTCAGAGAGGCCAAGTTCATTTATTGGCTTTACTCCTCTTTCAGAATCCAAAATTCTTATCACAACCTTTTCTCCAAAATATGCAGGCATTGTAGAAATACGAAAATCAATTTTTCTTTTTTCAACCACAGTAGAGAAAGAACCGTCTTGAGGTTTTCTCTTCTCATCTAGCCTTAATTTAGCAAGAATTTTTATTCTCGCTACTATACCATTATAAATATTGGGAGGTAGTGCAAGTGTAGTGCGTAAAATTCCATCTACCCTAAAACGAATCCTTACTTTTTCTCCGGTATTTTCTATATGTATATCAGAAGCACCCTCCCCAATTGCATTTTTTAAAAGCACAGCTACTATTTTTATTACAGGAGCATCTTCTACTATTTTTGTATCTTCAGAAGATTCTGCTTTTTTAATCTCTTTATCTAAATTTTTTACTTCATGAGCACTTTTTTCATCTTCTTCTTCTTTGTTTAATTCATCCAATGCTTCCTCTACTTGAGTAGACATTCCTCTGTAGCTTTCTAAAACACTTTTGTAATCAGAAGAGGAAATAAGAAAAACCTTAAAAGGAATTCCTGATTTTGCAGAAATAAACTGCAAAGCATCCATTGCTTGAGTGTTTTGTGGATCAGTAACTCCTACCTCAAGAATACCTTCTTTCAATTCTAAAGGAACGAAGTGATAATAGGTGGCAGAATCTTCTGGAATATACTTAAGAACATCAAAAGACATTTCTTTAGTATTTATTTTTTTTATAGGTATTTTAAGAAATTTTCCTTTGGCATTAAGTATTGTTTCTTCTGTAATTCCTGTTTCAATAAGTGCCTCGTCTATATTACCTTCGTGCTTTTCGCGAGCAAGATTTTTTATTTCATTTATTTGATTCTCTCTAATCAGGCCTTGTTGGGCCAATTCTTCTAAAAAACTCATATTTTTTTATTCAAGACCTTCCATAAGAAGATCAAGATTATCCTCAAAACCAGAGAAAGCATTACCAGGATTCTCTTCTAAATCTATATTCTCCTCTATTACTTCTTTTAGAGGATCATCTGGAATGATTTCTTCTGTTGTTCCCTCTTCTTCATTTACTTCAGGAATAGGTAAAGGCTCAATAGGAACTTCAATTGGATCAAATCCAATCGGAGCAAAGGGGTTAATTCTACCTTCATCACCATCAGGTAAGAGTATCACACTTGAATCTCTTAAAGAAGGGAAAATTGTTCCTGAAAAAATAGACTCATCAAGTTTGATACTTCTAACTGAAAGAAGGAGAGAAAGAAAATAAGAAGAAGAATCAGACTGACTTACCTCTCCTGATTGTAAAGCATCCTGAGAAGATGCAGAAGAAATTAAATCCTGTTCTTCAGGGGTATTTCTTAAAAAGAAAAATAATAAAGCAATTATTACTATCCCTATTCCAGTTATTATTAATATATTTTTTAGTTTTGGGTTCATTTTAGTTTTTTAGCCAATATGTTTTAATACTAAATTGATACTTGTAAGAAATTGGAAGATTTGGATCAAGCCCAACAATATCCCCTGCTGAAAATTCAATTGAGGATACATCTACTATTCTGAGATTACTTTCTAAATCTTTTAAGAAACTGATAAAATTGTTGTAAGAACCTTCAGTTGAGAATGAAAAATTCCAAATACCATAAGGACTTCTAGATGCCCCAGCCTGTACTCCTCTTCCTGTAGTAGAAGAAGTAGTTGTTTCCGATGCATCATATTTTACATCTCTTATAACCATTCCATAAGGAGAAGCAATCTTTTCCATTTCAAGAATCATCCTTATATTATCTATATTATCAGGAAGAAGTTTTTGAAGTTTTTCTATATCTGACTGAGAAAAAGTATTATATTTTTCAGTTAATTTATCTCTCTCTGCCTCCAGTGCTTTTGAATTTCCAAGTGCTTCATTATACGAAACTGAAAGTGCACGAATACCTTCTATTTCTTGATACAAAGGATTTATGAAAAAGAAAAAGAGTGCTATGGAAGTTCCTATTAAAATGAAAGGTATGGCATATTTAATCATATCAATTTATCAATCCATCAAAGTAATCTGATGGGTTATTGGTGCCATCTAGCACTTTCTGATAATCTACAAAAGTTCGGTCAAGTGAAAACTCTAAATCAAAATTAACATTGCCTTTTTCGTTAACTGCAAGATTAGAAAAAACAGGATCTATAAAATGCTTGTTTTGATTAAAAAGATCAGACTGAAGGGCTACTGATCTGTAATCAGTAGCAATTCCTGAAAGTTTAATTAAAACTTTTCCACTCTCTTCATTACTCAGATTAAATTTTGTATATCTAACACTTTTTTTTGTAACTTTTCCAAGGGCATCAAATATAGGCGAAACAGCAACATGATCTTGAAGAACCATTTTCCCTGCTTCAATACGACGGTTAAGGAGTTCTAGTTGGGTAATTTTCTCTGGCTCAAATCTATTTTGTGCTAAAGAAAGATCATTCTGCATTCTAGTTATACCCTTTGTCAGGGTTACTTTGTAAAAATAAAGAATAATTGCTCCAATTAAAACTGTGAAGAAAACAAAAATAGAGATAGTGGTAAGCAACCCAACAGGACGAGAAGAAGCAGACGGTTTTTCAACTACCGCTGGTTTTTTAGGAATAAATGAAGTTTGAAAATTCGTATCCATTTTGTTTATATATATTCTCTCACTTTATTGTAATTTTCGCAATGCCAAACCAAGTGCAACAGCAAATTCCGGCCCTGTAGCAAGCAAAACCTTTTCTAGAAATGCTGGAGCACCTACTTTAGAAAAAGGTTTTCCTGTCTCAACTTCCACTCTAAAATTCCCTCTTGCCATCTCTTCAAGTCCCTTCATTACTGAACCTCCTCCAGTTAAGATAACTTTGCTAATTGTTTGATTATATTTTTTTTCATAACCAAGTAAGACATTATTTGTTTCAGAAAATATATAATCAAGGTGTGTTCTAATAATTTCTGGAATACTTTTTTCTGTTGAATTATCATAAAGACCATATTCTTTTTTCATTTCCTCTGCTTTTGAAAAAGGAATACTGAGTGATTGAGAAATAGATTCTGTTATATCAGACCCTCCACGATTTATTGTATGGTGTGCTTTCACTATACCAAACTCAACTAGAGAAAGTTTTGTTCTTGAGGCTCCAAAATCCATAAGAAGAACTAAGGAAAGTTCATGCTCAAAATTTGAACGAATAGAAGAAAAAATCTCAAGTTCAAAAAAACCAACATCTAATTCAGCCTGAGAGGCTATTGAGCGATATTTTGAAATTGCTTCATTGTGAATTGCAATTACTAATATCTCTTTTTTTTCACTTGTAATAGGTTTTATCTCTGGATTGTTTAATTCTTCAAAAGAAGGTTCTTTCTTTGGAAGAGGAAAATAGTCTATTGATACTTCTGTGATAGGCATAGGAATATACTTCCTTGCTTCGGTAGGAATAATAGAGGACATTTCACTCTCAGTAACTTGAGGAGGAAGAGAGATACTAAAAATCAAACTTGATTGCACAGGGATAGAAACTGCTGAAATCATTGTAGTAGTCCCAGATTGTTGGAATACTTCTTTTAGGGCTTCTACTATTTTTTCAATTGGCAAATTGGTAACTTGCCCAGCATCCCTTCCTGCATAAGGTCCAAGGGAAACCGCTCCATATGTCTCAAGCATTACCTTTCCACCTTTCTTTTTTATCTCTACAACTTTTATAGCCGAAGAGCCTATATCCACACCTATTGCATGATCACTACTAACACCACCTTGAAAAATTTTCAAGCCAGGAAAAAGATTTTTGAGCGGACTATTCATACCTTACTATTATAACAAAAATCAATCAATACAAGCAAACAATTAAAGTGTAAATTTATCTAATCTTTATCTATTTAGTATATAAAGATTAACAATACAAATGTTAAATTATATTCTTAATCTACTATTTCCTGAAAATTGCCTTGTCTGTGGAAAAAAAGGAGAAAAATTATGCCTCTCCTGTATAAATAATTTCCCTTTTTCTGAACGAAAATGTTTTAAATGGATTTTCCCAATATATGATTATCGTTTTATTTATATTAAAAAAGCCATTCACTCTTTCAAATATAAAGGCAACAAAGATCTAGCAAAAACATTTGCAAAAGCCACATATGAAAAGTTTCTAGAAGAAATATCTATAAGAAGAAATATGGAAAACTTTTTCATCCCCATCCTTATTCCAATCCCTTTATCTAAAAAAAGATTTTTTGAACGAGGATATAATCAGGCAGAATTACTAGCAAGAGAACTTGCAAGATATTCAAATGGTTTCTTGAAAGTTGAATCTGATCTATTAAAGAGAAGAACAAGAAAAACACATCAAGCACAAACAAAAAATAGATTCTCTCGTTTTGAAAATATCAAAGATGTTTTTTGGGTTAAAAATCCTAGGAAAATAGAAAACAGAAATATAATACTTATTGATGATGTTGTCACTACAGGTGCAACTCTACACGAAGCAAAAAGAGTTTTGGAATATTCAGGTGCAAAAAAAGTAATAGCTTTTACAATTGCTCATTAGCATAGTTTTATTAAATTTTGTTTAATAGCATAATAATTAGGTTCTGATATACTCTAGTAATGGAATCAATTTTTAATTTTGACATTTCAATTTTTGCACAAACTGCTGGATATATTGGTATTTCTTTTATTATATTTGCAGAATCCGGTCTATTTTTCGGATTTTTTCTCCCAGGAGACAGTCTTCTATTTACTGCAGGATTATTAGCCTCAAATGGTTATTTTAATATCTTTTTAATTATATTGTTAGTTTTCATTTCAGCAATCTTAGGAGACCAAATTGGTTATTGGTTTGGAAAAAAAGTAGGACCAAAGATATTTACTCGCGAAGATTCATTTTGGTTTCAAAAAAAGCACATTTTTCGTGCTGAAAACTTTTACAAAAAATATGGGAAAAAAACAATTATCCTAGCTAGATTTATTCCTATCGTTAGAACTTTTGCTCCCATACTTGCAGGAGTAGGAAGTATGTCTTATAAAACATTTGTAATTTATAACATAATTGGTGGATTTTTATGGGGGGTAGGTGTCACCCTTTTGGGTTACTTTTTAGGAGAAATCATTCCAGATGCTGAAAAATACCTTTTACCTATTATTGCTATTATTATTTTCCTGTCTATCCTTCCCCCAATCATATCTTTTGCAAAAGAAAAAATGAAGTGATATAATCATCACACAGTTAAATATATATCAAGAGAGGCGACGAGAGAATTGGCTCAGAGACTCGCCCGGCAACCTATAATAACAAAAGGTGCCAATTCCAACCCTGTAAGGGAAAGATATTTAGTCCATATCAATCTTACAGAGGTAAGATTTTTTAATTTCTATAAAAAAATGAAAATAAAAACAGCAGAATGTGTAAGCCCTATGCATCCGGATAAGTTTTGTGATTATATAGCAGACACTATTTTAGATGCATATCTAGAAAAAGATAAAGATAGTCGTTGTGCCATAGAAGTCATGGGAGGACATAATCTGATTGTCATAAATGGAGAAGTTAATTCAAGGAAAGAAATAGATATTGAAAAAATAGTCAAAAAACTAATCGGAAATAATTTTAGATTGATTTCAAACATAGTAAAACAAAGCCCAGAAATTGCTCGTGGTGTAGATATAGGTGGTGCTGGTGACCAAGGTATTATGTGTGGTTATGCAACAGACGAAACAAATACATATATGCCTCTTGAATATGAACTTGCTAGAAATCTCTGCAATTATATTTATAACAAATATCCTTTTGATGGTAAAACACAGATAACAATAAATAACGGAAATATCCAAAAAATTGTTGCCAGTTTTCAAAATGCAAAAAGCAAAGATTTAAGAGAAATTGTTACAAAATGGATACAAAAAAATGCCATAAAAAAAGAAAGCATACCTCAGTATGAAATCTTTATAAACCCTGCTGGAGATTGGTCTCAGGGAGGATTTGATGCTGATACTGGACTCTCAGGAAGAAAAATAATTATTGATAATTATGGACCTGAAATTCCCATAGGTGGTGGTTCCTTTTCAGGAAAAGATTATACAAAGGTAGATAGAAGTGGTGCTTATATGGCAAGAAAAATTGCTGTTGATTTATTAAAAAAATATAATGCAAAAAAAGTCTATACAAAGCTCGCTTATGCTATAGGAGAAAGAAATCCAGTTATGGCAATTGCAAAAGTGGATGGAAATGAAATAGAAATCAAGGGTTATGATTTATCCCCTGCTGGAATACGAAACTTCCTAGATTTAGATAAAATAAAATTTTCAGAAACCTCAAACTGGGGACATTTCGGAAGAAAATTTCCTTGGGATAAATAAAATCGGAACTTCAATTTTGTGTTCTTGTTCTTTAGTCAAAATTTTTGGCATATTTTTCTCCTAGTTTATTTCCAAATAGTTCTTTAAAATAATTATCTATTTTTAACTTCGCATCGGGAACTTTTCTAAATCTAAATCTTTTTTTTAAAATTGGATTTGTATGAACACTAAAATCAATAAAGCATTCTTTTATTTTATCAAATTTTTTGTTATCAATAATCACATCACAATTTCCAATAAAATATGGCATTCTGTTTGCGTATTGCTTGAAAACATCAATATAACAATAGTATGGCAACTTTTCCATTAATACATAAACTGTATTATATGTATCCTCATCAATAAAAGTCCTATTTCGTTTTAGTGCATTTATATCCCTTAAGGTCCAAAACTTTGCTACTGGTTTATCGTTCTTATTTAAAAACTTTTTATTCGGATATTTTTGAATATAGTTGGCAATTGTATCAAAATCTTTTAAGCGAAAAACACCATCGTCTTTTACTCTAAACAAATAATTTTGAATATAATCATAATTCATTCCGTCTTTATCCCTTTTATAAAGAGCCACTAAAATCGGAAAAGCCATTCCGCGAGAGGTATCAGAAAATTCATGGCTACTGATAATCAATCCATCAATTAATTTATAATTATCAGCGAACTTTGAAAGAAGAGAAAAATTTGCTTTCTTAATTAAGTAAGATAGTGGATGTAAAACACAAACATAATCTGCTTGAAGTTTATCGTAAGAAAGTAAAAATGACATTCCTAAATCTCTTGTCTTTATATCAGTATCTATCCTATTTTGAATTGACACATTTTTTATAGAACTCCGAATTATTGATGTAGTATCATTATATGGAGGATTGCCTATAATTATAAGTTTTTCATTATTTCTAATTTTAAAATTCAAACGAGAAACATTTAAAAGAGAATTCTGGCAAAGGAAATCCGCATTTTTAATCGTATCTCTTGCTTTTTTAATAGCCTTTTTATCAACATCAACTCCAATTAATCTTTTTGCTACACTATTCTTCGTAAGAAAAGAACCATATCCACAAGAAGAATCTAAAATTGTCCATTCTTTGATGGCTTTTACATTTTTTTTAAGGATTTCATAAGTTAAATCAATAATAGCCTCTGGGGTATAAAAAGAACCAAGATTAATAGTATCTATATGATTAAGATGTCTTTGGTTTCCATTCATATAGTCACATTATATCAGTTTTTTGTGAATTTGTATAATTAAAAAAAATCTATATTTTCCCCAATATGCCAATTTTAATGCTCACAAATTTAGAGATATAATGTATGAATATCAATAACAAAAAAAACAAAACACAGCCAGAACGGCTATATTTTGCTTTTTTATTACATTTAATAAATTAAAATGTAATTTCTAGACCACTTTTTTGCTCACTATTTAAGTAAAAAGTAATCACCCACATTGAACCAAGTCCTTTTTGAATAGTATAACTCTTGTCTGTATTCTCTATAATTTTTGCACCATCTGATACTAATCCATCCATAATAGCATCTCTTTCTACTTCAGTGAGTTTACTATTAAAGGAATATGAAAGCATTGATCCAAACTCTTCCCACATTTTTACTCCAACTATAGTCTGATCATCTACCACCTTATCAAAAACACCCTTAAGCACTGGTCGTAGAGTAGCATCCACTTCTTTTGCTTTTACTCCTTTGATTTCTGCCTCTTTAGCTTTTTCAAAAGCAATTTCAATTGGAGTTTTTTGCTCCTCGGATATTGAAGGATCCTCGGTATTAACATCTGTATTTTCTGTTGAAGGAACAAGTGTGTCTGTATTTTCTTCCATAGACTTTGGATATAGATACCAAGCAATCAGACAAATAACTATTATTACAATAACTGTCCAAATAATTTTTTTCATATTAAAATAAAACAAATTAATTCATAATCTTCGACCTTTAGTATTCATTATAATACTAAATAAAAAAAATAGAAGACGGTTATGATACTTCATAAGGATTACATTTGAGAATCCTTGCAAACCGTTGCGGAGCCGGTGGGATTCGAACCCACGAGAGGTGTAAACCCCTACATCTTTAGCAAAGATGCTTGATAGACCACTCCAACACGGCTCCTTTATCGTTTCTTATTTTTTTCTATTAAAATACTTCTCTACTCTATCATATTTCTGTCATTTTTCCACTTTTTTATTTTCTGTAAATGTTTATCATTATTTGAGCCTACTTCTTTTACATATCTACGAAGACTCTGAATACTTTCTATCCGCACATCTTTGTGATTTTTGCTTATCCTAATATTAATTCCCATGTTATCTAAAATTTCTACAACAGATAAAACTAGAGACATAGAAGCACTAGTAAAAGCCATTTTCATGTATGAATATTTTTTACCATTTACCACAAATCGATGAGTAAAGAAACATCCGTCAGTATCAATTAAACCTCTTACACAAGCACGAGCAAAGGACTCATCCTTCTTTATCCAATCGGGAATATCTATCTTCTGTCTGATTTTATTTCCTTTGACTAGCCCCAGTTCTAAACAAAAATCCACAAGTTGTTTCCTCTGTGCCACAATATCGACCGCTTTTGCTCTTTTTCTAAAATATACTTTTACTCTTATGCGAAAAAGTTTATAAAATAAATTTTTGACATGAGAGATGTACTTTATTTCATTACTAGAAAGAGTAACGGTCACTGAATAGGTAGTTATTCCTCCGTCTCCTAGTATAATACCGACAAATTCCGCTAAGTCAACACTCATTTCTGGCAAACTTATATTAAACGAATGGGTTATTGAATTTTTTATATACTGACCTTCTTCTTCCCACCATTTTTTCCATTTAGCCTTCCTATATGTCTCATTACCTCCCACCCTACCATTTATATTTATATTACTAATTCCTCCCAACCGTCCTGCTTTTTTCGTATGTTCTTTCCAAGAAAGAATCTTAATGTTTTTATCTAGAGCAATGTCTGATCTCTTTGATAAATATACAGCAGAGTCATATGACATATGTTTTTTGTTGCAAGCCCAATCGCGAACAGTTCTTTCATTCAAGTTCAACATTTTTGCAAGTTCAGACCAAGAAAATCCAAGTTTTTCCTTTACCGAATTTAAAAACTGCCCTTGTTTTTTAATAGGGTTAAAAATTATGCGGTCAGATACATACAGTTCAAGCATGTCTCTACTATTTCATAATTTGGAGCAAAAACCAATTTTTTGTTATATTATATGGAGTATGGAACTTCACGATAGACTAGAAGAAAATTTTCGGTTAAACGACAGTCAGAAAAAAGCCTTACGAAAACTTAAGCTTTTTACTGTTCACGATTTGCTCTTTTACTTCCCTGTCCGTTATTCTCATATAAGTGAAATAAAACCAATCAATCAACTTATAATAGGAGAAATTGTTACGATATATGGTAGGTTTTGGAAGCCTGATATAAAACGCTCATATAAAAGCAAAAGAATAAGAGCAGAAGGAGAAGTAACAGACGAAACTGGAAAAATAAAAGTCATTTGGTTTAACCAAGCGTTCATTGCAAAAATGCTTCACTCAGGACAATTCGTAGAACTCACAGGAAAAGTAACAAAGGGTAAAAGAGGGATATATTTAGCCAATCCAGAATACAAAAAAATGGAGTCAATGCCTATCGATGTTCACCATTCACTTTTTAATTCTGAGAATAAAAAAGAAACAGAAGTTTTTGGTTTCCCCATCTATAACGAAACACGAGGAATAACTTCCAAATGGATATATCATACAATACTCAAAATAATAAAAGACAAAACACTTGAAAGTATTAAAGATTATATTCCCGAAGATATTCTTAAAAAGTATCATCTACCTTCTCTTAAATCTGCTCTTTTCTGGATTCATTCCCCTAGATCAGAAAAAGACGCCTTGTCTGCTAGAAAAAGATTTGCATTTGAAGAAGTTTTCTTTATCCAACTAGAAAGGCAACACGACAGACTGGAATATAAAAAGAATAAAGCATTTACTATTTTAGGAAGTAAGAAAGTTACAGAAGATTTTTTAAAACGTTTTCCTTTTACCCCTACCAATTCTCAAAAAAAATCAATCTCTACTATCCTTTCTGATATATCAAAAGACTACCCCATGTCACGATTGCTTGAAGGAGATGTTGGCTCAGGGAAAACAGCAGTAGCAGCTACTGTAGCCTATAATACAATTCTACAAACACCAAATGGGCAAAAATTTGGAAATCTTCAGATGGCATACATGGCTCCCACAGAGATATTAGCAACTCAACATTTTGAATCCTTTATCCAATACTTCAAACATTTACCTATAAATATCGCCCTTATTACTGGAAGTGGTTGTAAAAAGTTTCCTGGAAAAGTAAATCCAGAAGGATATACAACAATATCTCGTTCCCAACTTCTTAAATGGGTAGAAAATGGAGAAATACCTATACTCATAGGCACCCATACCCTTATCCAAAAAACAGTTAGATTTAAAAATCTAGCACTTGTGGTAATAGATGAGCAACATAGATTTGGAACAGCACAAAGAAGGAAACTAATAAAAAAAGGTGGCATAGCCCCTCATCTTCTTTCAATGACCGCTACCCCTATCCCTCGCACTCTTGCTCTTACAATTTACGGCGACCTTGATTTATCTCTTCTTGATGAAATGCCAAAAGATAGAAAAGAAATTATTACTGAAATAGTTATACCAGAGAAAAGAAATGATATATATGAAAGAATTAGAACAGAATTAAAACTTGGCAGACAATTGTATGTGATTTGTCCTCGTATTTTTGAACCTGACCCAAAAAAAGAAATGGCACTTCAAGCAAAATCAGCTATTGCTGAAGCAAAAAGATTAAAAAAAGAGGTTTTTAAAGAGTATGAAATTGATGTACTACACAGCAAAATGAACAAACAAAAAAAAGAAGAAGTAATGAAAAACTTTTCGGAAGGAAAGACAAATATATTGTGTGCCACTTCTGTAATAGAGGTAGGTGTCAATGTTCCAAATGCTACTAGTATAATAATAGAAGGAGCAGAAAGATTTGGGCTTGCTCAACTTCATCAACTTCGTGGAAGAGTAATTAGAAGTAATCATCAAGCATATTGTTATATCTTTGCAGAAACAAAAACCCAAAAAACAATAGATAGACTAAGAGCATTAAAAACTGCTAAAAACGGCTTTGAACTTGCGGAATTAGATCTTACATTAAGAGGAGCAGGAGAACTCGGAGGAGGAAAACAATGGGGTATCACAGACCTTGGAATGGAAGCGATAAGGAATCTAAAAATGGTGGAAGCTGCTCGTATAGAAGCTATTTCTATAATAGAAAAAGATTTAGAACTAGAAAAATATCCTCTTCTTAGGACACAAATAAAAGAAAGAGCAAAAGAGTTTCATTTTGAATAAATGTCCGCCCTCTTGGATTCGAACCAAGGACCCCAGAGGTATAAGCTCTGTGCTCTAACCAACTGAGCTAAGGGCGGATATCTCATATACTACAAGATTTATCTTAATTTCGCAAAATTTTAAATATGTATTATTCCGTAATCACTATAGCAGGCTGATCTTTTTTCTTTAATCCAATACCATGTTGAACCAGTATCTTTTCATATTCTTCTTGTTCAATAGTCTCTACTTCAATTAATTTCATAGCAATAGCAGTAAATGCTTTCTTATGTTGTTTTAAAACTTTCTCTGCGGTTTTCAACCCATCATTTATTATTCTTGCAACCTCAGAATCTATTCTTGAAAAAACAACTTCAGAATACTCTTTCTCAATTCCCTCTCCCCAATGTTGTTTTCCGCCATTTCCAGCAAGTGCTATTGGCCCTATTTCATCCGACATTCCCCATCTTGTAACCATTGCTCTTGCAAGATTTGTAGCCATTTGCAAATCACTTGATGGGCCAGTGGTAACATCTTTAAAAATCATTTTTTCTGCCACATAGCCACCAAGTGACATTGCAATATCATCAATAAATTCCTTTTTTGATTGAAGTCTTTTCTCTTCAAGGGGAAGTTTGAGAGTATATCCTCCTGCCGAACCACGAGCGATAATAGAGACCTTATGAACAGGATCAGCATACGGAAGGACAGAGGCCACTATTGCATGTCCTGCTTCATGATATGCAGTAATTTCTTTTTCTTTCTTAGAAAGTAAATGACTCTTTCTCTCTGGTCCAAGCATTACTTTCTCTATCGCGCGAATTAAATCAAATTGAAATACTTTTTTGCGATCTTCACGAGCTGCGAGAATGGCTCCTTCGTTCATTAATGAATATAAATCAGCACCAGAAAATCCTGGAGTCCTTTCTGCAATTAGTTTGAGATTTACATCCTCTGCAAGAGGTTTACTTTTTGAGTGAATTTTCAATACCTCCTCTCTGTCTGCCCTATCAGGTAGGTCAAGTGAAACCTTTCTATCAAATCTTCCTGGTCGCACAAGAGCAGGATCTAATACATCAGGTCTGTTTGTTGCAGCCATTACTATCAATTTTTCATTTGGTTCAAAACCATCCATTTCTACGAGTATTTGGTTAAGGGTTTGTTCCCTTTCGTCATTTCCGCCTCCAAAACCTCCCCCACGAGTTCGCCCTATAGCATCAATCTCATCCATAAAGATTATGGCAGGAGCAGACTTCTTTGCCATTTTAAAAAGATCACGAACGCGTGAAGCTCCAACTCCTACAAACATTTCAACAAACTCTGAGCCTGAAAGATGAAAAAATGGAACACTTGCTTCTCCCGCCACAGCACGAGCAAGCATTGTCTTTCCAGATCCTGGTGGTCCCATTAGGATAACACCTTTTGGAATTCGAGCACCAATATCAATAAACTTTTTTGGGCTTTTGAGGAAATCAACTATTTCTTTTAATTCTTCTTTTGCTTCTTTACATCCTGCTACATCTTTAAAAGTGATTTTGTTGTTCTTGTCATTTGGATCTGTTATACGAGCTTTTGATTGACCAAATGAAAATGCTTGCATTCCTGCACCCTTTACTTGCCTTGAAACATACCAAAAGAAAATTATTATGAATATAATCGGAATAAGAAAAGGAAGAACATTAAGTGCCCAAAAACCAAAACCACTTTCCTCTCGTACTTGAATTTTAGTTTCAGAAAGTTTTTCTGCACTTACTCCATAATTTGAAAGAGTCTCAGAAAGCGAAGATTCCGTTTCTTTTTTTGCTATTTTGATTTCTTCGTTTAAAAAAGTAATAGTGAGTTCTTCCCCTTCTACTATTATTTCTTTTACATCACCTAATGAAACTGATTGAGCAAGTTCGGAAATTGATATCTCTGACTTTGGTTCTGAAGCATTAGATACTATAAGATATAGTGCTGTTACTATCATTAAAATTAAAACAACAGATGCAATACTTCCAGAAAGCCCTGGTCCATTACCCTGCTTATTTTTACCCTTTTCTGGAACTTTGTTATTTATCACTTTAAAATCCATTTTTTGATTATAGCATAGATTTTAGAAATTTTCTTTTTCAATTTATGCTAAAATCAGACTATGGCACATTATGCAGAAAACAGAAAAGCAAGGTTTGAATATGAAATTCTTGATAAATATAGTGCTGGGATAGAATTATCAGGGATAGAAACTAAATCCGTAAGAGAAGGTAAAATGTCTCTTGATGGAGCCTTTGTAATTGTAAGAGGTGGAGAAGTGTTTCTAATCAATGCAAACATTACCCCTTTTCAACCTAAAAATGCACCGAAGGATTATGACCCATTAAGAAACAAAAAACTTTTGCTTACTAAAAAAGAGATAGAAGAATTAGCCAGTAATGATAAAAACAAAAGCTTGACAATAGTGCCTCTCACAGTGTATAATAAAGGGAGAAAAATCAAGCTAGATATCGCGATTGTAAAAGGAAAAAAGAATCGTGATAAGAGAGAGAGTATAAAAAAAAGAGAAACGGAAAGAGAACTCCGTCGCACATTGAAAGATTATTAGTTTATCAGCCGTCTCATTTGAGAATAAGTATATTTTGTAGGTCTTAATCATGGGGATGCAAGGCATAGACAAAAGATTTTCTTGCATTAATGCATACCGAGAAAGAATGCAATCTCGTTAAACTTCATTCAAACTGTTAATTGCAAAATTAGCTTCCAAAGCAAAAGCAATTGTTTCTCCATATTTTGGAGCAAATCAGTTTGCTTTCGCTCCAGTAGTAGCCTAAAGGCGAATCTGGTGTCTCATTCATAGACTTCCGATATATGAATTGAGGCATAATACTATCGGGATAGGAAGAAGGACTTCCCTACTTCTCTCCGAAAAATAAGGGAATCGATCTTTAGATATTTGGTTCGTTTAATAGTCTAAAGATTTAAAACAAAAAGCGAACTATGTATGTAGATTTTACTGTAACGATCCTTTGCACACGGGTTCAATTCCCGTCATCTCCACAAAATTAAAAACACTTCGCTCTTGCGAGGTGTTTTTAATTTATGAATGATGAGCAAGCAAACTGCTTTGCTTGTGTCGGGAATTGAAAGGCTTTTCGTTATTTGCCAAAGACAAATCGAAAAGCACCTGGCTATGTAATAGCCAATTCCCGTCATCTCCATCAAAAGTATGATATAATATTCCCATGCAATATATTTACATGATTGCCCTTATTCCATTTTGTTTAATATGGATTTTTATTTTTTATAGGAGAAAAGATTTGAGAAATGAAATGCTTTTTATGAGTGTTTTAATGAGCGGTTTATGTCTTTTTTCTACTTATTATGGATGGACAGTAGATTGGTGGTATCCACAGAATATTACAAATAGTTTGGTTGGAATTGAAGATTTTATTTTAGGATTTACTTCTGGAGGTATTATGGCAACAATTTATGAACTGTTATTTAAACGAAGTATGTATAAGAGAAAACTTCATCATCATATAAGTGGGGCTCTTACAATCTTATTCCTTTTAATGATGGTTACAATGTATTTATTCTGGGGAGTTGGCTTAACTTCATTTTGGTCTAGCACTATAGCAATGATTATAGCGGCTATTATATTAATGATTGTCAGAAAAGACTTAGTTTTTAATTCTTTATTGACAGGTATTTTAATGGTACTGGTTTCATTATCATTCTATTTTGTGATTCTTGTGATTTCACCCGAATGGATAGATAAAACATATTTAGCAGGAATAAGTGGTATAAGAATAATAGGAATTCCGGTAGAAGAATTTGTATTTTGGTTTCTCGCTGGTGCAATATTTGGTCCTTTCTATGAATATTGGCAAGGGGAAAAATTGAAGGTACTTAGGTCTACTTAGTATTTTAATGTGGTTATTTACTTTCTATAATATTAAACATTTTCAATATGTTATCTGAAATCGTAGTATTTTTTTGCAGTATTCCTTAAGCAAAAAATATTTATATATCCAAACTTAAATTAAAAAGTATACAGTACATTATATACTGTATACTTTTTTTGAAGTAAAAGGATCAATCCTGGATGTATCATTATATTTTTGTATTATTTAAACAAATCATCAAGCTCGCAAGAAATCAGTGCTGATAGGGTTAATACGATCTCTTCATTACGATTAAGATTGTCAGCTGTGCAACGAATAAGTTTGGTTGCGATTGTATCCCCTATCACTACTCTCTTGGTTTTCTTAAAATATAACTCGATCTTTTCTTTGAAGATTTTTGCATATTCTTTTAATTTATTAAGGGTTTTTTTGTCGTCCCTCCAAATGTTTTTATCTAAATCCCATATTTTTTCACTAATCTCAAGTATATTATCAATATCTGCATTGTCTTTTTGAATTTCTTTTTCTAACCATCGATCGCTTAAATAAAAAATAATTTTTATTGATTTATTTTCAACTGTTTCATATGTAAAAATAAAAGAAAAATCACCCGTCTGAAAATTTTGAGAAATCTTTATCTTCTCAAGCTTGCTTATTGTATTTATCTTGTAATCATTCAATAAATACAGGTATGTATTCATCCAATTCTTCAACCAGTCTGAAATAAAATTTTGGTCAAAGAATAAGGGCACAAGGTCATTCTTTAAATTCTCTTCACTAACATCATTCATTTTAAGAGTTAATTTATTGAATAAACTCTGCACATCAGATACATCCACACCTTTTGCTTTCAAATAGTCTAGGTCTGGAATTATTTTCTTATTCATATACCAAAGAAGATCATAAATATCTCTTCCTTTTTCTTCATATAGGGCACTTCCTACCCCCCTCTGCCCTCTTAAGAAAATAGCAGCTATTTTACTAGCCATAAGATTGGACATATTGTATGTCTTTATAACAAAAGAAAACTGGTTATGATTTATAGGAATTCGCTCCGTAACAGTCTTTGGAGCAGTAAAACAATTTAAATCAACTTTGATATGAACTAAATCAGATGTATGTCCTAATTCTAATTCTTTTCCAAGGTTAAAGTTTAGTCTTATTCCGCGATTTTTGTTTTCTTTTATGGTAAGAAAACTTGAATCAGTATTATATGTCCTTGTAAAATAGTCCCCTATCTCCTGACTTAATTTTTTAAGAAAAGCATCATTGATCACATCTTTAATTTCAAAATCTAAATCAACTGACATTCTATCGAGTTTATGACAAATACGAAGAGCAGAACCGCCATACATAGTCCACTCACTATATAAAGGATGATGATATATAAAATTAAGCACATAATACTGTAATTCTTCCTTTAAAACATTTCGCTTTATCTCCACATTTTTTATTCCTTTAACACTTACTTCATCAATTCTTGTTTTTAATTGTAAAATTATCTGATTATTCATTTTTTATATATTCCTTAACTAATTTGTAAAATTTATTCTTTTCTTCCTTGTCCATTTCTTCTATATCAATTCTTAGACTTTCTACAATACTATCTATTTCTTCTAATTTAATACCCCTTAGCTGTTTGGTCCTAAAATAAATCAGATCAAAAAGTGCTTTTGAAGGGGTCGCTATAAAAAATTCAAATTTTTCTTTTACTAAAATAAAATCAGAGAATAATTTCTCATTTATTGAATGATATGAAAATGTACTTATTTTTGTAATGTAATCTCTGGTGACTTTTTCAGAAACAGAAGTAATAGTATTGATAATTTCTGTAGTCAAATTATAATACTGTAGAGCGGTCCAAGAACTAACATAGGAAGGTCCTCTTAAAACATTAGCAAGGTAAAAAATATATGAAATATCATTTTTATTCTTGTTATAAAAATCTGTCGTTACATAAAAACCCCTCTTGAGTTGAATTATATCCTTGCGGGCGAGAGAACGAACTAAATATGACCTGACTGTTGTATCCTTTACATTACATTCTTTCGAAATCTGAAAAAATGCCTCCCTTGTAAAATAAGGCTGATTCTTGAACTGTTCAATTATATTTTCTCGGCATTTCACATAAGTGATGATATCAGATCTTATCTGAAATAGCAAATATTTGTATTAATCCACCGTAAACCAAACAAAGAACCATTTTTTAGGTTTTTTCATTGACTTTAGGTCAAAAATAAGATAAACTACAAGATGTTAAATTCCTCTTGGATTTCCATATATAAAGGATTTCTTTTGACGGATTTTGATATATCACTTGAGAGAAAGAATAAACAATCAAATACGAGCCAAGGAACTTCGTGTCATTGGTGCAGGAAATGAAAATCTAGGTATTTTGAGTTTCAAAGATGCTTTAGAAAAAGCCGAAGAGCTTGAACTTGACCTGATAGAAATTTCACCAAATGCCCTACCCCCTGTCGCAAAGATAATGGATTATGGTAAGTATCAGTATGAGCAGAACAAGAAGCAAAAGAATGCTAAAGGTGCAAAGCCAACCGAAACTAAATCTATCCAAATTAAGATAGGCACAGGAGAACATGACTTGGGGCTTAAAGCAAAAACTGCTTCTAAGTGGCTTGCGGAAGGACACAGAATAAAGGTTGAATTATTCCTCGCAGGTAGAGCAAAATATATGCAAGAGAGTTTCTTAAAAGAAAGACTTGATAGAGTTCTTCATTTAATAACAGAGAATTACAAAGTTTCAGAATCATATAAAAAAGGTCCAAAAGGTTTATCTATTACAATAGAAAAAGCAAAATAATGAAAACAAATAAATCATATTCAAAGAGATTAAAAGTAACAAAGAACGGGAAAATCATAGGAAGAAAGCCCGGTTTTAATCATTTCAATTCTAAACAATCACGAACAACACAACTAGCAGGCAGAAAAGGGAAAAATTTTAAAATTAAAAACAAACCATTAAGCCATTTATTACCATTTTCATAAAATAAACTAAAATGACAAGAGTAAAAAAAGGTGTTCACGCCTTAAAAAGAAGAAGAAGTGTCCTAAAACAAGCAAAGGGTTTTCGCCATGGAAGAAGCACAAAAGAAAGACAAGCAAAAGATGCACTTTTGCATGCAGGTAGTTATGCCTTCGCTCATAGAAGGGATAAGAAATCCCATAACAGAAAACTATGGAATATAAAAATTAATGCAGGAGCAAGGGAAAATGGAATTAGTTACTCAAAAATGATTGATACTTTAAAGAAAAAAGATATTTTGCTTGACCGTAAAATCCTAGCAAATCTTGCTGAAAACTATCCTAGAGTGTTTGCTGAAATACTTAAAACTATTAAATAATAATTTTATGAAAAGAATAGTTACCGTCGGAGGAGGAACGGGAAGCTATACTGTTCTCTCTGGACTAAAGAATCTAAAGAATGTTTCCCTTACAGCCATAGTCTCTATGGCTGACAATGGTGGCTCTACTAGAGTATTGAGAGATGAATTAGGGGTTCTTCCCCCAGGAGATGTAAGACAGTGCCTTGTAGCACTCTCCGAACACACAGACATAGTAAGAAAATTGATGGGTTATAGGTTTGAAGATAATGGATCATTAAAGGGTCATAGTTTTGGAAATATTTTTCTAGCAGCACTTGAAAAAGTAACAGGAGACTTTAGTAAAGGAGTAGAGATAGCATCAGAAATTCTAAAAGTAAGAGGGAAAGTAATACCTGTCACTAAAAACAAAGCACATCTTTGTATAAACACAACTAATGGTAAAAAAGTAAAAGGACAAGTTGAGATAGATAAAATAAATTTTTGTAAAAACGGACTAAAAAGAATTTTTTATGATAAGAAAGTATTACTAAATCCAAAAGCAAAAGAAGCAATATTAAAAGCAGACTATATACTCATTGGACCAGGAAATTATTATGAATCACTAATTCCAAATCTAATAGTCAAAGGATTTCACGAAGCAATAAAAAAAACAAAAGCAAAAATCATAATACCTGTCAACCTTACAAACAAGAAGGAACATACAAAAAACTGGAAAGTCAGTAATTATGTAAATGAAACAGAAAAATACCTTGGCAGAAATGCAGATATAGTATTGATAAATAACGAAGCACCATCGCAAAATCAAATAAAAAGATATAAACTAAAAGAAGGAGATGGAGTATTAGTAGAAGATGATTTTCCTGATAAAAGAGTAGTAAGACGAGCACTCATTTCTCATAAAATTATCAAATATGATAAATCAGACGCAAGACAAAAGTATAAGAGTTTCATAAGACATGATTCAGATAAACTAGCAAAATGTATTAATGATATAATAGAAAATATAAAATGAAATATATATTTGATTTTGATGATGTGATATTTAAAAATACTTCTCTTTTTAAAGTATCAATGTTTTCCTTAATAGAAAAGGAAGGCGTATCTATAGATCATGCAAAAGAACTTTATAATCAAATGAGAATAAAAGAATTTTCATTAACAAAATTCCTAAATTCACTTTTTACTGGAAAAGAAGAAATAATAAAAACCCTTTATTCAAAGATAATGGGAAAATGCCCTCTATATATAAATCAAGAAGTAATTGATTTAATCAAAAAAGCAGGAAAAGAGAACTGCTTCTTAGTTACAAATGGTGAGCAACAATTCCAAAAAGATAAAATAGAGAAATCAGGAATTACTCCCCTTTTTAAAGAAATATATATTGTTCCGGATAGTAAAAGAGAGGTAATAGAAAAAATCTGTAAAGAAAATATAAATGAAAAGATAGTATTTATGGACGACAAGCCAAAGTTTTTTGAAGACTTAGATATGAATATATGTAAGAATCTTGAAACTGTTTTGTATAGAATAAATGAAACTAAATTTGACAAAAAGACTCCTCCTTGTGAACCCTTTGAATCATTTCATAGAAACATAGAAAAATAATTTTTTACTTATTCCCTATAATACTGTATTCCTTTACTTTAATTTCTTTTACCATAGCAATAATATCTGCAACAAGTTTTTTAGGATCTCCCCCCGCAATAACTTTATCATTTGGTCTATGGCTTTTTTCTAGCATTTCTTTTAATTGCTCATCCATATCCCATGGTCCTTCATAGATACCTATAACTTTATTATCCTCAAATGCAATAGTGAATTCATGCACTGTCCCTATCCTTCCACAACCACAAATAACAGCATCCACTGAACGAGTTAATAATAAATCTCTTCCTGGATAACCAAACCCTGTATAAACAATCAAATCCATATAATCAAGAGGTAACTTATAGATATCTACATGTTCTTTCTCTGTAGCAGCAGGAGAAAAACCAATAGACATTCCACCTTCTTCTTTTGCTCCAATAGCAGACCAAAACGGAAAACCAGTAGTAGCACCAGTCACAAGCACTGCTCCTTGTCTAACTATTTCTTTACCAAGTTCCTTTGCTTTTTCTAATGCATTTACTCCACAATGTCCTGTCTCTGCTGCCCCTGAAACACATATTTTTATTTGATTATGCCCATGCTTTTCAAAAGTATTTATTTTATTCATAAATTTATATAATCATAATTTAGCATAGATATTTGTTTTTTCAAAGAAAATTATTGGTTTTTCAACTTAATATAATTTATTATATTCTCTATCCACAATCAATTTCTACTATATCATCTTGCTCTGGTGCATATGCTTCAATCCCCATATTATCTCTAATTTTTTGAACAAGAAACATTGAAGATTTTGATTCTCCCATAACTACAAAAACCTTTTTAAGGGAATCTCTCATTTCTTCTACAAATTTTATTAAACCATTTGAATCTTTGTGTCCTGAATATCCATATATAGTAACAATATGAGAACGAACATTAATATATTCACCAAGAATACGAACAGTCTTTACTCCCTCTTGAATCAACCTCCCCGGACTTCCCACTGATTGATACCCAAGAAGTAAAACGGTGTTGTTTGGGTCAGGAAGAAAGTTTTTTTCATGATGAACAATTCTCCCTCCAGAAGACATACCAGAACCAGCAATTATTATTTTCGGATTGGGGGTATGTTCTATTTTTTTAGATTCCTCTGCCTCAAGGGTAAATTTAACCCCTGGAAAATCAAAAAGTTGAGGATCGTGAATCATTATTTTTTGAGCTTTTTCATTAAAATATCTTTTGTATCTTTTAAAGATATCAGTAATACGAATAGCTAGTGGTGAATCAAGAAAAACAGGCATGATAGGGATACGATTATTTTCAACCAGATCATTTAACTCAAAAAGAAGTTCTTGGGAACGTTCTAAGGAAAAAGTAGGCACAATGAGAGTTCCCTTTCGTTTATGGTTGTCTTCAATAACCTCTTCAAGTTTTTTTCTTCTCTCATCACGAGATTCATGATTTCTATCTCCATAGACACTTTCCATTATAAGATAATCAACATCAGAAATTTTTTCTGTATCAGGTAAAAGAGGAGATGGACTATTTCCCAAATCACCAGTAAAAAGTATTCTTTTGTTGTTATAGATAAATAATACCATCGCTGAACCTAAAATATGTCCAGCGTTAAAAAAAGTAGCCTCGATTTCATCTCCTACTTTCACTTTATCAGAATAATCAAATCCTTCCCATAAGGAAGATATTATTTTAAGATTCTCTTCGGAATAAACATCCTTCAAATTTAATTTATCATTTTTTCCAAGAATTGAAGCAGTGTCTGCTAGCATAGGTTGAGACAAATCTTTTGTAGGTAGTGTAGAATATATTTTTCCTCTAAATCCATCATGAACTAATTTAGGAATTCTACCAATATGATCTATATGGGCATGAGTAATAAAAAGAACATCTATTTCTTTTGGATTATAAGGAAATGGACTCCAATTGACATCATCAGCAATTTTAGAACCTTGAGTAAGTCCACAGTCTATAAGAATTTTTTTACCATCCGCCTCTAAAAGAAAATTAGCACCTGTAACAGTTCCTGCCCCTCCACAAAATGATATTTTTGCTTTTTTATTCATCTGAATAATTATAACATACTATTTTATTTCTTTTTATGAAAAATAAGTAAGGCAATAAACCCTCCTAATAAGTCAAACAACAGATCAGAAATTGTATCAATTTTATCAAAACTCACTCGTATAGTAATACTATTTAATGTAATTTCAAAGAGTTCCCATAAAACACCCACAAAAAGAACGCATCCGAGTATCAAAAATACATATTTGAAAGAATAATCCCTAAAAGGTAAAAGAAAAATAAACAAAGAAGCCACCCAAAAACCTCCTAAAAAATGCATTGGAATATCAAACCATGGTAAAAAATAATACCAATGAAATTCCATCGCTAGCCAGTTTATTAAAAATATAAAAAAAACTACAAAAACTACAAAAAAACCTAGTTTCTTTTTATTCATATAAAATTTTCAAATACTCAAGAAAAAATCTCCGCAGTTTCTTTACCCTTAATGCGGAGATCCTATCTTAGGGCTATTTGCAGAATATTACCTTAGCCTACAAAAGCTAGGTGGGTGCCAGACACTTTACGCCAAGGCATAGAATGATCGAGGCTCCCTAAAAAGTGTGTACTAGGTAATATATGGAAATAACCCTACTAAAAGTATAGATGAAAAACAAAAAATGGCAACTAGACTTTTGCCATTTTCTGTTTCTAAATTTTTTAAGATATTTTTTCCCTTTATTCATCAACTCCAAATCTCTTGTATTCAAAAACAGGAGATTTACCAAACCAGTGATTTATTTCATGTTCTGCTTCTTCAGGTGTTTCAGAACAATGAACGATATTCATAACTGCTCTTTTTTCACTATTTGCAAGTGCAGGAGAATCTATAGAATAATCTCCTCTAATTGTTCCCATATCTGCTTTATAAGGCATTGTTTCTCCTGCAATTTTTCTAACAACATCAACAGCATGAATTCCTTGAACTATCATTTTTACAAGTGGTGCACTAGACATGTAATCAATAAGCCACTTTCTTATTTCTGGACCAATTTTAGCAGGATCTGTAGTTCCAAAATCCTCCATAGCATTGTAACCATATTTCTCGTAAGTAGTAAGTGTTTTTGTGCCAAGACGAGTAATCCAATCTTCTTTTTTAGGATAGTGATTATCAATCTGTTCATAAGTTGGCAAAAACATTTCAAGGGCAACAATTTTTAAATCTCTTTGTTCAAAACGACGAATGATCTCTCCAGTTAGTCCTTTCTTGACTCCATCTGGTTTAATCATTACATATGTTCTTTCTTCTTTTGGGTGTTTCATATAAAAAAATAGCTTTCGTCTATGTGTTTAATAAGTTTATAATAATAAGATTATATTATCAGAAAAACATGTTTTTTGCAAAAATTACTTTTTTATCATCCCTTCAAAAGTTATTGAAGAATAATCATCTATATCATATCCATACATTTTGTAAATTGACCCTGCAGAACCTATTACCCCCTGCTCTCCATCTAGACCAATCTCTCTCGCAACCTCTTTTGCTTTTTCATAAGAAATAGTCTCAATCTCAAGATATGTCGGAATAAAAGGCCATGAATCTATATCATAAATCACATCATCTTTTTTATATTTGATTCTTTTATTATTCTCAAATATAGAAGGTATAAATCCAAGTGTTTCAAGAAGAACTTTCCCATTCTCAAAATTATCTATTTTAATCTCAATTTCCTTACATCCAATATTTTTAGTTCTTCCATCTATACTGTCTCCCTTTATATTTTGTTTGTATGTAAGAGTAGTTTCTTTACCATCTGTTCGTAAACGAAGCCAAGCATGAATTTTCCTCAAACGAAAATCAGGATAATCAAAATTTATCCTATCAAGATCATATTCCCCTACTTTTTCTGCACCGATTGATAGAAGTTTTTTTTCAAGTTCCTTTACATTCACTTCTAAAAATTTTAATTCATATTCCTGCATTTTTTATTAAAATATCCTTGTCTAACTCATTGTATCATATCTAGACATTATTTCTTTTTCTACTTCTTCCCTATCCTTTCCATATTTCATATATGATATTTCTTTTAATTTATCAACAATGTCAACATCACCTTTCTCTGGTGCAAGAGTTTTGATATTAAATGGTTTTGATGGTTCACCGTTGATGAGCATACTCATATATGCATTGTAATTATCAAGTCTTGTAATATCTTTTGCAGTAAAGGTTGGTTTGAATTTTGATTCAAGAAAAGAAGCATCCTCTGTTCCAACTCTAAATACAGCCATTGAGCCAACATTTCCAAAAACTGCATTTTTAATATCATCTTGAAGTTGATTTATGTACTGATGAGCGATATTAAGCGAAAGACGATATTTTCTTGCTTCTGAAAGGATAGAAGATATGGAATCCGTGGTTACATTTTGAAATTCGTCAATATAAAGATAAAAATCATTCATTGGTTTACCAAACATATCTACCCTAGAAAGTGCAGCCATTTGAATCTTTCCTACCAAAACAAGTCCTATAAGGTTTGCATTTATATCTCCCAATCTCCCCTTTGAAAGATTCACAAGTAATATCTTTTTTTCATCCATTATTTTACGGAAATTAAATACAGAGTTTTGTTGAAGCACAACAGGTCTCATGATATCGTTTGAAATAAAGTTATCAAATTTGGAAGAAATATAAGGCACAAAATTTGCTAGTGATTGATCTCCTGTAGTTTGCTCTGCAGAAATCCAAAATTGCTTAATGATAGGATTCTTACATTTTGATAGTTTTAGGTCTCTAAAATCTTTATCAGCCAATACTCTAGTAATCTCTAATAAAGTAGAACCAGAATCAGGATCTTCCATTACAAGAAAGGCACTATTTCTAAAATATTGCTCAAACATTGCTCCACCTCCTACTTTCATATCAAATAGTTTATTAAATATATTCATCATCTCGTTAACAACAAAAGTTTTCTGTTCAGGGTATCTTGAATCATATTCAAGCATATTAAGCCCCATAGGTCTTGCTATGTATGCAGGATCAAAATAAATAACATCATCCATTCTTTCTTTTGGAACACGAGAAAGAATGGTTTGAATATCTGTTCCATGAGGATCAATATAACAACAACCATCACCATTTTTTATATCTTGGGTAATCATATTAAGCATAATGTTTGTTTTACCTGTTCCAGTTTGTCCTATGACATAGAAATGTCGCATTCTGTCTTCTCTTGCTAGACAAACAGTAGTATCTTTACCACGGTAACTATTTACCCCAAGCACAATACCTTCCTTACCCATATGAGAAGGGACAGGAGCAATACCAGCTTTTGCTTCTTTGAGTTGAGGGGTGCTTCCTACACCAATAGGGAAATGAAAGATTGAAGAAAGTTCTTTTAAATTAAGTGGAAGTGCTTTTTCTTTTGAAAAAATACGATAGGAATAATCATGAAAAAGTTGTTTTAATCCACTACCCACAGCCTCACTGAAATACAAAGAATTACTTGCTGGCTCAGTAAATTGATGAAAAGAAGATTCTATCTCTTTTAAGATTTCTTGAGCTCTTTCTTTTGTTTCAGCAGAGGCTATTACTCTAATGTTTGCCTTCATTATACTACTCTTTAGTTTGTTGTTTATCTTTTCTGTAGCTCCTTCATCAACAGCTCTTCTCCCTGGTGTAAATTTTTCTTTTTTTTCTTCTTCTTTTTTTGGTCCAAAAATAATTTCTTTTGATATGTTTAAAATTGCTCTATTGAATTTATATAAATTATCTGCGGCATGTTTTACCGACATTCCTTCTTTTACATCATCTAATATTGAATGAAATTCATTGATATATTTATCCCCTGCAGGAGCGATAATAACCTGAATAGCAGCTCCTTCTCCTTCAGTTTTTAATTTTGAAAAAACATTTAGAATAGTATTCATTGGATCATGGTCTATATTGTCATATGTTTTAATAGGTAAAACAGCTCTTTCTGAAAGACTGGCATAAGCACCAACAGCAACCCCTTTTTCATTAAAGATATTATAATCATCTTTAATTTCATTAATTTTTGCTTCTTGGTATAAAGCAAGAATTTGTTTTTCAAAAAGTGATATATGTTTGTTTGGAATTGCTGCATAAATAACAACCTCATCACTTTCACCAGATAATGCTATTTCAAGTGCAAAATAGTTTTCATATTCATTGTTTCTCCCAATAGAAATTGAATGCATACCAGCATAAAATTGCTCCATTGCACCAATAAATTCTTTAAAACCTTTTCCATTTTCTTTTTCATCCTCAGAAGGAGGAAGAGTAATTTCAAATAAAGTCATATTCATTGCTTTATAAAGCGGTGTTCCTTCTTTAAAAGGAAAAGGAACACCATCTGCTTTAAGATATTGAATTAAGACCCTATGAAAATCATCATCTACATGGGGATTGCCCATTGATTCTACTACTGAAAGAGCATTTTTGATTCCTCTAGTCATCACAATGCCAAGCAATTCTTCCATTACTTCATCATGGATTTCTGGTTTCAGTGAAAGCACTATACCTTCTGTCTCTTTTTTTGATATGATGTTTTCCTTTACTATCACCTCTTCTGTAGGCACCTTCTTGTATTCAGAAATAACATCCTTCGTAGCCCTTTCTCTTGAATGTTCAAAATGACCTTTATTTTTGAGTTCTTGTTCTCTTTTCTCTATATGAGCACGCAGATATTCAAGCTCCTCTTCTGGAGTCTTAAACTGAGGCATTTCTTTTAAAAATGATCCTTCCATTGTTTTTTTATTATAGCACGAAGAGAAAAGAAGAACATCAAAAGTCTTGTCTAACACAAGATGATACCCAAATAGAAATGGATTCTAACACAAAAGGAGCCCAAAAGGGCTCCTAAAGGGATCCATCAGTCATACTGGTGATTGTATGAAGATCACCATGAATGATG
>JBBABV010000004.1:0-43705 GCA_041657445.1 Minisyncoccota bacterium | reverse complement strand
GCTTGTCTGAGTTGCATTCAAATCTAAAGAAAAACATTCAATTAATTTCTTGATTTTTGCTTTACTTATTCTAGCTTGTCTTTTCAACATATTCTCTAGTTTAGCATGAATTAGCTAGTCTAGAGCCATATTTTTTTATTAAAAAGGGATTCAGTTACTTTTTTAGAAAAATACTCCTTATCGAAAGACTTAACTGATGAATCGATTGATATTTTATTTTTATCTAGATGAATGATTTCTAAGATGGATAATAAATTCAAAGAATCGTCAAAATTTTTTGATATATTCTCAAATTTTTTCTTTATTATTAATACAGTGGCTTCTTTGCTTTCGCTAACATACTGTATTAATGATAATAGTTTATTTACATCTATCTTCTCAAAATTAATCATTTTATTTTAAATAATCTTTCATATGCACTTGTTTCATCGTCTTCAAACATATCAAGATTGTATATAGTATAGTCTTGATCAATTAAACCATACATTTTTTCTGCCTTTTTTTCTAGACTATCCTTAATGTCATTTTCAAATGTATTTTTGTATTGTAAAAAATAATAATGAGAAGAAACTTTTTCTGAGCCACCTATGCGGTGAATCCTGTCTAATGATTGTAAATATTGAGCGCAGTTATAGGAAAGATCATAGTAAATAGCATTATGACAAGTAGTATGCAAAGAAATTGACTCAGCACATGCGGCGGGGTTTGCTATTAAAATATCTAGCCCGCTATTTTTGTCGACAAATTCATTTCTAATTTCTTCTCGACCCTCCTCATCGCTTACTGTTGTTTGCTGAATTGGAGTTTTGCCGTAGATTTTTTTACTATTAAACCCTTTTTCATTTAAAATAGTATTTATTAATTCAATTGTTCCAACGAAGTTAGACCAGATTACTACTTTTTCTTTCTTATTTTTAAACTCAGCCAAGATCTTTAAAAGATATTCTATCTTCCCTGGGACTTCATTCTTGTTGTAGTCATTAATGTATTTAGCTATATCGGATTTTTCATCATATAAAGATTCCTCGTATCCTTCGATTGCAGTTTTTAACAGCCCTGCATATGAAATCGTTTGCCTTAACCTAATAAGTCTGCCCCTTCTTAATCTTAAAACTAATTCGATGTCGTTGTAATTGTCGTAATTCGTATTATCTTTTATCTTATTTTCAATTGCTTCATAAATAATTTTCTCATATTTATTCATTTCTATGATAATTGGTTCGTGAAAAACTGGTTTTGTTAATTCCAAATCATTTTTTCTAACTCGATAGAAAAAGGATCCTATTTTTTCATCTAAAATATCTTTAACCTGCTGATTTTGTTTTTCTTTTTCTAATGCTAATATTCTATGCTTTGAAGCATTATCAATAGGTTTGTTATCCGGCCAAAGAAAATCAAAAAGATTAAATAAATCCCCATAACTTTTTGGAATCGGCGTTCCAGTTAGTACTGACCTAACAACTGAACCTCTCGAGATGTTAAGAATTGCATTTGCCCAGTTCCCATCAAGTTGCTTGATATAATGGGCTTCGTCAACAACAAGAAATGCCTTAATGTGGATTGATTTAAAAAGGTTTATTATTTCATGCTGATCATTTAATGCCGTATGGAAAGTGCTTAAATATAATTCTGATTTATTTGTAGCACTGGGATAGTATTCAAGTTTTCTTGTATTTTTGTCTCCTCCGGCCAAAACTTGATATTTTGGCATTCTCCCTAACGTTTCTTGAAACTCATGTTTCCATGGGCCAAATGAAGCGGGTGGTCCTATCACAAACAAAGTATCAACTTTTCCTTCAATCCTCAACTTTTCATATACACTTAAAATTACAGTTGTTTTTCCTGAACCAGGAACAGAGAAGTTGGCACCATTTTGTGCTAAGTATAGGTGGAAAGCAGCCTTTTTTTGGTGTTCTTTAAGGTCTCTTTTTATATTTTCTTTCAAGAAGAGAAGAAATGCTTTGTATTTTTTTTTATCAAACTTGCCTTCCTTAAACTCTCTTAAAAGATTTTTCTTGCTCTCGTAACTCTCTTTTGTATCTTGCACATTTTTGTATATGATTTGCGCTTCTTGCGATAGTTGGTATTTTAACCCTTCTTTATTAAAAAAATTAATTAACTTTAATAAATCTTGTGATAAATTTTCTGAATGTAGTAAAAAGGATTTGTTGTCTTTTTTTTCATACTTCCAGAACAAGAGTTGCCTCACGTGTAGTGAATCAATATCTGAGTTAGATATGCTTATCTGATTTTTTGATACATCTATAATAATCACTTTGCATTAGTATGTTTATTTTGTGGTTTTTTAAGTTTATCTATATCTTTAATATAATTATACAATTCTGTTTTTAGTTCTCTTGCTTTTCTTTCTACTTTTTCTGCAATAATCATAGCTTCCTTAAGATCTCCCGCTCCAATGGATGACGGATTCATTTTTCTATGTTCTAGCTTTTTTAAAGCTTGTTTCAATAATTCAATAGGAGTTTCCATTTCATCGCTGTGTTCACTGTGATCTATCGCCCTACGAACCCTTCGTATTATTTCAGTACTGTTCTTATTTCTCCATTTTTGATCAATGATTTCGTAGTCATCTTCTTTGCCATCTGAATCATGGGTTTCAGATGGATCCAACTCCCTTATTCTGTTTAATGCGAATAATTCGTCTTTTGATATATCATCAGACAGATATTTTGGTAAACCTCTCATTAAATTGTGAACTTTCTGGCCAGGAAATTCTCGCAATCTTATTAATTTAAATGCAACATCCTCAATACGCCCAACCTCATCTTCCTCAATTCCAAGACTAATTCTCTCCCTTTCATTTTCTAGTTTTTTTCTTACAGACTTATAGTAATCTAAAAACGCTTGCCATCTTCCTTCTCTGTCTCCAATACCAGAGGAAATTGAACGATAATAACCATCACGGCCTAAGTCTTCAAGATATCTATCAACACACCCAAGAGGTTTTAGAAACTCTTCTTCGTATTTTTGAACTTGTTTTTTGAATTCACTTGGGCTTAAAGAAACGAAATTGGGGTCATCACTTAGTTGATCCTCGAGACTCATTCCAGATTCAATTTTTCTCCTGATAGAAAGCGCACGGTCAAAATTTGAATATTCAGACTTACCGTCTTTTTGTAATTGATAACGATTTTCAATTTGTTCAATCTCTTTGTTCGTTGGTGGTCCTCCAGGATCATTTTTACCAGGGAGTATTACAACATTCATCCTATCAAATTTTGGATCGTGAGTTTGCTCCCTTAAAAGTTGAAAAACCATTTTTCTGCGGTTTCCGTTTATTAAAAAACCATCGCAGGTTATTATTGCAGGGTCATCTTGTCCTTGATGTAAGATGGAATTTTTTAAATTTTGAGTTTGATCTGGATCTTTGTCTTTAAGAAATTTTTCTAGGATTTTTTGATCATCATCATCTTCCTCTTCTAAAACTTTTATGCTTTTTTCGTAACTATACACATCCGAAGCGATTCTTCCATTGTCCTTACGATATCTTAGTAGGTTTATTGGAACACTAACCACTTTTCGCGGGAAATTAGCTGCACGCTCATTTCTAAAGTGAATTACAACGTCCTGTGGTTTTACGGCATCAATCTGACTTTGCTTAATTTCTCTTGCAAAATCTTCGATTATTTTACGTGGTGTATCGTTGGTTATTCTTGGCATAAACAATAATACTATACAATAATGTTTTGTTTTTTACTAGGTCTCCTTCTTTTTATTTTTTCAGGAATTCCCTTTTTTGAATTTAGATTTTTAAGGGCTACTTTGTAATATTTTGGCATAATTTCCACTCCTATTGAATTTCTATGTAAGTGTTCAGCCACTTTTAAAGTAGTGCCTGAGCCAGCAAAAGGATCTAATACCCAATCATCCTTTTTTGAAAATAGTTTTATAAACCATTCCGGTAGGGCTTCAGGATATACAGCGCTATGATTTTTATTTGCGGTTTGAGTGGCGATGTTCAATACGTTTGTAGGGTACACCATACCACGATTTGACCAGTTTGAAACTTTTCTTCCAAAGCCACTGCCGGCCTTAGAAGATGTTCTTTTCTTGTCTGCTTCGCTCAGATTTTTTAGTCTTCCTTCGGCCCACTTTCCGATAGGAACCATTACTTCTTCTTGGTACATATTAAAATCAGTTTGCTTATTAAATTGCAGTAATCTTTCCCAAGCATCTCTAAATCTATTAGGCCATTTACCTGGAAACGAATTCTTTTTATGCCAAATGAATTCTTCAGTCCAATGCCACCCTTGTTCTTTTAAGGCAAGAATTAAATTTAAAACATATAAACTTTTTTCTTTATCAACAGTTGCTTCCTTTATGTTCAGTATAAAAGTTCCTTTCGGCTTTAAGACACGTAAAAATTCTTGGCTTTTGGGCATAAACCATTTCACATAATCATTAGGTTTAACTCCACCATAAGTATCTGCTCTCTGGTCAGTGTAAGGGGGAGAAGTGATGATTAGGTCTATGCTGTTGTCTTTAATATTTTTTAGTACTGATTCACAATCACCAAGTACCAAGTTAGTAACCACTTTTTTCATACAATACAATTGTATCAGCTTTTCATTGAAAGGTCCAGTAATAAGCTACCTTTTCATTTACTATGAAATAGTTTAAATATGTACCTCGTGCGGGATAACCCAGCACGACCTGGCGGAGGCGGTGAGATTCGAACTCACGAGGAGCTTTCACCCCTAACAGTTTTCAAGACTGTCTCTTTAGACCACTCAGACACGCCTCCTTGTTGGCAAGTCAAAAATCTGACTTACCATATTTACTTGTTACTCTTTTTTTGAGGGAAGAAAAATTCTAGCAAGAACTTTTTTTACATCCCCCAAATTTTTCTTTGCAATCCAGAAGAGATAAATGATCTCAAGAACACCAAATGTATTTAATATGATAAGGGCGACAAACCATTTTTTGTGGTCTTTTTTGACTGCAGTCCAAAGGGCAAAACCCTTCCAAAAAGCGGTCCATATTAAAATGGGCAAAAGTGTCCAAGGATTGCTAATTTGTTGTGTAAATATATCCATATCAAAATCATATCAGAAAAGTTGATTTTGTGCTAGCATTTCAGTATGAGATTCCTGGGGATAGATTACGGTAAAAAAAGAATAGGTTTGTCACTTTCAGATGAAAATGGGAAGTTTGCATTTCCCATGAAAATTATTCTAAATAATAAAGAGGTTTTTTCTTTTCTTTCAAAAATAATTAAGGAAAATAAAATCACTGAAATAGTGATAGGAGAATCACTTGACTTTGATGGTATGCCAAATAAAGTAATGAAGGAAATAGAAAAGTTTTCAAGTGAACTAGAGAAAAGTTTTTTAATTCCAGTCCATTTTCAAAAAGAATTTCTTACTTCAGTTGAAGCTAGAAGATATAAGGAAAACAAAGAAAAGGTTGATTCAAATGCTTCGGCTTTGATTCTTCAGAGATATTTAGATAGAATAAATAAATGAAAATAACAATTGAAGATTTTAAAAAGATAGAAATTTCTGTCGGAGAAATAATCTCTGCCGAAAAAATTCCTGATACAGACAAATTATTAAAACTGATAGTGGATTTTGGGGAAGAAGACAAAAGACAGATAGTGTCGGGCATTTCTCTCTATTTTCCTGAGTCAAGCACATTGCTGGGGAAGAAGTGTATGTTTGTGACAAACTTAGAGCCAAGAATGATCAAAGGATATGAGAGTAACGGAATGCTTTTTGCTGTATCTACAGAAGATGGGAAGTTTTCTTTACTTGAGCCGAGTAATGATATCCCAATAGGGGCTAGAGCAGTATAAAAATGATATAATAATCTTATGTTTAAGAAAACAAGTATTGGAATTTCCTTTTCAGATGAAGCAATACATTTTGTCAAACTTTCTAAAAAACTTTTTGGAAGGTTTGTTCTTCTAGATTATGGAGAAAAAAAACTTTCAGAAAGAGCAATTCAATATGGGATAGTAAAAGACCAAGAAGAATTGCAAAGGGTGCTTCAGCTTTTAAAACAAGAGAAAAAAATCAAATCCGCTTTTGTCTCTTTACCAGAAGAAAAAGAAAATTTAAGTTTTGACTATTTAAATGATTATAAGGAGGTATTAAAAAATGCAAGAATAAGAATCAAAAACTTTGAAGCAGAAGGGGAGGCAGAGAGGAGGGCAGTGATAAAAAATAAAGATGTGGATGCATATATGATAGTAAATATTGAAAAGTTTCACACTGGAGTTTTTATTGTTGCTGACGAAAAAGTAGTATTTTCTTCTACAATAAACATTGGTGGAGAAACAATTTATAAAATAACGGAAGAAAGCGATATAGGATTGATCCGAAATATTGTTATCAAAGAAGTATCTTCTGCTACACTAAGCGGGATTTCAATTTTGAAAGAAGAAATAAATAGGCATTTGCTTCGCTGGCACACACGAATTGGGGAAAAAGATCCAAAAAGACCATTAATTAAAAAAATAATTCTTACTGGGAGTGATGTATATTTACAAGGTGTAGATGAATATCTTTCTGTTACTTTAAAAATAATAGTTGAATATGGAAATGTGTGGACAAACATTTTTAATCCTAGAGAAGTGATACCATCTTTATCATTCAAAGAATCTCTTTCTTTTGCTTCTGCTATTGGCACAGCGTTGAAGAGATTTGAATAAAAAAGAAGAGAAGGTTGTTTTTACTCTTTTTTATGCTAAATTAGGTAGTGTAGAAAGGCACGATTAGCTCAGTTGGTAGAGCAACCCGTTTACACCGGGAAGGTCGTAGGTTCAAGTCCTACATCGTGCACCATGTCCTTTGCTCTCGTAGTTCAATGGATAGAACAGGGCTCTTCTAAGGCCTTGATGGGGGTTCGATTCCCTCCGAGAGCACAATGCAAATAAAAATTCTCTATGAGGACTCAGGTGTTTTAGTGATAGACAAGCCGTCAGGACTCTTGGTGCATAGCGACGGCAGGACCAAAGAGAAGACGGTGACGGATTGGGTGATGAAGAACTACCCTTCACTTAAAGGGGTAGGAGAACCAGTGTCATTTGATGACAAAGAGATTGATCGTCCGGGAATTGTCCATAGGCTAGATAAAGAGACTTCAGGTGTGTTAGTGATAGTGAAGACCAAAGAAGCATTTTCATATTTTAAAAAACAGTTTATGAATAGGGTAATAAAGAAAGTATATATTGCTTTAGTGACAGGTTGGATAAAGAATGACAAAGGGAAGATTGATAAGCCGATAGGTAGAAGTCCATCAGACTTTCGTCGGAGGCTTGCAGGAAGAGGAGCAAGAGGTGAACTCCGCGGAGCAGTAACGGAATACAAAGTATTAAAAAGATTTGAAGACAAAAAAGGTAACAAATTTACTTATCTAGAAGTATCTCCAAAGACAGGCAGAACACATCAAATCAGAGTGCATATGAAATTCTTAAGTTACCCTATTGTTTGTGATTCACTTTATGCACCGAAGAATTATTGTCCGAGCGAGATAGGCAGACTCGCTCTTCATGCTAAATCTATTGAATTTAAAAAATTAAATGGGGAAATTGTAAAAGTAGAATCTCCTGTGCCAAAAGAATTTGAAAAGATGGTAGAATAAAAGTATAAGTATAATTTTAGTAATAAAAGATTATGAAATCCGAAACCCGAAAATGCCAGAATTGCAAACAGGACTTTATCATAGAGCAAGAGGATTTTGATTATTTGAAGAAAATCTCCTATTCCATAAAATGCGAAGTTCCACCTCCTTCGTGGTGTCCTCTCTGCAGAATGACGAGGAGATTGTCGTTCCAAAATGTCTGGAATCTATACTGGCGAAACTGTGACAAATGCGGAGAAAAAACTCTTTCTACTTTTCCCGAAGGAAAAAAGAATACAGTGTATTGTGAAAAATGCTGGTGGGCTGATGATTGGGATGGAACAGAATATGCACTTGATTATGATCCATCAAAGCCTTTTTTAGAACAAGTAAAGGAACTTATAAAGAATACTCCTTATGTAGCACTTGATAATCAATTCTTAACCTTAAAGAATTCAGACTTCGTAAATGGTATTGCTTGGTCAAAGGATTGTTATATGGTGAAATGGGCGGACTATTGTGATACGGTTTTCTTTTCTTCTTTACTTAATGGACTCAAGTATAGCTCTGATTGTTTAAGAATGAAGGATTCGGAATTGTGTTATGAAGATGTAAACTGTTTTAAATGTTATCAATGCTTCTTCTCTATTCTTTGTCATAATTCAGTAGATATATGGTTCTCAAGAAATTGCTATTCTTGCAATTCTTGTATTGGTTGTGTAAATCTTCGTGGAGAGTCATATTGTATTTTTAATAAAAAATATACAAAGGAGGAGTATGAAAAAGAAGTAAGAAAGCTGAATTTAAATTCGTTTAAATCATTAAAAGAATTAAAAGAAAAAGCAGAAAAATTCTGGTTAGAAAAGCCTTGGCGAGAATATTCGGGGAATACACTCAATGTAAATGTGAGTGGCGAATATATATTTGAATCAAGAAATTCTAAAGATTTATATATTTGTGAAGGGGTTGAGAATTCAAAACACACTCAGCTTGTGACAGTGGGTCCAGTGAGAGATAGTTATGACTATTCAGGGTGGGGTAATAATGCAACAGAGATTTATGAGTCAATCACGGTGGGAGAGAATTGTTCCACTGTCCTCTTCTCTTATCAATGCTGGCCAGATTGTATGAATCTTGAATATTGCTATTGGAATATAAATGGAAAGAACAATCTAGGCTGTGTAAATCTTAAAAGAAAGGATCATTGTATTTTGAATAAACAGTATACAAAAGAAAAATATGAAATCTTGAGAGAGAAGATAATAAATGATATGAAGAAGAACCCTTATGTTGATTTTCTTGGTAGAAAATTCTTCTATGGAGAATTCTTCCCATTAGAATTTTCAAATTATCCATTCAATGATTCAAATGCTTTTATTTTCACCCCAAAGACGAAAAAGGAAGCAGAAAGCGAAGGATATTCTTGGAAAGAAGAAAAAACTAAAAAATACAACATTACTATTCATTCTTCATCCTTACCTGATACAATAGAAGAAGTAGATGATGGAATTCTTAAAGAAGTGATTAAGTGTTCTGACTGTGAAAGAGGTTACAATATCGCAAAAGGAGAACTTGATTTATTAAGAAAAATAAATATTCCACTTCCTAGAGAGTGTCCTAGGTGTAGAGAAAAAAAGAGACTTTCAAGATTAAACAAGCCGAAATTCTACGATAGAAAATGTGCAAAGTGTAACAAAGATATCACAACTGCATTTTCTCCGGAGGGTAGGGAGATAGTGTATTGTGAAAAATGCTACCAAAACGAATTCATTTAGAATTCCTTTTTAATTTTTTTAGAAAAACTAGAGAAAAAATTAAAACACAACTTCTCGCTTGCTTTCAAGTTAATCCTAAGATAAACTTCATTTATGTCTACAAAGGTTAAAGAAAAAATAATCGGATTAAAAGATTTAAGAGAGAATGCTGATAAATACATAAACGCCGTAGCAAAAGGCAGATCTTTTACTGTGGTTCGTAGGTCTAAACCAATTTTCAAAATGATGCCAGTGGATGAATGGGGAGACGAAGGACTTTGGGAAACATTAATTGACTTTAGAGACAAAAACGGTCGGGGAATTGAAGCAGGGAAATTGTTAAAATTAATCCAAAAAATAGATAAAAAATGAATAAAAACGAGAAACTCTTAAGAAGAATCTCGTTAGAAGATCGTAAAAGAATTAAAATAGCAATTTCCTTAATAGAAAGAGGAAGATTTATGACACTTGATGTAAAAAAGTTATCAGGTGCAGAAAATGAATATAGAGCTCGCATAGGTAAATTTAGAATTAAGTTTCTTGTCCACGAGAATTATTACGAAGTAATTGAGATTATTCGTAGAAGTGATCACACATATTAAAAATTGCAAAAATATGCCCTTTATGCTAAATTAAGGCATCATTAGAATAATAAAAAGTAATCAATTAACATGGCAACAAAAAACATTAAATTCAGTCCAGTAGATATTGAAGCAAGAAAAAAACTTGATTTTCATTCAGGAGATACTGTAAAAGTTTGGTCAAAGATTAAAGATGAAAAAAGTAAATTCCGCTTGCAGGCATTTGAAGGGACAGTATTAGCTAGAAAACACGGGACAGAAGCAGGCGCTACTTTTACTGTTAGAAAAGTGGCTTCGGGAGTAGGGGTGGAGAGAATTTTCCCCCTTTTTTCCCCTATGGTAGATAAAATAGAAGTGACAAAAAAATCCCGTTCAAGAAAATCCAAACTCTATTTTATTAGAACAAAAGCAGTGAAGGATGTGAGAAAGAAATTAAGATCTACTTCATATCAGGAACCTGAAGAAGAAATTACAGGAATGACACCTGAGACGAAAGAGAAAAAATAGACAGCTTTATAAAAAATCTAAAATTATTTTTAATAAAGATAGAGGCATTAATGCCCATATAATAATATGGGCAAAAGGGGACCAAAACCCAAAAAAACAATAAATGATAAATGGACACCAAAACTAGCGTATGCTATTGGTCTCCTAGCAACAGATGGTTGTTTATCAAAAGACGGCTTTCTTATTGATTTAACTTCAAAAGATAAAGAGCAACTATTGAATTTTTCAAGATGTCTTGAAGTAAATTTCTTTATTGGTAAAAAATGGAATAGAAACGGAGATTTATGTTTTAGAATTCAATTTAAAAATAAAATTTTTTTTAATTTTTTATTATCAATTAAACTAACATCAAAAAAATCTTTGACGATAGGCAGAATATTAATTCCCGATAGATATTTTTTTGACTTTTTAAGAGGATGTTTTGATGGCGACGGAAGTTTTTATTCTTATTGGGATTTGAGATGGAACTCTAGCCACATGTTTTATCTTGAATTTGTTTCAGCGAGTAAGAAACATATTCTTTGGTTAAGAAAAAAGTTAAAAAGTAAATTAGAGGTTAAAGGACATATAACAAAAAACAAAGAAAGAATTTTTTTTCAACTAAGATATGCAAAAAAAGAGTCGCTAGAAATAATAAAAAAAATGTACTATAATAACCTTGTTATTTGTTTATCTAGAAAACAAATAAAAATTAAAGAAGCATTAAAAATAGAGGCAAAACAGCAAGAAAAATATAATGCCCAGGTGGTGTAATTGGTAAACATGCAGCCTTGAGGTGGCTGTGCGAGCAATCGCGTGGAGGTTCAAGTCCTCTCCTGGGCACCAGTAGTAACTTGTTCGGAATTAAGAATATGGAGCGATTTTGCGGAAGCCAAAATCGCGCTTTGATTTTCGCCAAAACCCTTTCCGCCGAGGCTCTGCGAGGCGGTGGCGGGGCTGATTCATTCGTTCAGTTTCCGCTCGAAAAAAGTTTGCGCAAAGTGTATAATTACAGCACATTACCCACAAGTGCATAATAGATAAAAATAAAATGATACCCAAATAATCCTGAATTTTTGGCGAATTTTGACTAAAATTCTCTGGTGCCGTATTTCTTTTGCACATCATAGAGAATTTTCTTCAATCGGTCAATCTCTTTTTTCATAATGAGTGGGTTTAGCTTTTTATGCTCTTGCTTCAATTTTTCTTTCACTTCGTTTGAAATATGCTCATTTTCCAAAACTCTCTGATATGGAGTCTTAGCAACTTTTTCATATTTCTTTTTCCATTTCCCATTCACTTCAAACTTTTCAATGACTCGTCTTGAAGCCACAAAGTGATTGAGATATGGATTAAGTACCGCATAGACATCGTTTAAGGCATCCACTGCTTCTTTACAGTCCAATCGTATATACCCAATATACTTTCGGATGATATGTCCGTTTCGCTCTTCTACATGCATATTGTCATTCTTGTGATTGGGTCTACTCCTACTCATCTTGATATCATTAGTATCACACCATCCTTTCATATGCCAGTTGATGAACTCGTTTCCAGTATCAGGATGCACTTCCAAGAGTTTCCACGGAAGCATGGATCGTATGTGTGACAGATTTTCTTGGGTAGACACTTGTCCCTTGTTCCATTGAGCTCTCGTGATATCCCAAAGCGTGGGAACATCAATGTAATTAAGGGTAAAAACCAGGTCTCCCTTTAGGGTATGTCCTGAGTGGACGACGGTGTCAATCTGCCCTGTACCTGGTAATTTTCCACTCCAGTCTCCATGAAATATCGGGATGATGTGCTTGATTTGAGATGCTTGGGTGGAAGACATACCATGACCTTTACCCCTCGCTTTCAGAAAGTTCCCGACTCGATTTTTCATAGTACCCATACTCATAGCTAAAAGTTTTCCTGTTACTTCGTCTCCTTGTTTCCACATCTGGTCTCTCTTTAAAATATCCACATATTCTTTAACTACTGGATGAAGAAGTTCCCCGCAAACCTCACCTCCAGCTTCCCAGATTTCTTTTAGAGCCACCGTAACATCAGGAGTGTAGTAGAGGGACCTGCCTCTCGTTTCACCAATGCTCCCATCCTTCATTTGGAGACTATGAAATCTTCGAATGATCGACTTACGACCCATACCAGTGACGTCTTGCACTGTGTCAATGATTGCAGTCATTCTTTTCTTTCCATTCTTTGCAATTCTCGCCTTGTAATACTCATCGGCATATCTTCCAAATACCTCTCTTTTTGTTTCCATGTTCATATGGAAACACGGTACCTTAATTGGTAAATATCCAGTAGTGTTTGGGTATCATTTATTATTAGCTAGAACGAAGTGTTGACAAAACACAGGTTTTAGATGTATAATAAAGCACATTATGTCAATAGAAAATATAATTGGAGGTCTTAAAAAGGCCCAAGAAGAAAAAAATTTATTAAAAGAGAAGGAAGATAAAGAAAACGAATTAAATAAAATTCGTGAAAAAGTTAAAGAACTTGAAATTTTAAAGTCCAAAATAGAGATTATAAATAATTCAATAGGTTTTGAATCTGATTACCAAAAAAGCGTTGGAATGCATGGATATAAACAAACGATTAACGAAGAAAAAGAAAAAATAGAAGAGAAAATTGACACTCTTATAAAAAACAACAAGGAAACTCTAAGTAATATTGGAGTTAATAATAAAGAAGAACTTGTAGAAAATGATCTTTTTGCCGAAGATGAAGAAACTCTTGAATATAAAAAAAGAAACGAGGATATTGACGCTTTAAAAGTAAGTGACTCTGTTTTGTTAAAGAAGTTAAAAGAACTCGGAATAGAAATAGATAAAGGAGTAGATAATTTTAATTATGGAATGCTAAAGAAACCAATAGAGGAAAAATTACAATCTATTGAGAAAGAACTTTTACAAAATCTAACAAAATTACCAGAAAGACAAAACGAGGTAATAGAAATTCTTTCTAAAAATTTAGAGAAAAGTATTCCAGAAATATCATTTAAAAAAAGTCCAAATAACTCTTTTCTTCCTACTTTTTATATTGATAATGGCTCAAAGGGTGAGATTGTTCTCTATGATGAAGAAGATAAGGATGGAAAAGTAGATGTAAAAAATCTAGATAAAAAATCACTCATTCCAAAGGAAATTGAAGCCTTGGAAAAGACCTATGGTAAGGATCTTGTAAAAGAAGTACTTTTAAAAAATTATGAGACAAAAATAGAAAGTGGGTATAAGGAATCTGCCTTTGATTATTTTGCTAAACAAAAAAGAGTTAGTAAAACCTTAGAAGAAGTAAGTCCAGGAAAAGGATATGAAGTTTATAAGTTATTAAAAACTTTTGAAACTAATAAAAGTAACTTTAATAAAGCATTTGAAGAAAAACAAAAAGAACTAAAAGAAAAAGGTATTGATTTAGAAAAGAAAATTAGTAAAAGTCTCGGTAGTAGTTATAAAATTTTTTCTCAATTACTTGATCCTGATTATTTTCCTTTTGAACTGAAACTTCTTGAAGAAGTAATGAAAAATCCAAATGTATATCCTCCAAAGTTAAATTTTGGTAAATTAAAGGAATATATTGAAGTCCGGGAGAAACAAATTAAAGAGTTTATTGATAGTATTAAAGGATTGAATTCAGTTGAAGATGTTGAAGAGTTTACAAAAGAAAACAATATGGTAAGTCTTTTTGATACCATGCATAAAACACAAAGAGATTTTAGTAATCTAACTAAGATAGATTCTTCTTTAGAAGAATCTTTTAAGAAATTTGAATCTTATTCAGAAGCTAAGAATTATTGCACTAGAGAGCAAGAGAAAATAAATAATATAAAACAAAAAGTACTTGATGTTATAAAAACTAACATTGAAGAAGTTCTTGAGAAGAAAGAGTAAATTGTAATTTTTCTTGTTCATTTTTTCTAAAAAGGTTATTATGTTTAGCATATGAAAATAGGAATCCTAGGAATGGGGACATTTGGATCTACCCTCGCTGGTTATTTTTCTAAATTAGGCCATGAAATATATACTGAAGAAGTAAAAGACACCGAATTAATTTTTGTGGTGGTGCCTTCTCATGCAGTATTCTCTGCATTACAGAAAGAAAAAGATAATATATCAAACCAAAAAATAGTAATTTGTTCTAAAGGATTTTCTAAGAATCCAAAAAAGAGTGATAAAGCAATGCTTATATCGGAATCTCTTGAGGGAGAATTTGAAAACATTTTTTTTCTTTATGGTCCTACTATTGCGGATGAACTAAAAGAAGGCAAACTATCTGGAATGGTCTTAGCAGGAGGTAAGGGGAAAGAAGAGATAAAAAAAATAATAGAATCAGAAAAACTCCGAATAGAATTAGATGATGATGTGATAGGGGTGCAGATAGGGGCATCACTAAAAAATGTGATGACTATATTTTTAGGGATTATTGAAGAGAGTGGATGTGGTCAAAATACAAGATCCTATGCCTTTACCAAATGTGTTGAAGAGATTAAGAACTTTGGACTTGCACTTGGTGCAAAAGAAAAAACTTTTCTAGGACTTACTTGCGTTGGTGATTTGATTCTTTGTTCAAGGAATAGATGTCTCGGTATAGAACTTGCAAAAGGAAAAGGATTAGAGGAAATAACAAAAGAAATGAATTATATACCTCAAGGTATAGCGAATCTTCAGGATGCAAAAAGAATAGCGAAAGAAAAGGGAATAAAGACACCTATTATTGATTCTCTTTATTCAATTCTTTTTGAAAATTCTCCCTTAAACGAGGCAATCAAAGTACTTGAAAAATTAAATTAATTTCTAAAGAAGATTATGTTTAATATCTTCTTTAAAATGTTATAATATAATTATATGCTTTATACAAGAAAAGGAGATGATGGGACAACAAAAACATTTGCTTGCGATCAAAGAATTTCAAAAAGTTCAATTATAGCAGAAGCACTTGGTTCGCTTGACGAGATAAATTCATATTTAGGAATTTGTAAAGTTAAGGCAAAAAAAGAAAAAATTTCTCTTTTTTTTAGTGGAGGGTTGGATGAAATTATTCATTCTGTTCAAAAAAACCTTTTTATTATTCAAGCAGAAATAGCAGGCTCAGAAATGACGATTGAAGATAAAAAGATAAAGGAGATAGAAGTGCTAATAGATAATATTGAAAAGGAACTTCCTCCAATTAAATCCTTTTTTATTTCCGGAGGAACAGAGTTAGCTTCACATTTTGATGTGGCTAGAACAATAGCAAGAAGGGCAGAGCGAAGGGTAATAGAAGTTTCGGAGGAAGGAAAGATGAAGGTTTCAGATGCTACTAAAGCATATTTAAATAGACTTTCTAGTCTTCTTTATGCATTTGCACGGTTTGCTAATTATAAAAAGGGAATTATAGAAGATAGTCCTGATTATAAATAAATGTTAATACATAAAAAATGGAAAAGATAGAAAATCCTTGGGCTCTCTCTAGTGAAGAGATATTTAATATACTTAAAACAAAAGAAGAAGGGCTAACAGAAAAAGAAGTAGAAGAAAGAATAAAAAAATATGGAAGAAATACATTTCATAATAATGAAAAAAGAAATCCACTTTTACTTTTTCTTGAACAATTTCTTAGCCCCCTTATTTTTCTTTTAATTGGGGCCTCAATAATAACCAGTTTCTTAAATGAATGGATAAATACAGGTGTAATACTTTTTGCTATCATTCTTAATGCTGTTCTTGGTTTTTACCATGAATATCATGCAGAAAACACTATAGAAAAACTAAAAACATATATAAAAGATAGGGTAAGAGTAATTCGCAATGGCAGAGAAGAAGAAATTGATTCTTCTTTATTAGTCCCAGGAGATATAATCAAACTCTCATACGGATTTCGTGTCCCAGCTGATGCAAGAATAATTTCAGAGAATAATTTTTCTACTGATGAGGCGATTTTGACTGGAGAATCTATCCCTGTTGAGAAAAGTACAGAAAATGTTGCTCTTTCTTCGCCAGTTGCAGATAGAAAAAACATAGCACACTCTGGAACTCTTGTGGTTGAAGGATATGCAAAAGCGATAGTATTTGCTACAGGGAATAATACAGAGATAGGTAAAATTGCTAGTATTGTATTAGCAACCAACAGAGTAGAAACCCCCTTAAAGAGGGGAATAAATCATCTTGCATGGTTAATTTTTTATATATCGATTGTTATTGTGATAGGAATTATTCTTCTTGGACTTTGGCGAGGGGAATCTCTTTTACCAATGCTTGTTTTATCCGCTGCGGTAGCGGTGGGGGCAGTTCCTGAAGCTCTACCTATTACTCTTACTGTGATTTTATCAATAGGTGCTACTTTAATCGCAAACAAAAAAGGAATAGTTAGACAACTTTCTGCCGCGGAGACCTTGGGTTCTACGACCCTTATTATGACAGACAAAACAGGTACTCTTACTATGGCAGACATGCAATTATTAGGTATATATGGAAAGAAAGAATTACTTCTAAGCAAGGAACATATAGAAGATCATAAAACTTTTTCAAAGGAACAAAAGGAAATAATTTCTCTTACTTTATTCAATCTGGATATCTCAATAGAAAATCAAGATGAAGAAAAGAGTAAATGGACTTTTAAAGGAAAACCTTTTGAAGTAAATATAGCAAAGGCTTGTATGAAAAATGATATTCCACTTGATCCAGTATCTTCTTTATCTTCATATCTTGTTCTTCCTTTTAATTCAACTAATAAATTTTCTGTTTCAACATATGAAGACAAATATATAATAATGGGAGCCCCAGATATTCTTCTCAAAAGATCAAATGTAAAAAAAGAAGATTATATTAAAATAGAATCATGGATAGAAAAAACAAGTGAAAGTGGTAAAAGACTAATTGCAGTAGCAACTCTTCCAAAAAGAAATGAAGAAAGAAATATAACGAGAGAAGAAATAATTGATATTGATTTTAAAGGCATGTTGGTTTTTTATGATCCAATAAGGCCTGAAGTTCCAGATGCTATCAAAAAAATAGAATCTCATGGAGTAAAAATGGTGCTTATTACAGGTGATTTGAAAGGAACAGCTATATCATTAGTAAAATCTATTGGTTGGAATGTTTCTGATAAGGAAGTGCTTACAGGTAGTGATTTGAAAGGAATGAAAGATGAAGAGATATTATCTGTTTTACCAAAGATTAAGATATTTGCTAGGGTAACACCTGAAGATAAGTTGAGGATAGGAAAGTTATATCAAGGTTTAGGAGAAATAGTAGCAATGACAGGAGATGGGGTAAATGATGCTCCTGCTTTAAAGGCCATGGATATAGGAATTTCTCTTGGTTCAAGTAGTGATGTAGCAAAAACAGCAGCTGACTTAGTTTTATTAGATGATAATTTTAATACTATTTCCACTTCAATAGATGAAGGAAGAAAAATTTTATCAAATATCAGAAAAGCAATAGTCTATCTTATGTCTAGTTCTCTTGATGAGATTTTTGTAATAGGTGGAAGTTTAATTATTGGACTTCCTTTACCTATTACAGCTCTTCAAATAATTTGGGTAAATCTTTTTACAGGTAGTCTTCCTGCGTTTGCATATGCATTTGACGATAATTTTGATAGTGAAAAATATAAAGGGAAGAATCTTAAATTGATATTCTCAAAGGAGGTAAAAATTCTTACGCTTGGTGTAGGCCTTTCAAGTTCTATTCTTCTTTTTATTCTTCATTATTTCTTGACAAAACTTGGGCTTGATCCAAAAGTAGCAAGTTCAATTTTCTTTGTTTGTTTTTCAACATACATTCTTGCAGTTGCTTTTTCTTTTAGAAGTCTTCATAACTCAATTTTAAGTTATAATATATTTTCTAATAAAAAACTAAATTGGGGAGTGGGAATTGCATGGATAATTCTTCTATTCACTATCACAGTGCCTTTTATGAGAGATATTTTTGGTCTTGCTCCTTTTCCAATAAAATGGATTCCACTCGTTTTATTGTGGTTACTAGTAAATATTCTTATTGTTGAAATCACAAAATGTTTTTTCAGAACAAAGATTTTTTCTAGAGAGAAAAAAGGATGCTTTTAATAAATGGCTTTTTTGTTCTTTTTTTGGTATATATAAAGAGTTCCATATGGTGCCTATGGTGTAGTGGTAACACAGAAGCTTGTGGAGCTTTTATCTCCGGTTCGAATCCGGATAGGCACCCTACGAATATTCGTTGGTTTATAACTAAAACAGGGCTATAATAAAAATATGGGAAAAAATTCTCTCAACATTTCTCCTTCTCCTCTAAAAGAAGAAAATTCCAAGGGAAAATTAGATGTGAAGGTCAGGTTGGCTCGACCCGAAGAATGGCAGAAACTTCGAGATTTTCGTTTTAAGATTTTTGATGAAGATACCGAAGGCAATATCGCTAGTCCTAGGGGAATCAGGAAAATGAAGCAGAGAACAGATGAAGAATGGAAAGATGCTTTTTTCGGCAAGGATATTCTTACCTATGAAGCTTTGGTAGGTTCTGAAATAGTATGTATAGGTCGCATAAAAAAAGAGAAAGAAATTTGGTATTTGTTCAATCTTGGGACATTAAAAGAATTTAGAGGAAGACATATTGCCGCAAAGTTGACGGCAACACGCCTAAATGAAATAAAGGTCTGGGGAGGAAAAGAAGTTCGGGCTATTATAAAAAAAGGAAGGCTTATAAAAAAAGAAACCAAGGAAGGGACTATTGTTGTAAAAAAAGGAAATTTTGAATCTCAAGAAAATGCAAAATCTTTCGGTTTTAAGAGAGTCAATACCCTATACGGCTATTTAAGAAATCTAATGGTGTTAGATGATGTAAATAATCCGATTACGACAAAAAGAATTGAAGAAATTTTGAAGGAAGAATGAAATTCTACTTCAATTATCAGTATAATTAAGTTTGAATAATCATCCATTATGAAAATACAAGTAATAGGGTCGGGTTGCCCGACTTGCAAAAAACTTTTTGAAATTACAAAAGAAGCAGTAAAAGCTTTAGAATTGAGTGTTGAGGTTGAATACATTGCCGACATTCAGAAGATAATACAGATGGGCTTGATGAAGAGTCCAGTGCTTGTGATAAACAACAAGACCGTCTTGGTTGGCTTCACAGGGGACATAGAGAAAATTAAAGAAATAATAAAGGAAAATATACAGAATGAATAAAAATGAATAAAAATTGTAAATTTAATTAAAAGATATATAATATGACTATATGGTAAAGAATTGGACTAATTTATATAGAAAATATAAAGGTTTATGGGTCGCTCTAGCAGATGATGAAGTGACAGTTTTGGGCTTTGGTAAGACAGTAAAAGAAGCAGTATATAGAGCAAAGAAAAAAACTAACACTACTCCTTATTTAACCAAAATTCCAAAAACTCTTGATTCATATGTTGGAATCTTATGAAGTTTAGATATGCAAAATATAATCAGATATTGCGACCAGTAATCCCCATTAAACTTAAAAACAAAAATCAAAAAATAGGGTATCTTGTGCTTATAGATTCTGGTGCAGATATTTGTCTTTTTAATGCAGAAATAGGAGAAGCAATTGGAATAGAAATAAAGAAGGGAAAAATTAAAGAGGTTTTTGGTATTGGCGGAAAGGCTTCTTTTTATTATTTACATAGAGTGAAAATAGAAGTTGGTGGTTATGAATATGAAATTGATGCTGGTTTTATGCCGAGTATTTCAGGTAGTTTAGGAATGCCTTATGGAGTAGTGGGGCAAAATGGATTTTTTGAACATTTTAAAGTTATTTTTGACAAATCTAAAGAAGAAATAGAACTAAAGGCAAAATAAATGAATAAGGTATTTTTACCAATAGAATCGTTTGCAAACTGGTTTAGTGATTTGGTTCTTCCGATTACGGTTGATGTTCATTTCAAATCTGCAATGAGTTTTTTTACTTATGATGTGATAAAGATATTTATACTCCTCATTTTTATCACATTCTTAATGAGTGTCATAAATTACTTTTTTCCCATTGAGAAAGTAAAAGAATATCTGACAAAGAAAAAGTTATACGGATTGGACTATATTCTGGCATCACTATTTGGTACCATTACTCCTTTTTGTTCTTGTTCTTCCGTTCCGCTTTTTATTGGTTTCGTGAAAGGGGGTATTCCTCTTGGAGTAACACTTGCATTTTTAATAAGTTCACCTCTTGTGGATGGAGTGGTAATAACGATGCTTCTTGCTCTATTTGGAACTAAAGTAACAGTGATATATGTATTAACTGGAGTGGTGATAAGTGTTATTGCGGGTTACATTCTCGGAAAAATGAAGTTAGAAAAATACCTAGCGGATTGGGTTGTTGCATTACAGCTGAATGAAAGAAATCAGTATAAGGAAGGAAATGATAATATAAATAAAGGTAAAATTTTTTTGAAAGAAATTTACAAAGAGGCTTTCTCTGTATTTAAAAAAGTTGCACCTTTTGTCGTCATCGGAGTGGGAGTGGCTTCTTTTGTTCACGGCTATGTGCCTGTGGGATTTTTTGAACAATATGTCGGCATAGATAGTATATGGTCGGTGCCTTTGGCTACACTGATCGGGGTGCCTCTTTATGCAGGAGCAGCTGGGGTCGTGCCCATAGCACTCGTTTTTGTTTCAAAAGGAATACCACTAGGGACAGTGCTTGCTTTTATGATGGCGACAGTAGGGCTTTCTATACCTGAGGGTTTGATGTTAAAAAAAGTGATGAAGTGGCAATTACTCACGATATTTTTTACTGTTGCTACCATTGCAATCATTGTGTCAGGGTATTTTTTCAATTTAGTTTTGTGAAATTATAATTTAAGATTTATTATCCTTCATAAGCCACACTGTGCATTGAGGACTAAAAGAGCTCTTTTATTTTTTTAATTTTAAGTTACAATACATTTGTGAAAGAAACAAAACCATTTCCACAACCAATATCAATAAAAAAGATGATAGGCCCAAGTTTTATCATTCTAGCTCTTGGACTTGGCTCGGGGGAAGTGATTCTCTGGCCCTATATGACTGCGAATTATGGACTTGGAATAGTCTGGGGAGCGATACTTGGAATTACTTTTCAATACTTTATGAATATGGAGATAGAGCGATATGCTCTCGTTAAAGGCGAGAGTGTCTTTGTTGGTATATATAAATTATGGAAGCCGATAGTTTATTGGTTTATTCTTTCTACCTTTTTGGGTTTTGGACTTCCAGGGATTATCGCTGCCTCTGCACAGGTTTTTGCAAGTGTATTTGGGTTTTCTGATTTTAAATGGATTGCAATTATATTTATGCTTATTATCGGAATAATTTTGAGTATAGGAAAGACTGTCTATGGGATGATGGAAAAAATTACAAAGATAATAATAATTACTGGTGTTCCCTTTATCTTTATCCTTGCAGTATTTCTTGCTTCCAAAACTGATTGGACTTTATTACTACAGGGAATGATAGGAAAAGGAGAAGGATTTTGGTTCTTACCAGAAGGGATAGCACTTGCTACATTTCTTGGAGCTTTTGCATATTCTGGGGCAGGGGGGAATCTAAATCTTACTCAGTCAATTTATATAAAAGAAAAGGGATACGGGATGGGAGCATATTCTCAAAAAATTGCTGGCCTTTTTTCAAAGAAAAAGGAAGATAAAATAGTTTTAGAAGGAACAGATTGTGAGATAAACGAAGAGAACATAAATTTGTTTAAAAAGTGGTGGAAACGAGTGAGTATAGAGCATCTTTTTGTCTTTTGGTTTCTTGGTGCTGTGTCTATGATCTTTCTCATGCTTTTATCATATGTTACCACTCATGGATTGTCTGGAAATACTGAAGGTATAAATTTTGTAATAAATGAAGGATTAGCAATAGGACAAATGACACTTCCTTTTATTGGTGTCTTGTTTTTAATTGTAGTTGCAATAATGCTTTTTCAGACACAACTTGGAGTTATGGATTCTAATTCAAGAATTATGGCAGAAAATTTTGCTATAAAAAAATTAGATGGTAAGGAAGATAGGAGAATTGACCTTTCAAAAATTTATTTCTATTTTGTTTGGGCACAAATTGCCTTTGGAGTCACTTTATTTCTCTTTAATTTCTATGAACCAAAAACATTGATAGTTTTAGGAGCAGTAATAAACGCCTTTGCTATGTTTGTTCACTTGGCACTTGTTTTTTGGCTTAATCACAAATTTTTACCAAAAGTTTTTAGACCAAATATCATAAGAAAAATAATTATTGGAATTATTTTTGTCTTCTTTGGAGTATTTAGTTTTATTGTTTTCTTTGATAAACTTTTCTAATTATTCAAACAACATGCTTAGAAAAGAAAAAAAAGTTATAGAAATTTTAACTAATGGGGGAGTTGTTGTCATGCCTACGGATACAATCTATGGTATTCTTGGTAATGCTTTTAATAAAAAGACAGTAGTAAGAATATATTCTCTTAAAAAAAGAGATAGGAGTAAGCCGTGTATAATCCTCATAGGAAGTATTGATGAAATAAGTAAGTTTGGGATAAGTCTTTCAAGAAAACAACTCTTAACAGCAAAAAGAATTTGGAGTCTATCTTATCCTACTAGCATAATTTTTAATTACAAAAAAGGGGAAAGTAGTAATTTTAATTATCTCCACAAAGGGACAAATAGTCTTGCCTTTCGTTTGCCATATACTACTAGTTTTAAGAAATTTTTAATAAAGACAGGTCCACTTTTGGCTCCTTCTGCTAATATAGAAGGCATGACACCTGCTAAAAACATAAAGGAAGCAAAAAGGTATTTCAAGAGTAGTGTCTACTACTACAGTGGTAAAAAAGAAATGAAAGGAAAAAATACAAAATCTTCTAAAATAGTAAAATTGGATAAAAATGGTAGGAAGATTATAATACGAAAATGATTGAAATAAAAGAAAAATTTGATATTTCTAAGCTTAATACTTTTGGAGTTAGTGCTGTGGCTAGATTCTTTGTAGAAATTAATAGTGAGGATGATATTCAAGACCTTTTTAAGAACGAGATTTTTAAAAATAATGAGAGGCTTTTTTTAGGTGGAGGAAGTAATATCTTATTCACTAAAAATTTTGATGGTATTGTTATTTTAAGTTCTCTTAAAGGGATAGAAATAGTAAAAGAGGATGAAAATTTTGTAGAAATTAGGGCAATGGGTGGAGAAATGTGGAATGATTTAGTTATTTTTTCTGTTGATAAAGGATATTGGGGTATAGAAAATCTTACTCTTATTCCTGGGACAGTTGGAGCCTCTCCTATTCAAAATATAGGTGCCTATGGAACAGAAGTAAAAGATGTAATTGTTACAGTAGAAGGATATGAAATAAATACAGGAGATAAAAAAGTATTTACGAACCAAGAGTGTAATTTTGGATATAGAGATAGTGTTTTTAAAAACTCATTAAAAGGGAGATATTTTATATCTGCTATTACAATACGACTTTTCAAAAAAAGAAAAGAAGGTTTAGAATATAAGGCCATAGTAAGGTATTTAGAAGAAAATAAAGTTGTAGTAAATTCTTCAAAGGATATAAGTCAGGCAGTTGCAAATATAAGAAAAAGTAAATTGCCCGATCCTAAGATAATTGGGAACGCAGGTAGTTTTTTTAAAAATGTATTTGTAAGTGAAGAAAAATTTAAAGAACTTTTATTAAAATATCCAGAGATGCCCTTTTTCCAGGAAGAAGATTCTTTTAAAATACCTTCAGCGTGGCTTATTGAGCAGTGTGGTTTTAAGGGAAAGAGAGAGGGGAATGTAGGAATGCATGAAAAACAAGCTCTTGTTTTAGTAAACCACGGTGGGGCAAGTGGGGAAGAAATAAAAAGTTTTGCAGAAAAAATACAAAAAGCAGTTCTTCTAAAGTTTGACCTTGTTATCTTTCCTGAAGTCAATTTGATTTGAATTGAGATGGGTGTATAATCATACTGTGGTATTATAAATAATAATATGTCTTAATTTATGGAAAACTATAAAAATATACTATATCCAATAATCGTATTAGTAGTTATTGCAGTTCTAGTTTTTACTACAATAAAAGTAAAAAAAGAACAATCTTTATTAGAAAATCAAGACCTAACTGAAGAAACAAATATGAATAATCAAGAAGACGAATTCATAAAAATTACAATTTTAAAAGAAGGTACTGGTCCGGAAGCAAAATCTGGAGATAATATATCGGTAAATTATACTGGTATGCTTACTAATAATACAATTTTTGATTCAAACATTGATCCTAGGTTTGGTCATACAGATCCTTTTATCTTTTCATTAGGAGCAGGGCAAGTAATACAAGGATGGGATAAGGGGATAGAAGGTATGAAAGTTGGGGAAAAAAGAAAATTAGAAATTGCTCCGGAATATGCCTATGGAGAATATGGGATTGGTGAAATCATTCCACCAAATTCTGTTTTAATTTTTGAAGTTGAGTTATTAGAGATTATTAAATAATTTAATAAAAATGTATATGAATATACCAGAAGAATACAAAAAAAAGTTTTATGGTTTAGTTTTAGTTCTTTTAGGAGTTCTTTGTGTTTACTTTGCAGTAGGAATTTTTAAGAATGGTAATTATTCAAATGGGCAAGCTGATGCAATAAAGAATACGATAACAGTATCAGGCAAAGGGGAGGTAAGTGCCACCCCTGATATTGCTTCAGTATATTTTACCTTGAGAGGCGAAGCAAAAACTGTAGCAGACGCTCAGAAAAAAGTTGCAGAACAAGAAGTAAAGGCATTGAAAGCTCTTAAAGAGAATGATATAGAGGACAAAGATATAAAGACTACAGGTGCATCTTTTGGTCCTAAATATGAATATGTAGAAGGTGCAAGGTTGTGTGATGAATACGGATGTTATCCTCGTCCAGGAAAGAGTGTAATTGTAGGATATGAAGCATATGAAACTATTACTGCAAAAATTCGCAATATAGATTCTACTGGGAAAGTAATGGAGGATCTTGGTTTGGCAGGAATATCACAACTAAATGGACCGGATTTTACAATTGACGAGGAAAAAGAATTAAAAGATGAATCAAGAAGACTTGCAATTATAGATGCAAAAGAAAAAGCAGAAGTTTTGGCAAAAGATCTTGGTGTTAGATTAAAAGGAGTTGTTTCATTTAATGAATCAGGAAACAGTTTCTATCCTCAATTATATACTAGTAGTAGTATGGATTATGGAATGGTAAAAGAAGAGGCTTCTGTAAGAGCCCAACTTCCTCAGGGAGAAAATACCATTACCACTAATGTAACTATTACATACGAAATTCGTTAAAAAGTTGACTTTTTTAGTTAAAAGAGTATATTAAAAAAAGCCCCGAAGGGGGCTTTTTTAAGAGAGTATAATATATATGTCAAAAATATCCAATTATTTCAATGAAATTAAGACAGAACTCAAGCATGTAGTATGGCCTGGAAAAATCCAGACTGTTCATTACACTATTATTGTTATTATTCTTTCAATAGTTGTCGCTTACTTTCTTGGTCTTTTTGATTTCATTTTTATGAAGGGTCTTGATCTTTTAATTTAGTAATTTTTTATGTCTAAACAAGAAAACCAAGGAGGAAGAAATTGGTATGCTATTCATACTTATGCAGGATACGAAAATGTAGTATTGCGTAACCTAAGACAAAGAATTGATTCATTAATGATGAATGATAAAATTTTTAATGTAGTAGTGCCAGTTGAAAAAAAGATAAAAATAAAAGGAGGAAAAAGAGTAGAAGTAGAAGAAAAGATTTATCCAGGATATGTTCTTGTAGATATGATAGTGACAGATGATTCTTGGTATGTAGTTAGAAATACTCCTAGAGTTACAGGTTTTGTTGGGGCAGGTGTAAATCCAGTTCCACTAAAAAAAGAGGAAGTAGAATATTTATTTAGAAAAATGGATGGAGGACCTATCAGGCACAATATTGACCTAGCGACAGGAGAGATGATAAAAATAACAGATGGACCATTTAGGGATTTAGAAGGAAAAGTTGATCAAGTAGATGAAGAAAGAGGAAAGGTGAAAGTTTTGGTTTCAATGTTTGGAAGAGAGACCCCAGTCGAACTCGACTTCTTGCAAGTTAAGAGAACATAAGTTAATCTATAAGAAATGGCAAAAAAAATAACAAAAAAAATTAAATTACAAATACCAGCAGGAAAAGCTACACCTGCTCCTCCTCTTGGCCCAGCACTTGGTCAAGCTGGAATAAATATCGGTGATTTTGTTACTAAGTTTAATTCTGCTACTAGTAAAATGATAGGAGATACAGTTTCAGTTCAAGTATTGGTATATGAAGATAGGAGTTATGATTTTGTGGTTAAAACTCCACCTGTTTCAGGATTGATATTAAAAGCAGCAGGTATAGAAAAAGGTTCAGGAAAAAATCTAGTCAGTAAAGCAGGCAAGATTACTAAAGCTCAAGCAAAAGAAATAGCGGAGAAAAAAATGACAGATTTAAATGCAAAAGACATAGAAGGGGCTATAAGAATAGTTTCGGGTTCTGCTCGATCTATGGGAATTGAAGTAGGAAATTAATTTTCTGATGAATAAAGAAGAAAGTGGAATTATTTCTAAAGATGAACCTATAAAAAAGGAAAATAATTATTTTCTTTCAAAAAGAATAATTATTTGTCTTACTTTATATATTACATCATTAATAGCTGCAAATACTCTTGGTATTAAGTTAATGCCTTTTCTTTTTGACACACATTTATCTGTGGCAGTTTTTTCTTTTCCGATTGTATTTATTATGACTGATATTATTGGCGAAGTGTATGGAAAGAAGATGTCTAAACTATTTGTTCTAGCAGGAATAGTTAGCACTATTCTCTTTATGGCTTACACACTGATATCTCAAATAATGCCCTGGTCTCAAGATTCAATTTGGGCAAGAGATGGTTTTAATCAGGTTTTTAGCATGTCACTTAGATTTTCTATTGCTTCTCTTCTTGCTTTTGTTATCGCTCAATATCAAGATGTATTTTCTTTCTTTTTCTTTCGTAAAGCTTTTGGAAAAAAGTTGTTTTGGCTTCGGTCCAATCTTTCAAACATTTGGTCACAATTTCTAGATAGCGCTATCTTTACCCTAGTAGCATTTCTCGGGGTTTACCCTTTATCCTCTATGCTTGATATTATTATTCCTTGGTGGATATATAAAGTATCAATGGGATTCCTCTATACTCCACTTTCATATTTAGGTATTTGGCTCTTAAAAAGAGGAAAGAGTGATGAAAATCAAAGCAATCAAAACAAGAATTTTTAAGGAAAGTGAAGATTTACTCTCTTTTATCCTTAAATATATAAAAAGATTACCAGAAAAATCCGTTTTGGTAATAACTTCAAAAATAGTTTCTCTATCTGAAGGAAGAACTTTTGATATTAAAGGGAAGGACAAAAAAGAAATTAAAAAAATAAGAGAGATTTTAATTAAAAAAGAAAGTAAACTAGCAATTAGAACTAAATTAACTTGGCTTACAATAAAAGACAACATGGTAATGTCTTCAGCAGGGATAGATGAATCAAACGCAAATGGTAAAATTCTTCTTTTACCAAAGGATAGTTTTCAAACAGCAGAATATGTAAGAAAAGAACTTAAAAATCTTTTTAAGATTAAAAATCTTGGAGTATTAATTACAGACAGTAGAATTTTTCCCCTTAGAGCAGGAATTGTTGGGGTTGCACTTGGTTATGCTGGTTTCAAAGGAGTGCTTGATTATAGGGGCACAAAAGATATTTTTGGAAGAGTATTAAAAATGTCTAGGACTGATATTGCAGATAGTCTGGCTACTAGTGCAGTTTTGTGTATGGGAGAGGGAAAGGAAAGACAGCCCTTAGCCATTGTAAAAGATGCACCTGTTGATTTTATTGAAAGGGTAGATAAAAAGGAGTTGATCATCAATCCCAAAAATGATTTGTATTTACCTCTTTTTAAGAGTATATTAAAGAAATGAAAAAGGAGAATTTGAATAGTAAAAAAGAAAGACCTTCATGGGATGAATACTTTCTTGGTATGGTTGACTATGTAGGAACTAGGGGAACTTGTGATAGGGGAAGAAGTGGATGTGTGATTGTAAGAGATAAAAGAGTAATTTCTACAGGATATGTTGGTTCTCCTCCAGGTATTTCTCATTGTGATGAAGTTGGACACGAAATGCACAAAGTAATAGATGAAAATGGTGTTGAGTCTATGCATTGTATAAGGACAACCCACGCAGAACAAAATGCAATAGCTCAATCAGCAAGATTTGGAATTTCCACAGAAGGGACTACACTATACTGCAGAATGACACCTTGTTATTCATGCGCAAAACTTATCATCTCAGCAGGTATCAAAAGAGTAGTATCAAGAAAAGATTATCATGCAGGGGAAAGAAGTAAAGAAATCTTTAAAAATGCAGGAATAGAGCTTTTAATAGTAGACGGTGAAATAGAAAAATACGATAATCAATAAATCTATGATAGACCTAAAAGATTTACAAAAGAAAGTAATAGAGAATAAAATTGAGAAAGGTTTTAATACTACAGATGTTGCCTATGAATTTTGCAGAGCACATGAGGAACTTTCTGAGGCTTTCTCTAAATACAGTAAAGGGAGAGAGGGTGTAGCAGAAGAATTTGCTGATGTGGTAATTTTTGTGCTTGGAATGTGTGAACAAATGGGATTTGATTTAGAAAAGGAACTAGTTAGAAAAATTGAGATAAACAAAAAAAGAAAATACAAAAAAGAAAAATCTCCTGATGGTAAAGATGTTTTTATTCGTATAAAAACTCCAGAAGATCCATAGAATAATTATAAATTATTATTTTTTATTCTCTCGTAAACCCTAAACACAAAATCGTATTTGTGTTTTTCATCTTTTTGATGATCTTCCTCACTTACTATTTTCCATTCATTCATATCAATGTTTGGAAAATATGTATCTGCATCAGTAAACTCTGCATCTACATGGGTTATGTATAATCTATCTGCTTTTCCAAAGAATAATCTGTAAATTTGTCCTCCGCCAATGATGAAATTTTCTTCTTGACTACTCTCTATTAAAGCAAATGCTTCTTCCATAGAGAAGACTACTTCAGCACCTTCTACTTTATAATTTTCATCCTTAGTCAGAATGATGTTTCTTCTATCTGGTAATATTCTTCCAATAGATTCAAAAGTTTTTTGTCCCATTATTACTGTTTTCCCTTTAGTAGTCTCTCTAAAATGCTTCATGTCAAGAGGTAGATCCCAAAGGAGTGCATTTCCTTTTCCTAACTCATTATTCTTTCCTATTGCACAGATGATTGAAATCATAATTATTGTTTTTTTCTATATTTATATTGAAATTTCAAAAGAAATTCGTGGGTAACTTTTGTAATCTATTATCTCCGAATCAGTATATTGCCAATTAAATATAGAATTAAAATTATTAGTTTTGATTTTAGGAAGTTTGTATTTGTAAGGATCTCTTTGAAGTTGTTCCTTTAATCCATTTATGTGGTTTAAGTAAATATGTGTATCAGCTAGAAACCCTGTAAGTGTTCCTTCTTCATATCCAGTCTCAAGAGCAAGTAAATGAAGTAATGTAGCATAACTTGCGATATTAAAAGGAAGACCAAGTGCTACATCTACACTTCTTTGATTCCAGAATAGATTTAGACGATTATTTATTACAGTTACCTGAAATCCATAATGACAATAAGGTGGTATTGCTTTATCAATATCAAGCGGATTCCATGCAAGTACTAGCATTTGCCTACTGTCAGGATTTGTTTTTATTTTATCTACAAGATTCTTGAGTTGATCTACTCCTTTACTTGTGTAGTCTGTGGTGTAGTCTTTGTATTCTGCTCCAAAGTGTCTCCATTCCCAACCATATATTGTGCCTAAGTCTCTTTCTTCCAACATTTTTTTCTTTGTTTCCTCATCGTGGGCATAAGGAACTTTAAGAGGAGTGCACCATTCGTCCCATATATGATTGTCTCTATCCTGCAACCATTTTTTATCAGTAATTCCTTTAATAAAAAATTCAAGTTCAGAGGCCACTAGTCGGTAGGGAACTTTTTTTGTTGTGAGAAGAGGAAAACCATTTCTCATATTATGTTGAAACATAGCACCCGCGATGGCCAAGGTGCCTGTTCCTGTTCGGTCTTCTTTTCTTTCTCCATTTTCTAGGACATTTTTTACAATATCAAGATATGCTTTCATAATTTCATTATATCTTTAATAGGCAAAACAAAAAACATTGACATTATTCTTAATAAATGCTATTCTTAAACAATCATTCTCACGGACACTAATGAATAATGTGTTCACTATTATTAAACGAGACTGACACCTCGTCCTTGATTGCTTTTGCGATAGGCGAGTATGTTGTGGATATCAATATATGACTTAGTTGATTCCCATAGCGAAAAAGAAATATATATGATAAAAACACACAGTTTTACACATCCTTCCAAAAGAGGTGTTAGTTCTTACTCTCGCCCTTTAAGGAAGAGTAAAAAAAGAATTACAAAAACATCTACTACAGATAGATTTTCAGGTAGGCCAACACTAAGACCAACCGAAAGATTTGCTAGAACTTTTAATAGATCAAGAGGAAAATTTGGCAAAAAAGGGAAAAAACGAATTGATTTTTCTCGTTTTATCAAAAAGGCAGAATATATTGAAGAGAAACCACACATTTCAAAATACAAATTTTCTGATTTTCCTTTTGATAATCAAATACATAAAAATATATCAATTCGTGGATATTCTTCTCCAAGACCTATTCAGGATGAAACTATCCCAAAAATTTTAGAAGGTAAAGATGTGTTTGGTCTAGCAAATACAGGCACAGGCAAGACCGCTGCCTTTCTTTTACCGTTCATTGATATTGTGATGAAAAATAAAAATGAAAAAGTTCTAGTACTTGCTCCGACTAGAGAACTTGCACTTCAGATAGAAGAAGAATTGAGAGGATTAGCATCTGGTTCAAGACTTTATGGAGTGGTAGTTGTAGGAGGGTTACCTATCACAAAGCAAATTAGGGAGATTAGGAGTGGAGTGTCATTTGTCATCGGAACTCCTGGAAGAGTAACTGATTTAATTAAAAGGAAGGTTTTAGACCTGAGTTTTTATAGAAGGGTAGTTCTTGATGAAGCAGATAGGATGCTTGATATGGGATTTAGAGATGATATGGTTTTTATTCTTGGAAAAACCTCACCTGAAAGACAGACATTATGTTTTTCTGCTACTCTTTCTCCTGAAGTTAAAAGACTCACAGCTCAATTCTTAAAAGCACCTGTCTTTATCTCTGTAATAAAAGGTGAGACAGCAAAAAACATTGATCAAGATGTAATTCATACGAGAACTAAGGAAGAAAAGTTAGAGAAACTTAAAGAAGTGCTAAAAAAGGAAGGTTCTGGAAAAGTATTAATTTTTAGAGAAAGAAAACATCTTGTAGATTCTTTAGTAAAAGAACTTGCAGAAAAGGGATTTAAGGTGGCAGGTATTCACGGAGATAAAAGAAGTAGAGAGAGAATTCGTATTCTTGACTCATTTAAGAAAGACAGAATCAAGATACTAATAGCGACAGATGTCGCTGCAAGGGGTTTAGATATTCCTGATGTAACTCATGTTATAAACTACGATATACCAGAGAATTATGATACCTATGTACATCGCATAGGCAGAACAGGCAGAAGTGGTAAGAAGGGGATTGCACTTACATTTGTGTAACAAAACACAAAATTTGTAATGTTATTCTTGACTTCATTAGTTCCTGGGTATTTGATTTTATCATATAAATTAATACATAATATAAAAATATGACTACATTATCAGTACCCATTTCTTCGGACTTAGAAAAATTTATAGAGAAAATGGTTTTAGATGAAAAAGGTGCAAATAAAGCTGATGTTGTTCGCCGTGCCTTGAAAAAGTATGAAGAAAATGAAATTATAGAATTTATACTTCAAGCACACAGAGTGCCAACTCTTAAAGGAGACTTAAAAGGACTTATGAAGAAATTAAAATAACATTATGCTTGCAATATCTTTCAAGCCAACATTTGTTAAGCAAGTGAATAAATTAGAAAAAGCATTAACTGATGAGATTCTTGAAAGAATAGAATTATTAAAAAAAGAGGAAAATCATAGAGTGTTAAAAGTTCATAAACTTCACGGTAAACTTTCTGGTTATTTTAGTTTTTCAGTAAATTATAATACAAGAATTGTTTTTGAGTATTTAACGAAAAAAGAAATCGTATTATTATTTGTAGGAGGGGATGATATCTATAAATAAAAAGCAACCGCTGATATGCTTAATTTCAAGAGTTACTTTTTATTTTACCAACCCAGCTTTCTTGAGAGTAGAATAGACACCATTTTTTTTCATTGTTCTTAGTCCTTTTGTAGATATAGTTACAATTACAGACTTCCCAAGTTCGGGAACAAAAACCTTTTTCTTTTGAAGGTTTATATATTTTCTTGATTTACCAGTAGGGTTAAATTTTGTAGCTCTTGTTCTATTAGAGTATCCTCCACCGACTATTGAACCCCTTTTTGTTACTTCACATATTTTTGCCATAGTTACCATAAGATACCATATTAATCATTAAATGCAAGTGATATGTTATAATAAACTTATCAAATGACAGATACCATATTTTTTATAATTATTTTAATAATATCAGTAGTAATACATGAAGTGTCTCATGGGTATGTAGCACTTTACTTTGGTGATGAGACTGCAAAGAGAGCAGGAAGACTTACTCTTAATCCATTAAAACATCTTGATATGTTTGGTTCAATTATTCTTCCTCTTCTCTTGATTGTTTTAAAATCTCCTTTTTTGATAGGTTGGGCAAAGCCTGTTCCTTATAATCCATATAATTTTAATAATGTAAGAAAAGGAACATTTTTTGTTTCTTCTGCAGGAGTGCTTGCAAATATATTTATCGCTCTAATTTTTGGATTAATTTTAAGATTTTTCTTTGACTCTTCTGTATTAACTCAAAATCTTTCCCTTATTCATATTATTTCTGTAATAGTTTTGACGAATCTTGGATTGGCTTTATTTAATTTAATTCCGATACCACCTCTTGATGGATCAAAGATTCTTTTTTCAATTATTCCTCCTTCCATCTATTCTAAAATCAATTTTCTAGAGAGGTATTCATTTTTCATTCTTCTCTTTTTCATTTTCTTTTTCTCCGCATACCTTTTTCCTATAATTAGGTTTTTGTTTTATCTTATTACTGGGGTTAATTTTTAAAAAAACTGTACTTCTTGCCTTTTTTCTCAAGCTATAGTATATTCTTACATAAGAGTCTTTGGACTCTTTTGTCTTATTTATGCCTACAATCAATCAATTAATAAAAAACAAAAGAAGAAAAGTGTTTCAAAAACCAAAAACAGTAGCACTTGAGAGAGGTTTTAATTTCTTAAAGAACAAACCTGTATTTTACCCATCTCCATTTAAGAGAGGTGTTTGTACAAAGGTTACTACCACTACTCCAAAGAAACCAAACTCAGCACTTAGAAAGATTGCAAGGGTGAGGCTAACAAATGGTATGGAAGTTACTGCCTATATCCCAGGAGAAGGTCATAATCTTCAAGAGCACTCTGTTGTAATGCTTCGTGGAGGAAGAGTAAAAGACCTGATCGGAGTTCGTTATCATATTGTCCGAGGTGTTCTAGATACTCAAGGAGTTGAAAAAAGAAGACAAGGAAGATCACTTTATGGGAATAAAAAACCAAAAGGAAAATAATTTATGCGTCGTAAAATAAAAAACAACAGAACAATTTCACCAGATTTTATATATAATTCCACAAAACTTGAGAAGTTTATCAATTACATTATGTGGTCTGGAAAAAAAGAAACAGCTAGATCTGTGCTTTATAAAGCATTTGATATTATTAAAGAAAAGACTGGTAATCCAAATCCACTTGAGGTATTTGATTTAGCGTTAAAAAATGCTGGTCCTGTAACAGAAGTGAGATCAAAAAGAATAGGAGGAGCAAATTATCAGGTTCCAAGAGAAGTCCGTCCAGAGCGACGTCTTGCTCTTGCAATGCGCTGGATTCGTGACGCAGCAAGAGGAGTAAAAGGTAAGCCAATGTATGAAAAACTTGCTGATGAACTCATTTCTGCTTCTAAGAATGAAGGAGCTGCTATTAAAAAGAAAGAAGATACCCATAAAATGGCAGAGGCAAATAAAGCATTTGCACATTTTGGGTGGTAATTAATTATATATGGAAAGAGATTATCCTTTAGAAAAAGTTAGAAATATAGGAATTATTGCACACATTGATGCAGGAAAGACCACTACAAGCGAGAGGGTTCTTTTTTATACAGGGGTTTCTCATAAGATAGGAGAAGTTCATGAGGGAGAAGCAGTAACAGACTGGATGGAGCAAGAACGAGAAAGAGGTATTACCATTACTTCTGCAGCAGTTACTTGTTTTTGGACTCCTACCTATGCAAATAATGACAAGACGAAAAAACATCGTTTGAATATAATTGATACACCAGGACATATTGATTTTACTGCAGAGGTAAAAAGATCTTTACGAGTATTAGATGGAGCGGTTGTGGTTTTTGATGGTGTTGCAGGTGTAGAACCCCAATCAGAAACAAACTGGAGATATGCAGATGAAGCAAAAGTTCCAAGAATCTGCTTTATAAACAAACTAGATAGAATAGGCGCATCTTTTGAAAGATCGTTTGCTACAATTTTAGACAGACTTACAAAGAAAGCAGTTAGAATGCAAATTCCTATAGGGGTTGAGGAAAAACATGAAGGAGTTGTTGATCTCTTGAGAATGAAAGCATTTACATTTGAAGGAGAGATGGGTAACAAAGTTGTAGAAAAAGAAATTCCAGATGAACTTAAAGAAGACGCAGAAAAATATCACAACGAATTAATTGAAAAAATAGTAGAACAAGATGATTCAGTTATGAATGAATATCTTGAGGGGAAAATTCCTAATCAAGATGTTCTTATGAAACTCTTAAGAAAAGGAGTAATAGCAAATGAGATTTTTCCAGTATTTGCTGGTTCTGCATTAAAGAATAAAGGAGTGCAGTTGGTACTTGATGGAGTTGTAGATTATCTTCCAAGCCCTCTTGATATTCCTCCTGTTGATGGGATAAATCCAAACACAGAAGAAACTGTAGAAAGAAAAGCATCAGATAGTGAGCCATTTTCTGCTCTTGCTTTTAAAGTTGCTACTGATCCATTTGTCGGACAACTTATCTTCTTTAGAGTGTATTCAGGAACTCTTTCAGCAGGTTCATATATTTATAATCCAAGAACTAGAAACAAAGAGCGAATTGGGAGAATATTAAGAATGCATGCAAATGATAGAGAAGAAGTAAAAAAGGTTTTTGCAGGAGAAATTGCAGCAGCGGTAGGACTCAAAGACACTATTACTTCTGATACTCTTTGTGATGAGAATAATCCTATAGAATTAGATAAGATTGTGTTTCCAGAACCTGTTATTTCTCTAAGAGTTGAGCCAAAAACAAAAGCTGATCAAGAAAAAATGGGTATGGCACTCAATCGTCTTGCACAAGAAGATCCAACATTTAAGGTTACAACAGACCAAGAAACAGGAGAGACTATTATTTCTGGAATGGGAGAACTCCATCTTGAGATTATCGTTGACAGAATGAAAAGAGAATTTTCAGTTGAAGCAAATGTTGGTAATCCACAAGTTGCATATAGGGAAACTATCACAGGCACAGCGGAAGCTGAAGGTAAATATATCAAACAATCAGGAGGTCGTGGTAACTACGGTCATGTAAAGATAAAGATAAAGAAGATGAAGGATATGACAAAAGAAGAAGAAGAGGATTTACCAAAAAACACTAAGAGATCCCAAGGATTTGAGTTTATTAACAACATCAAAGGTGGAGTTATTCCTCAAGAATATATTCCTGCTTGTGAAAAAGGATTTAGGGAAGGACTTGATAGAGGAATTCTTGCAGGATACAAGATGGTAAATGTTTCTGTTGATTTATGGGATGGTTCATATCATGAAGTGGACTCAAATGAAATGGCTTTCAAAATCGCTGCTTCTATGGCAGTTCAAGATGCTTGTCGAAGAGCAAACCCAGTAATTCTTGAGCCAATGATGAAAGTAGAAGTAGTAACTCCAGAGAAATTTATGGGAGATGTTACAGGGAATCTTTCTTCCAAGAGAGGACTTATTGAAGGAATGGAAGATAGAGGGATGAATAAGGTAGTGAGAGCAGTAGTGCCCCTTTCTGAAATGTTTGGATACATGACAGCACTTAGGTCTATGACAGAAGGTAGAGCTTCTTTTACCATGGAATTCATTCGTTATGATATTGTTCCACAAAATGTAGCAGATACTATTATTGCTAAAAGAAAATAGTTTTCAGAATTTTTTGGATTAAAAGGTTTTTTAAAATAATATTTTATGAAGATAGAAAGCGAAAACCTAAAAGGTGGGGATATGGATCCTGTAAAGAGGGAAGATATAAATCCTATTTTTACTGATGAGTCAGAAAAAAAACTTTTTATAAAAATTCTTGATTTGTATTCAAATTCTACAATAAATTCACCTAATTTAGGAGAATATGCATCTTCCCAAATTCCTGCTTATGAAGTAATGAAACAAATAAATGAATTAGGTCTTATCCCTCAATTTAGAAAATTGAAAAAAAGATTCACTTTTAAAGCTCTTACTTCTGCAGGGAAAGAAGTAGAATTACAAAACTATGAAAGACTTGCAAGAATTCTTTTGAAAACATATAAGGAAAACAAGAATTAAAAAATTCATGCTCTTTGATCCTTTTTACGATCCTAAAAAGTCATACGAAGAAAATTTTGAAAAGGGACCTTTTGGAGATTTTACTAATAAAAGTATATTTGAAAACAAAAATGAACCAAAATTTGATTTTTTTGGAGTGCCAGTTTTTTCTCCTTTTGGTATTCCTGCTGGACCTCTTGTAAATGCTAAATTTTGTGAGTCCGCTTTAAGATTTGGTTTTGATATTGTTACATACAAGACAGTTAGAAGTGAAGAGTATTCCCCTCGTCCGTTTCCCAACATTCTTTCAGTTAAAATAGATGGTGATTTAAGTATTGAGAAGGCAAAAGGGAAACTTGTTGCTAATAGTAAATATAAAGAACCACTTTCAATTACTAATTCATTTGGAGTTCCTTCAAAAAAACCAGAATTTTGGATAAAGGATATAAGTGATTTAGTGAAAAAAACCAAAAAAGGGCAAGTGATAGTGGGGGCATTCCAAGGAACAAAGAAAGGAGAAAAAGTAGAAGAATATATAAAAGATTTTATTAAAACTGCAGAAATGTTAAAAAAGACTGGAGTAAAGGTAATGGAGGTAAATTTAAGTTGTCCAAACGAAGGCACTAACAATCTCCTTTGTTATGACATAAAAAGGAGTGTGCAGGTTGTAAAAGCGGTAAAAGAAGAGATAGGAAGTATCCCCCTTATCATTAAAATTGGATATTTTGATGATAAAAATGCGTTAAGAGAATTTGTAAAAGAAATTGGTAGTATAATAGATGGGATTTCTGCTATCAATACTATCGCTTCAGAAATAGTAGATGAGAATGGTAATCAAGCATTGATAGGTGAGGGTAGGCTCCGAAGTGGGGTATGTGGTTCTGCTATTAAATGGGCAGGACTAGAAATGGTAGGTGAGTTGAAAAACTTAAGAAACGAGTTTGACTATAATTATAAAATTATTGGAGTGGGGGGAGTAATGAATCCAAATGATTTTTTTGAATATAGAGAAAAAGGAGCAGACTATGTAATGTCAGCGACAGGTGCTATGTGGAATCCATATCTAGCAAGAGAGATAAAAAAGGATTTTAATAAGTGAAGAAAAATTTTTCTGTGCTTCATTTTTCTAACATAGTATAGTAAACCCAATGTCTTTTAATACAAAAAGAAAATATCAAAGAGCCTTCACTCTCATAGAACTCTTGGTAGTAGTAGCAATCATAGGAATACTAGCCACTATAGTCATAGCATCTCTAAATAGTGCAAGAAGTAAAGGAAAAGAAGCAGCAATCAAGTCAAATCTAAAGAATATGGGTGCTCAAATGGAACTATCATATCTTGATAACAACAACTATGGAGGATTAAATACAGGGGGAGATCAATGGAGACCAAATACCAACTGCCTTTCTACTAGTCCAATAACAAAGATGATATCTTCTGTAACAAATAGCGGAGCAATAGTCAGATGTCATTCTGTAAACGCTTCAACTTGGAGTGATGTTCTAGAGAGATGGGGAGTAACAGCCCTAATACCAAGTGATACAGCACCGACAGAGGCATACTCAACTTCACAACAAGGAGTAGTCAAATGGGATGAGAAAGGAGTAGATACAACAGGTGAATTTGTCACAGGAGATGATGTAACCATGTCATGGACCCAAGCAGTTACTGCTTGTTCTCTCTCAGGTGGAAGATTACCTACTGTAGAAGAACTCAAAACTCTAGTAGATGCTGAATGTGAAAGAAGAGGTAATGAACCCTGCACTACAGACTCAGAAAGAACTCCTGCTGGCTTCGTAGCGGGCTATTATTGGTCGGGTACCTCTATGCCATCTGATAATCTTAACGCTTACCGTGTGAATTTCCATGTTGGGAATATGTACAATCTTTCTAAGTCTTATACGCACCATGTCCGTTGTGTTCGCTAGTCTAGTTTTTATATGCGAATCATATATTTTTCTTTATAGGATTTTTTTTGTTGACAATATTCTTATATTTGCTATTATGATGACAACTGCACTTTCGCGGTTTTTTTATTGCAATTTTTTTGAAAAAGTAGTAAGAAACTTGAAAATGCACTTTAATTAATCATTTATTATTAATAATTTTTAAAAATTAGTAACCCAAACTTAGCGACTGGTTCTCGTCCGTTAAGTTAGAGTTATTAATAAAAAAACTATGGCAGAAGAATTTAAAAGAGATAAGCCCCACATAAATGTAGGCACCATTGGTCATGTTGACCATGGAAAGACTACTCTTACCGCTGCAATCCTCCATGTTTTAAATATGGCAGGAAAACAGGTTAGATTAAAAGATGTTGGACAAATTGACAATGCGCCTGAGGAAAAGGCTCGTGGAATTACTATTAACATATCACACAATGAATATGCTACTGACACTCGTCACTATGCACACATTGATGCTCCAGGACACGCTGACTATATTAAGAACATGATTACAGGTGCTGCTCAAATGGACGGTGCTATTCTTGTTGTTGCTGCTACAGATGGAGCAATGCCTCAAACAAGAGAGCATGTGCTTTTAGCAAGACAAGTTGGAGTTCCAAAAATTATCGTATTTATGAATAAATGCGATATGGTAGATGATAAAGACATGCTTGATATGGTAGAGGAAGAGATCCGTGAGTTGTTAACTAAACAAAACTTTGATGGTGCAAATGCTCCGATTATAAGAGGTTCTGCTCTAAAAGCCCTTGAAGCAAAAGATGTAAATGATGAATGGGCACAAAAAGTTCTTGAACTCACAAATGCTCTTGATACCTATATTCCTGTTCCAGAGAGAGATGTTACCAAGCCATTCCTTATGCCTGTAGAAGATATATTCTCTATTGAAGGAAGAGGAACAGTTGTAACAGGAAAAATTGAAAGAGGAGTAGTAAAAGTTGGAGAAGAAGTTGAAATTGTTGGTATTAAACCAAATCAAAAGACAACAGTCACAGGTATTGAAATGTTTAATAAGAATCTTCAAGAAGGTATGGCAGGAGATAATGCCGGGGTGCTTCTTCGTGGTTTGAAAAAAGAAGATATAACTAGAGGACAGGTTTTAGCAAAACCAGGAACTGTTACTCCTCATGATAACTTTACTGCAGAAATTTATGTTTTGAAAAAAGAAGAAGGTGGAAGACACACTCCATTTTTCAAAGGGTATAAACCACAATTCTATATTAGAACTACTGATGTTACAGGAGATGTTACATTAGCAGAAGGAACAGAGATGGTTATGCCAGGAGATACTGTAAATATAACAGTTAAATTAGTTACTCCTGTTGCTCTTGAAGAACAGCAAAGATTTGCTATCCGTGAAGGAGGTAAAACCGTCGGAGCGGGAGTTGTTACAAAAATTTTAGGATAAAAATAATGTCAACATCAGACACAAAAGCAAAAAAGCCTGCTCGGTCATCTACCAGCAAGCACGAAGAGGCAGAACCAAAAACTTCTAAAGCAAAGAAGTTGGTTTCGGAGAAGAATGTTAAAAAAGAAGAAGGAAAAGTTGTGCTTCGTATAAGAGTTCGTGCTTATGAGAGTAAAATATTGGATGTATCTGTTAAGCAGATTATTGATACTGCTATGCGTTATGATGCGGATATTGTGGGACCAGTGCCATTACCTACAGAGATAAAAAAATACACAGTAAATCGTGCTTCTTTCATTTACAAAAACACACGAGAACAATTTGAAATGAGAGTTCATAAGCGACTTATTGATATTATTAATCCAAGCGCAAGCACAATTGAAGCTCTGACAAATATGTCTCTTCCTTCCGGTGTAGATATTGATGTTAAAATGCTTTAAAAAAAATTATGAAATTTATTCTTGGTAAAAAAGAGAATATGACGGAGTTTTTTACTGAAGACGGTAAGGTTTTTCCTGTTACTATCATCTCTACTGGACCAATGGTAGTTACTCAGATAAAAACAAAAGAAAAAGATGGATATAATGCAGTTCAGATTGGGTTTGGAGAAAAAAAAGAGAAGAATATAAGCAAAGCATTAAAAGGGCATTTTAACAATTTAGGTAATTTTTCTTGTGTTAGAGAATTTCATGTAGAGGAAGAAACAAAATATAAGATAGGAGATAAGATATTACCAGAAGATCTTTTTAAGGAGGATGAAAAAGTAACTATTTCTTCTATATCAAAAGGAAAAGGTTTTCAAGGAGTAGTAAAAAGACATGGATTTAGTGGAGGGCCTCGCACTCATGGACAAAAGCATTCTGAAAGAGAACCGGGTTCTATAGGAGGAGGTCTTAGAACTCATGTTCCAAAAGGAATGAGAATGGCAGGAAGGATGGGGAGTGATAGAATTACCCAAAAGAATATGAAATTAATCCTTCTAGACAAGGAGAATAATTTTCTTTTAGTGAAAGGAGCAGTACCTGGTCGTCGCGGAACTTTGGTAGAGATAACAAGCAAATAAAATGGAAGCAAATATTTACAATCAAAAAGGAGATATTGTAGGAAAGGTAGAATTACCAAAAAGGGTCTTTTCTGTAAAGTGGCGTTCTGATTTAGTACATCAAGTTGTAGAAGGAATGAGAAGCAACTCTCGTGCAGGAACAGCACATGCCAAAACTCGCGGAGAGGTGAGAGGTGGAGGTAAAAAACCTTGGAGACAAAAAGGAACAGGACGAGCTCGTCATGGATCATCTAGAAGTCCAATATGGGTTGGAGGAGGAGTAACTCATGGTCCACTTAAGGATAAAAATTACAAAAGAAAGATTTCTCAAAAAATGAAAATAGAAGCACTTTTTTCTGTTCTTTCCAAAAAATGGAAAGAGGGAGAGATATTTTTTGTAGATACTTTTAATACTTCTTCTTCAAAAACAAAAGATGCTTCTCTTGTTATCAAAAATCTTTCAAAAATATCAGGTTTAAAAGAACTGAATGGAAAAAGAAAAAAAGCACTCTTATCATTTTATGAAGTAACAGCAAATACAAAAAAGAGTTTTCGTAATTTACCAGTTTTGCAAGTATCAATGATAAAAAATTTAAACCCACTTGAAGCACTTGATTATAAATATATTTTGATTGAGAATCCAGAGGAAAGCATTAAGTTTTTAGAGTCTAGGATAAAAAAGGAAGAAGAAGAGACAGTTGAAAAAAAGAATAGTAAAAAATAAAAAAAATGATAAAAGCAACAAAAATAATAAAAAATCCAAGAATTACAGAAAAAGCATCAGATAGTGCTGTCTTGAATGCATATGTTTTTGATGTTGCTGAAAATGCAAATAAAACCGAAATAAGAAAAGCGATTTTTGATATATATAAAGTTAAACCTTTGAAAGTAAATATTGTAAAAATTCAAAGCAAACAAATTTTTTCAAAAGGTAAAAAAGGAGTAAAAAGTGGTGGTAAAAAGGCAGTAGTTTATTTAAAAAAAGATGACAAAATAGAATTTGTTTAAATTTTAGTCAGATATGAAAAAATACAAACCAACAACAAAATCAAGAAGACAAGCAACAAATGTTACCTATAAGGGTATTTTGACGAAGTCAGAGCCTGAGAAGTCTCTTACAAAAGGTTTTCGTCGTGCAGTAGGAAGAAATAATCAAGGAAGAATAACTATGCGACATAAGGGAGCAGGTCACAAAAGACTTTATCGTGATGTTGATTTTTTGTATAACAAGAAGGATATTCCAGCTGTTATCAAAAGTATAGAATATGATCCAAATAGATCTGCCTTTATAGGGCTTGCTTTTTATAAAGACGGAGAAAAGAGATATGTAGTATTACCTAAATCAGTAAAGACAGGTGATACTTTTATCGTTTCTGCAAAAGCTCCTTTACTTCCAGGGAATCGTCTTCCATTAAAACATATTCCAGTTGGAACTTTTGTTTATAATATTGAACTTAAACAAGGAGGGGGTGCAAAAATAGCAAGAGGTGCAGGTGTCTTTGCTCAAGTAGTAGCAAATGCAGATGGATATACAAATATAAAAATGCCATCATCTGAAGTCCGGAAAGTAAGAGAAGAATGTTTTGCTTCTATTGGAGTAGTTTCAAACGAAGAACACCATTTGGAAAATTATGGAAAAGCTGGTCGCTCAAGATGGAAAGGAATAAAGCCTACTGTCCGAGGGACTGCGATGAACCCAGTAGATCATCCATATGGTGGAGGTGAAGGCAGACAAGGAAGAGGTATTAAACGTCCAAAGACAGTATGGGGTAAAGTTACAGGAGGGAGAAAAACTCGTCATCCTAAAAAATACTCTGATAATCTAATAGTCTCCAGGAGGAGAACTGGAAAATCTAAAAAATCTTAATTATTATATTTTCCCTTTTTTTGTTATAATAGAAAGCAAAGATTCTTTTTATGGGTATTGATATAAACATATATATATGATATAATGAATGCATATAAGAATATGGTTTTAAAAAATTATAAATAATTGAATAAATAATATGGAAGGATTTAAAAAGTTTATGGGCGGAGGTAAAAAAGAAAAAAAACATTAAAACCTCTCCTTACCCCAAAATACGAAGGTTAGGCAAATTAATTTCTAATGATTCGACCATCATACCATATTCTTTTCTAAAGGAAATTTCGTAAGGTGTCTCTCCATTTAAGCATTGTCTCGGCGTG
>JBBABV010000003.1:0-56151 GCA_041657445.1 Minisyncoccota bacterium | reverse complement strand
AATTCAATGGGGTATCAAGAAAAACATTCTTGCTTCATTTAAAAGAATGCGAATTGCGATACAATTTTAAGAATGATATACTTAAGATATTAAAAGAGATAATTAATGCTTAGCTAGTCTAGAGCCTTATGTTAATATCATTTACATGACTAAATATATTTTTGATTTTGATGATGTCTTGTTTTTTAATACAGAGAAATTTAAAAAACACATGTATAAGTGTTTTGAGGAAATTGGAGTTTCATATGACAAAGTAAAAAAATATTATGCAATTGAAAAAGAAAAAGGCTGGGTTCTTCATAATCTAGTTGCTTCAGTTTTAAAAGGTGAGAATATTACCTCAACAAGTAAAGAGGAACTATCTGAAAAAATAATGAAGGAATGCAAAAATTTTGTTAATAATGAACTCATTAATCAAATAAAAAAATTAGAGTCCAAAGATTGTTATATGGTAACTCACGGGGTAAAAGAATATCAACTTGAAAAAGTAGAAAGAACTGGTCTTGAGCCTCTTTTTGCTCAAATTTTCACTGTTTTAGATACAAAAAAGGGACCAGTGGAAACGATATGCGAACAGTTTAAAGATGATGAGGTTGTTTTTATAGATGATAAGGAAAAAAGATTTGCTGATTTAGATTTTGAAAAATATCCAAATTTGCGAAAAGTATTATATATTGGACCAGAAAGTATTGCTGAAATTTTTTAATACAAATAAAAATGAAAAAATTCGATAAATTTATACCATTAGATAAATCTTGGCTCACAAGAATTGGTGTTTTAGATATTATTAATGGTTATACTGACATTGAAAAATTTATTGATAATCAAGAAGACATCAACGATGATATTTTAGCAATAAAAAACGCAAGTATAGCGTGGCAAAATAATCAGGATATAAATGTTGGGGAGTCAGCAACATTATATAGACTTCTTCAATTTGCGTCTTGGAAATTCAAGCTTAATAAAACTTTTCTAAAAGAAGGAAGTTTGAAAAATAGATCAATTACCAACAATCCTAATATTATAAATTTTAATCAAAATAAACTTTTAAAACTCGATAATGAAACGACTCAATGGGCTACTGCTACAGTAATATGTGGAGACAAAGAAAGGTTAGTTAATCCGCCACAAAAACTAAAAGAAACATATGATGCAGTTGAACATTGGCAAACATGTCGCCAAAAAGGCTTATGTTGGGAACCAAAATACGACGGGACAATTGAAAGGCAAGCCCATGCTTTTTATGATCTATTAAATAATAAAGAGTCAAATTACGCACCCTTATGTTCAGATGATTATTGTTTTGCCAGGGTTTTTAATTTTATAAACAAAGAAAATGGTGAAAAATTCTGGCCAAGTTTAATTGGACATGAAACAAATAGAATACAAGAAATGGAATCTGCCATAAAAGAGGCTGAGGATACTGGCAACATAACTTCAAAAGATCATAGGGTTGTACAAGCGCTTGCAATGTGGGGAGTAATTAATAACAAAAAACTAGTTTTTAAAAATCCTAGTTCTGTAAATAAATCATGGCCTAAATTTTGGAACTTCTTAGCATTAGTTAAAATAAAAAAGAATAACAATATCAGTAACGATAAGATAAATAAATCTAGTAAAAAATACGAAAAATTATCTGACAAAAAAATAATAAATTTAATCTCAGATGAGGTTGACAAAGAATCTAACACAATTTCTCTAATTCCTTCAGAAAACGTAATGAGCGAATTAGCCTCAAGTGCATATACTTTAAAAAGTAATAATCGCTATGTAATAAAATCTAAAATTGGGTCAAGATATTTTATGCCAGGGAGAGAAAATTTAGGGAAAATTATTGCAATTTTAGAGCATAAACTCTGTTCAATTTATGGTGTTGAATTTTCTATTACTAAAGGATTCTCCGGAATTCACAATATGGACATCATTATGTCCGCAATTAGTAAGATTGCTAATAAAATTATTATTTTGAACATACAAAGTGGAGGACATAGTAAAACTAAAGGTATCGCCTTAAAACATGGTTTTGAAGTTGAAACCTTAAATCTTGATTTTAATACCTGGGATTTGAATTACAAAGATCTTATTAGGATTGTTAAAAAATGGAAAGAAGAAAAAGTTTTTATTTATTTAGATCATACAGTATCAATTAATCCATTAAACATAGAAAAACTAATAAAAAATATTCCACAAACATGGATCGTTTATTACGATATTTCACACCTACAACTATTTTACTTTACTCATATTTTTAAATTTCCCAAATCACAAAATTTCTTTTTTGGAGGTAGTACCCATAAAACTTTTCCTGGTCCTCAAAAATCGATTGTATTATTAAATAACAAAAAACTTTATAATTTAGTTGATTCAGAATTTGTTAAAAACACTTCAAGTGTTCACACTGGTAGTTTGTTGGCATTGCTTATTGCTGTGCTTGAAATGGAAAAATTCGGTATAAAATATGCAAAAGATATTTTGAAAAAAACAGAACTTTTTGCAAATCTTTTAAATAAAGAATTAAATGTCGTTGGCCCGTTACCTAATTTAACAAATACTCATCAAATTTGTATAGATGTCCCGAATATAGTGCAAATTACTCAAAAATTAGCTTCTATAGGCATAATTACTTTGCCAATGAGAATACCTTCAAAAAACAGAAGCGGTCTTAGATTTGGAGTACAAGAATTATGTAGATTGGGGTTAAAAAATAAAGACTTGCAAATTTTATCGGAAGTCATTATTGCTTGTGTAAAAGAAAAAGAAATTAATTTAAAATCCAAAGATCGGGTTAAAAGTTTAGCAAAAAAATTAACTAAAATACATTACGTATTGCCTTACAGGACTTTGTGTTTTAAGTATAAAAAAGTTAAAAAGTCTTAAAATAAAGAATAATTTATTTGTAAGCTTGGTATAATATACACATGTCAGACTACCCAAATACAACTCAAAACCCAATTCCCGAAGAAAACCCTATTCCACCAACCCCCCAAGAGCCCACCGAGCCTACCCTTGAAAATACAGCATATTCTGAACCCTCCGTTATGCCCCCTGAGGCCCTAGAAGCCCCCGGGAACGACTTTTCAGTGAAAAGTAATGATATACCACTCTCAAATCCTACCCCTACGGAGTCAGAAAAAGAACTGAAAATTGAGGAAAAACAAGCCCAAAATGAACCTGTCCCCGAGCCCGTGGAAGTGCCGAACCCTCTGCCGAAAGCAAAAACATTCAGGCGGACAAGGAAACGGCTCAAATCCCACCAAATGAGCCGTTAGTTCCCGAACCTGAGCCGATCAAACCCGAACCGGTTTCTGCTCCAACTCCCGCAATCATTCCACCAAAAAATTCAATTCGCGAATTGTTAGAGAAAGCAAAAAATGCAATTCAATTTCGGAAAAGGAAAAAGTTGGATAAAGTTATGGCAATGTTTCTAAAACAATCTAAAATCACTAACGACGAAGTGGAAAAGTTTCTTCATGTTTCAGATGCAACCGCAACTCGGTATCTCTCACAATTAGAAAAAGAAAATAGAATCAAGCAAACCGGAAAAACTGGGCATTCGGTTTTTTATTCTAAAATATAAAAATGGACGAAGAACTTGAAAAAGAAAACGAAGAAGAAATTGACGAAGAAATTTTGGAACTAAAGGAAAATTACGGATTAGAACAAAACGAAGCTGAACACGTGAAAGAAATTATGGACGAGGAAGGATTAGACGAAGAAGAAGCGGTTGAGCTGAAAGATGATTTGTAATTTTGCTGGGAGCAAGCCGTCTCCTCTTTTCCTCACGGCGGTTTTGTGCGCGAATGGGAGGGTGGGTCAAGCACATGTATTTTCCGCCTCGGGCATTTCCGCTAGGGTGTCCATGACTGACGGACGAGTGCCTGACCCGAATTGCAATGAGTTCTCGAAAGCGAAAGCTACTCACTAAACATAATATTGAAAAACGTAGAGTGAGGATGGCGAGGGCAGACTCCGACTTTGGTCGGAGAGCCCGACCCGGGGAGAGGAAACTTCCTCTCCCCAAGAAGTGCGGGCAAGCGAATAGTCGAACGGCTCATTTCCCCGGTATTTGAGCCGTTCGACTATTCGCTTGCCCGCTCCTGCAATCTAGGCACTCGTAGCCCTAGCGGAAATGCCCGAGGCGGATGCCGAGGGGTGATGTCAAAAAACTTTGCGTAACCACCAAAATAGAAAAATGGTATAATGCCCGAGACAATGTTTTGAATTTTGATTTAAGATTTTTCCTGCGGGTAGAATTTGAAATCTCGCCAAAAGATGAGAGTCGAGGAAAATGGAAATCCTAATCCCCAAAATATTTGTTTCCATTTTCCGAGTCCATTTTTAAATTCCACATTAGTAGAGCGTAGTAAAAAGTTTAAAATAATTGAGAACGTGGAGCGTACGTATTAATTATTAATCTTTTTTTCTACGAAAAACGTTCGAGCCGAAGCGTAGAGATGAGCAATCTTGAGATAGGTTCAGAGTCCGAGGAGTATTAAAATTTATGAAAAATACAATCAGACCAATATATAGTGAGTTACAAGGATATCTTTCTCAAGCACCTGAGGCAACTTCAGGTCGTGAAAGGATTTATGATGATACCTCACTCGTTGATCAACTTAATTCTTCGATAGATGAGCTTCAGCAAGTATCTCAGAAAGATTATTCAAGATATAAAGAAGTAATAAGGACTACCGAATGGAATCGTTCAATGCGAAAATATTTTGATTTATTAAGTTATAGGTCAAAGCTCGGAGGTCTTATTTCTCGACTGTACGGAGAATATTTTTCAGATGAAATAGTTCCTTTTAGTAGCATGCCAAGTACCGTCATAAATCAGCACCAGTCTCAGAATCAATTTCAATCACAGAATATAATACTTGAATTACATGAAAGAATAATCTTAGAAATGCCTAAGCATACAGAAAGCACAAAAGAAAGAAAGTTTTTAGAAAAGTTAAAATCCTCTCTATCAACAGTAAAAAGTATCACAGACATACTAGCCATGGCACTGAAACTTGGAGGAGAATTTGGATTAGATCCGGTCACTATTCATAAATTGTTGGGCTTGTAATATAAAAAATTTCTGTGAAGTCAAAATTTACTAAGTTTAATGATACATTTCCTCCACTGTGGAGACAATTTCTTTCTGCAGGAACAGAATGGATAGATACATACGAGACTCTTCAGAATTATAAAAAACAGAACATGAATGCAGTTGCGATATTTTATGCACCTCCATTTGCTTTAAGCATGAGTATGGAATGTCTTGTAAAGGCATTGGCGTCCTTTTATGATAGTACTTTTGATCCGTTTAAGTATCGGCATCGCACATCAGATGTCATAAAGGACTATGCTTCAATTATTCCTCTGTTCGATAAGATTTCAAAAAATAGTTTTTTGATAGATTTGATTAAAGAATACGAAAATACACTGGACACTAAATTCGGTGGAACATATGTGCAAATGGATCGAGCAGAAGCAGAAGTTTTACTGAACACAGCTTGTGATATTAGAGCCAAGGTTCTTAAAGTCTCAGGGGTTAAGTTTTGAACATAATTATTAGAAGTTAAGTATTCCGAGGAGGGTCAAAATGCTATACTTATTTATCTTTGGAAACCCTATGTGATATAACAGCAAAAGCTTCGAACCCGAGGAGGCCAGCCAATACTTTTTAATTTAATTTTGTTATAATCCAAGAATGATAAAAGCCATATTTATTGACCTAGACGGAATAATCATAAGAAAAAAAGAAAAATTGTTTAGCCAGTATTTTTCTGAAGAAAATAATATTCCCTATGAATCAGTATTAGAATTCTTTCAGAACGATTTTAAAAAATGCTCATTTGGAAAAGCAGATTTAAAAGAAGTAATAAAATCATATCTTGAAAAATGGAATTACATAGGAACAACAGATGAATTTCTTTCATCCTGGTTTAAAAGAGAAAGTGAAATCAATAAAGAAATTCTGAATTTAATAGATGCAAAAAGAAAAGAGGGAATAAAATACTATATTGCTACTCGTCAAGAAGAATATAGAAAAGATTATACATGGAATACATTGGGAATGAAGGACCATTTTGATGGGGTATTTTGTACTTGTGATATTGGTTATGATAAATGCGAAAAAGAATATTGGGACTATGTTTTTAATACTCTCAAACTTTTACCGGAAGAAATAATGTTCTTTGATGACAGAAAAGAAAATGTAGATATTGCAAAAAGTCTTGGGGTGCAAGCATTTCTTTACAAAGACACTAATTCTTTTACAGAGAGAATAAATTTATTATAAAAACTGATTCTTAAATTACAATGCTAGAATTTGGAATAAAAAGAGAAAATGAAGAGAGAAGAGATGGGGCTTGTGCTGTCGTCTTTTCTCCTTCAAGACAGAAATATGCAGTTGGTAGAGACACTTATGGTAAGAACATCTTAAGATTGTTTGGTGGAGGATATGAGAAAGATGAGGAAAAAGAAGAGAGTATAAAAAGGGAAATAAAGGAAGAAAGTGGGCTGTATGATTTTCTTCAGGTAGAAGAGATAGACACAGTGATGTGTCACTATGCAAATAGTTTAAGAGGAGTAAATCGTGTAGCAGAATCTACTTGTTTTTTAGTGATTCTAAAATCAGACAAGACGATTGAGAGGAATCTTGAATCACATGAGAAATTTGAACTTGTATATGTGGATTATGAAGATATGATTAAAATCTGGAAAGAGAATAATAGTGAGAAGAATTTTGACCACTGGCTACATTTCATAGACAAGGCAAGAAGAAGAATAGTAGAGCTTGGGTACGGCAAGGTTTCTTAAATTTGCTTTTTACTTTGCAAGGAATATAATACTCTCATAAAAAATAACTAAAATCCCTGTGAGGATTGTACAGGGATAATGAATAAAAACAATCCAAATAAAAAACATAATAATAATTTTGCATATATTGACGGAGCGAATCTTTATAATGCTACTAAGCACTTTTCTTGGAATTTTAACTATGGACATTTTAGAGTTTGGCTTGAAGATAAATATTCTGTAAAGCAAGCATACATATTTCTTGGTTTTATACCCAAACATACTATGCACTATATGCAATTATGGAATCTTGGCTATGAATTAATTTTTAAAGAAGTTGTTTATTCTCGTATAAAAAAGGCTAAAGGTAATTGTGATTCAGATATGGTGGTGAAGGTAATGAAAGATTATATAGAGGGAGTATTTGATAAAGCAATAATAGTTTCAAGCGATGGAGATTTTGCACCGCTTGTAAGATTCTTAATGGAAAAAGAAAAAATAAAGGTGATTATTTCTCCAAGTCCAGCAAAAAGATGTTCAATTCTTTTAAAAAAGATAGGAATAAGTATTTCATATCTTTCCGACAGATGTGAGACATTAGAGACTAGAAATAAAAAGACCCCCGATGCAGACTTTCCTGCATAAGGGTTCTTTTCGTAGTGTAGTAAAATACTAGCAAAAACCACTTTCTTTGTCAAACAAAAAAGTATAAAATATAACTATGCAAGTCGAAACTAGACAATGTCAGAATTGTAAGCACGACTTCACTATAGAGCCAGAGGATTTTAGTTTTTACGAAAAGATCAAAGTCCCTCCACCGACTTTTTGTCCGGAGTGTCGGTTGGTGAGGAGAATGGCTTATAGAAATGAAAGGGTATTGTATAAAAGAAAATGTGATGCACCGAATCATAATGAAGGAATGATTTCAGTATTCTCGGAAGACAATAAGCAAAAAGTTTTTTGTCATAAGTCTTGGTGGGGAGATGACTGGAATCCAATGGACTATGGAAGAGATTATGATTTTTCTAGAAATTTCTTTATTCAATTAAGGGAATTATGGAAAAATGTTCCAGATATTGCACTTTTAAATATAAATCCGATAAACAGTGATTATTGTAGTATTACAGAAGGTAATAAGGATTGTTGTTTATTGTGAGGGGGGCTATAATAAAGAGGTGTATTAATAACACCCTTCAATTATATATATTGAAAAGTAGTATAATAAAAGTATTAAAAACAATTAATTTTAAACAAATCTTTAAATGCACTATTACATTGAGGCCCTAAAAAAATATTTTGTATTAAAAGGAAGAGCTTCCTTGCCAGAGTTTTGGTATTTTGCCCTTTTCAATTTTATTATTGGTTTGTTCCTTTATATTCTCGGCAAACTTATTTTTAAAACAAATATCAATTTAATTTATTATATTTATTGTTTAGCCGTCCTGTTACCAAGTATAGCGATTAATATTAGAAGACTACACGACATAGGAAAAAGTGGATGGACACTTCTTTTTCAGTTACTTCCAATAATAGGTCCAATTATAATTATTGTTTTGAATTTAATGGAGAGTGAACCAGGTGATAATAAATATGGACCAGGGAAAGATTCAACACAAAAGCTAGAAGATAAAGATGCTTATCGCAAAAAAATAAACCAAACTATGATTTATACTGCTGTTATAGTAGTATTTTTTCTTTCTACTATTCTTTTCACTGTATTTTCTTTTTTAAAGAATCAATGAAGTAAAGCACTCGAACAGATTCTAATCAAAATTTAATAATAGGCGATAATTTTATTCTCAACTATAATCAATTAGTAGAAATCGGCCTTAATGAAGAAATTTTAAAAGAGAATGATTTTTATTATGAGAAGGACAATTCCTTGCTTTCAGAAATATTTTTATTGAAAGACAAAAAAAATTCTGAAAATATCATGATTATAATTATAAGACCAGTAGACAGCGAAGAAGATGCAAAAAATGCATTTATGATGGAATCGATGGCTTATAAAAACAAGTACTCCCTTATTGACATGACAGAATTCTATAATTTAGATAAGGATTTATTCAGAATATTTGAATCGTATGATAAAACTGGTTTACAAGGATATTTTTACGAAATCGGAGAAAGTACCTTTTTTCAGTATCGTGTTTATGTAAAAAGTAAATATTTTAAGAATTCCTTTAATGCTCTTAAATATACAGCATCTGCTATTTATCCCGAAATATCTGATGTTTTTATCCTTTTAAAATAGATATTTAGAGCATAAGATAATCAATTTAAATTAATAGGGCAGAGGAACTTTCTTACAGTAAATCAAGTGATTATTTTTCGGGTATTCTAATCTTTTAAACATGGAAGCTCTAGAAGAATATGAATACTGGGTGTGTTTAAAGGATTGGTCAATTGTTAAAGTTGGTAAAATCTATAATTTTTATGAAAATTATTACATTTATTGTAGGGTTTATATGAACCAATAGTAACGAATGGATGCAATAGTCTTTCTCCTCATATACAATAAAAGTTAATTCTATTTTGAAAAACAAAAGTCACTCTGATTTATGGAATGGTTTTTGTTGAAGTAAGAATTACTTACACCCTCGTGATGAGAATCACTCTTTTCCTTAGTAGGGTGTATACTAGGTAAATAATTTATGAAGTTAAAAACAAAAAGAAAGATAGTGATAATAAATGATAAATTTCAGAAAGGATACAGATATGAACTTTCCGAACCGATAGGTAGAAACTTTCATCTAGAATTCAAACCAGAACTTACTCCAAGAGAAATGCTTAAGCTTGGTGTTTTTGGAGGCAAGTATATGACTGATTGTAAAAAAGAGTTTCCGAAAAGTTGGTTTACTAATGCGAAACTCTCACCAAGACATCATGACGACAAACTTAATTATTTTCACAAACATGCTAGTCAGTCACTTAAGATATGGCAAGAAAAAGGATGGATAAATGAACACCACGATCCACGAGGATGGTTTCAATGGTACTGTAGGTACTATATGGGTAGAAGATTAAAAGAAGAAGATTTAAGACAGATAAAAAGATGGAAAGCTATCAGACGGCATATTGCTCAGGTTGGCAAGAATTGCAGAGCAGGAGATTTAGCATGTCGCCCAGTGCAAAGACAAGCAATTCTTCACTGGGCATATGATTCTAGGAAAATTTAACAATGATTTTTTATAACAAAGATATATATTAAATGGAAATCATATTCGTTAAGGCAACATTCGGAATCCTCTCTTCCTTTTTAGTTATTTTAGGAAGTCTGTTTTATCTCAAAGATATACATAAGAGAAGAGTTTGTCCACATTTAATAAGTTCTTTTGGTTGGGCTTCTATCACAGCAATAGGTGCATTTGCAATGCTTGCAGAGGGAGGGGTTTGGACCGTAGCAATAGTGTTTGCAAACACTTTATGTTGCTTGATGGTTGGAGGGTATTCTATTTACAAAAAAGTAGGAGTTTGGTCTACTACATACTACGACTTTATTTTTCTTGGAATAGGGATACTTGGTTTGATTTTGTGGCAGACACTTGATATGCCTGTCATTGCTATCATTTGTGCTATCATCGCAGATCTTTCATTTGGTATGCCTACTATATTTAAGACATATAAGAATCCTAATACTGAGACACCTTTCATATGGATAATGTATGTTTTTTCTGGAATATTTAGTCTTTTCTCTGCACAGTATTTTACTTTCAGCGAGCTTGCATACCCATTTTATCTTTTTATCTTTGACTTTACTGTTTTGATCTTAGTGCTTAAGATAATTACTAAACCGAAAAAAGAGGAAGAAAAAGTTAGGTAAAAAATATATAGAAAGTAAGGAAAGGTGATATAATCAAATTCAATGAACGAAGGAAAAAAAATCAGTCTTAAAATCTTTAAAGAAACACTCAATGAACTAGAAGGAAAAAAGGGAGTAAGTGAAATTCTATTTCGTGATTTATGGTTAGAAAAAGCAAGAAGTACTTCTGCTCTTACAAAAAATGGATGGTATACACCACCTCCAGATGGAATTGCAATTCTCTTTGGTTCTGATGAAGATGTGGAAAGAATAAACTTTGATTCATTAAGAAAAAAGGAAAATTGGCCGAGTGAAAAAGAAATTGATTGGGAAAGGGGATTGCTTTTTGCATATTCTTCTTTTGTTGATGTGAAGACTGGTATTTTGGGTGATTTTGATATTACTCTGTATTTCGGTAAAGATGAGAGGGTTATAAATCATTTTAGATTGTGTCATAAAGCAACGAGAGAGGTAATAGATGAATTAAGATTAATAAATAGTTCAAAGTCACTGTTTGAAACATCGCAGAAGATATTTTCAAAATATGGTTTAAGAAATTCTGTAATTAGTGTTTCTGATTCCGTGTCTCTTGATCTTGGCCACAGTGTTCCAATGATTAATCCTCTAGATATTCAAGACAGAATTCTTTCAAGTGAGTTGATTGAGAAAATACGAAGCGAAAGGAAATTTATAAACAATCACTCTGATTGGCTTCTTAATGGTGAAGAACAATTCACCATCGAACCACAGTTTCTCTCTATTGAAAACGATGAATTACCCCAAGTGTGTTTGCATTATTTAGTTAAAAAGAAGAAAGACGGAGGGTTGATAATTTCAAATGAAAACGATGAATTATTAAGAGAATATGGACTGTTAGATTGAGCTATTTTAGAATATTTGATAATAAGATTATTATTAGAATTTGAATAGGTGACCCTTTTCTTTTTGAGAGAATTCTATGCTTATTAAGGCAAGGATTTTGATATGGGTTATAATACCTAAATGGAAAAGAGGAGCGATGAACATATGAAAAATGACCTGTTCTTACATGCAGATGGGGATGCATTTTTCGTCGCTTGCGAACTGACTAAAAGACCTGAATTAAAAGGGAAGCCGGTAATAGTGGGAGGTGATAGTGGTATAGCGGTAGCTATGAGCCGAGAGGCAAAGAAGATAGGAGTGACGAGAGGGATGCCTGTATTTCAAATAAAAAAGCTATATCCTGAAGTCGTTATCCTAGATCACGATTTTCCACTCTATCACAAGATAAAAGAAGGAATGCACAGAATCCTCTCTTCATATGCAGGAGTAGTAGAAGAATATAGTATTGATGAATGTTTTGCTCTAGTAAAGCCGTCAGAGATTAAGTATTTTGGAACTCCGAAAGATTTTATGCTGGAATTGAAAAATGAAATTGAAAAGACTCTCGGAGTGACATATTCCCTAGGGCTTGCAAGGACAAAAGCACTTGCAAAGCAGGCATCAAAACTTGAAAAGCCAAATGGTTTAGTAATGCTCCTTTCAAAAGAAGATGAAATAAATGCACTCAAGAGAACACCCATAGATGATGTGTGGGGGATAGGTAGACAAACTGTTCCTGATTTAAAAAGATTAGGAATGAAGACAGCATATGACTTTGTGAATTATTCGCAAAGTGATCTAGAAAAACATTTCTCAAAGAGTCTAGAAGAACTTCATAGAGAATTAAATGGTGAAAGTGTTTATGAAGTAGAAGGGAATATTGACCCTAGAGATCAGAAGTCCATTCAATCTACCTCTACATTTAGACCATCGTCTTCTGATTTGAAAGTAATTTGGAGAGAAATGGCTAAGAATGTTGAAAGGGCTTGTGAACACCTAAGAAAAATTTTTCTTCTTACAAATAAAGTTTCTTTTTTTATCAAGGATACTGATTTTAAGCATTATTTTGGAGAAATAAAGCTAACAGAATATACTGCTGATCCGGGAATAATTTTAAATAGGATAGAAAAAGAAGTAGAAAGACTTTTACCCAATGAAAATAGAATTCGTTCAACAGGGATAATTCTTCACAATCTAATTCGTGAAGAGAAAGCACCACTTGATTTGTTTGGAAAACAAGAAAAAAGCATTAAGACTTTAATAATAGAAGAAACTGCTGATAAGATTCGCAAGAAATATGGTAAAGATGCGATCAAAAGAGCTTCATCGCTTGACTTATAAAAAGAATTTGCAAAATTATTAATCAATATGCTATCCTAGGCATAATTAAAAATTTATTAAACAATAACATAACAAATGAACTATTTTAAAAATAAGTTTGCTGTTTTCTTTTTGGTCGGATTAGCAGTTCTTTCATTAGGAACTTTTGCTTTTGCAAGTGGAGGAGAAGAAGGAGCCCATGGTCCTGTCCAAACTCTTCTATGGATGGGAGTAGTGCTTTTATTTGCGATGCTTGGAAGATTTATTGAGAAAGCTAAACAACCATCAGTTCTTGGCGAACTTCTTATAGGGGTGTTACTAGGAAATCTAGGATTGATTGGAATTAGTCTCTTTGAACCAATCAAAAGTGATGTTTTTGTTTCTTTTCTCGCGGAGCTTGGTGTAATCATTCTTCTATTTCAAGTCGGTCTTGAATCAAATCTTTCTGACATGAAGAAGGTGGGTATAAAGGCATCTCTTGTAGCTGTCGTAGGAGTGATAGTTCCCTTTGTTCTTGGGGCATTTGCTGTAGGTCCTTGGCTTCTTCCTGAAGCATCTTTTAATGCTCATCTTTTCTTGGGTGCTGCCCTTACTGCTACATCAGTAGGTATTACGGCTAGAGTATTTAAGGATTTTGGAAAACTACAAACAAAAGAAGCTCAAATCGTGCTTGGTGCAGCTGTGATTGATGATGTTCTTGGTTTAATCATTCTTGCTGTGGTGTCAGCTTTGGTTACTGTCGGAGCAGTTGGTATTGGAATAATATCTTGGATTATCGCTAAAGCAGTTTTGTTTCTCGTAGGTTCTGTGTTGATAGGTAAACTTGGTGCTCCATATATTAGTAAATTCTTCTCAAGGATAAATACAGGAGTAGGTGCAAAGATTACTCTTGCTATAGTCTTCGCTTTATTTTATTCAGCAGTTGCAGGGCTTATAGGGCTTGCCCCTATTGTGGGAGCATTTGCTGCTGGACTTATCCTTGATCCAGTTCACTTTAAACATTTTAAGAAACCAAAATCAGCTCTTGATTTAGAAGAAGAAGCAGTTAATCTAACAGGAGAACAAAAAGAAAGACTTGAGAAAAAGGCTTCACACTATACCGAAAAGCATATTGAAGAACTACTTGAGCCAATCGGACATTTTATCATTCCGATATTCTTTGTTCTTACAGGTATAAATGTAAACCTTTCTGCTTTGTTTGATTTTAAAATTCTTCTTGTTGCACTTGCTATTACTATAGTTGCTTTCTTTGGGAAATATGTTACTGGATTTGTTGCAGGTAAAGATGTAAACAAGAATATCATCGGTTTTGGCATGGTGCCAAGAGGAGAGGTAGGACTCATCTTTGCTACCATTGGTATGGGGCTTGGAGTTCTATCTGATGAGTTATTCTCTGTAATAGTCATAATGGTTATTTTTACTACCCTTTTAGTTCCTCCTATTCTTGCATATTTTTTGCGAAAGAGTGAGTAGAAAAATAATTTATTATGAGTATAATATATAGATGAATAGAAAAGGGAAATTTATTATAATTTTTGTTCTTTTAATTATAGTAATTGTCTTTTTTTATTTCTTTAGAGATGGTTTAATAAAAAAGCCAACTCAAACTGAGATAAACGATATTTCTGATGTGGTAAATATATCAGAAAGGAAAATAAACGAAGAAAATTTTTATGGATCTGTTCCAGAAATTTCTGGTTTTGGAATGCTTGCTGAAAAGGCAAAAAAATATATAGAAGAAACTGTTTCAAATTTTAAACAACGAGCAGATGCAGAAGTGCCAGAAATGAAAAAGAAGTTTGGTGTGGATAGTCCTCCTGCCACTTTTATCTTAGACATCAAAGCTAAAATAGAGGAAGGTCAAAAAACGAAATCAATTGTTTTTAGTGAATATTATTATACAGGAGGAGCAAATGGTATGGATATTTATACTGTATTTACTTCTGATATAAAATCAGGAGATATTGTTTCTCTTTCAGATATCATAAAAAAAGAGAAATTAAATGAATTTACCCTTTTTGTAAAAAGTAAATTATTTGATTGGTATTCTCTTGATGCAAGTAATAACAATATCTTTCTTGAAGAAATAGGAGATCTTACCTTTGAATCATTTTTGGATTGGTCCATGGATGAAAAAAACTTAACAATTTATTTTGATAAATATGAAATTGGTCCTGGAGTTCTTGGAGCTATGCCTTTCTATTTATCTCTTTCTGAAATAGCAGATTATATTAAATAATTATTGTGATATAACATATTTCTGTTATACTCATTGTAATGGAAAATAAAAAGGAAACCTATTCTTCTGTAGAGCATGCACTCAAGAGTGCTCGTTTTTGGTTTGTTTTAGTGTTTGTATTTTTTATGTCTATTATTGTTTCGTATTTTCCTAACTGGCTAGGGATAAAGGATTCTTATGAAAAAGAAGGTATGGCTACATCTATTCATGGGGTAGAAGAGGTTTTTATTGAAAAGCCTTTATTTCCTCCGCTTGATAAAGAATTGTATGATAGATTATTGGAAAGATTGGCAAATAATCCTGTAACTGTAGTGGAAGGACAAGAAGAAGTGAAGCCAAACTTATGGCCCGTAGATGCCCCTTATCCAAAAGATGGAGCGATCCTTCCATTCAAAAGAATAATTGCATATTATGGAAATTTGTATTCAACAAAAATGGGAGTATTAGGAGAATATCCTGAAGAGGAGATGTTGTCTCGCCTTATGAATGAAGTTGAAAAATGGGAGAAAGCCGATCCAGAAATTCCTGTGCAACCAGCTCTTCATTATATTACAGTAACTGCTCAACTTCACCCAGGAGAAGATGGAAAACATCGTCTTCGTATGCCTCAAAAGGAAATAGATAAAGTTTTAGAAATAGCAAAAAAAATAGATGCGATAGTTTTTTTGGATTTTCAAGTAGGGTTTAGCACATTAGAAAACGAGCTTCCTGTTTATGAGAAATATCTTAAACTTCCTAATGTTCATCTTGGTATTGATCCAGAGTTTTCTATGAAGGGGACTATAAGACCAGGGAAGGTGGTGGGAACATATGATGCAAAGGATATAAATTATGCGATAGAATACTTGTCTAAATTAGTTAAGGAGAATAATCTTCCTCCAAAGGTTTTAGTAATTCATAGATATACCCAAAAAATGGTTACAAATTTTCAAGAGATAAAACCGCAAGAAGAAGTTCAGGTTGTAATACATATGGATGGTTGGGGAGGAAAAGCTAAGAAAAAAAACACATATGAGAGATTTATTTTTCAAGAGCCTGTTCAATTTACAGGATTTAAAATTTTTTATAAAAACGATATTTGGGATCCAGGAACTGTGTTATTTACACCAGAGGAATTATTAAAATTAAGGCCGATACCAATATATATTCAATATCAATAAATAAAATGATAAAATAGAATTAAGTATGGATATATTTATAGAAATTGGATTAATAATACTTGTCGCTACTCTTGTTTCATTTATAATGAGGCTATTAAAACAGCCATTAGTGGTAGGATATATTATCTCAGGAGTAATAGTTGGTCCTTATTTTCTCAATTTCATTGATTCAAAAGGTTATATTGAACTTTTTTCAAAGTTTGGTATTGCTATATTACTTTTTATAATCGGACTTCATTTAAGGTCAGATACTATTCGTGAGGTAGGAAAAACAGCACTTATCACAGGACTTGGGCAAATAGTATTTACCTCTCTTTTTGGTTTTTTGATTTTACAAGTTTTAGGTTTCTCTATTGCAGTTTCTTTATACGGATCTCTTGCTCTTACTTTCTCTAGCACAATTATCATTCTTAAACTTCTTTCAGATAGAGGAGATTTGGGGGAGTTGTATGGAAAAATATCAATTGGATTTCTTTTGGTTCAAGATTTATTTGCAACATTAGTTTTGTTGTTTGTTTCTGTATGGGGATCTTCAAAAGGAGATGTTAATTTACTAGAAATGACTTCTTTTCTTTTATTGAAAGGAGTAGTGTTTTTTGTTGTTTTATATTTAGCAAGTAGGTATTTTTTACCTAAACTTCTTAATTTTCTTGCCGACTCTCAAGAACTACTTTTTCTTTTTGCAATATCGTGGGGTATTGGACTAGCAATTATTTTTAATCACTTTGGTTTTTCCATAGAAGTTGGAGCACTTTTTGCTGGTGTTGCTCTTTCTGCTTCACCTTTTGCACAAGAAATTGGTTCAAGAATGAAACCTTTGAGAGATTTCTTTATTCTACTTTTTTTTGTAATGCTTGGTTCTAGTATGGTTCTTTCAGGTATAGACAAAATAATTTTTCCAGCAATTATCTTGTCACTATTTGTGCTTATAGGTAATCCAATCATAGTTATTATCCTTATGAACTTACTTGGGTATAAAAGTAGAACAGGATTTATGGCTGGTCTTACTGTTGCACAGATTAGTGAATTTTCTTTGATTCTTGTTGCAATGGGATTTTCTTTTGGGCATATAAATCAAGAGGCAGTTTCTCTTATCACATTTGTTGGCATTGTTACCATTGCAGGTTCAACTTATTTAATTCTTTTTGCAGATAAAATTTATTCTAAAATTCGTCCATTTTTAAGATTACTTGAACGGAGAAAAGTTTCAAAAAAAGAAGAGTTAAAGTTTTCAGATGATATTGATCTTGTTATTTTTGGTTATGACCGAGTAGGATATGATTTTGTTTCTATGGCTAAAAGAATGAATTACAAATACTTTGTTGTTGATTTTAATCCAAAGGCAATCGCAAAAATGAAAAAGCATGATATACCTCATTATTACGGAGATGCAGAGGATGATGACTTTTTAGAAGAAATTGAAATTGCAAAATCAAAAATGATAATTTCTACTATTCCTCGTTCTGCTACAAATCTTTCCCTTGTTTCATACTGCAGGACACATAGTAGGGATATGAAAATAGTAGTAACATCTCATAATATCAATGAAGCTATTGAACTCTATTCTGCTGGTGCTTCATTTGTTGTTTTGTCTTATTACCTTGGAGCAAAATATGCTTCAGAGATAGTAGAAAGTAATGGAATTGTAGGGAATGAATCTATATGGGAAGCAGAAAAAATTAAACATATTGAATATCTTAATGAAAGAAAAAAGCATACTGAAGAAGATAAGATTTAATTTTATAAATATCAATGGAAAACAACGAATTAACAAAAAAGGAGAAAAAGAGGTTTTCTATTATCGCCAGAGTAAGAAGTGCAAATCATGCTTGGAGGGGAATAAAAATTATTTTTGCATCGGGGCATAATACTTGGGGTTTTGTTTTTTTCTCTTTACTTGCAATATATCTTGGATTTCTTCTACATATCTCTATTACAGAATGGTGTGTGTTGGTATTAATTATTGGAATAGTATTTATAACTGAAGCAATTAATACTGCTATTGAAATTGATATAAATTTAACTTCCCCTGTCTTTCATCCTTATGCAAGGGATACAAAGGATGTCGCTGCGGGTGCCTCTCTTTTATCTGTTTTTTTCGCTATAATTATTGGTATCATTATTTTTGTTCCAAAAATATATGGTCTATATTTTTAATGTGGAAAAATACTTGTTTTATTTATTATAAATTAGTAACATAGAACAATGAATAAACAAATTAAAGTGTTTTTGGGTATAATAGCACTTTTGATATTAGGGACTATTATAACGGTGGTAATTCGTGAAGGGGAAAATTTATCAAGTATTGAAAAAGGTAAATACGATAATTTTGCAATGTGTTTAAAGGAAAGAGGAGCAGTATTTTATGGTGCTTTTTGGTGTTCTCATTGTCAAGCACAAAAAGATATGTTTGGATCTTCTGCTAAGTATCTTCCGTATGTAGAATGTTCTACTCTTGATGGAAGAGGACAGACAAATGAATGTAAAACAAAAAATATAGAAGGGTATCCTGCTTGGGAATTTGCAAACGGAGAGAGAATTTTTGGAGAAGTGGAACTTAAAATTCTTGCAGAAAAGACATCTTGTGAACTTCCTCTTTAGTATTATTATTTTAATTTTATTTCCATGAGTTTTTCGGCAATCAATAGTTTAAATGTATTTCTTGGAATTGGAGCTATCACTTTACAGATACTTTCAGTATTTACTTTATTGATGTTCTTTTTTGGTCCAAAGAAGAATACTTTTCTTGATTATATTGAGAAGTATTTTTTAATTCTCGGTTTTTTGATTTCTTTCTTTTCTACAGTTTTCTCTCTTGTCTATTCTGAGGTAATAGGATTTTTAGCTTGTGCACTTTGCTGGTATCAAAGAGTTTTTCTTTTTCCTCAAGTTTTTCTCTTTGGAACTGCATTTTGGAAAAGAAGCAAACAGGTCATTTATTTCTCTCTTCCTTTACTATTAGTTGGTTTTAGTATATCCATATATCAGACAATAGTTTACTATTTCGGAAATTTAGAAAACATTCCCTGTGATGCATCAGGAGTGTCTTGTTACCAAAGACTTGTTTCTGTGTTTGGTGGTTATATATCAATTCCTACACTTTCTCTCACTAGTTTCTTTGTAATGCTAGTCTTAATACTTGTTGTTCATTTTTATGGAAAAAGAAAATGATTAGCATACTTTTATTAAAGTATATGAATGAAGAAAAAACAAAAGTAAAAGAAGAATTAAAAAATCAAACTAAAGGATACATAATGGCAGGTCTTGGTGTGGTAGCAGGACTTGCTTGGAATGATGCTATTAGAAGTCTTATTGATACAGTTTTTGTATTTTCAAAAGATGGTATATTAGTTAAATTTCTTTATGCTCTATTGATTACTATTGTAGTTATCGTTATAGGTAGGTATATTTTAAAATCTTGATAAAATAGTTACTGGTAAAAAAGTAAGAGAGTGTGTTAATATGCAAATATGCAAAGTAAAAATAAAAATTCTCAGTTCTTTCCACAGATTTTAATAGTGGATCTTGGTTCTCAATATACAGAGATTATCAGGAGAAGTCTTAGATATCTTGGATTTAAATCAAAGGTTGTGGCTTCAAGCGAGATTCTATTTTCAATAGAACAATACAAGCCAAAAGGAATAATACTATCAGGTGGAGCAAAAAGTGTTTATGACACAGATGCACCTGTCATACCAAAAGAAATTCTAAATTTAGAAATTCCAATTCTCGGAATTTGTTTTGGAATGCAGTGGCTTGCATATATGATGGATAGAGACTCGGTACATAGAGTAAAAGAAGGAAAATCATATGGTGGGGTAGAAATTAATATAATTGATTCTGAGAAAAGTTTACTTTTTAAAAATCTTAAAGGAAGTATAAATGCTTGGTCTAGTCATGGAGATTCAGTAAAAAAAGCACCAAATGAATATGATGTTACTGCTACATCTCTTCATGGAACAGTGATTGAGGCAATAGAGAATAGTGAAAAAAAGATATATGGAGTGCAATTTCATCCTGAAGTAGAACAAACAGAAGATAATAATCAAATTCTATTAAATTTTGCAGAGAATATCTGTAAATGTGTAAAGGATTATAAAAAAGAAGAAATAATAGAAGAAATTAGACAAAAGACAAAAGATGAACTTGGCGATGGTATTGCTATCATTGGTGTATCAGGAGGAGTAGATTCTACCACACTTACAGCGATACTTGCTCCGACGCTTAAGGATAAGTTAAAAGCATTTATGATAGATACTGGTGGAATGAGAGAAGGAGAAGTAGAGATGGTAAAGGATATTGCAAAAAAAGCAGGAATAAATATTGAAGTGATAGATAAATATGTAAGTAGGTTCATCACTGAAATAGGAACAACAATAGATGCAGAAGAAAAAAGAGCCAAGTTTCGTAAAGTCTATGGAGAAGTATTTAAAGAAGTAGCAAGGAATTATAAAGCAACTCATATGATTCAAGGAACACTCGCTACAGATTTGATAGAATCAGGAAGTAAAGGGAATTCTGCCTTAATCAAAACACATCATAATGTTGATTTAGATTTGGGATTAAAAGAGATAATGCCTTTATCAGATTTTTTTAAGTTTGAAGTAAGAGAACTTGCTTTTGAATTTGGACTTGATGATTTAGTTTCAAAAAGGCAACCTTTTCCTGGCCCAGGGTTATATTTACGGATAATAGGGGTACCTGTTGATAAAGAATTATTAGAAATAGTTAGGGAAGCAGATAATGATGTAACGAATATTCTTAAAAAGCATGGAGTTTATGAGAGTATTTCTCAAACTATAGTTGCGTTGCTTGGAGTAAAAACTGTAGGAGTAAAAGGAGATGGTAGAGTTTATGAATATTCAATTGTAGTAAGAACAGTAGAAACTATAGATTTTATGACAGTAAAAGGATTTTATTTAGACAAAGAAATTTGTGACGAGATAATAAGCACACTTACGAGAAATAAAAATATAGTAAGAGTGTTTTTTGATTTTACTTCTAAGCCACCTGCAACCACAGAATTTGAATAATTGTATGCTTGTTTTTACAAAAAATGAAATGTCCTTAATTAGTAAACTAAATACTCCTAAAAAGGTGCAAGATTTTTTAAATGGAATACCATTTAATTTTGAAGAAAATGGAATAGATACAATTAAATCACCAATAAGAGTGTTAAGAGAAAATAATGCACATTGCTTTGAAGGAGCATTACTTGGGGCATTTATACTTTCAGAACATGATTTTTTACCTCTTATCTTACATTTAAAAACAAGAAAGTCTGATTTTGATCATATTGTCACACCTTTTAAGATAAAAGGATTATGGGGGGCATTGTCAAAGACAAATCATTCTGTGCTTCGCTACCGTGAACCAGTATATAAAAACATTCGTGAATTAGTTATGTCATATTTTCATGAATATTTTTTAGACAATGGAGAAAAAACACTTCTTTCATATTCAAGACCGCTTAATTTAAATATATTTAAGAAAGGATGGGAAAGAGAAGAAAAAGACTTGTGGAAAATAGATGAAGAACTTGATAAAGTAAAACACTATACTATAGCACCAAGCAAAGTTCTTAAAAATTTAAGGATGGCAGACGAGATAGAGATTAAGGCAGGAAAGATTATTGAATATCAAAGACCTTCTTCAATAAAGTAGTAAACCAGTTTTTATCATTTATTAGATCTTCTGCTTTTTGATTTTGAGTATTGATATCAATACTTTCTTTGATTGTATCAATATTTTTTTCAGTGGATATTGCATTCCCAATTATATTGATTTTTTTTATATTCCCTTTTTTAGGGAATTTACTCATTATTTCATTCCATCTTTTTCCTGAAATTGCTGTTAGTGCATAACTAGTTTCCCATATTCTATTTTTCTTGTATTCTTCCTCTTTACCTTCCTCTGTTTTTATTCCTCCATCTTCATCTTGCATCTCGTCTAGGTAATCAAAGGGACTTTTTTCTGTTTTTAAATGCTTCCATTCTTTAGGTTTTTCTCCTAAAGAAATTATTCCTTCTATTGCCCAAGTAGTAGATGACACATTTCCAAAACCACCATTTTCTTCTTGAGAATGTTTTAAGAATCCTTTTGCTCTATCTAAGCTTTGTTTTACAAAAGGATAATCACTGAATAATGAAAGTGCTGATACTGTGGCTCCTGTCATATCTACACTATTACTCCACGATCCATCAGCAGATTGTTTTTCAAGAATGAATAAAAGTGCAGATTCTAACATTTTTTCATTCTTTTCATAGCCGGCATTTTGTAGAACTATAATAGCAAACACATCATCATTATATGAAGAAGAATCACCAAATTGTTTTCCATCAAATTCATTAATTATTTTTGAGATATAATCCTCTCCTCCTGTTCCGTATGGATTAAGTCCAAGGGACATTAGAGCCATAGAGTGTCTCTCATAGTCAGTGATATTTTTTCCAATACTAGGGGTAGTCGCAAGATACTGAAAAATTTTTGTTTTTTCGTTAGTTTGTTCATCTAAAGTAGCAAATGCTATTGCCGTCCAGTCAGTGTAAATTTCTTCATTAAATGAACCATTTTCTTCTTGTTGAAGTGCTAGATATTCAAATGCTTTTTTAATATTAAAACCTTCTATTTCTTCTACTTCATCTACGATCTCTTTTTTTTCTTCAACTGGAGTATCTGTGTTTTTCTTTTTGTTACGACTTCCACTACTTCCACCACCTGAAATTATTACTTCTGTTACAGTTAATGGTTTTGTAGGGTAATAAAAGTCTTCTTTTACACCTATGTTATATTCTCCAAAAGGAATAGAGGAAAAAACAGCTTGTCCATTTGTATCAACTTCCTTTACTATTATTTCAATAGGATTCCATGTATCATCAGGGTTTGGTTGAGTCAATCCAATTACTACTCCACTTCTACTAAACCATTCATTATTTTCATAATCATACTCTTCTGCAGTAACTGTTAAACTTCCTGCTTCTGTTATTGAATCATCATTTAGTGTTACCCTGTAACGATTTCCATAATATACATGCAATGATTGCCCATCCTCTAGTATTTTTTGATCCATTCCGATTCCAGGATATTCTCCATTTACAGTATATTGCCATCCTTCTGGTGAAGGGGGAGTCTCACATTTTTCTCCTCCAGTAGTGCTTGTTATGCATTTTAGATACAGAGAGCCATAGGAAGAAAAGTATTCTAAATTTGAAATGTTAAAATCTTCACTTAATATATCAGCTTGATTGAGTATGGCTAGAGCTGATTGAGAATTTACAGTTCTTGGGGTAGATGTATTATCATTAATCTCCACTGTCCCTGCTTCTGGGAATATAACACTACTAGTGTAAATACTTTCTCCATTATCAAGGATATTGATATTGATATCTGCAAAAGCACTACTTGTGTAAAAAAGAAAAGTTGATAATGCAAACAACACACTTAAATACATTTTTTTCTTCATTTGATTTCTATAATTAAGAAACATTTATAAATTTTGAAAGCATTTTCTCCTGTTTTGTAAAACAAAAAATTCTGCTTTCGGCAGAATCTTAATCCTAAAAATCAAAAGATTTAAGAAGGATGGTCCTGCTCGGGAATGCATATAAATGATTGGTAATCGGACTTGTTCTCTTTTAAGAGACATACCGTAGCGGCACTGTACCGGAATCTAACCGGTTTCCCCAATCACTTTTTTGAATTTTAAAACGAACGGATTTTTATTGTATTCCTTTTCTTTGTATTTTGCTAATTTATTTGTGGAAAACTTTTTTTGTTAAGAGTAATGTATAATTACAAACAATGAAAAAAGAAAGAATAATGGTATTTGGAACATTTGATGGATTACACAAAGGACACCTTAATTTTTTTAAGCAGGCAAAAGCACTTGTTAAAAATTCTTTTTTAATAGTATCTATCGCGAGAGACAAAAATGTTTTGAAGATAAAAAAGAAGAAACCATATCTAAACGAAAGAAAAAGAATGTTAGTTCTTAAAAAAACTTTAATTGCAGATAGGGTAGTGTTAGGTAATAATAGAAATTACCTCTTGCATATTTTGAAAGAGAAACCAGACATCATTGCTCTTGGTTATGATCAAAAACATTTTACAAAAAATCTTAAAGAGAATCTAAAGAAAAGGGGACTTGATGTAAAGATAGTTAGACTTAAGCCATATAAAGAGCATATTTACAAGAATCATTTACTGAACCCCTTTATACATTCAAAATGACTGGAATAACAAGTGGCCTTTTTGCTGTTTTTTGAAACAAAAATTTAGATATATTTTCTCCTAGATTTGATTTTAGATATTCAAAATCAATTAATTTTGATTTCATTGTAATATCTTCTACACTTTTTCTTATTATTATTCTTACTTGTCGCAGAAGTTCTTGATTTTCCTTTAGATATACAAATCCTCTTGATATAAGGTCTGGTGATTTCTTAAGTTTTCCAGTATTTTGATCTACTACAGCGATTATTACAAACATTCCATCTTCTGCTAGCATTTTTCTATCACGAATTACTACATCTTGTGTATCTCCAACTGATATCCCATCTACCATCATTATTCCAGAAGGTGCTTTCTCCTTTCTTAATACCATTTTATTTCCATCAGAAGAAATTTCTATAATAGATCCATTGTCAGGGACAATAATGTTTTCTTCAGGTGTTCCTAATTCCATTGCAAGTTGTTTGTGAAGTTGGAGACGATAATGGTTACCATGTATTGGGATAAAGAATTTTGCATGGACTTTTCTATGTAGCCATTTTACATCTTCTTGATTTCCATGACCTGTTGCATGTACAAAATCTTCTCCTGGAGTGCGATAACTTATTATCTTTACTCCCTGTCTTGCTATTCCATCTTTCATTTTCTCTACTGCTCTTTCATTTCCTGGAATAACAGAAGCAGAAAGAATGATAGTGTCACCTCTATGAAGATTAAATTTAGCATGAGTTTTAGTGGCTGCACGATTAAGAGCGGCAAATTCTTCTCCCTGTGCTCCTGTCATAAGGATTACAACTCTATTTGGAGGATAACTATCTACTTCTTCAATAGGAATGATAGTTCCTTTTTTAGGTTTAAAATAGTTTGCTTCAATTGCTACATCAATATTTGTCTTCATTGATCTACCATCAAGAGCCACTTTTTTTCCAAGGGTTTCAGCCGTTTTTACTATATGTGCAAGTCTAGTAATGTGAGAAGCAAAAGCTGCGATAACTATTCTTCCATTAATTTTCTTAATCAAGTTTTCTAGTCCCATATGCACCTTGGCCTCAGGGAGTGAATATCCTTCATTTTCTATATTTGTTGAATCAGTCATCAAAAGAAGAACTTTTTCTTTATCAAAACGAGAGTATTCTCTTTCTTCTTCTTTACTTACTACTCCATCCATGTGATCAAGTTTATAATCTCCAGGTGTGACAATTAGTCCATTTTTAGTTTCTATGATTATTCCTATAGAATCAGGAATAGTATGAGTAACTCCGAAGAATCTAACCTTTATTTTTCCTATGGTAATAGTTTCATCTTTCTCTATGATGTTTTCTTTCATTTTAGGTAACTGAGGAAATTCAGCAGATCTCTTTCTCATTAAGAGAATAGAAAGTTTTCTAGAATATACAGGTGGATTACCTATTCTTGAAAGTACTAAAGGAGCACCACCAATGTGGTCTAAATGTCCATGAGTGATAATCAAAGCACGAATTTTTTCTTTTCTTTCTTCTAGGTAAGTGGTATTAGGAATTACATAATCAATACCTGGAGTTTCTTCATTTGAAAAAGACATTCCTGCATCAATTACGATGATATCATCTCCTATTTCAATAGCAGTCATATTTTTTCCTATTTCTTCTACTCCTCCTAATGGGATAATTCTGACAACACCCTCCTCTGGTGGAGGAATTATTGAATTTGAATTTTTAAAGTTATTTCTCTCTATTCTAGAAGTATTTCTTTTTCCTCTAAACTTAGTTGAAGAATATTGAAAAGTAGAAGTCTTCTTTTGTCTTCTTAAATCCTTTTTTGGGGTATTGTTTGTTTTAGAGGTTTCTATTTTCTTTTCTGAATTTTTTTCCTCAAAACTTACTGCACTGAATGATAGTCTATTTTTTTTTGTCATTTTTTATTAATTTTTTACGAATATTTTCCAAACATTTTCTACATTTAAATACCAAAGATATGAATCAAGGAATCTATCTTTAGGAGAAATAATATTTTTTTCTGATAATCCTTTTAGATCATTTTTTACTATGTAAATAAGGCTAGGGCTATATATAAATACAGCAGGCATACTTTTCTGTATTTCCTCTTCAAATTGTGTGTATTTTTCCTCTCTTTTTTCTTTCTGAAGAGTAGTTATAGCTTCTTCCAAAATCTTATCTACTTTTACATTTGTGTAAGAGGCAATATTTAAACCAGGATCTTTCCTTTGTGAAGAGTGCCAGAAAGCAAATAAATCTGATTCATGATTTATTATTTCTCCAAACAAAAGTGAGTCAAAATTTCTTGGTCGGATTACGGATTGGTTTAAGTCTCCAAGTTCAAAAGTTTTTACTTCTACTTTTATTCCTATAAGTTCTAAGTCTTCTTTAATAATTTGTGCTATTTTTTTTAATTCAGAAGAATTACTTGTAGAAATTGAAAATGAAAGCGGGGTGGTTATAGTTTTTTTATTTAAAATATCATTTTTTTCTAGAAATCCATCTTCATTTTTTTCCCATCTACTTTTTTCTAAAAGTTCTAATGCTTTCTTTACTTTCTCTTCATAGGATAGATTTTTATCGTTTGAAATTTTTTCACCTTTCATGTTTTTTGGAATTGGGCTATTTATATCTGTTCCATATCCAAATAATACTTCTTCTACAATTTGTTTTTTATCAAGAATTAAGTTAATTGCAGATATAACATTCTTATCAATAAAAATTTGATTTTCGTTTTGATTGAAAAATAGTCCAAATACTCTTGGTAAAATGTAGGATTCAATTCTGTATTTTTCCTCTAAATTTTTTGCATTCTCAGAAGATATCTGACTTATTTGTTCTACTTCTCCTGATTTCAAGGCGGTTATTAATTCTTCTTCATTAGGATAAAATTTAATAATAAATTTATTAATATATGGTTTTCCAAGAGCAAAATCTTTAAAAGATTCAAGTTCATATGATTTTACTATCTCTTCTGAATCTTTTTTAATTCTTTTAATTCTAAATGGTCCAGAACCTATTGGATCTGTGTTTAAAGGGGATAGTTCCATTGGAAATCCTTCCCATAAATGTTTTGGCATTATTCCGAAGGTAGTTTTTTCTAAAAAGGATGAATCAGGACGATCCATTGAAAATTTTACATTTTTTTCGTCTATTTTTTCAATTTTTATCCCTTCGAAACTTGAACCATTCAAATTTTTTACTAAAGTATTTTTTGTTTCTTCAGTGGTAAATATAATATCATCCGCGGTTATTTCCTTTCCATCATGAAAATATACCTCATCTTTTATAGTGAAAAGGTAAGAAAGTCCATCTTCGGAGACTTCATACTTTTCTGCGATGTCAGGGATAAATTGTCCTTCTCTATCTTTTCTTAAAAGTCCTGAATATATCAAGGTAGTTAGATCTTTATCTACATCAGAAAAAGCAAGAATTGGGTTTATAAATCTTGGTGTTCCTATTATTCCTTCTGTTATTGTTCCTCCATTCCTTGCTACTTTTACTGATATATTTTGATTAACCGTATTTAAAACATAAAGAGTGCTAGTAATGAACAAAATAAAGAACAAGGAAAATAATATCCACTCTTTTTTTGAGAAAGATAAAAAAGTTTTCTTTAAATTTTGTCGTTTAAACAACTTAAAATTACGAATACAAGAAAAAAATTTTTTCATTTTAATATAAATAGAATACTCCTTATTATATTACGGAATTAACCATAATACTAAAGATAGCTGATAGCACGAAGAGGATTCCACAAATAATAGACAATATGAATAAGAATTTTTCAAATCCTCTTCGGGTATATCTCAAACTACTATCTCCACCACCAAAAGCTCCACCAACTCCTGCTCCAGATTGCTGGAGTAAGACTGAGGTTACTAAAATCACTGATAAAATAATCTGTATATAAGGTAAGGCACTAGTTAATAACTGCATTTTTATAGTATCTCATAATTGAAGAAGAAAAGCAAGGTAAAAAAATTTTCTTTCTATACTATTTTATTTTACTATTTTTCTGCTATACTATAAATATGAAAAACGAAAACACAATTTTAGATTTATTTAAGAATATCTTTTATAACTTCAATGCTAGGCAGATGAAGGATGCCACTCTTTCTTACAAAGAGCATTTAGATAAAGGAGGAAAGATGCTTCTTGCTATGGGTGGAGCGATGTCTTCAGCTCAACTTGGAGTAACTCTTGCCCCAATGATAAAAGAAGGGAAGATTCATGCTATATCTTGCACAGGAGCAAATCTTGAAGAGTCTGTGTTTAGATTAGTGGCACACAATAGTTATAAAGATTATCCTGACTATAGATATTTTACAAAAGAAGATGATGAAGCGATCTTAAATAGAGGTGAAAGAAGAGTTACAGATACTTCAATTCCCGAAGAAGAAGCGTTTAGAGTAGTAGAGCCAATTATTTTAAAAAGATGGAAAGATGCTGAAGCAAAAGGTGAGAGATATTTTCCCCACGAGTATTTTTATCAAATTCTTCTCTCTGATGAATTAAAAGGAAAATATGAAGGTAATCCTGAACATTGTTGGCTACTTGAAGCAGCGAAGAAAAATCTTCCGATAGTAGTTCCGGGATGGGAAGATTCAACACTTGGAAATATATTTGCAGGATATTGTAAAGCGGGTGAGGTAAAGTCATCAGTAATGAAGACAGGAGTAGAATATATGATGTCCCTTTATGATAAATATAAAGAACTTTCCAAAGACGGACCAGGATTAGGATTTTTTCAAATAGGAGGTGGTATATCAGGAGATTTTCCTATTTGTGTAGTACCTTCAATAAAATATGATTTAAAAGAAGAAGTGAGACCTTGGGGATATTTTTGTCAGATTTCAGATAGCACCACTTCATATGGCTCATATTCTGGTGCTACTCCAAATGAAAAAATAACTTGGGATAAATTAACTAAAGATACTCCTATGTTTGTGATTGAATCAGATGCTACGATAGTTGCACCTTTAATGTTTGAAGCAATACTTGATAGGTATTCAATAAATAAAAAATAATGTTTCAAACACTCATAGCCACAGTCGTTCTCACACTTACTCCCATTACAGGATTTGTGGAGTGGGATGGTATTGATCCATATCCTGGAGCAGATTGGTCTAACACTGTCATTGAATTAAAACCAGCAGTAGAAGAATTTGAAAAAAAGTGGGGTGAATCACTTTATATTCGGCAAGTATATCGTCCAAGTGAATATACTAGACATCTTCGTTCTGTTTGGGAGATATGGAGATGGATGAGAGGAATGACTTATACTGAAGGATATAGATGTGAAGAGTATGAACATATTAATCCTGAAGAGATTGGTAAGTTATCATATTTACAACGAAGATTTATAGAAATAGAAGCTAAACGACATGCATTTTGGGATGGAGGGACTCCTCCAGCTTGCTACTCTGATCATTCTCTTGGTATTGCAGTAGATATTACACCACCCTCTGACTGGTCAAGGTATAAAGAATGGATAGAGGTAGGAGTGTCAGTAGGATTATGCCACTACATAGCAGGTGATGAGCCACATTTTGGTGTTGCAAAATATCTTCCAGAAGATATTGACTGTTCAGTGCCTTAATTTGCTTGACTTTAAAGATTACTTAGTATATATTTAACACTAATGTCTGATCCTTTCGGATAAGGCATTTTTGTTTATGAAGGTCATTGATCCTTGAAAACTAAAGTTAATTATTACTTGAGAATGTGTCCCGATGAATCGGGATCTTGATTATTTATATCAAGACAAGTTTTCGAATTTTTTTAATTCCAAGAGTGAAGATCAAACTAATACAATACTAAAGACATTGCTGTTTTTTGTTTTGTTTCGTTCTATATAACTTTATAGTTAGAGTTTGATCCTAGCTCAGGATGAACGCTGGCGGCGTGGATAAGGCATGCAAGTCGAACGGAAAAACCCCATGAAAGCATGAAAGACTTTGAGTAGCAATACAAGAAGAATTGATTGAAAGATTGGGATCGTTTTTTAGTGGCGAACGAGGTAGTAATACATAGGAACATCCCCTCTAGTCGTGAATAATTCGTTGAAAGACGAACTAATACACGATGGTCTCGCAAGAGTAAAGTAGCAGATTTTTCTGTTGCGCTAGAGGAATGGCCTGTGCGATATCAGCTAGTTGGTAGGGTAATAGCCTACCAAGGCAATGACGTCTAGGGGAGGTGAGAGCCTGACCCCCACCGATGGTACTGAGACACGGACCATACACCTACGGGTGGCTGCAGTCGAGAATCTTCCGCAATGGGCGAAAGCCTGACGGAGCGACGCCGCGTGATTGATGAAGTCCCTCTGGGATGTAAAGATCTTTTATGAGGGAAGAAGTTTATTGACGGTACCTCATGAATAAGAGGCTCCTAATCTCGTGCCAGCAGGAGCGGTAATACGAGAGCCTCGAGCGTTATCCGGAATTATTGGGCGTAAAGGGTGCGTAGGTTGTTTTGTTAGTCTTTTGTTAAAACCCTCGGCTTAACCGAGGATTCGCAAAAGAAACGGCAAAACTAGAAAGTGTGAGAGGTATACGGAACTCATGGTGTAGGGGTAATATCCGTTGATATCATGGGGAACACCAAAAGCGAAAGCAGTATACTAGCGCATATTTGACACTGAAGCACGAAAGCGTGGGGAGTGAATGGGATTAGATACCCCAGTAATCCACGCCCTAAACGATCTTCTCTCGGTTTTCGGAGTATCGACCCTCTGAGAGCCTTAGCTAACGCGTTAAGAGAAGCGCCTGGGAAGTACGGCCGCAAGGCTAAAACTCAAAGGAATAGACGGGGACTTGCACAAGCAGTGGATTATGTGGTTTAATTCGATGGTAAACGAAGAACCTTACCAGGGTTAGAAATCCTATTGAAATCCTGATGAAAGTCAGGACCTCGCAAGACAGTAGGACAGGTGATGCATGGCCGTCGTCAGTTCGTGGTTTGAATTGTACCCTTAAGTGGGCTAACGAACGCAACCCTCATTGTGTGTTACAAGTGTCACACGAGACTGCCCCCACCAGAGTTCATAATTATTTTAATTGTGATTTCCGGTGGGGGAGGAAGGAGAGGATGACGCCAGGTCAGCATGTCCCTTTGATACCCTGGGCTACACACATAATACAATGGCCGTTACAACGCGCAGCGACGAGGTGACTCTGAGCTAATCGTTTAAAAGCGGCCTAAGTTCGGATTGGAGTCTGCAACTCGACTCCATGAAGTTGGAATTGCTAGTAATCGCGGGTCAGCTAAACCGCGGTGAATACGTTCTCAAGTCTTGTACTCACAAATAAGTGCGCCCGGCAGCATATAGTACTAAGTGGTTAAAATCCACTCCTCTTTTATAAGAAGAGCGTAGTTGAAAGATAGGTCCAATTTCGTGAGGAGTTGGTCCGGAGGATCTCTAAACAAAACATAGCCCGAAATTAAAAAATGCGAATCGAACTCTGAACCAAATCAATGGGCGGTGAGCAGAGTGAAGATTCATTTAAAAGCATCTTCAGGATGTGTGGAATAGAATTATATGTGACCCGTGGGAGATCTCGTATGTTAATGGAAATTTGTATTTACTTTAAATACAAGGCATACGAGAAGTCAGCTGAGTCGTAGTACCATATTGATTTAGTGTTATACTTAAATTATTATGGGAAGGACAAAACCAATAGTATCAAAAGATTATATAGTAGGATTAACTGACGGAGAAGGGTGTTTTCATGTTGCAATGTAGAAATCCTCCTCCTATAAAATGGGTTATGGTATTAGAATGCATTTTTATATTAAAATGCAGGAAAAAAGATAAGCCATTACTTGAGAAAATCAAAAACACACTGGGCTGCGGAAATGTTTATTTTCAAAAAGAATCCATTGCAAAGTGTTTCTAAGAAAATTAGTAATGAATAAAAAAAACTATTGGGCTCGCGTAGTGCGGGAAATCCGCATGCTACGTGGGAACGCGAAATGTTCTAAGAATCGCATTCGCCCGTCAATTCAAGGGAGCCGGGAGTACCCGAAGGCTCTGCGTTTGCAGGGACTACGGTAAGCTCGGTGACAGGGAATAAGTCGTAACAAGGCACGGCTAGCGGAAGCTGGTCGTGGAATAATTCAATTTGAAAATCTCTTTTTGTTAAAAGGTTCGCCTTTTACAAATAGATTATTGAGTCGATATTGTACAGCTCAATTGACTGTACAATGGACTATGATTTTAATGTCCTAAAACAAATCTGACAAATGGGAAAGACCTTAAGTTATGGTTCTCTTAACTGAGAACAAAGAACGAAACAAAACAAAGAACAGCATTTTATAAAAAAGCACCTCTATAGGTGTTTTTTTTATTTCCTATTTATTATTTACTTAATCCTGATGTATAATAAATGATATTATGGAAGTGAAAAAAGTTGGAATTATCAGAGGAGGTACAGGAGGTTTCTACGAAGTGTCCTTACAAGAAGGTAGTGAAATGCTTTTACATTTAACTACTCATTTATCAAATAAATGGAAGCCCATTGATTTTTTTGTTGATAAAAATGGTTCATGGTATGAAAAGGGAATACCAATATCCAATAAAGAAATTTACAATAGGGCAGATATGTTTTGGGATACTACAAGAGATGACTGTTATATTCTTACAAGAAGTTCAAAAATTGCAAATGTTTCAGGAGGATATTCTTCCTTTACTGGAGATAAAGAAAAAATTCTTGAGGAACACCTAAGAAATTTTGATGTAAAAATACCAAGGCATATAATAATTCCATCTTTTCAAAAAGATTTTGATGAAGATATAGAAAGATATTCTATAAAAAAGACAAAAGCAGTCTTAGAAAAATTTTCACCTCCTTGGAGAGTTAGATCCTTTCCTCTTAATCCTAGGGAAAAATATCTTTTGATAAGGACTGTTCCAGAACTTGTAAATGCGATTGAAATTTTTGCAATGAAAAATAAAAGTGTCTTTATAGAAGAGTATATTAAGGGTAAGAAAGAAGTAACTCACTCAATTCTTGATTACAGAGGTAAAGATGTGTATGTTTTTCCTTTTTTAAGAAATTCATCTCTAGATGGTAAAAATGGTGAAAAAGAAACAATAGAAAGGTTGGTAAAAAATTTACATCAAAATCTTTTTAGAACTCATTATGTAAATGCTGAATTCATTCTTGGGCCAAAGAAGGATATTTATCTTTCTCATTTTGAATTTTCTCCTGATATAAGTGAAAAATCTCATCTACAGGAATCTTCCGAACTAATCGGAGAAAAAGTATCCAATATATTGGAGCATATATTAAAAAGAACATTAAGATAAAAAAGGAGTTCAGTCTTCTAATGTATCAATAAAAAGTATTTACTTTTCCACAAAAATTAACTTGCTATATATGAAGTGTAGTATAATGAAGAGAGGTCGCTTTATTATGGAATAAAAAATACAAAAATATGTCTTTGGGAGGCCACTAAAACAAAGGGACAGCTACTGGCTGTCTCTTTGCATTTATACAAATTATGGAAAAAAAGAGAAGAAAAAATAAACAAATATGTCCTTATTGTGGTGATGCTCCGACAAATCATAAATTTTTGTATTTTAGTGGTTTGTTTTCTGTTTTTCTGGATCCTCTTTTTATGAAAATGACAAGGCTTATCCCTACCTTTTTTGTATCAGGCGCTGAATACTTATTAACATTCTTTTTCAACATTTCCTGTTTTTTAAAGTTTATTAAGTTTTCTGATGATATTGAAAAATCAGTTACTCTCCGTTCAAAAATAATTTGGGAGGAAGCAAAAAGAAGAAAAATAGAAATGGAACAGGTTGTCGTTTTTGGAAAATATACTGATAATTTTCGTGCTAGATTAAAAGATAAAGATATTTATTTTAATAGTCTTCCTATTATTGCAAATTTTTATAGACCTGATGAAAAGTGGGACGATAAATTTTTTATTAAAAAAGCATTTCAAGGAGAAAGTATCCCTATTCCATTATATGAGGTAGTTCCATTTTCAAAACAAAAAAGAAAATTTATTTTTGAAAAATTTAGTAAACCAATAATAGTAAAGCCAAGAGTAGGATCAAGGGGAAGACATACAACTACAAACATTTATACTTTTTCTGATTTTCAAAAAGCATATAAGCTTGCTACTATGATCTACCCTCAGGCAATCATGGAAGAACATTTATCTGGATATGTATGTAGAGCTACCTGTGTAGATGGTAAGCTTGTTGGTTTTTATCGTGCAGAACCTGCTTCAATAATTGGTGATGGAAAGAAAAAAATAATTGAGTTGATCGAAGAAAAAAATAAAAATAAATTAGAAAGAGTAGAAAATGTGAAAATAGAAGAAGAATTAATTAGTTTTATAAAAAGAAAAGGTTATGATATTTTTGATGTTCTTCCTCTTAATACAAAGATTGATCTTTCACATCGTATTGGAAGATTGTTTGGGGGTATAACAAAAGAAATGCTTGATGAACTTCATCCAAGTTTTATTCCTGTTCTTGAAAAGGTTGGAAGAATTACTAATCTTCCTGTAGTTGGAATTGACTGTATAATTCCCAATCCAGAAGATGAAGAAAAAAACCAAAATTGGGGAATCATTGAATGCAATACTTTACCTTTTATTGATCTTCATTATTTTGCATTAGAAGGAAAGCCCAAAAACATTGCGGGTATGATTTGGGATTTGTGTGCTAAATCAATATAAACAATGAATTTGTATTCACACTTTTTTTATACTATACTTATAGTAAGTTGTTTTTATCTGTGGCGGGTGATCGCACTCACATAGGCACATATGTTGGAGTTTCGCCATCACTCGCCTCAAATGAAAATAACTTTTTAAAAAATCTCGTTCGTCTCGAGATTTTTTATTTTAGTTATCCACAGTTTTTTAAAAAATGTGTTGTGTTTGTTTTATAGATGCGAGATAATTAATATGTTCTTAACGATAATTATTTTTTTAAGGTCGTGATTATCGTAAACTAAATTAAAAATTTAATTTTTTAAAAAAATGGCAGCAAAGAAAAAAGCAACAAAGAAGAAGGTAACCAAAAAAGTTGCAAAGAAAAAGGCAACAAAAAAGAAGAGAGCTTAGTCTTTTTATAAAAAGACCTCCGATTTGTTTTTACTTAGGTAATTTACAAAATCGGAGGTTTTTTATTTTTATGTTATTATAGAGTAATGAGTATTTTAAAGAAGATTTTTGGAGATACAAGCACAAGTTGGATTGCTAAACAGAAAGCGCTTATTAATGAAATCAATATCCTTGAAAAGGATGTTTTGTCTTTAAATGATGCAGATTTTCCAGTAAAAACTATGGAATTTAAGGATAGGTTGAAGAGTGGAGAAACCCTTGATGATATACTACCTGAAGCCTTTGCTCTTGTTAGAGAAGCAGCAAAAAGAAATTTAAATGAAAGACATTATGAGGTTCAAATTATTGGTGGTATAGCACTTCACAAAGGTAAAATAGTAGAAATGAAAACAGGTGAAGGAAAAACCCTTGCTGCTACGCTACCAGCATATCTAAATGCTCTAACTGAAAAAGGAGTGCATATTGTTACAGTCAATGATTATCTCGCAAGAAGAGATGCTGTCTTAATGGGACAAATATATAATTTTCTTGGTCTTACTGTGGGTGTTATAAATTCTCAAAATATTTCATATATATATGACCCCAAACATATTGAAGTAGATAAAGAGAGAGATAAGGTAGGAGAATACAAAATTCTGTATGAATTTTTAAAACCTTGTGAAAGGAAGGAAGCATATCTTGCTGATATCACCTATGGAACAAATCATGAGTTTGGTTTTGATTATCTTAGAGATAATCTTGCCACAAATTCATCTTTGATTATGCAAAGAGGACATTATTTTGCTATCGTAGATGAAGTTGATTCAATACTTATTGACGAAGCGAGAACTCCTCTCATTATATCTTCACCCTCTTCTGAATCAGAAGATTTTTATTTAAAATTCTTTGAAATTGCTAAGCAATTAAAAAAAGACTCTGATTATACAGTAGATGAAAAACTAAAGGCTATCACTTTAAAAGATGAAGGAATTTCAAAAGCAGAGAGATTACTTGGTATAGAAAATATTTATACCGAAAAAGGAATAAAATATGTTCATCATTTAGAAACTGCAGTAAAAGCCCAAGCACTTTTTGAAAAGGATAGAGATTATGTAGTAAAAGAAGGAGAAGTGATAATTGTTGATCCTTTTACTGGAAGACTTCAGCCTGGAAGAAGATGGTCTGAGGGTATACATCAAGCGATTGAGGCAAAGGAGGGAGTAAAAATTGAAAGAGAGACTAGGTCCTCGGGTTCTATAACTTTTCAAAATTATTTTCGTTTCTACGAGAAATTATCAGGAATGACAGGAACAGCACTGACATCTTCAGAAGAATTTTTGAAAGTGTATGGTTTAGATGTGATAGTAATTCCTACTAACAGACCTATGGTTCGTATTGATCGCTCTGATTTAATTTATCAAACTGAAAAAGGAAAGTTTCAAGCAATAGCAAAAAGAGTTAAAGAATTAAACAAAAAAGGACAACCTGTTTTGATTGGAACCATTTCTATAGAAAAAAATGAACTTCTTTCTGCATATCTTAAACAAGAAGGAGTAGAGCATACAATTCTAAATGCAAAGAATCACGAAAAAGAAGGAGAAATAATAGCACAAGCAGGAAAACTTGGAGCAGTGACTATTGCTACAAATATGGCAGGTAGGGGTATTGATATTAAACTTGGTGGTAATCCTCATTCTGATGATGAATATGAAAAAGTAAAAAAAGCAGGAGGTCTTTTTGTTCTAGGTACTGAAAGACATGAAGCAAGACGAATAGACAATCAACTTCGTGGTCGTTCTGGTCGTCAAGGGGATCCAGGAGAAACACAATTTTATGTTTCTCTTGAAGATGACTTAATGCGTATCTTTGGTTCTGAAAAAATAAAAAGTATGATGGGTAGATTTGGTATTCCAGAAGATGCCCCAATTGAAAATCATTTTATAAGTAAACAATTAGAAGGAGCACAGGCAAGAATAGAAGGTTTTCATTTTGATTCTCGCAAACATACATTAGAATATGATGATGTTCTTAATCATCAAAGAAATGTAATCTATGAAAGAAGAAGAAAAATGCTTTTTGCAAACAAAGAAAAAATAGAAAGTTTATTACATGATATATCTGAAGATAATGAAGAGATATTAAAATTAACAGAAGAGAAAAAGGAAAAACTTGGAGAAGAACAATTCTTTGAAACTGTTCGTCGTATTTCTCTTTATACCACTGATACTCTTTGGATGGAGCATTTAGAGGCGATGGATTATTTACGCTCTTCAGTAAATCTTCGTGCATACGGACAAAGAGAACCAATCGTAGAATATAAAAAAGAAGGATTGAGAATGTTTAAAAACATGGAAGAAACATTTCAAGCACAGGTTCTTACTTTGATAGAAAATATTAATACAGAAAACATAAGAAAAATTGAACCTGAAAAACCTAAAATAATAGATTTTTCTATTAGCCAGACTAAATCAAAAGATTCTTTTAAAAATAATACTCAATCAACAAATGAAACAGTCAAAAAGGTCGGAAGAAATGACCCCTGTCCTTGTGGGTCAGGTAAAAAGTATAAAAAATGCCATGGATCGTAAATATAGTGGTATAATATAAAAATTATGACACAAGCATATTATATAGCAAAAAATCATGATGTTATCCTTGATAATAACGAAAAGCATTATTATTTAAGAATTAGGGATTTACCAGAAGAGGATAAACCAAGAGAAAAATTATTAAAACATGGATTATCAATTCTTTCTACTCAAGAACTTCTTGCATTAATTCTAAATACTGGAACAAAAAAAGAAGGTGTTTTAGAAATGTCTTCAAGAATAATAAAAAACTACGGAGAGGGAAGTATTATGTTTGAAAAAGATGTTAAAAATCTTTCAAATAATTTTGAGATTCCGATGGGGAAGGCAATGCAAATAGTTGCTTGTGCTGAACTTGGTAGAAGATTTTTTCAGAAAAATTATTCATCTTTACCTGTGGTTCGCACTGCTAGGGAGGTTTTTGATTATGTAAAAGATATGCATAATCTCTCAAAGGAACATTTACGAGGAATATATTTGAATGCTCACTATAAAGTTATACATGACGAAGTTATTTCAATTGGAACAGTTGATGGTAGTATTATTCACCCTCGAGAAGTTTTTAAACCTGCAATTGAGAGATCTGCAGTAGCACTTATTCTTGTTCATAATCATCCCTCAGGAGATATCACTCCTTCCAAAATGGATATTGAAGTAACAAAACAACTAATAGATGCAGGAAAATTACTAGGAGTGGATTTAATAGATCATGTTATTGTTACTCGTGATGCTTTTATAAGTATTCCTGTTTCCTATTAAAAAAATATGTCTTTTTACCCTTTTTATACAATTCATTATCCTAAATATTGGTTTATAAATGACAAGCAGTCAAAAAAATATTCTCACTCTTTTAAAAAAAATGATCCTTCTAAAAACATGAATCTTCTTTTTCATATTTCAAGTAATGATTATTTTGGTACATTAGCAACTACACTTTCGCTAATAAAAGAATCTTTAACAAAAAAAGAAAATTCTTCTACAATGAAGAACTGGCAGTTAGATTCTCTTCAAAATACAAAAAATGACCTTATCTTTTTACAAAAGTATTATAGGATAACTAAAAAATAAATGGAAAAAATAAAGTCAGCAGAAGAGTTTATGGAATTGAATTTTGAAGCGATTTTTAGAGATTGTTTTGATGTTTTTATAGGTATAAACAATCTATTTGAAAGTGAAAATGATATAGATAAGATAAAAAAAAGAATTCTGGAGTTAGAAATTAAAAACTTTGAGGAAGAAATAAAGGAATACTATAATGATGATAATGCAAAAAAAGTTTTAGAAAAATTTAATCAGTTTTTTCCTACTTTTATTGAAAGATACAATGTTTTAATTGAAAAAATTAAAAATAAGAATTTAGATAAAAAAGAAATTAGAGGGATAATAGATGAATCAAATACTCTTTATGCAGAAGTAAAGAAATTTTTGTAGATTCTGTTTTAGAAAAAGGAATTAAAAGATGAAAAATTTTTTAAAAAATTTAAAAATTAAGAGGAGAATAATTACATTATTTTATAGTCTTTACATTTTTAGAAATCCTTCTTCAAAAATGAAAGTGATAGGTGTTACAGGCACGAATGGTAAAACTACTACTACCACTCTTTTATATGAAATATCAAAAGCACTTGGTTATAAAACTGGACTTATTGGAACTGTAGAAAATAGAATTGGAGAGGAAAAGATACCCTCTACTCATACAACTCCTGACACTAGACAGTTATATAGATTATTAAGAAAAATGCTAAAAGAGGGTTGCGAATATGTTTTTATTGAAACCTCTTCTCATGCTCTTCACCAAGGAAGAACAGCAGGAGTAAATTTTACTGGAGGAGTTTTTACTAATCTTACCCATGATCATTTAGATTATCATAAAGATTTTGAGAGATATTTTAGTGCAAAGAAAAAACTCTTTAGAAAATTACAGAAAGATAAATTTGCTTTATCAAATATTGATGATGGAAATGGAAAAAAGATACTAGCGGGGATAAAAGCCCGTAGATTTACTTATGGATTTGAAAAGCCTGCTGATTTCTTTGGAAAGATAATAAGCATGGATTTTTCAGGTATAGAACTTGATATTAATGGAGAGAGAATTAAATCAAAACTTCTTGGAAGATTTAATGCTTACAATCTTCTTGCTGTCTTTTCTGTATGTAAACTGCTTGGATTTTCTAATTCTCAAAAAAATAAAGAAAGAATTTCTTTGATTTTTGAAAAAATTACTCCTCCTGCTGGTAGGTTTGAGTATTTTTTGTCTCCCTCAGGAGTTCTTGTAATTATTGACTATGCACATACTCCTGACGCACTAGAAAAAGTAATTCAGACTGCTAGAGGGATTTTAGGTAAAGGTGGAAAGTTAATAACTGTTTTTGGTTGCGGAGGTGATAGAGATCCTACTAAAAGACCTACAATGGGGAGAATAGGGGCTGAGTTTTCTGATGTCGCAGTTTTTACTTCTGATAATCCAAGAAGCGAAAATCCAGGAAAGATTATTGAAGAGATGAAAACAGGTCTTTCAGAAGAATTATTATCAAAAGTAATGACTTTTTCTAATCGCAGAGAAGCAATAAAGAATAGTGTAAATGTTGCAAAAAAAGGGGATATAATTCTTTGTGCTGGTAAAGGTCATGAGGATTACCAAGAAGTAAAAGGGGTAAAAAATCATTTTGATGATAAAGAGGAATACAAAATGATATATGGACTATAAATATAAAAACTTTTTTCAAGGAAAAAATATAACAATAATGGGACTTGGACTCTTAGGAAGAGGTCTTGGAATTGCTCAATTTCTATTTGAATGTGGAGCCAATCTTACAATTACCGATTTGAAATCAGAAGAGGAGTTAAAAAAATCTGTTACTGTTCTTAAAAATTTAGTTAGAAAAAAAGATTTTTTACATAAACACAAAATCCGCTTTGTATTTGGTGGACATAAACTTGAAGATTTTCGTAATAAGGATTATATAATAAAATCAGCTGGGGTGCCAATTGACTCTCCTTATATAGAAGAAGCAAAGAAAAATAAAATTCCGATAGAAATGGATGTATCTTTTTTTGCTAAACTCTCACCTAAAACAAAAATAATTGGAGTTACGGGTACTCGGGGAAAGTCAATGACCACTACACTAATTTACGAAATTTTAAAGAAAAATGAAGATTTTCTAAATAAAAAGGTATATATTGGAGGGAATATTAAAGGAATAGCAACACTTCCTATTTTAAAGAAAATAGAAAATAGTAGAAAGGAAAGTATTTTAGTCTGCGAACTTGATTCGTGGCAATTGCAGGGATTTGGTGAAAGTAAAATATCTCCTCATATTTCTGTTTTTACTTCTTTTTTTCCTGATCATATGAATTATTATAAAAATAATATGAAGAGATATTTTGCTGATAAAGCAAACATTTTTAAATTTCAAAAAAAGGGTGATGTTCTTATAATACGAAAAGGAGTAAAAAAAATAATTCCCAAAAATATAAAAAGTAATTTAATCACAGTAGATATTAAAGATGCACAAAAATATCCTTTTAATATTCCAGGGAACCATCAGAGAGAAAATCTTGCTTGTGCTATTTCTGTGGCAAAATTACTGGGTGTTCCTTCAAGTAGAATCATTACTTCATTGAAAGGTTTTAAAGGTGTTGAAGGTAGATTACAATATCTAAAAACTATTCGTGGAGTAAAAATATACAATGATAATAACGCGACTTCTCCTGAAGCCACTATGGCAGATATTGAAGCACTTGCCGTCAGTCTTAAAAATAGAAAGAAAAATATCATTCTCATTTTGGGTGGTTCAGATAAAGGACTCAAGGTAGATAATCTTCAAAAGATAATAAACAAGTATTGTAAGATAGTAATACTTCTTCCTGGAACAGGCACAGATAAATTAAATTTATTAAAAAATAGTATTAAAACAAGGAATTTAAAAGAGGCAATTAACGAAGCATTTAAAACTACAGAAAAAGGTGACATACTTTTATTTAGTCCTGCTTTTGCTTCATTTGGTATGTTTAAGAATGAATATGATAGGGGAGATCAGTTTTTAAAAATAATAAAGAAATATAATTAATAGTATTTAATAGAGAAGTTTCTTATGCATATAAAAGATATTGATTTTAAAAAAATAGGGAAAGCCTGTTTTATAGGAATAGGAGGTATAGGTATTTCTGCTCTGGCAAAAATGCTATCAAACGAAGGTATAAAAGTAGTGGGAATAAATGATGAAGATACCCCTCATACTCTTGATCCACTTAAGAAAGAAGGAATAGAAATTATTTTTCAGAAAGATTTAAAAGAGTTACCTGAAGCAGACTTGTATGTATATAGTGATGCATGGCTTTATCGTGGTCCAGAAATTATAAAAAATGCAAAGGAAACTAATAAATGGGTTTTGAGTTACTTTGAAACACTTGGACAGATTGCAAAAAATTATAAAACAATAGCAGTTTCAGGAACCCATGGTAAAACTACCACTACAGCAATGATTGCAGAAATTATGATAGATGCAGGACTTGATCCTACTGTTATTGTTGGTTCATTCACAAAAAAATTCGGAAGTAATTTTAGAAAGGGAAAAAGTAAGTATTTTCTAGTAGAAGCAGATGAGTATAATAGACATTTTCTTAATTTTTACCCATATATAGGAGTTATTACAAATATAGACAAAGATCACTTAGATTATTACAAAGATATTGATGAAATAAAAGAAGCATTTGCTAAGTTTTCTTCACAGAGCGAATACATTATTACTGAGAAAGAAGAATATATAAAAAAAGTTCCAAAATTATTAGTGAGCGGTGAATATAATAGAAGAAATGGGGCTATTGCTCTTCAGGTTGCAGAAGTTTTAGGTATCAAAGAAGAAATTAGTAAAAAATCTCTTGCTAAATTTTTTGGTACTTCAAGAAGATTAGAAAAAATAGCAGAAACAAAAGAAGGAACAATTATTTATGATGATTATGCTCATCATCCAACAGAAATAAGGGCGACAATTCAGGCATTAAGAGAAATGTATCCACAAGATAAAAAGAAAATTACAATTATCTTTCAACCTCATTTATATAGCAGAACAAAAGCACTGTTTGATGATTTTACAAAATGCTTTACTGGTGCTGATTTTGTAATTATTCTTCCTATTTATTTTGCTAGAGAAAAGAAGGATGAAACTGTTTCTATTGAAAAAATGGCAGAAGAAATAACTCAAAATGGCCAAGAATGTAAATCTTTTAATGATTTTGAACACGCAGAAGCATTTCTAAGAGAAATTAAGTATAGTAAGAATGATGTGTTTGTCACTATGGGGGCAGGGCAAGCATATAAAATAGCAAATAGTATATTTAATCTTAATTAATTTTTGTAGATTACACTTATTTTGTAAGATTTTGTCAAATTTATTAGCCAAAATATCCTTATTTTTCAACATATTCTATATTTGACAAAAATAGATAATATGTTCTAACTATTGACATTTCTTTACAAGTATGCTACCATATCAATATGTCCTTAAGTTATAGGTTAATACCTTTAAATTAAGGGCTTTTTCAGTGAAGATAGAATTGTCTTTATTTACATTGCTTTAGATATAGACATTACAGTAAGGTTGTTGGCGGAGCTCATACCGCTAAGCTATGTATAAAAACAAAATAGTTCAGATAGTTTATTCTCTCGCACTGTTTCCAGTATTTACAGGAGCGGTTCCCCTCACAGCAGGATTATATGCGGTGAATGACTCAGAGAATTTACAAATTGAACTAATCCAAAAAAACAATATAGAAACTCTTGATTCTTTTTCCTTTAACCAAGGAGAAGAGGAAAGTGTTAATAAGGAAAAAGAGGCCATAATTACTCTGCGTGCAAAGGCTATTGATTCCTATTTTCAACAACATGATATGCCTTTACAGGGTACAGGGAGAAAAATGGTTGAAGAAGCGGAAAAATATGGACTTGATTGGAGATTATTACCTGCTATTGCTGTAAGAGAATCCTCTGGTGGTAGGTTTGCTTGTAAAAAGGCAACCTTTAATTCATTTGGTTGGGGATCCTGCAAAATTAGTTTTAAATCAAATGAAGATGCAATTGAAACAATTGCCAAAAATCTTGCAGGGCAAAATCCCAACACAGCAAAATACTATGCAGGAAAGGATACAGAAGGAATTTTACTTGCATACAACCCACCCTATATAGTTCCCAAATATGTTCCTCAAGTAATGAATATAATGGAGAGAATGGGGGAGAAAGAACTAACTATTACATATAAAGAGACAGAAAAAAATCCGACATAAATCGGATTTTTTCTTTTTTATTCTTTATTTTCTAAATAGATGAGAGTCATTTTGTGATCTTTTGGTTCAAAAAGAGTTATCTGAAAACTGTATTTTTTCCCAAGTTCTAATTTTTCCCTGAGTTTTGACTCAAGGCCAAAAGTAGAATTATGCACTAATCCAGCAACACCTTCTTTGATGGATACAAGGGCACCGTGTTTGTTGTATTTGATAACTACTCCTTGAATAATATCTCCTTTTTTGAGTTTACCTTCAAATTCTTTCCATGGGTTCTCTTTTAATGCTTTAATTGAGAGTGAGATTTTTCCATCTTTAATTTCTATTACTTTTGCTTTTACTTTATCTCCAATTTTAAATAATGTCCTTGGATCTTCTACTAATCCCCAATCAAGTTCTGAAATATGAACTAATCCTTCTAAACCGTTTTCAAGTTTTAAAAATATACCAAAATCTACTATACCTGCTACAGTGCATTCTAATTCATCATTAAGACTATATTTTGAAAGAATCTCTTTCTTTTCTTCAGGATTATTATCTTTTTCAGAAAAAATAAGTTTTCCTTCTTTTTGGAGAGTTGAAATAATAGTTACTGATAAAAATTCTCCGACTAATTTTTTTAGTTCCTTTAATATCTTATCTTTATCTGAATCAAGGACCTTTGGATAATGCTCAGTTTTTAATTGGGAAGCCGGTAAGAATCCTTGTATTCCTTGCCACTCAAGAATAAGGCCACCTTTATTAGCATCTTTTACTTCAAGATTTAATACTGTCTTTTGTTTTATTGCTTTTTCAGCTTCACTCCAAATTAATGCTTGTTTTGCTTCTTTTAGTGAAAGTTCTGTATATCCATTTTCGTTTTCTCTTTCTACTACTTTTGCCTTAATAGTATCTCCGATGTTAATTTTCTTTATAATATCCTTTGCATTTATAAATTCTCGTCCGTATATAATACCTGTTCCAAAAGGAGATAAATCTACAAATACTGAAGATTTTCTTATCATTATTACTGGACCCTCAACCAATGACTCTACTTTTGGTTTTTCTACACTTCGGTCAACGATTGATTTTAACACCGGATTTTCAACTATATTTTCTTCATTTTTCATATAAATTAAAATTCCCGCAAAAGCGGGATGAAGGTTTAGGTTTTCTCCAAAAAACTGGAGAGGGTTACTCTAAATCCTGCTTGTAATTATTGCTTTCAATGTATCAAAAAATATGTTAAAATGCAAGTAATGATTATTACATATTTTGGAAAGCAGTTTTTTAAAATTACACAAGGTGATACTGTTTTGGCATTAAACCCTGTTGGAAAAAATTCAAAATCAGATATATCTACTCGTTTTGGAGCAGATTTAGCCTTGGTTTCTGTGAATCATCCTGACTATAATGGAGTAGAGCAACTCTCACATGGTGAAAGAATGCCTTTTGTTATAGATGGTCCAGGAAACTATGAAGTAAAAGAAATCTTTATTCAAGGAGCAGTTTCTGATGTGCTAATTGAAGGAAAAAAATATATTAATACAGTATATTCATTTGCTGTTGATTCTATTAATATAGTTTTTCTTGGTGTGTTAGGTAATAGCGAAATTTCTAAAGAAGCACGAGAATTATCAGAATCACCTGATATACTTTTTGTTTCTGTGGGAGGAAAAAACACACTTGATGCTAAAAATGCAGCAAAATTATCAGCCTCACTTGAGGCAAAAATAATAATACCAATGGATTATGACGAAAATTCAATTAAGACTTTCTTAAAAGAAATGGGAGACGAAAAAGCTGAAATTGTGGATAAATTAACAATTAAGAAAAAAGATTTAGAGGGGAACGAAGGTAAGGTTTTAGTAATTAAGCCATTATAATTATATGAAAAAAATAATTCATAATTTAAGAAAACAACCAGAAGATACAAGAAAACATATTTTAAATGTTGTAATGCTAGTTGTAATAGCAGTATTAATAGTTTTTTGGGTAATTAGTCTAAAAAATGATTTTTCTAGCACAGAAACAAAAGAAAGAATTAAAAATGATATAAAACCTTTTACAATTCTTAAAGAAAGTATTCTTTCAGATAACTAAAAATATATATGCCAAAAAAGAAAGATTTAACAGAAGAAACAAAAAGAGAAAATGTTATTCCCGTAGATGTAGTTTCAGAAATGAGAGAATCATATCTTGCATATGCAATGTCTGTCATTACTGCACGGGCATTGCCTGATGTTAGAGATGGTTTAAAACCAGTTCATAGGAGAATACTTTTTGCTATGAATGAGATGGGTCTTACTGCTTCAGGACGATTTAGAAAATCTGCTGCGGTAGTCGGAGATGTCCTAGGAAAATATCATCCTCACGGAGATTCTGCAGTTTATGACACAATGGTAGGAATGGCACAAGAGTTTTCTTATCGCTATCCGCTTATTCTTGGACAAGGTAACTGGGGTTCAATAGACGGAGATTCTGCGGCAGCCATGCGTTATACTGAGGCAAAAATGTCTAAAATATCTTCTGAACTTTTAAGAGATTTAGAAAAGGAAACAGTTGATTTTAGACCAAATTATGATCAAACAAGGAAAGAACCCACTGTTTTACCTGCTTCAGTTCCTTCTCTTCTTTTAAATGGAACTCTTGGTATTGCTGTAGGTATGGCGACCAATATCCCTCCTCATAATTTAGGAGAAATAATACAGGCTACAAAACATTTAATTGAAAATGAAGATGCTACTACTGAAGATTTAATGGAGTTTGTAAAAGGTCCTGATTTTCCTACTGGAGGTATTGCTTATGGTTATAAGGATATGTTACATGCATATTCAAATGGACGAGGAGGAGTAGTGTGTAGGGGGGAAGCAGAAATAATAGAACAAAAAGGAGGAAGTTTTCAGATAATAATTACTTCTATTCCATACAGAGTAAATAAAGCATCTCTTATCATGTCTATTGCTGAATTAGTCCAAGAGAAAAAGATAGAAGGAATAAAAGGACTTCGGGACGAATCTACTCGTGATATAAGAATAGTTATTGATTTAAAAACAAATGCTCATCCAGAAAAAATACTTAATTATATTTATAAAAATACTCAATTAGAATCTAATTTTAATTTTAATATGGTGGCCTTAGTAGATGGAGTTCCCCAAACTCTCTCATTAAAGTCTATTCTTCAGCAATTTATTTTACATAGACAAAATGTAGTAGAGAGAAGAACAAAATATGACTTAAAGAAAGCAGAGGAAAGGGAACATATTCTTCTTGGTCTTAAAAAAGCTCTTGATAAAATTGATAGAGTTATCACCATTATTCGTGGTTCAAAAAATTCTACTATAGCTAAGGAGAACCTTATAAAAGAATTTAAGTTTTCAGAATTTCAAGCAATAGCAATTTTAGAGATGAAGCTTTCTAAACTTGCTGGACTTGAAAGAAAAGCAGTGTTAGATGAATTGGAAGAGAAACAAAAATTCATTAAAGAAATGAAAGAAATTTTAGCTAGTCCGAAAAAAATGATGAAAATAATTTCAAATGAACTTACGGAAGTTTCTGAAAAGTATAGTGATGAAAGAAAAACTAAGATAATTAAAGGTGGTATAAAAGAAATCTCCGACGAAGATTTGATACCTGAAAAGGAAACAGTATTAGTTCTTACTGCAGGAGGATATGTAAAAAGAACTGATACTTCAGAATATCGTTCTCAAAAAAGAGGAGGTGTAGGGGTAGTAGATCTTGAAACTAAAGAAGAAGATTTTGTAACTAAACTTGTTTTTGGTTCTACTCATAGTGATCTTCTTTTCTTTACAAACCTAGGAAAGGTGTATCAAATGAAAATGTATGATATTCCAGAAGGTAGGAGGGCAACAAAAGGAAAATCAATTATGAACTTTCTATCATTAAATGGAGAAGAAAAGGTTACCTCTATCTTAGTAATGCCAAAGAATTTAGACAAGACAGGTCTTTCTCTTATGCTAGTTACAAGAGATGGAACAGTAAAAAAAATGTCTGCAGGAAGTTTTAAAGATGTTCGTAGGAGTGGAATTATCGCTATCCGTTTGGATAAAAACGATAGCCTAGTAGGGGCATTTCTTACTGACAAAAGTGATGAAGTGATGCTTGCAACAAGTAAAGGGCAATCAATTCGTTTTAAAGAATCCGATATTCGTCAGATGGGTCGTTCGGCTGGAGGAATCAGGGGTATAAAACTTAGTAAAGATGATGAGGTCGTAGGAGTAGGAGTTGTTAAAAAAGACAACAAAAACGGATTTTTCTTGACAATGAGTGAAAATGGTTTTGGAAAAAAGACTGATATAAAAGAATATAAAGTTCAAAAACGAGGTGGAAGTGGAATAAAAACAGCAAAAGTTACACCTAAAACAGGAAAATTGATTGTTGGTAAAGTATTAGAGGGAGATGAAGAGGAACTTATTGCAATGTCAAAAAAAGGACAGGTGATAAGGACTGCACTGAAGGATATTTCCTCTCTCGGTAGACAGACTCAGGGAGTTACAGTAATGCGTTTGCGTGCTGGAGATGGTATTGCTTCACTTGTTTGTGCATAAATAAGAGGTATAATAAAAGTAATGTTTACCCACCCAGAAAACAATCTAAGAGCATTTGGGATACACGAAAATATGATTGTTGCAGACCTTGGAGCAGGCACTGGTTTTTACTCTATTATTGCAGGTAGAATGGCACAAAGGGGTAAGGTTTATGCGATAGAAGTTCAAAAAGATTTTCTAGATACAATAAAATCAAAAATAAGAGAGGCGCATTTATCAAACATTGAAGTTATTTGGGGGGATATAGAAAAAATTGGTGGAACAAAACTTGGTGAGAATGTTGTAGATAGAGTTATTGTTTCAAATGTGTTTTTTCAAGTAGAAGATAAAGTAGGACTAATCAAAGAAGTAAAAAGAATTTTAAAACCTGGAGGAAAGATTCTTCTAATAGATCATTGTCCGTCTCGCTCTCAATTAAGTATTGGAAATTTTATTTCAGAAGAAAAAGTTATAGAGTTTTTTGAACTTGGTGGTTTTTCTTTGGAAAGAAAAATTGATGCAGGAGAACATCATTATGGTATAATTTTTATAAACAAAAGTGAAAAATTTTAAAATAATTATTTTAATTGCTTTTATTGGAGCCGCAGTCTTTGGTGTGTTGGTTTTTTCTGGCATGATTCCTATTGGAGATCAAAGTGGAAAAGATGGTTCAGGTGGAACAGTAGTTTTATGGGGAACAATAAAAAATTCAGATATATATGAACTCATAGAGGATTTTAATAAAGCTAATCCTGTTTATGTTTTGAAATATGTTGAAAAAAGAGCAGATACTTTTGATGAAGATTTGCTTGAAGCTCTTGCTTCAGGACAAGGACCAGATATATTTTTAATAGACAATGAACTTGCTTATAAATATAGTAATAAGATTCTTTCTATTCCGTATTCTAGTTATCCTATTTCTACATTTAAGCAAACATTTGCTACTGCCGGAGAAGTGTTCTTAAAATCCGATGGTTTTCTCGCTTTTCCTTTAACTGTTGATCCTCTTATGATGTATTATAATAGGGGAACATTAGACATAAATAATATAGTATATCCTCCAGAATACTGGGACCAATTTAGTACACTTGCACCTATATTAAATAGAAAAGATGAAACAGGGAAAATAGAAAAAAGCCTTATTTCTTTTGGTCAATATGCTAATGTTACAAATGCAAAAGATATTCTTTCTATGCTTTTTATGCAGACAGGAAATAAAATAGTGATAGAAAAAAAGGGTTCTTTTGTTTCTACCATCCACGAATTCACTGGTAACTATAGTACAGAACAAATTTTAGAATTTTATACAAATTTTGCTAATCCTTTGAAAGAAATTTATTCTTGGAATAAGTCTTTACCTTTATCTCGTGATATGTTTATTTCAGGTAATCTTGCTTTCTATTTTGGATTTGCTAGTGAACTTAAACCAATTATTGAAAAAAATCCAAATCTTAATTTTCAAATTACCAATGTTCCACAAATCCGTGGTCTTCAAACCAAAATTACTTCTGCTAAAGTAACTGGAATAGCCATATCATCATTCTCAAAAAATCTTAATAGTTCTTTTCTTGTAGCAAATCTGTTATCTACAGGCTCTTTTGCAAAGGGTCTTGTAGAGGTTTTACAACTTCCACCTGCAAGGAGAGATCTTCTTTCTATACCAGCAAATCAAGACAATGCTTTTCTTCCAATTTTTTATTCGTCTTCTCTTTTTGCAAGAAGTTGGCTTGATCCTATTCCAGATGATTCAAATATCGTTTTTAGGGATATGGTAGAAAATGTTCTTTCTAATAATTTAAGTATCTCTCAGTCGGTAAGAGATGCAAGTTCAAAAATTAATTTACTTTTAATGAGATAATTTTATGAAAATATTTAAAAAAGGACATTTAGTTTTAGGTTTATCTATATTTATTCTTTGTTTTTTTGTCTTTGATGTGGGTTTTGCACAAACTCCAAAGCCTACTGTTTCTATCTCTGCTAAACCTATGATAGTAGAACCAGGAGGAGATGTAAGTTTGACTTGGTCTTCTACCGATGCGACTAAATGCTATTTAGTAATAAATGATGAAGAACCTATTGAATACAATGTAACCTATTGGAATAATATGCCTCTTGCAGCTCTATACCAAGAAACAAAAGTTTCTTTATATTGCGAGGGACCAGGCGGAAAAAGTGATAGTCGCACTGTAGTTATTTCTCTTGATTCAAACATAGAATTAAACACTCCTCCCCTAGGTGATGAAGTAGATTATTCAAATAAAAATGAAAGTGAAAAGAATTTTTTTGGTCTTGTTCCTTGTGGGACAGAAAAATATGAAAAGGGAGAATTAGTAAAAGATGGAATTGATATGGAGGGTGCAGTAAAGAATCCATGTGATTTTAATTATTTTATGAAGTTAATAAACGATGTAATGAATTTTATTCTTGTTCAATTAGCAGTTCCTCTCTCTGCCTTGATGTTTGCATATGCTGGAGGAATTCTTCTATTTTCTGGAGGAAGCGAAGGAAAAAGAAGCCAGGCAAAGAAGATATTTACAAATGTTGCTGTAGGGTTAATAATAGTAGCAGGAGCATGGCTCATTATACACAGTATTCTTTCTTTGATAGGTTATAATGGTTCTTGGATTGGATTCTAATATGATGTATAATTTAACTATGAATTTTAAATTAAAAAATATATTAATAATTGTGTTATTTCTTTCAATTATTCTTGTGCCAGTTTATTCTTTTGCACAAGATACAGATCAAGAGGATGTTACGACTACAACAAAAATAGTGAATCCTATAAAAGCTAGTTCAATCAATGGTCTTATTAAGACAATTTTAGAAGGGGTAGTAAAACTTGGTATACCAATTATCGCACTTGCTGTTATTTATTCTGGTTTTCTTTTTGTTTCAGCGCAGGGTAATCCAGAAAAAATTAGCAACGCAAAAAAATCTTTTACTTATACCTTGATTGGAGCTGCAATACTTCTGGGTGCTTGGGGGATTGCTCAACTAATATCAGAGACGGTTCTTGCATTATAAATTAATAAATAATATGAAAAACCTAAATAAAATTTTGTTTTTAATAATTACTATAGTTCTCCCTACATTTCCTATATATGCTCAAGATGGAGGTACTGGAACTCTTGGAGGTATTATTTTTAAGTTCGGAAATTTACTTGGGGATTTTTTACCTTTACTGATATTCTTTGGGGTAATTGTTTTTGTATGGGGGGTCATTCAGTATGTTATAGGAAATGATGAAGAAGCAAAGACAAAGGGTAGAGATAGAATGATCTACGGTATTATTGGATTTTCTGTTATTGTAGGTCTTTATGGATTAGTTAATATAGTCATTAATACTTTTGATCTCCAACAAAATATGCCACTTAATATGGTTCCGAATGTTGGTGATGTTTCTGAGTGTGGAACTAGTGGAAGTATAGAGTATGTTATTTGTACTATTTCAAATTTAATTAAAAAAGTTGTCCCTCTTCTTATAAGTTTAGGAATAATCATCTTCATTTGGGGAGTTATCCAATATGTCATTGCTGACGAGGAAGAGGCAAAAACAAAAGGAAGAGACAGAATGCTTTATGGTATAATCGGCCTTGTTGTTGTTGCTTCAATTTGGGGATTGGTTAGTATAGTTGTATCAACATTTGATATTGGTGGAGGTGGTGGGGTTGCAAATGAGTTTTTAGAAGATACCGCTTCGCTTGGGGGAAGTGGAATTTGTGATCCTCTTCCTGCAGATCCTAAATTGCATCATTTACTTAATTATGCTACTTGCCTTATCACAAAGTCAGTTGTCCCATTAATTTTTGCTCTTGCGGTAGCAATGTTTGTTTGGGGAGTAGTGCAATATGTAATTTCTGCCGGAAATGAAGAACAAAAAGAAAAAGGAAGACAATATATGCTGTGGGGTATAATTGCACTTGCTGTAATGGTTTCAGTTTGGGGAATAGTAAAAATTGTAGGTGGTACTTTTGGAATTGAGTATGCTATTCCTCAGGTAAAACAATAATATAATATCCACAGTTCTTGCATTATTGTCTTGTTTTATATGATATAATTTCATTGAACCTATAAATAGGAAAATTATTAAAATAAGTGGTCGCTCCGTCAAAGACGGAAATTAACATTAATCCCGATGCTTCGGGGAAAAGTATGAAGAATAAATTAAAAATATTATTAGGTGGAATTTTAGGTTTTGCTCCTGTTGTAACACTTGCACAAGATGCTTGTGATTATGTAGATCAAAATGACACCATTCAAGGTATCATTTGTAAGGCAGGGGAAATATTGGGTGTGCTTCTTCCTTTTTTGGTTGCTTTAGGAGTAATTGTGTTTGTAATAGGAGTAATACAGTATGTCATTGCTGATGATGAAGAAGCAAAGACAAAAGGAAGAAACAGAATGATTTACGGTATTATAGGAATGGCAGTTATCATGGCTCTTTGGGGATTGGTAAGAATTGTAACTAATACATTTGACCTTAATACAGGAACAACTCTACCAGTTCCTCTGCTTCCTCAATAAATCCTTAAAATGATCAATCTTATTTTCGCTAATGTCGCTTATGCTAGTTACGATTCTTTTTTAGCAAATATAGGACGTCTTATTATTAATCCTCTTATTGTGCTCTTATTTGCTTTAGCTGTGGCATTCTTCCTTTATGGTGTCTTTCAGTTTATTGTAAATGCTGAGAATGAAGAAAAGAGAACTGAAGGAAAAAGTCATATGCTTTGGGGAATTATTGGATTGGTGATAATGATAGGAGTATGGGCTATTCTTAATGTAGTTTTGAACACATTTAACATAGAAGGTATTAACCCAGAAGAGGGAACAGTCCAACTTGAGGAGTATAATCCAAGTTTCAAAAACTAAAATTAATTTCTTTGGAAGTAAACAAAAAGTCATTCGTTTGAATGACTTTTTGTTTGTTTCTAATATATTACTTAGGCATGTTTTAATGGAGTAGAACTATATTTCGCTTCTCCTCCAAAGAACTTTCTCCAAACGAATACTATAACTAAAAGTATTATGATGAATAATATCCATTGGAAAATACCTGTTGGAAGGAATCCTTTTGATCCAAAGATAGCATTTGCAGTAAGATTTTTATAACTTTGACTTGTTATATTCTCATTTTGTGAATCTTCAAATGTGTTTTCGTATGCAGTGATCGCACTTGCACTATAGGCACTATTATTTGTTGAATTACTTTGGGTTGTAGTTGCTGGTTTGCTTACTATAAAGGAAATAGGGTTTGAATATCCTCCACCAGGAGCATCGTTTATTACTGTAATGTAGTATCTTCCTGCTTTAGAAATATCATTCTCGTTTAGTTGAATTACTAATTTAGTAGAATTTATATATGTCACAGTTCTAGGGTTTCCGTCAAAATGGACAGTTGAACTTTTCATAAAGCCACTTCCATTAATTGTAATTTTAATTATTTGTGATTGAATAGTTACAGAATTTGGGGTAATGGATGTAATATATGGAAGAGGGTTGTTGTCTAAATAGTTTTGACTATTATCCTCATAATCATTTTGTGTGGTGTTGCCAAATGGTGCTGGTTGGTAGTATGTATATGTTCTTGCATCTGAAGTTTTTGGAATTAGGAAAAACACAGAAGAAAAAACCACAATTCCTACTAGTCCAAATGTTTTTATTAAGTTTTTCATATTTTCTTTACTCATGGTTATAAGTATAGCAGATTTATATGATTTTGTCAAGGGGTTGTGGTAATGTGCACACACATATGGCGGTTTTCGGATAGAATCCGAGAATGGCAATACATATGGCTAAAACAACAAAAGAAGAGAGGTTGAGATGGGTGCTACCAATAGTGAAAAAAGAAGTAAAGCTAGTAGATGTTTCTAGGGTGTGTCCTCACGGAAAAAGAAGTCTAGAACATTGGGTAGCTCTCTACAGAGCAAAAGGAGAAACTGGATTAGAGCCTAAATCAACAGAACCAAAGACTCAAGAAAAAGAAACACCAATATGGATTAAAGAAAGAGTGATTGAAACAAGAAAGAAAACAAAAAAGTGTGCATTAAAGATACACTGGCAATTAGAAAAAGAAGGGATCCAAGTTCATGAACGAACAATTGGGAAGATATTAAAGAAAGAAGGATTGGTACATAAGTACAGAGTAAAGAAAATTAAATACAAATATATTAAAGCAGAGAGACAACCGGGAGAGTTAATGGAGATTGATGTTAAGTATGTACCAGGAAAAGTTAAAAACAAAAGATATTTCCAATATACAGCTATTGATACTGCTTCTAGATGGAAATATCTAGCCGTATATGACAATCAAACAAATTTCCATTCAATTTTGTTTTTAAAAGAAGTAATGAAAGTATTTAAATACAAGATACAAGCTATTAAAACAGACAATGGAAGTATATTCACTAATTACTACACCAGTATGAACAAACGAAGTGATATGACGGTCAAAACAATCCATGCTCTTGATGTTTTCTGTAAAGAAAACAATATCATCCACTATTTGATTGACCCAGGTAAACCTGCTCAGAATGGAACAGTAGAGCGAAGTCACAGAGAAGATCAAGAAAAGTTTTACGAACAGAACAAGTTTAAAAACTTTAAAGATTTGCAAATTAAATTAAAAAGATGGAATATATATTACAATGACTTAGAACATTGTGGTTTAAATGGAAAAACGCCGAATGAATTTCTAAAGAATTACCAATTAATTAAACCGCCATATGTCTGTGCCTAAAACATTGTATAGTTACCCTTATGGGGCGACAATTGAGGAAGAATAGGGGTGACAATACTTAATTATCTTTAATACCTTAAATTATAAAGGCGAAAATTTTTTTAAAAATATGGCAAACAAAATCTAAGGAAGAATGATATTTCACATTACTTCATACCAAAAACTGGGAAGAAGTATTAGAATGGGCTCATGGAGTTATTGATCAAGAGTATTATCTTAATCCAACACGAACATAGAAAACACATGGAGAATATTTACATTTCTACAACTATGAGAGAATCAACTTAGAAAAATATTTAAACGGCATGATACCGGTCGAGAAATACAATTATTATTTATCCACAGTGTTACCCTTGAAGGGTAACTAAAGGGAGCTGCTATGTATTTAGCTTTGATATTTAGTTTAAAGAGGTATTATCTAAATCCAATTTATGCAATGTATCTTCATCTATTTTCTTTTTTTCTCCACTGTTAAGTATTTCTAAATAGTCATTTTGAAAACCATTTTGATAGATTAAATTCTTGTATTTCTTTAATAAATTCTTAACTTGTAAAGATAAAAGGTCTTCTT
>JBBABV010000002.1:0-68335 GCA_041657445.1 Minisyncoccota bacterium | reverse complement strand
CATCATTCATGGTGATCTTCATACAATCACCAGTATGACTGATGGATCCCTTTAGGAGCCCTTTTGGGCTCCTTTTGTGTTAGAATCCATTTCTATTTGGGTATCATCTTGTGTTAGACAAGACTTTGGGTTGACATCTTTTTTGATTTTGCTATACTCTTCATATCGGTATGATAAACACAAAAAACACGAAACTCAAAAGGCGGACCTAAAGAGAATGTTTTTTCTTTTAGCCGCCATAAGGCGGTTTTTTGTTTGTCGGAACGGATTGAAAATTGAAAATTAAAAGCTGTCGCGGTGTCGCTCTCCTTGAGAAAGGGAGTGAGATTTAAGGGTCTTTTATACTGCAGACAGAACAGTCTTTGTTTTCCGAGCGGTCGGAAAACGAAAACTAATGAAAATACGAATTATGATTTTCAAATTTCTTAACAGGAAATTTAAGGGCGTATGGTGGATGCCTAGACTTTAAGAGGCGATGAAGGACGTAGCATAGTTGCGATAAGCTTCGGGGAGGTGCCTAGCAACCTTTGATCCGAAGATCTCCGAATGGGGAAACCCTATTGAGCAAACCTCAATAATTTCAAAACTTGATTTTGAGAAGCGCACCCTGGGAAGTGAAACATCTCAGTACCAGGTGGAAAAGAGAATAATAATTATTTCCTAAGTAGTGGCGAACGAAAAGGAAATAGCCCAAACCTTTTGTAGCAATACAAAAGGGGTTGTAAGGCAGTAATGTAGATTTCTAGAAGAGTTAAAAAATAAGTAGTTAGCAGAAGTTGTTGGAAAGCAACGCCACAGAGGGTGATAGCCCCGTAAGCGAAAATTACTCATCTCTTTTATTACTGTTCTTGAGTACCCCAGGACACGAATGGCCGGGGGGAATCCAGCGGAACTAACCGCTAAGGCTAAATACTCTTAAAGATCGATAGTGAACTAGTACCGTGAGGGAAAGGTGAAAAGTAGCCCGATTAGGGCGGTGAAATAGACCTGAAACCATATGTCTACAAGGAGTCGATGCAGAGTTTACTCTGCTACGGCGTGCCTATTGAAGAATGAGCCAACGAGTTTATTCATACTGCAAGGTTAAATGGGAGAACCATGAAGCCACAGGGAAACCGAGTGTTAATAGCGCGATTAAGTAGTATGCATAAGACCCGAAGCCAGGTGAGCTTGCCATGAGCAGGATGAAGTTTTGCGAAAGTGAAATGGAGGTCCGAACCCGTTCGTCGTACAACGCGTTGGGATGACTTGTGGTAAGGAGTGAAAAGCTAATCGAACCTGGTAATAGCTGGTTCTCTCCGAAATAGCTTTAGGGCTAGCGTCGTGTGTTTCTTTCTGGGGGTAGAGCACTGGAAGGTTTCGACAGGGAGCAATCTCGCGAAACCTATCAAACTCCGAATACCAGAAGTTAAAGCACGGCAGTTACACCGTGGGGGCTAAGCTCCACAGGTGAAAAGGGAAACAGCCCAGATCTCTAAATAAGGTCCCTAAATTCATACTAAGTGTAAAATAAGAAGGTGAAATTTCTCTGACAATGAGGAGGTTGGCTTAGAAGCAGCCATCCTTTAAAGATAGCGTAACAGCTCACTCATCCAGAGATTTTGCGTCGAAAATAATTGGGGCTAAGTATGATACCGAATTTGAGGATTCGTGAATTTCATAGAGGAAATGTTTTTGCTGAAGGCTGGCTGATATTGTATTGAAGTTCTCCTATTGGGAAAAGGAGAAAAACTGTAAAATTTACAGTCAGCCTCAGTTATTTGTTCTTTATTAAGTTTTGGGTCAGAAATACAAAACAGAATGCTAATTTTTTTCTATTGTATTTTTGAGTTCTAAAGTGCTCAAATTCTTGAGCTCGCTCTCTTGTATTGGAGAGATCACTTTAGGATGTGGAACATTAATCAAGCATTTAAAATGTTTCACCCCAACCGAAATTATTTAATTTTTCTGCCAACAATATAATTATTGTTGGCTCCTCTATGAAGTTCACGAGTGGTAGGAGAGTGTTCCACTCGGATTGTTCGTGAGAGCAATCCAAAGCAGTGAAGGAGGACCCGTGAGGGCCTCTGGAGTGTGTGGAAGTAAGAATGTTGGCACAAGTAACCGCAAGTGGGTTGAGAACGCCCACCGTCGAAAGATCAAGGTTTCCTTGGTAATGTCAATCAGCCAAGGGTTAGTCGGGCCTAAGGGGATGGAGAAATCCGTACCCGATGGACACAGGGTTAATATTCCCTGACTTCTGTATTTTGTGATGGGATGACGGAGTGTAGTATGCATTGCTCATTATTGGATTTGAAGTTTGTTTCTTAAGGATGTTGTATAGGTAAATCCGTACACTGCTTTAAATAGCAATTCCAAGAGAAATGAAAAGTTTTCAGTTTCGGCTGAGGATGATAATGCAAAGCACACTTCCAAGAAAAATCTCTAAACTTATGAATATAGAATCCGTACCGCAAACCGACACAGGTGATCAGGTCGAGTAGACCAAGACGAACGAGTGAGTGGTCCCCAAGGAACTCGGCAAAAAAGCAGCCGTAACTTCGGGATAAGGCTTGCCCTCTATTTATTTAGAGGGCCGCAGCGAAAGTATCTCTGGCAACTGTTTACCAAAAACACAGCTCCCTGCGAACTCGGTAAGAGGATGTATAGGGGGTGACACCTGACCAATGCCAGAAGGTCAAATATCGGCGGTGTATTACAGCAATGTGATATGCAGACTGATATAAGCCCTGGTGAATGTCGGCCGTAACTATAACGGTCCTAAGGTTTTTGACATATTTTACAATATGTGTTGTAATAATGAGTCAAAAAGGATTGGGACTGTTGTAGGAAAAGTAAACAGAAAAATTACACAAAAACGCTACCTACTTATGCAGTAATGTATGAGAATCCAATCATGGTTAACAAGAGACCAACGCCATGCATCCTACTTTCTTACGAAAGAGGATGAAGATAGAGTCCTAGTTTTTACAGGTGACTAGAGCGAAATACCTTGTCGGGTAGAGAACTGCCCATCCGAAGAGTGATTTTCGGATTAAATCCGGCTTATAACGGTGGAATCCTTAATGAAAGTGCGAAAGTAATTAAGGACAATACCGTGGGAAGTCCTATAATCAAATTATAGTGACCCCGTAACGACTTAGGTCGCCTCTGTATAGTGGCGACCTAGATAGATTATTGTTATAATCTATAACATGCCGGCTCTCAATATAAAAAAGCATAATATACAAGAATATATTTCAGGATATGTGGATGGAGAAGGATGCTTTAGTGTTTCTTTTTCAAAGCGAGACAAACTAACTCTGGGCTGGGAAACCAAACCAAGTTTTTCTGTCAGTCAAAATGAAGATAGAGCACAAATTCTTTTCCTGATGCAAAACATTTTTCAATGTGGTTTTATCAGAAGAGATTATTCAGACAAAACACTTAAATATGAAGTGAGAAGTTTGGAAAACCTAATCAGTAAAATAATTCCTCATTTTGAAAAACACCCTTTGATTTCAGAGAAACAGAATGACTTTAATCGTTTTAAAGAAGTTTGTTTTCTTATGCAAAAAAATATGCACAAGAATAAGAACGGATTAAAAAAGATTTTAGATTTAGTTTTTCAAATGAATCCAAGTGGAAAAAGAAAGTATTCAAAGAAAGATATTCAAAATGCATTGAGATGAAGATATAGTCTGTGCCACTAGTAATAGTGGGTTTTGCTCTCCATTTTTGGAGATTAAGTAATGTAAATACATGAAGTTCCGACGCGCACGAATGGTGTAATGACCGGAGAACTGTCTCGGGGACCAGCTCGGTGAAAATACAATACCGGTGAAGATGCCGGTTAAGTGCAGTTAGACGAAAAGACCCTAGAAGCTTTACTATAACTTGATATTGAGCATGTTTTTAAACTGCGTAGAATAGATGGGAGAGGTCTGATGTTTTCGGTTTCGGCTGAAATCTACTCAACAGTGAAATACCATTCTTTTTGAAGGCATGTTCTAACCTGTGCGGAAAAAACGCATTGAGACAGTATCTGGTGGATAGTTTTACTGGGGCTGTACCCTCGAGGACTTGAAATAAGATTTTATTTTATTCGAATCCTCGAACTTTGCAGCCTCAGGCAGGTATAATCCACCTGCAGAAAAAATAAATACAAGGGGGGCTTTCACGATCAATCGTGATTGAAAAAAGTTGGGAATATCGGTGAAATCCCAAGTGGACAACACCGAGGGAAAGACTATAATATAGTGCACGGATAATAATGAAAAAATTATTAAGTTGTTAGAAGAAATTAGAGATAATCAAAATTTTCTTTCTTTTAATAGTAATATTTGTTACTTATATTAAATAGATCACCCGTAGAGACTACAAACCAGCCATCCTAAAAAGGATGAATGTATAGTCCGTCCTGCATAGCGATATGCAGTTAACAAAGAGCCTAAAAAGTAAAGGAGGGGTTTAAAGGTCAGCTAGGCGCGAATGGAAACCGTGCCGATAGTGTAATGGCACAAGCTGGCTTGACTGTGAGGGGTACATCCCAAGCAGGTGGGAAACCAGAACATAGTGAACCGACCATACACATTAGATGTGGTGGAAGATTAACGGATAAAAGCTACTCTAGGGATAACAGGCTAGTTCCGCCTAAGAGTTCATATCGACGGCGGAGTTCGGCACCTCGATAAACACCGAATGTCGAGGAGAGAGAGTCTGAACAATTCTCTCATACATAAATTTATGTATTAAATCAGCTCATAACGGAGAAAGCCATGATATAATTCGCGTTATATATGGTCAACACCGTGGGAAGTTTAGAAAGTAAATATTGGAATAAGAAAATGCTTATTCTTTTACTCTACAAGAGATTGAGAAACTTTGTTTTATTGTTAAGAATAAATTTAACATATCTATGTTGTCTTACAAAGATAGAGATAAAGGTTATAGAATATATTGCAATAAAAAAGAGACTCAAAAACTTGTTGACCTAATTTGTCCTTATATCATCAAATCTATGAGATATAAGATAGGACTTTCATAACCCCGTAACGACTGGATTTTTGTATCTGTAAGAATTACAGAATAAAATGAAGATAACAATATAAACATTGTTATAAGACGCTGGTATATTTAGAACAAATCTAATATAAAGGTATAGTCTGCACCATTAGTAATAATGGTTTTGCAATGGTTTCATTGCATGTAAATAAGTGGTCGGCTCACCTTAGCGCGGGGGCGGAGAAGCTCCCAAGCGTTTGGCTGTTCGCCAATTAAAAAGGTACGCGAGCTGGGTAAGGATTCATGAGCCCAGCTAATGACTTTCTACGAGGACATGGATTTATTAAAATCCATAGTTTGACTTCGCTCGGACGAAGTGAAAATTATTATTTTCACTCGCTCCTCGCTTGTCAAAATAAAAAAGAGATAAAAAATAAACTGACTCATAACGGTGAAGTCCGGTTGTGTGTGATAAAATACACATAATGGATAATATCGTGGGAAGATTACAATCAACATTTCCATCACATCAGCTAGATGTGATTATAGGGTCGTTGTTAGGAGATGCACGGCTTGAGTGCAGGTCAAATGGAATTAGGGGTGTTTTAACAGCTCGATTTCGTGTGCATCATGGCGAAAAACAAAAAGATTATGTCTGGTGGAAGTATGAAATATTAAAGAGTTTTGTTTCTTCTAGTCCAAGAAAAATTTCATGGACAAATAGAAAAAGAAATCTTAAAGAAATATCATGGTACTTTCATACGAGAAGTTTGGAAGGATTTGGAATTATACATAAAATCTTTTATAAAGATAATGTGAAAATATTTCCAAAAGAAGTACTTCCTATTTTTTCTGATAGAATGTTAGCGATATGGTATATGGATGATGGTTCAAATAATCACAGTAATGTGACTTTAAGTACACATTCGTTTTCTTATGAAGATCAAGAAATAATTGTTGATTTTCTAAAAAAGAAATATAATATATCTGCGACAATAGTAAAAGATAGAAATCAATGGAAAATTGCAATTGGAAAAGAATATTACAATCTTTTTCTCTCAATAGTTTCTCCATTTATCGCCCCATCAATGACTTATAAGATTGATAATCCCCGTATCGACTTGTCTAGTAAATAGACAGAGCGAGCGACATGCTTGCTAACACGTCAGTTCCAAGGCAGGAAAGTTTTGGAAAAGGTATAGTCAGTACCATTAGTAATAATGGATTAAATGTCAGACCGTGGAGAAGTTGTTTTTAGTAATATAAACGACTATTCCACAATCTGAATCCTAAGAGAAATTATAAAATACTGTTATTAAGAAGTTTTTTCGTTTGTTAAAAAGATAGAGTAACCAATCAAATCACGGCGGTCTTTATTTAAAAATAAAGAATAAGTCGGGGTTATCGGTAAAATCCCATCCATTATAAGTGGAGGACAATACCGAGAAGAACTTTTGTTCTTTGTAGAGACTACAAACCGACCCCTGTATTATAGGGAAAGTATAGTCCAATGCATACAGTAATGTGTGAAAACATGCGTGAGACAGGTTGGTCTCCTATCTACTGCACTCGTTGATTCTTGAGAAGATTTGCTCCTAGTACGAGAGGACCGGAGTGAACTGACCTCTGGTGTACGAGCTCTACTGCCAAGTGGACTGCTCGGTAGCTATGTCGGGAATGGATAACCTCTGAAAGCATCTAAGAGGGAAGCCATCTTCAAGATGAGGAATCGTTTAGAACCCTGAGAGATGATCAGGTTGATAGGCTTTAAGTGTAAGCACAGTAATGTGTAGAGCTGAGAAGTACTAATTGTTCGATTCCTGTTAAGAAATTTGGAAATCATAATAATTCACAAAACTTATAATGTATAAAAAACACATTTAAGATATTTTCATAAAAATTCATATATTATACATGTTTATTAAAAATTTGTATTAATAAATTGAATGTTTTGTGTTGGTGATTTGACGCAAGGGTCACACCTCTTCCCATTCCGAACAGAGAAGTTAAGCCTTGTAGTGCCGATGATAGTTCTACGGAGCGAAAGTAGGCAATCGCCAGCACAAAGCATTTAATATAACAAAAAACCCGATTATTTTTCGGGTTTTTTGTGTTATTAGGTATAAAAAAACTCCAGAAAAGGTAGGATTCTGGAGTATAAGCCCCCTTGGGAGGGGGCGCGCTTAATTGATTGGGGGACGGTGAAGTCTTTTTGTATTCTAGACCTTTTTAAAAAAAAGTCAAATTTTTGTATACTTAGTTCAACAATCAATTGCAACACCTGTATTAGAATATAGGTGATATGAATAAAAATAAAAAGCACCCTCAATATTTGTCGAGGGTGCATATTTGTGAGTTATTGTGCCACCTAGAAAGCAAATACATACTGTGTTACAATACATTTATGACTTGGGCACTCAAAAGGCAAATAATTTTTATCATTGTGCTTATTGTTACCTTAGGAGTAATAGTTTTTTTTATTGTAGCTCCGCATATTGATAATATCCCTACTTGTAGTGATGGAAAGCAAAATGGAGATGAGACAGGAGTAGATTGTGGTGGATCGTGCAGTAACCAATGTTTGTATGAAGTGGACCAGGTTTCTATACTTTGGGCAAGAGCTTTTAAGGTAGTAAAGGGGAGATATAATGCAGTAGCATATCTTGAAAATCATAATCCAACAAGTGCAATAAGAAATATAAGTTACAGATTTCGTTTTGCTGATGAAAATAATATATACATAGGAAAAAGAGAAGGAAAAACTACCATCCCTGCTTCAGGAAAATTTGCTGTTTTTGAACCTGCAATTGATTTTGGTAATTCTATACCTGTATATGTTTCTTTTGAATTTACAGAAACACCTTTTTGGGTTAAGGCTCCAGAAGAAAAATTGAATGAAGTAAAAGTTTTTGTTTCAGATTTAGAACTTAAAAATGAAAATACAGATCCTTATTTATCTGCAGTTATAAAGAATAATTCTCTTTTTATAATTCCTGAAGTAGATATTGTTGTTATTTTATATGATAAAGATGGGAATGCTATAACCTCTTCTCGGACATATCTTGAGCAGTTGGATAGAGGAGAATCAAAAGAAATAAGTTTTACTTGGCCTTCGCCTTTTAATGAAAAAGTAGTTGCAAGTGAAATTATTCCTATATATGATATTTTTCTTACAAAATTAAAATAGAATTGTAGGATAGAAAAGTTTTTAAAACAATTTTTAAAAATGGAATATTTAAATTTAAATTTATCTCGTTTTTCTCAAACAATTAAGAGAGTGGACTGGTTGCTTGTCTTCTTTATTCTTCCAATAGTAATTGCTGGACTTGTTACCATGAAGTCTTTTTCTATTTCTGAAAATGTGGGTAATTTTTTTGACAAACAGATAATTTGGGCATTTTTATCATTGATTGTGTTTTTTTCTTTTTCATTTATAGATTTTCGTTTTTTAAAAAAAACATGGGTTCTTGTTGGTCTTTTTTTATTTATATCTACACTTCTTATATTACTTTTTGTTTTTGGTAGCACGGTCAAAGGAGCTCAAAGTTGGTTTTCTTTTGCAGGATTTTCTTTTCAACCGGTGGATTTGATGAAACTCATATTGATACTTATTCTTGCAAAGTATTTTTCTCGTCGTCATGTGGAGATAAAAAGCATAAAGCATATTTTTATTTCTGGACTTTATGCATTTATTCCTTTCACCTTGATTCTTTTACAGCCGGATTTTGGTTCTGCTATGGTTATTGCTCTTATCTGGCTTGGAATGGTGCTTGTTTCTGGTATCTCAAAGACTCATTTACTTCTTGTTTTTACTGGTGGAGCAATTATTTTCTTTTCTCTTTGGACTTTTGTTTTTGCCCCATATCAAAAAGCAAGAATTGTAAGTTTTATCAATCCACTAGCAGATATGCATGGTTCAGGTTACAATGCTTTGCAATCCACTATTGCAGTTGGTTCAGGAGAATTAACAGGAAAAGGATTAGGTTTTGGGACTCAATCAAGATTGCAGTTTTTACCTGAGCCACAAACAGATTTTATTTTTGCTGCTTTTGCAGAAGAGTGGGGATTTATTGGTTCTTTTTTGTTATTAATTCTTTATGGTCTTGTAATATGGAGAATATTAGTTTCTGCTTTGCTTGGAGCTACTAATTTTGAAATTTTATTCGGAATAGGTATTGCTATTTTCTTAATGAGTCATATATTAGTAAATATCGGAATGAATCTTGGTCTTATGCCTGTCACGGGTATTCCGCTTCCTTTTATGAGTTATGGCGGATCTCATCTTTTAACTGAATTTATGGCATTAGGTATTTTGATGAGTTTTAGAAAGTATTCTAGACCAGCACATAAAGATGATATGAAGAATGAGTTTTTGGGTATATAACAATAATAAATTAAAAATGGAAACAAAAATAATTGACGGTAGGGAGATAAGGAAAAAGATTTTAGAGGATATAAAAAATGAAATTAGTCTATTGCCATTTCAACCTGTATTTTGTGATGTCTTAGTTGGAGATGACTCTGTTTCAAGGCAATATGTAGAAATGAAAGCAAAAACAGCAGAAAAAGTAGGTATTAAATTTCACAGAGCAGAATTTAATAAAGATGTTACTTCTCAATCTTTATCAGAAGAAATACAAAAACTTGGTAATGTTTTAAATATGTGTGGCATTATTGTTCAATTACCGCTTCCATTAAGATTTTTTGATGATAAAAGAAAAATACTTGATTCTGTGCCAGAGGAACTTGATGTGGATTGCTTAGGAAGTAAAGCAAGCGAGAAATTCTATAGAAATGAAAATGAGATAGGTTTTCCTACTGCTCTTGCTTGTATGACTATGCTTGATTCTTTAAATATGGAATTAAAAGGCAAAAACATAGTAGTAATAGGGCAAGGAGAATTGGTGGGAAGACCTGTAACGACTTTACTCAAATTCAGAGGACTTGAGCCAGTAACAGTAAGAAGTAACACAGAGAATAAAGATGAAATAATAAAAAATGCTGATATAATTATTTCTGGCATAGGAAAAGGAAAGTTTATTACTGGTGATATGATAAAAGAAGGTGTAGTTGTTATTGACGCTGGAACATCAGAATCAAATGATTCAAAAAATGATTATTCCATAAAGAAAGAAATAGTAGGAGATGTTGACTTTGATTCCGTAAATGGTATCGCAGGTTATGTTTCAAAAGTTCCAGGCGGGGTAGGTCCAGTAACAGTGGCTATGTTATTAAATAATGTGCTAAAGGTTGCAAAAAGAAAATTATGAATAAAGAGATTTTTTATTACTTTTTTGGTTTTTCAAATATATCAAAAGAAATTGATTATTTAATAGTATTTTTTGCAGAAACTTTTCCTTATATTGTAGTTTTTATTTTTGGTGTTTTTTTACTTTATTACTTTAAGTTTTTTTCTGTTAGAAGTCTTCGTGAGATTGTTTTTTTAATAAAAAAAGATTGGGAGAAGATTGTTTTTGCTCCTTTTTCTGTTGGTTTTGCATGGATTTTATCTTCTTTCATTAAAGAAATTTTTGAGAATCCGAGACCATTTGAAATCTTTAAAGATATTACTCCACTTTTTCTTGAAACAGGTTATGCTTTTCCTTCTAGTCATTCTGCCTTTTTTATGGCACTTGGATTTGTGGTTTTATTTTTAAATAAAAAGTTTGGTTATTTTTTTATTATTTCTGCATTATTTATAGGTATTGCCCGTATAATGGCAGGAGTGCACTCTCATATTGATATCATAGGTGGATTTGTCCTTGGTTTCTTGGTAGCGTATCTTTGTTTTCTTTTCTTTAAGAGATTATGAAAAAAATAAAAAATGGTGAAAAAGGTTTTACTCTTATAGAGCTTCTGATAGTAGTTGCAATTATTGGAATCCTTTCTTCTATAGTATTAGTTTCATTAAGGAATGCAAGAATGAAAGTAAGAGATACAAAAAGAGTTTCTGATATTCGTCAATTAAGAATTGCATTAAATTTATATTATGATACTTATGATTCATATCCATCTACTACAGGATATGTTTTTCAGGATCCTTCTAGTTGTAATGAAACATTTGAGGAAGCGCTTTCTCCATTGGTTTCTAATGGATTCATTTCCAAAATTCCTGTTGATCCTATAAATGCAATAATACCTAGTGGAAGTTTTTGTTATTTTTATTATACAAACACAAACTGTGGAAATACTTCTGTTACCACTAGCCAACCCTTTGCCATAAGATTTCGCACAGAAAAGAATAAACTAGATTATCCATCTTGGTTTAATCAAGGATTCCCAGACGGAGGACATTATTGTGCTTTCCCCCTTGGCTCTGGATATTAGAAACAAGATTTAATTAATCTCAAAACTTGCCTTAACTGTTACCATTATTTCTTTATTGATTTTTGAAGTATCATACATTCCATAATCTGAAATTTCTAAAGAATTTTCAGACATAACTTGTACTACACCAGAAGAAGCAGATTTTAATGCTCCAATTTTTTTACCTCCTGCTTTTGCGAGTTGTTCTGCACGAGCTTTTGCATCTCCAACGGCTTCCGCTAATAATTCTACTCTTGCTTCTGGGAGTTTGGAGTAATAATACTCAAGGGAATTGATTGAAAATAATATTCCTTTTTGAACAAGTTCACTTACATTCTTTGCCATTTCACCAATTTTTTCTACTTCTTCAGATTGTATCTCTATGTTTTGAGAAAGATTGTATTTTTTTTCTGAACTAGGATTTTGTTCCCAAACTTCATTCATATATACAGGAGATACTTCTATTGATTCTTCTTTGATTCCATTTTTAATTAAAAATGCTTTAACTTCTTTTAAATCGGTTTCCATTTTTGAGTATCCTTCCTCAATAGTGCTTTCTCTTACAGAACGAGAGATATTTGAAGACCATTTTACTTTATCAGATATTACTGCTTTTTTTGCAGAACCTGTGGAAGATATATAATCCATTGATCTTAATTTATAAAAAGTGGCAGAACCGATAATAGCACTTGCTACTAATGATAGCCCTAAAATCAGGGCAAAAATTGTATAATTTGTTTTTGTGTTGTTTTCCATGGATTGATTATAGCATATTTTCTTACAAAAAACATAGAAAGACTGGGTTTTGCAAATTTTAAGAAAAGTAGTATTATATTATCAATATGTGGAAAAAAAGAGTGTTTGCCTTGTTGATATTGATATTAGGAGTTGGAATCTCCTTTTTTGTATTTAAGTCTGAACCAAGAGTAAATCCAAATTATGAAAACGAGAGTTCGTTTCTAAAGAAATTTCCTTTTCACCTCGGATTGGATCTCTCTGGTGGAAGCCATTTAGTATATGAAGCAGATGTTAGTGAAGTTCCAGAAGGACAGATAGGTGAATCAATGGATTCTCTTCGTGATGTGATAGAGCGAAGAGTGAATCTTTTTGGTGTTTCTGAGCCTATAGTTCATGTTCAAAGCGCAGGATTTGTGGATGGGGGTGGGGAGAAACTAATAGTAGATCTTCCAGGAGTGACTGATGTTGAAAAAGCAGCAGAGATGATAGGTGAGACACCACTTCTTGAATTTAAAGTGGAGAACATAGAGAATGAAATTTCTACTCAAAAAGCGACAGTAGATGAAAATGGGCAACTTGTATTAGATGTTGATCCTTATACCCAATTTGCTTCTACGGAACTTACAGGTAGATATCTAAAGAAGGCTACTCTTCAGTTTGATCAGATGACTAGAAGACCCCTTGTAGGTTTAGAGTTTGATGATATAGGAAAGGAACTTTTTGCAGAGATTACTACTCAAAATGTAGGTAAGTTTGTAGCAATATTTTTAGACGGAGCACCTATTTCTGTTCCTACAGTTAATGAACCTATTCTAGATGGACAAGCACAGATAAGTGGTGAATTTACTCCAGAAGAAGCAAAACAACTTGTCGGAAGATTAAATTCTGGTGCACTACCTGTTCCTATCAAATTAGTGGGAAGGCAAACCATAGGTGCAACTCTTGGAGAGAATGCTATTACAGCAGGAGTAAAATCGGCTATTGTTGGACTTATCCTAGTAGGAGTATTTATGATACTTTGGTATAGATTGCCTGGGGTAGTTGCAGTATTAGCTCTAGGAGTATATATGGCTATCATTCTTGCTCTTTACAAACTCATTCCTGTTACTCTTACTGCTTCAGGTATTGCTGGGTTTATAATTTCTCTTGGTATTGCGGTGGATGGGAATGTGCTTATCTTTGAAAGATTAAAAGAAGAATTGAAAGGGGGAAAGACTATCATAGAATCTCTAAAAGATGGATTTTCTAGATCATGGCTATCTATCCGTGATTCAAATATTTCTACTATTATTACCTCTATCATTCTCTTTTGGTTTGGCACTTCCTTAGTTCAAGGATTTGCTCTTACTTTAGGAATGGGAGTGTTGGTATCAATGCTTTCTGCTGTAGTTATCTCTCGTCTCTTCCTTTATGGAATGAGTATCTTAGGAGAAGGTAAGATAGCGAGATTTTTATTCAGTTCGGAAATTAAGAAATAATATAAAAATATGTTTGTAATAAATCACAAAAAAATATTTATAGGTATATCAATAGCATTAGTGATTCTGTCTATCATATCTCTTTCTGTATTTGGTTTAAAGATTGGAATTGATTTTAAAGGGGGAGCAATTACAGAAGTAGTATATGAAAATGAAAGACCCGAACAAGTATCTCTTAATACAGAACTTCAGAATCTTGGAATGGGCTCAATTCTCCTTCAACCTACAGGTGAGCTTGGGTATATAGTAAAATCAAGAGATGTCAATGAGGAAGAGCATACTCTTCTACTGGAAACTCTTGGAATGAAAGGTGAATACAAACTTACAGAATCAAATTTTAATTCTATTGGTCCTTCTGTTGGTAAGGAACTTTCAAGGAAAGCATTATTTGCTATTATTCTTTCTTCTTTTGCTATTGTGCTATTCATTGCTTTTGCTTTCAGGAAGGTCTCTAAACCAGTATCTTCTTGGAAATACGGAATCATTGCTATAGGGGCACTTCTTCACGATATCATAATCACAGCAGGAGTATTTTCTTTAATATCAAGATTCTTCGGAGTAGAAGCAGATTCACTTTTTGTGGTAGCAGGGCTTACTATCGTCGGACTTTCTGTCTCTGATACTATAGTTATATTTGATAGGATAAGAGAGAATTTGAGAAAGAATGAAGACAAACACAAACTAAGTTTTTCTTCTGTAGTAGGAGAGAGTTTAAAACAATCTTACCTTAGATCACTCTTTACCTCACTTACTACTATTTTGGTTCTACTTTCACTATTTTTCTTTGGTCCAGAAAGTACGAAGTATTTTGCATTAATGCTCACAATTGGAATGTTTTTCGGCACATACTCATCAATCTTCCTTGCTTCACCACTTCTAGTCCTCTGGGAAGAGAAACAGAAGAAATATAACTAAAAATATGCTATAATATCCTCATGAATACAATGACATATATTTATATAGTTTTAGGTTTGATAGTGGTTTATGTTGCTTATGTTTACAATAAATTCATTTCTTTAAGAGTCAGGTCTGAAGAAGCTTGGGCTGATATTGAAGTTCAGCTTAAGAGAAGATATGACTTGATTCCAAACTTAGTAAATACAGTGAAGGGTTATGCTACTCACGAATCAAGTGCATTTGAAAATGTTACAAAAGCACGATCTCTTGCTATGGGGGCAAGTGGTCCTACAGAAGCTCATGCTGAAGCAGAAAATATGCTAACAGGTGCATTAAAATCAATCTTTGCTCTAGCTGAAGCATATCCAGACTTAAAGGCAAATACAAACTTTTTAGAATTACAAAGGGAACTTTCTGATACAGAGAACAAGATTCAATCAGCAAGAAGGTTTTATAATACCAATGTGAGAGACTTGAATATGAAGATTGAGAGTTTTCCTTCAAATATAATCGCAAACATTTTTAAATTTGCAAAGAAAGAATTCTTTGACCTAGCAGATGATGATATTGCTCAAAAGCCCGTTGAAGTGAAATTCTAATTTGGTGAAGACTCCTTGTCTATAAAGGTTAATTTTAAGGAATATATTAGAACATATAAAGTATGTTTGGTAACTTGTTTTTAGTTTTTACTTTGATATTATCTGTCTATGGCAGAAAAAGAAATTCAAAAATATATAAAATAACTCAGAGATGAGGCAAATGAAGATATGAAGAAGTATATAAGAGATTTAAATGAATCAAATTTAAAAATCATGAAAGATATTTTTTACCTTCATAAAAGTAGCTAGTTTGGCATAAATGGCGACACTATACACACATCAATCAAATAATGTTCTTAAAACTTGGCTTTTAATGAGTGTTTTTTTAGTGATTGTTATTGTTCTTGGATGGTTCTTCTCATATTACTATAGCAACCCAAACATTCTGTATTTTTTCATTATTTTTAGTATTTTAATGAATATCTTTTCATATTGGTTTTCTGATAGGGTGGTGATAGGTCTCTCTGGTGCAAAAGAAGCAAAGCGGACAGAGTATTTTGATTTATATAATTCTGTAGAGAACCTATCTATCACCGCTGGGCTACCGATGCCAAAAGTATATGTCATAGATGACCCTGCTCCAAATGCTTTTGCGACAGGAAGGGATAAGAATCATTCAGTGGTAGCGGTTACTACAGGACTTCTTGGTATTTTAGATAAGAATGAACTTGAAGGAGTGATAGCTCATGAGTTGTCACATATAGGGAATAGAGATATTTTACTTTCTACTGTAGTAGTAGTCTTGGTTGGTTTTGTGACTATTCTTTCAGATATGTTTATAAGAAGTCATATATTTGGGGGAAGAAATAGTAGTAGTGATAATAGAGGAGGAAATATCTTAATGCTTGTTGGGGTTATTTTGATGATATTATCACCTATCTTTGCAAATCTTATCCATTTAGCAATTTCACGAAAAAGAGAATTTTTAGCAGATGCATCAGGGGCACTTTTGACGAGATATCCAGAAGGGTTAGCAAATGCTTTAAAAAAAATTTCTTTGCATAGCACTCCAATGAAGAGAAAAAGTAAAGCAATGGCACATCTATATATATCAAATCCAGAAGGAAGTTCATTTGGTAAAAGTGCTGGTAAGAAGATTGCAGGGCTTTTTTCTACACATCCACCTGTTGAAGATAGAATTAAAGCATTGATAGGTAAATAACTTTTTGAAAATGTTTTTATTATTTCTAACATAGTATAGTAAACCCAATGTCTTTTAATACAAAAAGAAAATATCAAAGAGCCTTCACTCTCATAGAACTCTTGGTAGTAGTAGCAATCATAGGAATACTAGCCACTATAGTCATAGCATCTCTAAATAGTGCAAGAAGTAAAGGAAAAGAAGCAGCAATCAAGTCAAATCTAAAGAATATGGGTGCTCAAATGGAACTATCATATCTTGATAACAACAACTATGGAGGATTAAATACAGGAGGAGACCAATGGAGGCCAAATACCAACTGCCTTTCTACTAGTCCAATAACAAAGATGATATCTTCTGTAACAAATAGCGGAGCAATAGTCAGATGCCATTCTGTAAACTCCCCAACTTGGAGTGATGTTCTAGAGAGATGGGGAGTAACAGCCCTAATACCAAGTGATACAGCACCGATAGAGGCATACTCAACTTCACAACAAGGAGTAGTCAAATGGGATGAGAAAGGAGTAGATACAACAGGTGAATTTGTCACAGGAGATGATATAAGGATGATTTGGACTCAAGCAGTTACTGCTTGTTCTCTCTCAGGTGGAAGATTACCTACAATAGAAGAACTCAAAACTCTAGCAGATGCAGAGTGTGAAAGATTAGGTAATGAATCTTGTATTTCAGATTCTACTAGGAACCCTCCCGGTTTCGTTGCAAGTCACTATTGGTCAGGTACTGCTGTTCCATCTAATAGTGCTAATGCTTACAGTGTGTATTTGGGAGGTGGAAATGTGGGTAGTGATACTAAACTTGCTACAAGGCATGTTCGTTGTGTTCGGTAGTTTTTCTTTTTAATTTAATGCTTTTTTGATATACTTTACAAATGGAAATAAAAGATATAGAAAATCTATCCGAACTTGCAAAACTTGATTTAAATGATATTGAAAAAGAATCCCTCCAAAAAGATTTGGATGGTATTTTAGACTATGTAAAGCAAATAGAAGAAGTGAAGGTGGATGAGGAAGAAATACAATATCCACTCAAAAATATCTGGAGAGAGGATGAAGAAAAGAAAAAAGATTTTTCTAGAGAACAAATACTTTCACAATTCCCTGATTCACAAGATGGCTTTATAAAAGTGAAGAAGATTTTGTAAAAAATGATAGACACAAAAACATTAACAATCAAAGAAGCAAGCGAAAAAATGAGGAAAGGCGAAATGAGTTCTTTTGATTTAGTTTCTTCTTGTCTTGATTTGATAAAGGAAAAGAATTCTAAATTAAATATATTTCTTGAAATTTTTGAAGATGCATTAGAGCAGGCAAAGAGAGCAGATGAAATGCTAAAAGAGGGTAAAGGTGGAACACTTTGTGGAATTCCTATTGCGGTAAAGGATAATATATTGATAGAGGGGAGGATAAATAGTTCAGGGTCTAAAATGTTGGAGAATTACAGAGCGAGTTATGATGCATTTGTGATTAAAAGGCTTAAGGAAAGTGGAGCCGTGCTTGTGGGAAGAACAAATATGGATGAATTTGCCATGGGTTCATCTACAGAGAATTCTGCATATGGTGCAGTAAAAAACCCCCTTGATACTTCTAGGGTTCCAGGAGGTTCATCAGGTGGTTCAGCGGGAGCAGTATCTGGAGGTATGGCTCTTGGAGCACTTGGTTCAGATACCGGTGGTTCTATTAGACAACCAGCCAGTTTTTGTGGAGTAGTAGGAATGAAACCAACATATGGTGGAATCTCAAGAAGTGGACTTACTGCAATGTCTTCATCTTTAGATGTAATTGGACCTTTTGCTAAGACAGCAGAAGATGCAGAGATTATTTTTGATTGTATCAAAGGTAGAGATGAGATGGATTCTACCTCAATTGATTTAAATGATCTAGAAAATGAAAATAGAAAGGTAATAGGGGTGCCGAGAGATTTTTTAAAGGAAGGAGTGGATAAAGAAGTTTTACAAAATTTTGAAGAATCAATAGAGAAATTAAAAAAGAAAGGATATAAAATTGTAGATATTTCATTACCATATTCAAAATATTCTCTTGCTGTATATTACATCATAATGCCTGCTGAAGTTTCTACCAACCTATCAAGACTTGATGGAATAAGATATGGACTTCGAACTGAAGGAGAAAATGTATTTGATACTTATAAAAAGACTCGTTCATGTGGATTTGGTGTCGAAACGAGAAGAAGAATTATGCTTGGAACTTATGTATTGTCTCACGGATATTATGATGCATATTATAATAAGGCATGGAAGGTGAGAAGAGCGATTATGAAGGAATATGATGATGTCTTTAAAAATGTAGATTTTGTAATGACACCAACTACACCCACCCCAGCATTTAGGTTTGGGGCAAAAAGTTCTCCAGTTGAGATGTATTTATCAGATATATTTACAGTATCAGCAAATCTAGCAGGTCTTCCATCCATTTCTATTCCTTCTGGAATAGGAAGTGAAGGGTTACCATTTGGGACGCTGTTTACTACAAGACAAAAAAGCGATAAAATGTTATTTAGTATAGAAAAAGATTTAAAATAGTATGGATATTCTTACCCCAACACTAGAACAAAATCCTGTTTTTGGAAACACTGCTTCAGAAGGTTCTTCTTTGTTTTTAAAATGGGAATATGAAGTATTTAAATTTATGGAATGGACAGGAGATATTTTACCTGTAATTTTTAGTCACGAGGTGTGGAATATAATAAAAGGTGTCTTGTCTCTTGTTTCAATGTTTTTTATAGCGGTAATGATTTATTGTGCTGTTAGAATGTTTGAAATTCGTAAGAAAGAACACGAGCATTTACATCATGAAATAGTTGAATATGCTCATAAAATGGCTGAGAAAGAAAAAGAAGAAATGAAAGCAAAAAAAATATCTGGAAATCAAGAATGGGTAAGCGTAATGAATCATTTTTTATCCCCTGATTCTTCTGATTGGAAGATGTCTATTTTAGAAGCAGATAATATGCTTTTGGAACTTTTAACTCAACTTGGTTTTGAAGGAGAAGGAGTAGGAGAAAAACTAAAATCAGCAGATCCAAAGAAATTTAAAAAACTTCCTATTGCTTGGGAAGCGCATACAGTAAGAAACAAAATCGCTCATGAAGGTCCAAATTTTACATTAAGTAAAAGGGAAGCAGGAAGAATCATTACTCTATATGAGCAAATCTTCCAAGAATTTGGTTTTATTTAAGGAATTTTTTTTGAAAAAAGTAACGAAAAAGTGTCAAAAACGAACTAAAAAAGAAGAAAGTGTTCTTTCTTTTTTAAAAAAATGTTGCGGGGAGCCGATTCGAACGGCTGTCTCAAGGTTATGCTTACCACTATAGTTTTCACTACATCACTATGAATTTGTGGTCTGGACTATCCCATCTCCTTTTCTTTAATAAAGAATTAAGGAGTTTGCCATCTAGTCTCTACACATTTTCTCACTGATTAGTGAGGTTTAGCTCGGGATTATCTTTCTTGTAAAAATTACAAGGGAGGACTTCCCCGAATTTGGCAAATGCGAACTCAATAGTTTCCTATTGAGGGGCCCATTATGTCGAGCCTTGTGAGATACCACTTCTCCACCCCGCTATGTTGCAGTATATACATTTTTTTCATTATTTGCAAACAAAACTTTCTTAAGTTATATTTAATAAGGTTTTAGTATGTCGGCGTAGCTCAGGTAGTTAGAGCGGCACACTCATAAAGTGCAGGTCCCAGGTGCAAATCCTGGCGTCGACACAGTAAATAATTCAGACTTCTTCAAGGGGCATAAAATTTTATGCCAATACAAAAGAAAATAAACAAAGATTTTTTCAAAAAATGGACGAGAGAAATGTTCTACATTCTAGGATTTTTTACCGCAGACGGATACATAACTGTAAACAAAAGAGGAGGAGAATACTGGTGTATACAGACAACTGATAAAGATTTAATATATAGTATTAAAGAAGAGATTGAATCTGAGCATCAAATAAATATTAGGGTACCTAAGAATGCAAAATCAAGTATTATCTATAGATTACAAATTGGTAATAAAGAAATGTGTAGTGATTTAAGGGAACTTGGTTTTACTTAAAGGAAAACAAAAAGCTTAGCTATTCCAAATATTCCTAAGGAATATTTTTCTTATTTTGTCAGGGGATATTTTGATGGTGATGGAAATATCTGGATGGGTAGGGTTCATAAAAATAGAAAAACAACACACCTCGTATTATAGTTGACATTTACTTCATGCTCGTATGAATTTATTAAAAGACTTCATACTGAACTTAACTTTTTTGGATTAGAGGGAGGATGTATTTATAGGTCAAAAATGAGAGAGTTTTGTCGCCTACAATATAGTACTATAAATGCTTTGAAATTATATTATTTTATGTATAATAGGATAAGTACATCAGGGTTGTTCCTTGGTAGGAAAAAAGATGTATTTGAAGAGTATATAAAAAAGCGGCTGTAGTTCAACGGTAGAATACTCCCCTGTGAGCACAAATTGCAGCTTTTCGTCGAAATGGCGGATTGAAACTCTCCTGGATAACGGTGAAGGCTAAGTCTTATTAGATATGCTAATACCGTGGGAACCCTAGCATAAGGCTGGGGGCACCGTAGAGACTAGATACAGGAGCACCTAAACCTTTTTTGGCAAGGTGAAGATATAGTCCACGCCTTTATGAAAATATTGGATCAGTGCACGGGAGAGGTCGTGGGGTCAGCACCCATCAGCCGCGCAAAGGTTTAAAAAGTACTAATCGGTATAACAATTGAAAAATAAGGCAAAACATAGTAATATGGACGATAATAGTCCTGTTCTTTTGTTGTTTGCCGTTGTAGCTCAGTTGGTAGAGCACGCCCATGGTAAGGGCGAGGTCATCGGTTCAATCCCGATCAACGGCTCACTACTTTTCTGTTAAGATTTTTATAAACAGTTATAGTTTTGAGAGATATTTAAAGAACGATGGGATAAGCTAAGCCACCCTAGCTCAGTTGGTAGAGCAACGGTATCGTAAACCGTAGGTCCCGAGTTCAATTCTCGGGGGTGGCTCACAAAAATATGATTATTGGATTTACAAAAATGCATGGAATTGGAAATGATTTTATCGTCATAGATAATTTCAATGGAAGGATAAACCTCAATAAAGAGCAGGTGATAGCACTGTGTGATAGACATAAAGGAATAGGAGCAGATGGAGTTATTTTAGTAGAAACTTACAAAGAAAGTTCTGAAAAGGTTGATTGTTTTATGAACTATATAAATAGTGATGGTTCTTTGGCTAAAATGTGTGGTAATGGTATTCGTTGCACTGCTAGATTTTTAAAAGATGAATATCTGAAAGATAAAAGTGTTTTTAAAATTCAAACCCGTGATGGATTAAAGGAAATAAAATGGGAAGGTGGAGATATTTTTTCTGTAAATATGGGGAAAGCAGAATTTTCTAGCGAAGATTATAATAATGCGGAAAAGGAAATAGAAGAGTTGTCACTTGATTTTGTCAGTGTTGGAAATCCTTTTGCAGTGGCTTTTGTAAAAGATATAGAAAAATACAACCTAGCATATCTTGGTCCAATTATTGAAAATCACAAAAGTTTTCCTAATAAAATAAATTTTGAGTTAGTAGAAAAAATTGGGGAAAATGAATTGAAAGTAAAGGTTTGGGAAAGAGGTTGTGGACTTGTGCTTGCTTGTGGCACAGGAGCATGTTCTGCTTTTGCTTTATTACAGAAAGAAAAATCTAGAAAAGAGATAAAAAGGGAAAAAGTAATAATTCATCTCCCTGGAGGGGATTTACATCTTTCTGAAAATAAGGAAGGAGAAATAATTATGAGTGGTCCTGCTGTATCTAGTTTTAATGGTATGGTAGAATTATAACAATGAAAAACAAAACAAAACAAAAAAAAGTTTTTGAAGGAGAAAATGCGTTTTTTGAGTTTTTGAAACCTGAAGGGACAAGCCCTACTCCTTTGGTTGAGTTACCAAAAGCATTTAATCCTTTTCATAAAGACAAAGTAAGGATTTTTATGAAGTTAATTAATTTTGTTCCACTTTTTAATATCAAATCTTTACCTTCTTATGAAATGCTTTCTACAATTCCAGAAAATGAATTAAAAAAAATAAAGCATCTGGTAGAATATTCTTCTGGTAATACTGTGCTTTCTCTTACAGTTTTGTCAAAATATTTTGGTATACCAAATATGCATGCAATTATTACTCCTGATGTGCCTGAACATAAAAAAAGACTTTTAAGGTTATTAGGGACAAATATAATGATTTCACATGGACCGTCTTGTCCTGATGTTTTTGCAAATACTGGAGGAGTATACGAAGCAAAAAAAATGGGTAAAAAGAAAGGGTGGCATAATCTTCATCAGTATATTAATCCAGCAAATCTTAAAGCAGGAGAAAAATATGTAGCAAAGGAATTAATTGACCAACTTGGTGATAATATGACACTTTTTATGTGTAGTATAGGTACGGCTGGTACTATAGCGGGTGCTACAAAATATCTGTTGAAAAAGAATCCCAAACTAAAAATAATAGGCACTTGTATAAAGGAAGGTTCTAGTATACCAGGACCAAGAAGTGAGTCTCATATACACAAGCTTGCTTTTCCGTGGGAAAAAACAGTTCACGAGATTATTTCTATGGATCAAACCCATTCTTTCAAAACCAGTCTTGATCTTATCCGTGCTGGTATGTTTGTAGGACCCTCTACAGGAATGCAGTTGTCTGCTCTTTATGAAAAATTAAAGGAATACAAGAAAAAGAATAGATTAAAAGAGTTAAAAAATAAAGAAGGAGAAATTGTTACTTGCTTTTTAGCATGCGATACTATGTTTCCGTATATTGATGACTATTTTAAAAATCTTCCTAGTAGTCTTTTCCCAGAAATAAAAAATATATAATTCTGAAAAGTTTGATTGATATTATATGATAAAATCTGATTTATGGCAGAGAATATAGAAGAAAAAATAAAAGAGTTTGAACGGATTATTGCAAGTCCTGATTTTTGGAATGATAAGAATAAAGCCCAAGAAATTTTGAGAGAATATGGAGAACTTAAATCAAAAAAGGATGGAAAAGGAAAATATGACAAAGGTAATGCAGTGATAACAATAATCTCTGGTGCAGGTGGTGATGACGCAGAAGATTTTTCCGCAATACTTTTTGAAATGTATAAAAAGTATATTCTTAATAAAGGATGGTCTATTTCTCTTATACATGAAAACAAAAATGACCATTCTGGGTATAGAAACATTTCATTTGAGGTCAACGGAAAAAATTCTTACGGAACATTAAAAAAAGAGAGTGGAGTGCATAGATTGGTTCGTATTTCTCCTTTTAATGCAAAAAAACTTCGTCATACTTCTTTTTCTTTAGTAGAAGTGCTTCCAAAATTTTCTAAACTTGAGGAAAAAGATATTTTTATTCCAGAAGGTGATTTAAAGATAGAATACTCAAGATCTGGTGGTCCTGGAGGACAAAATGTAAATAAAAGAGAAACAGCAGTAAGATTGGTTCATATACCAAGTGGTATTTCTGTTCATTCTTCATTGGAACGTAGCCAGGAAAGAAATCGTGAACAGGCAATGTCAATTCTTAAAGCAAAAATTTTTAAGAAGGCAGAAGAAGAGAAAAAGACAATAGAAGAAAGTATAAAATCTACAAAGAATACAGAAATAGAATGGGGTAGTCAGATAAGGTCATATGTATTTCATCCATATAAAATGGTTAAAGATCATAGGACTCTTGTTGAAACAAACAATGTAGATAGTGTGCTTTCAGGGAGATTAGACATTTTTATTGAAGCGGAGAGGGATTTATGATAGAATTGTAGGGTGATATATTTTAACAATGTTTCAAAAATCTACGATAAAGATTCTATTGCTCTTGATAACATAAACCTTACCGTAACGGTAGGAGAATTTGTTTCGGTTGTAGGTCATTCTGGTGCAGGTAAAACAACTCTCGTAAAAATGATACTAGCCGAGGAAGCACCTTCTCAGGGAGAGGTGTTTTTTGAATCTGTTAATGTGCATAAAATCAAAAATGAAAGTTTAACAAAACTTCGCCGTCGTATAGGAACAGTTTTTCAAGATTTTAAATTACTTTCTAACAAAACTGCTTATGAAAATATTGCCTTTGCTATGGAGGCAGTAGGAAAGGCAGAGGAAGATATAAGAAAAGATGTTCCTCATGTGCTTGAATTAGTAGATTTAGGTAAAAAAACTTTTCACTTTCCAGGTCAAATGTCAGGAGGAGAAAAGCAAAGACTTGCTATTGCAAGAGCAATTATTAATCAACCTGAACTTATCATTGCAGATGAGCCAACAGGAAATCTTGACCCAGTTAATACATATGAAATAATACAAATTCTTAAAAAAATTAATGATCTTGGCACTACTGTTATTTTAACGACACATAATAGGGGAGTAATTGATTCTGTAGGAAAAAGAGTAATTACCTTAGAAAAAGGTAAAATTGTTAGAGATGACAAAAACGGAAATTATGTGATATGATAAGTAAATTGAAGTAAAAAAATGATAAAACTATTAAGAATAATTAAAGCAGGTTTTCTAAATTTTAAAAGAAGTGGCACTGTTTCTTGGGCATCGGTGCTTATTATGACCATCACTCTCTCTGTTATCACTTGTATTATCCTGCTTCAAGCAATTTTAAATTTTTCTTTGAATGAAATAAAGGAAAAAGTAGATATTGCTATATATTTTAATGTTGGGGCTCCAAATGAAGAAATTCTCGCACTTCGTGATTCACTAAAAGAATTACCAGAAGTAGATTCTGTAACATATGTAAGTGCTGAGGAAGCCTTAGCTATCTTCCGCCAAAGACATGAAGGAGATTATGCAACTCTTGCAGCACTTGATGAAATAAAGGAAAATCCTCTAGGAGCATATTTAAATATAAAAGCAAAACAAGTCTCTCAATATGAAGGTATTGCAGACTTTTTAAAGTCTGATGATGTTCTTTCTTCTACTTCTGGATCAATTATTGACAAGGTAAATTATTTTGAAAACAAAATAGTAATAGATAAACTAAATTCAATTATCTCTGGAGCAAAGAGTCTTGGTGCAATTATTACCATTATTCTTATAATTATCTCCCTTATCATTACCCTTAATACTATCCGTCTTGCTATATTCATTTCAAAAGAAGAAATAGGTGTAATGCGCTTAGTAGGGGCAAGCAAGATGACTGTTCGTGGACCTTTTTTGGTTGAAGGAATAATCTATGGATTAGTAGCGACTATTATAACAATTACACTCTTTTTCCCAATTACAGGTTGGTTTAGTAGTGGTATGACGGATTTTCTTGGTATTAATATAAATGAGTATTATGTTTCCAACTTTCTACAGATTTCTGTGATATTGATAATTTCAGGAGGATTATTAGGAACAGTTTCAAGTTTTCTGGCGATAAGGAAATATTTAAATAAATAAATAATCATTAATAATGAAAAAAAAGAAAACAAAATATATATTTGTAGTAGGAGGGGTTATGTCAGGGGTAGGAAAAGGTGTTGCTTCATCTTCTATTTCAAAAATTCTTCAGTCAAGGGGAGTAGAAGTTACGGCACTTAAAATTGATCCATATGTAAATGTTGATGCAGGGACTATGAACCCTACTGAACACGGAGAAGTCTTTGTTCTTGATGATGGCACAGAATGTGATCAGGATATGGGAAATTATGAAAGATTTTTAGATAGAAATCTATCAAAAACAAATTACATGACTACAGGGAGTGTATATCTTTCTGTTATCCAAAAAGAAAGGAATCTTGAATTTGCAGGAAAACAAGTAGAGGTGGTTCCCCGTATTCCTCTTGAGATTATCGGAAGAATAAACAAGGCAGCAGAAAAAGCGGAGGCAAAAATAGCAGTAGTGGAGATAGGAGGAACAGTAGGAGAATATGAAAACATTCTTTTTCTTGAAGCAGTTCGTATGCTAAAAATTAAAAGACCAAATGATGTTGTTTTAGTATTAGTAAGTCATGTTCCTGCCCTTGGAGCAGGGGGAAATGAATTAAAAACTAAACCCACTCAGCATGCAGTTAGAAGTTTGAATGCTGTGGGTCTTAACCCTGATATTATTTTAGCTAGAGCTCATATACCTCTTGATGATAAAAGAAAAGAGAAGATAGAGTTTATGTGTAGTCTAGAAAAAGGAGATGTAATTTCGGCTCCAAATGTAAAAAATATATATGAAGTTCCAATCAATTTTGAAAATGATGAACTTGGAAATCGTATTCTAAAAAAATTAAAGATGAAACCAAGAAATAAAGACATGAAAGACTGGAGAAGGATGGTAAAAAAAATGAACGAAGCAAAAAAAGATGTTTCTATAGGTATAGTTGGTAAATATTTTGGAAGTGGAGATTTTGTTCTTGAAGATTCATATATATCAATTATTGAATCAATAAAACATTCTGCTGGAGTATTAGGATGTAGACCTAAAATTCAATGGATAAATTCCGAACAATTTGAAAAGACTCCAAAATTATTAAATGAATTGAAAAAATATAATGGAATAATTGTACCTGGTGGTTTTGGAGAAAGAGGTATAGAAGGAAAAATAAAGGTGGCAGAGTATTGTAGAAAGAATGAAATACCTTATTTTGGATTATGTTATGGAATGCAAATATCTGTTATAGAATATGCTAGAAATGTTTTAAAGTTAAAAAATGCACATACTACAGAAATAAATCCAGATAGCACCAATCCTGTAATTGACATAATGCCTGAACAAAAGAAAAACTTGCGAGAGAAAAACTATGGAGCGACAATGCGACTTGGAGCTTATCCTGCTCAATTAAAAAAAGGGAGTATTGCATACAATGCATATAAAGCATCAATAATATCAGAAAGACATCGTCATCGTTATGAGGTAAATCCAGAATATATTGATAAATTAGAAAAAGCAGGTTTGATTTTTTCTGGAGTTTCTCCGGACAAGAAATTAATGGAGATCGTAGAACTTCCACAAAAAAAGCATATATTTTACCTTGGAACACAGTTTCATCCAGAGTTGAAATCAAGACCACTTCACCCTCATCCACTTTTTTTGGCTTTTATGAAAGCTTGTTCTAAAAAAACTAAATCTAAATAAATATAATGCTTTTTATTATGCAAGTTCTTTGTTTTTCTCTTGCCTAATTCTTCCAAGAAAATATGCAATTTCTCTACAATGACGACATTTGATTTCAACTGTTCCAATAAACAAATAACCTTTAAAAAGTAATTTACCGCAGGAACAACGGTATTCTTTTATTTTTTTATCATTCATATTGAAATAATACGAAATGAAGTTAAAGTTTAGATAAAGTTTAGATAAAGAAAAAATAAAGAAATTAGTAGTTAAATGCAGTAATAAATTCTTTTGACTCTTTTTGTTTTAAAAGTGCTTCTTCTCCTATATTCTCATAGAATGATATAAGTTTCTCAAGATAAATTGGGTTTTTTATTACTGTCATTTTTCTTAATGCTTTTCTTGAGTTTTTTACACCAAAAAGAATTTTATCCACAAGTTTTGGCAAAATAACAAACCAAAAGATTTTTTTAAGTTCTGGAATATCTTTTGTGAGGTTGATTGTTTTCTTATTTAGTTCTGTAAGAAGAAGATCAACTGCTGTGCTAATATGACCTCTTTTTAAATCCTCTTCAAAATCATATATATCGTCACATAATTGCATTATGATAAGTAAGTTCTTCAAAAAAAATATAAGATCACTGATTTCGTTTATTGAATATGTTTTGGAAGATTTGTCTTTTGTGAGTAAGTATAGAATCAAAACTGGTCCTAGTATGTGTGGAGAAGCAGGTTCGTATTTTTTTGTATAGTCCTCATATATTTTTGAAACTTTTGGTAAAAAGAGTATTTCATCTTCCTTTTTTATTCTACAGTTTTTTATTTCCCATGCATTTGCGATATCTTGTTTATTCATTAATGAGTCAAAAAGAGTTTTGAGGCTTTTTTCTTCAGAAAAGACAGATATAAAATAGTCTATATGGTTTCTGGCAAACATATTGGCAATAGGAAGAAGAAGGGGATCTGCTTTTTCATCTTTATCCCAAAAGTCGTCATAGATTATGAAAGCGGACCAAAACAGTATATTTATCATACCGAGTTTCTCTATTAATTTTTGCTCTATTTCTTTTGGTTTTCCAAGTGATAGCCAAAAATAGTATGGTAATAATGACATTTGCTTATCTTTGTTGCCCCTTATTGTTTTTTCAAATATATCTTTAGCAGACTTCTGAAATTCATTTGGGAAAGAAGAGATTATTTTTTTGAAATTTATTCTTATACCCGACATTATTTTTTTCTCGTCTTTTGTAAAAAGGATATTAGGGGAGCATTTGTTCTTATTGTAATTTTCTATGTTTATAGTGCCTTTGCTTTTCATGTATTTTTTCAGCGAAGGTAGATATATATTGTAAATAGATAAGAATTCTGCAATCATTTTATTTGTCCTTTCCTCTACTATTTTTTTTACTGTTTTGGTTGTGGGGAACAAGGAATAGTAAGGTCCACCAGGTTTTTCTTCAATTGAGACAAGTGAAGAAATAATTTTTCCGAGTGTTTTTCCATTTAAAAGTTTTTTGTTATATTTAGCGATATGAGATAAGTAGTAAAAATTATCGTATACTGTTCCAGGAAAACGCCAATTCTTATTTCTTTTTTCAAGAATTTTTTTAATTTTTTTATTCATTTGTAGAAAATAGTTTTTTAAACTATTCTATGTTAGTTTTTTAAGAATGACAAAAAATGTTGTACCTATCTTTTCTTCACTTATTACGGATATTGTTCCTTTAAAATCCTTTTCAATTATATTTTTTGTCATAGATAACCCAAGCCCTATACCTTTTTGTTCGTTTACATTTTTTGTTGTAAAAAATGGTTTAAAAATACTTAGGAGATTTTCTTTTTTTATTCCTTCACCGAAATCTTTAACTGAAAGCTTTATTTCTATTTCATCCTCATCTAGGCTTACTATTACCTTTTTATCAATCGTCCCCTTTTTTTCTTCATATGAATCAATAGCATTAGTTAATAAATTGAGCACTACTTGATTCCATCTCATTTCCTCACCATAAAATTTTGGTGAAGACTTTGCCTCAAAGTACATTTTTACTCCCATTATGTGTGATTTGTAGGATAATATATCTATTATTTCGTTTACACTTTTTTCTAAAGAGAATACTTTTTTATCACTTTTCTTTGTAAGCTGTTTTTGTATTGCCGAGACAAAAAATTCCATCTTTTTTGCAGCAAAAAGTGCTTTGTCTAAATAGTTCTTTACTTCTTCTAAATTTCCCTTTTTCCCTCTTTCCATTTTTGCTTTTTCAACATTTAAAGATACTGCACCTAGTGGGTTCATGAGATCATGAAAAAGTCCTGATGATAATCTACCGAATTCAGCAAATCTATAGAGTTGAGATATTTTTTCTGCCTCTACCTCTCTTAATTCTTTTGTCCTTTTTTCTACTGTTATTTCAAGTTTATCTCTTTCTTCTTTTAGCATCTTTTCCGATTTTCTTGCTCTGGTGAGTGATTTTTCTGTTTCATGGTTTGAAAGCCATGAAACTGTAGCGATTGAAAGTAAAATGATAGCTAGCATTAGTGTATCGCTTTCTTTCCAAGGTTCATTTCTCCAGTATGTATTTGGAATAATTATTTCTGCTTTATGTAAAAACTCTATTAAAATAGTAGAAGTAATTATAACTCCTGTGAAAATAAAAGAAGATTTTGTTCCGATAAGTACACTTGTCATGACAATTAAAAGAGCATAGAGGAGAAGTGAGATATTTACATCAATTCCCCATTTTATTCCCATATGCAATGCCAAGAAAAAGAGTAGGATGGTAAATATATATGCTGATAGTTTTGAGTATCCTTTTTTTGATAGGAAATATAGAAGTAAAAATAAAAGAAGAAAAATAATGACGAACAACAAGGACACACTGCTCTTTTCATAGGAAAAAGGACGGTAAATAGAAACAAATATATTAACAACAGTAGCAAAAGCGAAAATAGTAATTGTAGAAAAAAGCAATATATTTAATATAAATTCTCTTCTTTTTATATCTTCATCTTTTGATTTTGAATAAAGAAATTTAATTAGGAATTTTTTCATTAAGTATGTTAAGAAAAGATATTCATCTAGACAACCTGCTCATTATCTGAGCAGGTTACTTAGATGATAAAGTTACTCTTTACCTGACCAAGGAGAACCAGCACTCATTAAACTTCCAATAAGAAGTTTAATGAAATTACTATTTCTTACCTTTTTATCCAAAAGAATTACTTCCATTAGTTTATTCATTTTAATTGATGGAGAAACTCCATTGAGACTCGGGGTCTTTAAGTTATTCTTATAATAAAGGGTTTCGACTATTCCCCAGTCTCTCTTGGAGATCATTGTTTGTATTGTATCATCTTTATAGGATTTTGTATCCTGCTCCGGAAACAGTTAGAATTACAGGCTTATTTTCCTTGTTTTTTATTTTCTTTCTTATATTTAAAATATGTGTTTCAACTGTGTTAGTAAAAAGATCTGCATTCATATCCCATACATGCTCAAGAATTTGTATCCTAGAAAGGACCTTTCCTTTATTTCTCATTAGGTATTCTAATAAAGAAAATTCCTTTGGAGTAAGACTAATATCTTTTCCAATATATGTAACTGTGTGATTTTTTGAGTCAAGAATTAATTTTCCTGTCTGTAGTATTTCTTTCTTTATCTCCCTTGGTCTCCTTAGAATTGCTTTTATCCGTGCTAAAAGTTCTTTATATGAAAAAGGTTTTGAAAGATAATCATCTGCTCCAATATTTAGAATGTCTGTTTTTGTATTTGTATCTTCATTAACAGAAAGCATTAAAATAGGAAGAACCTTTCCATTTTTTCTTATTTCCTGACAGATTTCTTTTCCATTTTTTCCTGGGAGAGTATTGTCTAGGATGATAAAATCATAATCGTTTCCTAATGCTTTCTTCAATCCTATGTTTCCATCTTCTGCTGTATCTACTACAAAACCTTCTTCATGAAGAGCCTGTTTTAAGAACAAAAGAGTGTCAGTGTTGTCTTCTATTATTAATATATTCATTTTATAAAAAGTTGATTTAAATTTTTTTCCACGCAAGTAATTTTACGAATCTTTGCTCAAAATATATACATATCTCAAATACACCAAAGAATATAGTTGTATAAAAAATATCTCCTAGTAAGGCATTCCTAAAAAAAGGAATAGCCATTGTGTAAGACTCAATAAGTCCTAAAAAAGAATGAGGATACATTGTGCCGAATTCCCATACTGCAAAGTTTGTTACTAAGAAAAAGAAAAGGGAAGAGCCTAAAATCCCAAAAAGTATAGTTTGTTTTTTGTGTCTGTCTATGAATGTTCCTAAAATTATAGAAAAGACAAAACTTCCATATACAGAAAGCATGATTGGTAAATCATACACCCCAATAAAAATATCACTAAGCAACATAATAGCAATTACACCAATGATTGAATATCTCCATCCGAGATATACGGATAAAGAAAGTGCAATAGCGGTAAGGGGAGTAAAATTCCAAGGATGAGGCAGAAGTCTTGCGGATACTCCAAGAAGAATTACGAATAGAATTATTGAAATATTTATTAATATATTTTTTTTCATTACAATTTTTCTTCTGAAAATTTAAATTCAATTATATCCCCATTTTTTATACTTTGTGTGCTTATCCCCATTTTAGCATATTCATTGTTTATAAAATATTGCCACCACTTTTTTCCTTCTTTATCAGGTCCAACACCTCCTAGAGATGTTACAAATACTCCCATACCACTCCCATAATCCTTGTATTCTCTTTTTAAAGTCTCTTTTTCTATTTGTTCTAATAAATCTATTACTTTCCCATTAGGAGGGATATTAAGCTCATTAAAACTATCTATATTTCCGTTTCCGTAATTGATTAATAAACTAGCCTTACCAATAGATTCTTGATCTGTTGTGGAGGAGAAAAAGTTTTCACCTATTCCATACAATTCTTCTTTATTTTCATTGTGATTCTTATATGAAATACCACTAGAAAATCCAAGTATAAAAATAATTATTCCTATGATTAAAAGCACAGCATATTTTAGTATATTTTTTTTCATATTTTGTTGGACAAATAGTATAGCAAGGTATTACCTTACTTACAAATTGACAAGAAGTAAAATATGTCCTAGATTTTTTCCTCTATTTCTAAAAGACGATTGTATTTTGAAATTCGCTCTCCACGACTTAATGATCCTGATTTAATAAATTCTGCTCCTATTCCTACTGCTAGATCTGCGATAAATGAATCAGGAGTATCGCCTGATCTATGAGAAACCATTATAGAAAATCCTGCCTTTTGAGCAATTTTTACAGCTTCAAGAGTTTCTGTTAATGTTCCAATTTGATTTGGTTTTATAATAACTGAATTTATCGCTTTTTCGTTTATCGCTTTTTCTATTCTTTTTTTATTTGTGACTGTTAGATCATCTCCAACAATTTTTATATCTTTACCCATTGCATTATTCATATTTTTAAAGCCATCCCAGTCATCCTCTGATAATCCATCTTCAATTAGTATAATGGGATAATCTTTTGCTAATTCTTCATACCAGGAGATGAGTTCTTTTGAGTCAGTATTTTTTTCTTTTCCGTTTATCTTAAAGTTGTATTTTCCATTTTTATAGAATGAAGAACTAGCAATATCCACACCGAGTTTTATTTTTCCTTCATAACCTGATTTATTGATTGCTTCCATTAGTAATTTAAACGCTTCTTCATTGGAAGAAAGTTTTGGGGCAAAGCCACCTTCGTCGCCTACTCCAGTGCTGTAATTTTTTTCTTGAAGAATTTTTTTTAAAGTATGAAATACTTCTGCCCCTACTCTTATTTTTTCTTTAATAGTATCAATTTGTGTAGGTAAAATCATGAATTCTTGAATGTCTAATCCACTATCGGAATGTTTTCCACCGTTTATAAGATTAAAGGAGGGAATAGGTAAGTGGTAATTATTATTACCAAACATCTCACCTATATATTTGTATAATTCTTGTTTTTTTGTTATGGCAGAAGCTTTTGCGAATGATAATGAAACTCCAAGAATTGCATTTGCTCCTAGTTTTGATTTATTTTCTGTAGCATCAAGTTTGATAAGAGTTTTATCAAGAGATTCTTGATCAAATTCTTTATCCTTGATTATATTTTTTATTACTTCATTTATATTTTTTACTGCTTTCAATACTCCTAATCCATTGTATCTGTTGATATCACCATCTCTTAATTCAATAGCCTCGTGTATCCCAGTACTTGCTCCTGATGGAACAGAAAATATTCCTTCTACTCCTCCCAAAAGACTACAAGTAACCTCAATTGTTGGATTGCCCCTTGAGTCTAATATCTCTCTTCCGTTTATGTTTAGGATTTTATTTATCATAAAGTATTAAAATTTGATTTACCCAGTAAATGCTTTTCTGCCTCAAGGACTATTTTTTCCATTATTGTTACGGCTTCTATGGGGTATTTTCCTGTAGAAGTTTCTTCGGAAAGCATTACAGAGTCTGCTCCTCCGAGTATTGCATTTGCCACATCAGTAATTTCTGCTCTAGTTGGTCTTGGTTCCTTTGTCATTGAAAGTAACATCTCCGTAGCTACTATTACTGGTTTTCCAGCCTTTTTTGCTTCCTTTACTATTTTATCTTGTATAAACGGAAGTTGCTCAATAGGGATCTCATTTATTAAATCACCTCTTGCGACCATTACTGCATCAGATTCTTCTATTATATCTAGAAGATTATCTAGTGCTATTTTTCTCTCAATTTTTGATATTATTTTTTGATATCCAGAATATTTTTTTATCACTTCTTTATATTTTTTTATATCGTTTTTATTACCAACAAAAGAAAGTGCAAAATAGTCTACATTTTGTTCTATTCCAAATTTTATTGATTTTTCATCCTCATCAGTAAAAGAGCTAGTGATCTTCGTATCGTATGTATGACTTTCTTCTTTTTGAACTCTTGGCCCAGGAAGGTCAGCAATTATTGGTATTTTTTTACCAATCTTTTCTGAAATTTTTCTTATTAAATTTATTTGAGTTTTCCTTTCTTCATCATTACTCCAAGAGAAATTGAATCTTACAATATCCATTTGATGAAGAGCCATAGATTCTAGTACATCTTCTTTGGATGAAGAAGGGCCTATGGTTGCTATAATTTGTGCTTTTGAAGAATTTTTCATAGTTAATTAACTTGGTATTTTGGTTTTCTTCCTTCTAGACAGTCAATTATGTTTTGAGCACATATTTCTGCCATTTCATTTCTTGCTCCAAATGAAGCTGAGGCAATATGAGGTGTCAGGACAGTATTTTCCATTTTAATTAAATCCTTTGTTACCTTTGGTTCAAATTCATATACATCAAGTCCTGCTCCATTGATTTCCTTATTCTTTAATGCTTTTACTAAAGCTTTTTCATCTATCACTGGGCCTCTTGAGGTATTTACGATATAGGCAGTTTTTTTCATGAGTTTTAATGTGTTTTTATTTATCAAATGGTATGTAGAAGGAAGAAGAGGGGCATGTAAACTGACAAAATCAGCTTTAGGCAAAAGTTCTTTAAAAGATTTGTAGTATTTTGCTCCAAGTTTCTTTTCTAAGAATTTATTTCTCTTAATGTCTGTGTAGATTATTTTTAAACCAAGAGCACTTGCTTTTTGTGCAACTTTTTCTCCAATTCTTCCTGCACCTATCAATCCAAGATTTTTACCAATTAAATCATTATCAATAAAAAGCAACGGCATCCACCCTTTGTATTTTCCTGCTCTTACAAATCTATCACCATCAGTAATGTTTTTTACAAGAGCAAGCATTAATGCAAATGTATGCTCTGCTACCGATTCTGCTGTTTTTGGAGCAGGAGCATTTGTTATTACTACTTTATATTTTTTTGCTTTCTCTAGATCAACATTATCAAAACCTGTTGCATAATTTGCAAAAATTTTTACTGTAGGAGCTATCTTAAATATATCTTCATCAATTTTATTTGAAAGTAAACTCAAAACAGCATCATAATTACCTTTTTTAAGTTTTGAAATTAATTCCTTTTTTGATAGATTTTTATCTTTTGTATTGATTTCTACTATATATCCTTTTTTCTTTAACATTCTTTCAGCAATTTCAGGAATTTTTCTTGTTATATATATTTTTTTCTTTTTCATCTTTAATGGTGTTCGTCTTTTTCTGCTTCTAATTTTGTTTTATGGATTGTTCCATCTGGGTGGTTTTTTGGAGCATATATGGTGTAGAGTTTTAATTTTTCAGTAGAAGAAGTGTTGATGATATTATGCATTGCTCCGCTTGGTACTATGACTACTACACCATCTGAGAGTTCATACTCATTGTCATTTATAATTGCTTTTCCTGTTCCTTTTTCTATTCTAAAAAACTGGTCTAAGTGATGTATTTCTTTTCCTATATCTTCTTTAGGTAATAGACTCATTAATACTAATTGCATATTTTCGCTTGTGTAAAGCACTTCACGAAAATTCTCATTTTTAAGAGTGAGTTCCTCTATATTTGATGTATATTCTTTCATATAGATATTATACTATGATTTATTTAAAAAAGTAAAACAAAAAACACCCTTTTTAGGGTGTCTTTGTTTCTTCAGAGTACCAGTTTTTATTGAGCTGGTTGTTGCTGTTCAGGAGTAGTTGTTTCTTCTCCTTCAGTTGCAGGAGGAACAACAGGGTTTGGATTTTGATCGTTATCCATTTTGTATAATTCAAAGTTAAACTGACAATAGACGACCTATTACCACCATAACATAATGCAAGTAATGGAGCAAGTATTTTTATATCAGATTAAGATTAAAAGAGTATTACTTTCTCAAAACAGGTAAATGGATGCTGAAAATAGTTTCTTTATTTGGAATGGACAAAAAGGTGAGAGATCCACCAAGTTTTTCAAGAAATGATTTACTTATAAAGAGTCCTAATCCTACTCCATCTGGAGAAATTAGTTTTGCATTTGTTGCTCTAAACATTTTTGAGAAAATTCTTGATTGTTCCTCTTCTGGAATACCTTCACCTGTATTTGCAATATCAATTACAAACTCCTTTTCATCCTTCTTAATGTTAATTCTAACAATTCCATTTTCATTACTATATCTTACAGCATTTGATATTAGATTATTTATGATTATTTGAAGCAATTTTTCATCAGAAAGCACAGTGTCTTTATCATCAGTTTCATCATTTATCTCTATTTTTAATTTTTTTGCTTCAATTCCAGGTTTTAATTCCTTTATTGAATTATCAATAAGGACAGAAATTTCTAATTCGTTACTTGCAGTAATCACAGAACCACTTTCAATTTTTGAGACCTCTATCATAGCTGAAACAAGTGTTTTTATTCTATTTAAAGAAGATCTCATATATGGAATTGTTGATTCAATAATATCAAGAGGAAGATTCTTTTCTGATTCTAGTTTTTCTACTGTCCAATCAAGACTAGTCAAAGGAGTTCTTAATTCATGAGAAATGAGAGAAATAAAATCTCTCTTGCTTTGCTCTAGGGCTTCTTCGCTTGTGATATCACGTAAATCTTGCACTGCTCCTATGACCTCGTTATTTAATATCACAGGGGCAGCAGTAATTACTGCTGGGAATTTTTTTCCATCTTTTGTTATACATTGAACGGTTTCGCTTACTAATTTTTTTTCTCTTAATGCTTTTGAAAGGGGGAAATCTTCAGGTGAGAAAGAAAAACCAGAATGAGTTCTTGTTTCAAATACTGAATCAACTGATTTACCTAAAGCATCTTTAGCATTTACACCAAAAAGATGTTCAGCTGCTACATTGAATAGACTTATTCTTTTTTCTTTGTCAACAGCAATCAATCCACTACCAACTGCTGAAAGTATAGCTTCGTCTTTTGCTTTTGATTGAAGCACTAATTCATGTTCTGAAAAATCTAAAACTAATTTTGCTAGAACTCCAAACTCAGAAGGACTTTTCTGCATTTTTTTCATTAATTCAATATCTTTTTTCTTTATACTTCTTGAAAGAGACTCAATTGGTTTTCCTACCAATCTATTAAGAGAGATAAATATTACAAAAAGCATAAGCAGTGTAGAAAAAATGATAAATAGAAGTTGATTTCTTGATGCTCTTTGCATATCATCAAAAATTGGTAATGGAGATACTATTGTGAAAGTTTCAATTATATTATTGTTTTTATCTAATATCTGGTATGAAAATTTTATACTTGAATCTTCCTCATTTGGAATTTCTTCTCCTTCATGAATGATAGACATTCCAGATAGATTTTCTAGATTACTAATATAATTATTGTCCCAGTGCTTTCCTACAATAAAAAGACCTTGAGGTTTAGTAATTCTTTCAGAATCATTTGTTGGGTGAATTGTGGCAGCACTAAATTCTGTTATATTGCTATTTGTTCTTGCAAAAAAGTGAGTGAAACGACTTCTCATTAATTCTTCTAATGTTTCTTTTGAAAAATTAATGAAAGGAACTTGATGATTTATGTCATATACATAAACTAATTCTTTGTCTATGTTATAAACATAGGCACTGCTTGCATTAAATACATTTACCCCTTCATTTATGTTCTCTTCTGCAAAAATTGGATCTGGATTGTTGACATATTCCACCATTTCATCCCAGAAAGTATAGTCTCTTGCTAGTGTTGATATATTTGAACTAGAAAGAGAAACAAGGAGATTGAAAGAATCTTTTTCTTCCCTTGTAACTTCTTTTAGAAAATCACTTAACCTTTCTTTTTCAAGGAAATACTGTCCTAATACTATAAAGGTTGTTCCTAAAATCAAGGCACCTGTAAGTATTGTGATTTTTGTTCTTATTTTCATTTTGTCAGCAAAACACTTTTTATTTTTTCAATAATTTCCTCTAGAGAGTAATTTGCTTTTACTAGATAAAAAGCAGGGGAGTATTTGGCTACACTACTTATAATATGATCATCATCAGGATTTAAATTACTGGTGATAATAATCGGAACTTTTTTACCCCATTCATCTTTCTCTCTGATTATTTTCATAACATCAAGACCACTTAATTTGGGAAGCATAATATCAAGCAGAATCAAATCTGGCTTTTTTTCTATCTCTATCAATGCTTTTTCTCCGTCTGTTGCTATTTCTGTTTTGTATCCTGCAGACTCAAGTCTTCCTGAGAGTAAAGAAACAAGATTACTATCATCTTCTATTATGAGAATATTTTCTTTGTTTGTTGCGGAATTCATCATATGAATTATACCAGTTTATTTCTAAATATGTCTATTAGTTTTCCCCTTTTTAAATCCATTCTCTTAATTTAAAGAAAGAAAATAATCCTACTGCTACCAATACCATTAAGAATGTGATTTCAATAAAACCATTTGCACTATCTGCAAAGGGTAAATAATTTAAATTCATTCCATATATACCTGCTATTAGATTAAGAGGAAGAAAGATAACAGAGAACACAGTAAGAACTGACATTATACTATTCATTCTGTGATTGATGAACATCTCGTGTGCTTTTGATAATGTTCTCAGTAGGAGATTATAATCCTCAAGGGTGTCTTTCTGACTATTTAACTTGTCAGCAATATCTCCCCAGTATTCCTTCATTCCTGATTTATCGTATGAAAGGTCCTTTTTCTCAAGTTCAACAAAGAGAGGAATGGTGGTAACTAAAGTGGTGATGAAATAAATAATGTTTCTTTGAAGAAAAGCAATCTCTCTGATGATATCGGGTGACTTCACTACTAAAATAGTGTCATCAATTCGCTGAACAGCCTTGGTTATCTTTGTGATATTTTTGTCAGACATTTCATAAAGCTTTTCAAGGAATCTATACATTAGAAGTACTGGTGTTTCAGGAAGAGAGATATCTGCTATTTCTCCTTCATCGGCTTGTTCGGAGGTGAATAAACTAGTTTCTTGGTGGGTGATGGTGATGAGGTCGTTGTTTGTTAAGAAGAAAGATACCTCAAAGCTTGTCATCTTTTTTACTGGTTCTATTCCCATAGGAATTACAGTGGAGAGGAATAGATATTTCTCATTGATGTCCATTTTTGAGTGTTGTACTCGCTCAAGCGAGTCTTCAAGATTCGTAGGGTGAATGAAAGGGAATTCCTTCTTTAGGAATTCTATATCTATTTCAGTTGGTTTCTGAATATCAATCCATCTTCCGTGTTCAAGGTTGCGAATGGTGTATGACATATTTTGTATATAGATTATAGCAATTATTTCTAATTTCCAAAAGTCATAAAGTTTGTGCTTTCATATTTTTCTACACCTTTGTAGAAAATCTTCACAGAAATATAGAACCAAATCACAGATATAAAGAGTATCAAGAGAACTTTTAGTATATCAATATCCTTTAATGCTTCCACTGGAAGTGCTCCAACTACGAGAGATGGAACGAGGAAGGTAAACACAAATCTAATCCCTCCTTGGAATGCACCTCCGTGAAAGAGGGAAGGACTTAAGAAGAAGTGAAGTAATCCATCAGTGATAGCTCTAGAATCAGCGAAGAGAAAACTTGCAGAAAATATAGTGATAGATATGGCTATCATACATATAGTGGCTGTGATAGAAAGAATGAATATTAAAAATATCTGGAATGCTGTGGCAGAAATGAGGATTCCATAAATAATAAGGGTGATAATTCCAAATACAATGTCTCCAATTCCTGATGGGCTAAACCAAGAAGTAGCAATTCTTAAGATGAGGTTCTTAGGAGAAAGGATATATCTATCAAAACTACCCATAGTCACATACTCTGATAATTTTCTAAATCCTGATGCAAATGAAAATGTAAGTCCAAATGTAAGAGAACTGAATCCTATTAGTCCGATGATATCTATTGCTGTCCACCCATTTAGTATTCCTATTGATTTAGTAAAAGATACCCAGATGATGATGAAAGCAGTATTGTTAATAGCCATACCAAAGACATTCGTAAAGAAGCTAGTTCGTAGCTCTAATCCATTCTGAAAATTCTTTTTAATTGCATAAAATGCAAATTTTAATTCTTTTAACATTTTTTTTATCCTCCATTTACTGAAACCTTTTTCCTCGCTTTTTTAAAAAGGAAAAACACTATTAAGGACATGATACCTATCCATGCTAATTGCATTCCCATTTTAAAAAGCCAATCAATCTCCCAACTGTCATATACAGTGTGAGTTATAAAGTATAATGCACCGAATGGACTGTATATTGCTATCTTATACATAAGCTCTGGGAATAAGGCGACAGGTAGATATGAACCACCTAATATCATCACTGCTTTATCTATTAACCAAAATACAGGATTGATATCTTCCATCCAAAATGCTAACAGTCCTACTGCTATGTAAACTAAAAGGCAAAGAATGCTTCCGAGAACCAAAGTGCCTAGAAGTGTCGGAAGAAACATAACTTGATACATTATATCTGGTAGTCCAACTAAAAAATACAATGTTATCCCTCCAAGTATTGTAATTAATACAAATGAGTATATTCCTATACCTATTTGCCAAAAAGAACGATAGAATAGATATGATACAGGTTTACTAAAGAGTGTTTCTACTTTTCCTGATACGACATCTTGCATTATTTCATTAGCAACCTTTCTTAAATTTAGAACTAATAGTATGAAGTAAAAGAACATACTCCAAGCGACAGGAGTGAATGTAGTTCCGTTTATGGTTCCATCGTTAATTTTATACACATACCAATAAAGAAGAAGAAGGACTACGCATCGAGAGAATATTCCGATAATTTCAGCAAAAGATTGATTTGGATAATAAATCCTATCCTTTACCAGTGTGCCTATTATTTTACTTCCTAGACGAAGTGTTTTCATATATATTTCTAATTATCGTTTCTAAATCTGTATCATATACATCTATGTCGTCTACACTGAATAATCCTAAAAGATTACGAAGGGAATCCTGTACTTCTATCTTCTCTAAATCAACTGTGACCACTATCCGATTCTTTTCTTTGATACTATAGCGAAGTCCGAGAGGAAGAGATGGAAATTCTTCTAAACTCTCAAGTGGGATGACTTCAATATTTTTCTCCTTTACAAATGATTTTGAAAGTTCGCTGGTAGAGATGTCTTTGATGATTGCACCGTGATTTATGATTACAGTTCTCTCACATAGTGATTCAATATCTCCTACATCATGAGAAGTTAAGAATATGGTAGTCTTCTCTTCTTGGTTGATTTTAAGTAGAAGGTCTCTCAAGGATTTCTTGGCTACTACATCAAGCCCTATGGTTGGCTCGTCTAAGAATATGATGTCAGGTTTGTGAATGAGTGATACTGCTATCTCTCCCTTCATTCGCTGTCCTAATGAAAGTTTTCTCACTGGTTGGTCTATAAAAGAAACTAGGTCAAAGAGATTTGTTAATTCTTCAATTCTTTTTTTAATCTCAATCTTACTCAAGTCATACATCACACCATAGAATTCCAATGAATCAGTGAGTGGAAGATTTGGTAAAAGCTGAGATCTCTGTCCGAAGACTGTCCCTACCCTGTATGCTAGCTTTTTCCTCTCTGTCTTTGGGTCAAGTCCAAGCACGGAGATGTCTCCTGAAGTAGGGAAGAGTATACCTGAAAGCATCTTAATAGTAGTAGATTTGCCTGCACCGTTTGGTCCGATGAAAGCTACCCTTTCACCTTTTGCTACCTTAAAAGAGATATCGTTTACAGCAGTGACCTCTCTCTTCTCTGGCTTAAAGAGATTTATGAACCACGAATGAGAAGAACTCTTCACTGGAAAGGTGAATTTCTTTGTAAGTCCTGATACGATGATTGAATACTCTATGTTAGGCATGGATTCATTCTAACAAAAAAGTTGAAAAATCGCATTTAGTTTGGAGGGGTTGGGTTTCTTAAGTTTTGAAAATGATATTTTTAGGAAATACCTATTCAAAAATCTCAAAGACTTTTTGCTTGGAAGTTTGCCCAGAGATGAGAGTGATAGAAGAATATGGGACATCAAAATACTTTGATAAGAGTTTGATGATTGCAATGTTTGCTTTTCCGTGTTCAGGTGCTTCCTTTACCGACACTTTGTAGATTGGCAGTTCTTCTTTTTCTTTTTTAGAAAAGGGAAGAGAGGGCTGATTTAATTTCTCAACTTTTTCTTCCTTCGCCTTTGTCTTCGCTTTTACTGATATTTTCATTTTATTATTATAACTGTTATTTCTTAAATGAAAAAACCTCTTCAATACTCATCTTGAAAACCTTTGATATATCATAGGCAAGCCGAAGAGAAGGATTGTATTTTCCTTGTTCAAGGAAGAGGATCGTTTCTCTTCTTACTCCCACTATATAAGCAAGTTCTTCTTGGGTCAGTTTTGCTTTGTTTCTTAATTCTTTGATGTTGTTTTTCATTTTATGAATCTCATACCAAGTAGAAATGAAATGAGTAAAATAAATACAGCAAGCGACAAGTAAAAGGATTTCTTGTCACCAAATTTATACTTTGAAAGATATGTAAATATCAAAGAGTAAAGAAGCATAATGAAAACGACTGAGAATGATAAAGCCATAGCGATTGGTTCAAAGGTAGGATTGGTATCTTTTAAGATGTAGAGGACGAAGATTATTGGCACCATCACTCCGGAGAAGATTTGAAGAGAAAGGATTGCTGATTTTCCTCCTATTTGCCAATCTCTCTCATCTGCTAACACATCTTTTACTTTTGTTTTTAGCCACAAGAGTAGCCCAAGACCTATTAGAACAGCAATGATAGGGATGAAATAGTTCTCTAAAATAATTGATTGACTAAATATCAATGCGAGTATAACTGCAATACATATTTGAATGATCTTGAATTGTTTTTTTGACATTTTGTTATGCTTGTTATTTTTTTATAATGATGCTCTTTTTAAAAGTTAGAAAGGCATTTACCAAATACCTAATGTTATATTTTTCTAACATTATTGTCAAGGAGGGTGTGGATAATGTATATACACATATGGAGTTAAGTTTTTAGTATTAATGGGCAAAATTGTGTACTGTCCAATCGTAATATGTGGTTTGTTTTCATTCCTATCTAGTGTCAATTGTATACTAACCCTGTGCAATATTTGATAAAAACCCCTTTTTGTACTATTGTTAGGAAGGGCAATGATAATCATTGGGAGATCGTCTAATGGTAGGACCATGGATTCTGGATCCATTTATCTAGGTTCGAGTCCTAGTCTCCCAGCCAACTTGAGCTAGCTCAAAGATAGCTAGTTTACAAACAAAAAACACTTTCATTTACGAAGGTGTTTTTTGTTGTTTTATATTACAACAAAGTGTGCTATAATCTTTTTATGAAAGATGATGCCAAAAAGTTGGGAGAAAATCTCAAAAAACTTAGGATCAAAAAAGATATTAGCCAAATAGAACTCGCCAGAATATTGGGCGTTGATCGATCTTTTGTGAGCAATATCGAGAACGGAAAAAACAATCCGACTCTTTCAACCATTACTAGCTTAGCTAAGGTGTTGGGTGTATCTACTAACGAACTTTTGAAATAACTATGAAAAAGAAACCTCATCACGAATGGTCTAAAGATAAATTGGTTCACTATGTGGACTTGTTATTAAAGCGTAAAAAATTTGGAATTGTTTGGGAACCAAAAGATGAAGATGTTGCTGAAAAATGCAAACAAATGTTACCCGTGATTTCTTATGATGAAAAAAAGTCTATTTTGAATAACAATGGTGAGACAAATATTTTAATACAGGGTGATAATTATGAATCTTTATCTGTTTTAAATTATACTCATAAAAAAAAGATAGACATAATCTACATTGACCCACCTTATAATACTGGAGATAAAGATTTTATGTACAATGATAAATTTATTGATACAGAAGATCATTACCGTCATTCAAAATGGTTATCTTTCATGCAAAAGAGACTTCTTCTTTCTAAACGATTGTTGAAAGATACAGGTTTTATGTTTGTAAGTATTGATGAAAACGAATTTGCACAATTAAAGATTTTAATGGATGAAATATTCGGTCGTGAAAATTTTATTAATTGTATAACAGTAAAAACAAAAACATCTTCTGGCGCTAGTGGAGGTGGAGAAGATAAAAAACTAAAGAAAAATATAGAATTTTTACTTTTTTATGCAAAAAATAGAAACTTTTTTAAATACCAACCTGTTTATATTAAAAGAAATCTTTTTGATATCATCGATGAAAAAGAGGAAGATGGAAAATCTTTTGAGTATAAAAGTGTTCTAAAAGATTTGGGATCTAAAAAACTATATAAAGTAATAAAAGATGGTAGTGGTAAGGATATAAAAATATACAAACATGCTAAATATAAGGTTTTAACTTTAAAAGCTTTTGCTAAAGAAAATAATTGCACAGAGAAAGAGGTTTACTTAAACCATTTAGATAAGATTTTTAGACTTCAACCAGCCCAATCATCTATTCGAACTAGAGTAAATACAGCAACAGAAAATTCTAGAGACTTGTATTCTATTGAATACACGCCAAGAAGTGGGAAAAATAAAGGTACAATTGCGACAAATTATTATTTGAAATGTGATTTAGTAAATTGGCTCAGTGATACAACTCAAAAAATTGGCGATAAGTTAATAAAACAAGAAAAAGCAGGAACTCTTTGGGATGATCTTACTTGGCAAGGACTCTCATCTGAAGGAGGAGTAAAATTCAGAAGTAAAAAACCTATAGCTTTCCTGGAAAGAATGTTCTCTCTTTACCCTTACGAAAATGCAACTATTTTGGATTTTTTTGCTGGATCTGGTTCGACAGGGCACGCGGTATTAAATTTAAATGAAAAAGATGGACAAAAAAGAAAATTTATTCTATGTACAAATGATAAAGACGAAAACGGCTCTCATAAAATAATGACAACTGTTTTGTACCCTAGAATTATAAATGTAATTAATGGATATGGAAAAAAGAAAGGATTAGGAGGTAATTTAAGATTTTTCAAGACAGAATTCATAGACAAAATTAAAACAGATAAAGACAAGAGGGATTTCGTTAGAAAAGCAGTAGAAATGCTTTGTCTTTCAGAGGAAACATTCGATAAGATAATTTCAAATAAAGATTTTGCACTTTATGAATCAATAGATAAGGCAACGATGATAATTTTTGATGAAAATGAAATCGAGGAGGCAAAAAAGGTTTTAAAGAAGAATAAAAAAATTATCAGTATTTATATATTTAGTTATGATCATACGGTCGATGAATCAGATTTTGAAGATATACCAAAGGTAAAAATAAAACCAATCCCTGAAGTTATCCTGAATGTATATCGCAAAATTTTTAAGGAACTATATAAACCAAAAGAGATATGAAACAATTAATTTATCAACAAAAAGCAATAGCAAAAATAGTAAACCATTCCGTTACTTATTTAAGTGACTCTGACCCTCAAACTCTCATATTTCAAGCTCCAACCGGTTCAGGGAAAACAACAATGATGGCCGAATCAATGATTCGTATCGTAAAAGAATTACAGTCAAAAGAGACTCTTTCTTTTGTGTGGATTTCTGTAAATAATCTACATAGACAAAGTAGCGAAAGCTTAGAACTTCACTTTGAAAATGATCGTCTTTTGGAGTGTGTTGAAGCAAGAGATATTGTTGGAAATGTTTTAGAGGAAAATCAAATCTTATTTATAAATTGGCAGAGTTTGAATCGTGAGGGAAATCTTTTCATGGTTGAAAACGAGGATGATTGGAACTTATCTAAAATAATTTCAAATACAAAAGATGAGGGTAGAAAAATTGTATTAATTATTGACGAGAGTCATCACTCTGCAAAAACCTCTAAAGCAAAAGAGGTACTGTCTATCATCGAACCAGATTTAACTATTGAAATGTCGGCCACACCAAAAGATATAAGTGGAATACCTATAAAGATAAAGATTGAAGAGGTTGTTGCTGAAGGAATGATAAAAAAAGAAGTAAAGATAAACTACGGGCTTAAAAAGGATTTTGTAAAAAATAATGAAGATATTGTAAACGTAGCATTACAAAAAAGAAAACAATTAAAAGCTAGTTATGAAAAATTAGGTTTAAAAATTAATCCTCTTTTATTAATACAAATTCCTGATGCTAAAAAAGGACAAAGACCTCCTGAAGAAAAAATTATTGATGTTTTATCTAAATTCGGTATTACAAAAGATGCAGGAAAGTTAGGAATTTATTTAAACCAAGAAGATAAAGACCATCTTTTTAATGTCCGTGAGAATACAAGCGAGATCGAAGTTTTAATTTTTAAAGACGCTATTGCTCTTGGGTGGGATTGCCCTAGAGCTTCTATACTTTTACTTCAAAAGGAATGGAACTCTGAAAACTATGAGTTTAATGTTCAAACATTGGGGCGTATTATGCGTATGCCAGAACAAAAGCATTACGAATCTTGTGAAGATTTAAATTTTGGTTATGTATTTACAGCTTCTGATAACTTTACGATAGTTGAAGATATTGCTAAAGATTATGCAAGTAGCGCAACAATGTTGAGAGATAATACAAAATATAGAAATATTGATTTGCCTAGTGCGCAAATAAGACGGAAACGAGAAATAACTCGCCTGCAGGCTCCTTTCAAAAAATGTCTTTTTGATTCGGCTGAAGAATTAAATACAAAAAAGAAGTTGGTGACCAGTATCGCTACTTACAAAAAAGTTGTGGGTGTCGGTGGTTCTGCAAAAACTATCGATGAAAAAAGAAAAGATATTGATTTTAAGAGTGAAATTGAAATCGAAAAAAATAGAGAAGAAGTCTTTGATTCTTATAATAGATTTTTAGAATCTTGCACTGTTCCTTATGCAAAATCAGACTCAACCAATACTTTGAAAAGTCATTTGAGGGCACTTTTTATAACTCTATTTAAAATAGATGACGAAGATCAAATCGCGAACATAGTTATAAGAGATAAAAATAAGACAGAGATAGAGGAATTGATTGATCTTGCAAAAAATAAATACGCGAATCTCCCAACCCAACAAGATACTATTGTCGAGAATAGTAATTGGCAAATCCCCGAAGATATAAGCGTATTTAATGATTTTGAAGAACAAGTAGATATACAAAAGTCTATAATGTCTCCTTACTATTTAAAAAAAGATAAAAATTCAAGACTTACTATATCAAAACCTGAAAACAAGTTTGTGTCTAAGCTTGAATCATCAGAAGATTATTTAGTTTGGTGGTTTAAAAATGGAGAAAGAGAGAGTAAATTTTTTGGAATACCTTATAAAAAACAAAATCCAAAAAGTGGAGAAGATGCACTCTATGGCTTTTATCCAGATTTTATCCTAAAGACAAAGAAAGAAACCATTATTGTCGAGATAAAAGATGATAAGGATTTTAAAAATGAAAACCTACTAAAACTTAATGCTGGGAAAGCTTATGTTGAGAAGTATAAAGGTAAAGATAATATCCTTTTCTTCATTCTTTCACCGAGGGATTATATAAATTTTTTCCATAGTCTAAACGAGCAAAGCTTAGATACTTTTTCTTCAAAATATGAGTACGACTTGATTCGTTTTTCGCAAAGTAGAAAAGTTGTATCTAAGGCAACGAAAGCAGAATCTAAAGAAGATCAAGAATTGTTAGATTTATATGAAGAAGAACTTAATCAGGCCATAAAGAAGATTAAAGATATTGAAACTGAAAAAGAAATACTCAAAATAGACCTAGATAATGCAAAATTGATGCTAAAAGAAGAATCTTCTATTTTAGAAGATCAGGATGTTAAACTCCCAAAACCTTTTAATGTATGTATTATCGGAGAAACTGTTGATGATGATTTGATATTAAAAGATACAAGAAAGTACTTTACTAAATACGGACTTGGGGCAAATGATTGGGATATTCAATTTATATCAAACTCAAAATTAAAAAGCTCTGATGTGTTCTCTGGGCTTAAAAGAGGTCAAAGTAAATATAACTTAATTATTACAGCACAAATATATCATCATTCTGCGAAGGGTAACGAAAGTGCAAACATACTAACAGAGCTTAAAAAACCAAAATACATAGATCATATAGTTGGATCTTCACCAAAAGATAAATTGTCTGTAAAAGACATGTTATCTGCGCTTGAAAAGTATATTTCTAAATTCAATTAATTGAAACTATTTTATTTTTCAATATAATCTTACTCTTAAAACAAGTTAATAATTCTCGCTTCTCTTCAATCAAGCCGTCTTTTAAAATAAATTTGGCGTAGTCTCTAATGTCTACGTCTTTTATTTGTATCTGTTGTTTTGTATTTAATACAGATTGATTAAAGCGTTTTATTCGCTCAACCTCATATTTAATCTTCTCTTTCATTCCAATCTCATTGATATTTACTTGATCAATCAGCTTTTCAAATTGTTGTATTAGTTCACTTTCGTTTATATACCCACACTTACAATTTTTATCCTTTGATCTCGTACATCCATAATATATATGTCTATTCACTGATCCGTCTTTTAACTTTTTAAACTTTTCATCTGCACAGATTCCCGATCCACAAAGTCCACATGTCATCATTTTTGTAAAAGCAAATTCTTTTGGTTCTTGGGTCCGTAGTACTTGGCTTTTTGTTTGCTCTTGAACCAGATCAAAAAGTTCTTTATTGATTATCGGTTCGTGTTTTCCTGTATAAAAATTTCCACTCTTTCGAGGATATTCAAAAACCCCATAATAAAATGGGTTTTGAAGTATGAGATAAATGTTACTAAGAGTAAGACCTTTGTTGCCACTTCGAGTTTTGAAGTTTAGATCAAATTTTAGCCAGTGGTAGAGTTTTCTTCCTGACCACTTTTCGTATGCCACTTTTTCAAACATTTGTTTAACTATTGGTGCTCGTTCTGGATCTATAACAACCTCACATTTTTTATCCATTCGTTTTTCGTTGAGATATCCAACTACAGCAGGACCTGGACGAAGCCCCATTTCACATCTTGTTCGTAGCCCTCGTTTTACATTGATACTTTTATTATCGTTTTCGAGTTTGGCTTGTGAACACAGGATCATCAAAAGAAACTTCTCATTGGGAGAATTTTTGAAGTGTTGTCCGTATGTTCTTATTTCAAGAAGTTTCGTCTCGTCCATAAGGTCAACTACTGATCCCAGATCACCAGCGTTTCTCGATAGACGATCAGGGGCCCAGGTGAGTATGCCGTTATACCTACCACGCCTTACATCCTCTAATACCTCTCTAAATACTGGTCGTTGACCAGATTCTTTAGCCGAGTGAGATTCACGTCTAATATCAACAACCGTTAAGCTATCACGGTCGGCGATAGCAAGCATTTCCTTAACTTGTGATTCAATAGACAAGGCTTGTTTTTCGTCCGATTCAGTTGATTTTCGAGCATACAGGACATACCGAATCTTGGTTTTTGGTACCTCTGTTCTTACTCCTAAATTGCTTATATATTGCGTCTCCATATTATATTGATGACGCAATTTGAGCGTTTTGCTAAGTCTATGCAGAACTAGCGAAATATTGCATACTCGCAACTACTTTTTTTGATCCATATCTACATAATCCCTAAAGTACAAAGGTTCATCGTCTCCCATCCAGTACATAAGCCATGTTGATTCTCCCGAATGCTTGTCCATGGTTGAGTTGATCAAGAGAGAAAATGCATCTGCTAAGTCGTCATGCTTTTCAACACCGAATCCGACCAATTGCTCGATAAGTCTTTCACATCCTTCTCTTGGGAATAAAATCTTTGCTGATTTTATTGCAGTCGAAGTAAGAGCTAGTCTTGTTCGCTTATCTCCTTTGGGTTTAATTGCTGTAGCCTTAACACCATGATGTTCGAGCATTTGAGGTAGAGCTTCTTGATACGCAACACTTTCAACAAATAATTCATCAGAACTTCTTGTGAGTAGTGTGTTACGAATATCTTTCATGAGATCTACCTGTGCAGGAAAGTTAAGTTTCTTTGCAATAGGGTTAGGTAGTATGTAGATTCGCAATTTCTCACGGCGTGAATAAATGTGAGCAAACACCACAGCAGTATCATCGGCAGTTTCTGACGCTGATATAGCAAGATCTACGCCTGCATAAGTACCACGATAGCCACGATGTTTTTCTCCTGGCAGTTCATCATAAAATTGAATCCACTCTGGGTAGATAACTTGATCATCGCTCGGAATAATACGAAGTAAATATTCTCGTTGCCAAGATATTTCACTGGCAACTTTTAACTTCTCATCTTCAAGATCTTTTTCTGTTGCATATTTTCCAGACCATAAGCACACACCATTCTTATCAATCAACGGATACTCTTTAAATATTCCTTTTGCTTTACCTTTAGCAATCTCGTCTTTTATTCGCATTAACAGCGAATCTTCATGGAGTAAGTTTCCGACAATGATTAGTCGAGTATTCCTATCACCAGCAGGTATAACTTCACCACGGAGCCAGTTATAAGTCTTTTCTCGACCTTCACGAGTTTTGGTTGATTGCACATCTTCAACATCGTCACAGATTATTAAATCTGGGCGGTGTTCGTTGTGGCGAATACCACGAATACTTTGCTCGGCAGAAGCTACGGTAATTCTTGCTCCGTGCTTCTTGAATACAAGGGAGAATGAACCCCATTCATCGCTTTCTTCTTGGAATGGTCCGAGGTCTTTTTTAAGTACATCGTTACCCTCAAGCTCTGTACGAATATTCATCATGTGTTGTTTTGCCTGTGCTCGTGTTTGGCAAAAGATAATACAAAACTTCTTTTGCTGTTTTCCGAGGATTGCCCAAATCGGATATGCAGTTGTCACCATGGTGGATTTTCCAGATCCACGAAACGCCACCACATATAAGTTTTCAGTGGTGCTCTTTTCGAGATTATGAATAATCTCTTTTTGGAAGTCTGCCGTTTCGTATTTCACATAGTGTGCATAGTAGAAGTGGAAAAAGTACAGGAAACTATCTTTTGTAATTGATGTTCGCACTGAACGATCTTTTATCATCGTATTAACCAGTGCTTTTGAAATTATTTTAGTCATAATTATTTTTTACGATTAATGTTTTTAATAGATTTCGACTTGGTAATTTTTGCGAGTTTGAGTGCTTGTTTTACGATTTTTGCTTGTGACGGTGTCAGTTCTTCATTGTCATCCTTGGTAGTAATTTCAAGTTTGTTCTTGTAATTATCATTTCGGTGACGAAGCCAAAAACTAATCGCAGGATAGTTTTTCTCTTTAATAAGAGTGAGTAGTTGGCTCTCACTCATGTCATTTACCAAAGCGACACCTTCAGAAAGTGCACCATCCATTTTCTTGATAAATTCTTTATCATCTTTTCGCCAACGATAGACACTATTGCGAGACAATCCTGTCTTCTCGCATGCCACTTGAACGATCGGCACTTTCCGTAGTTCATCAAGGAACTGATCTTGAAATTTATTCTTTTTCATAGAAATTCTTGATTACTTGTGCCTTGTGACCAGTTAATTTTTCATAACGACGAATTGCTAAATCACAAAACACAGGTTCTATTTCTAGGGAATAAACCTTTCGACCAAGTTGTTCCGCACAGATCATAGTGCTAGCAGATCCAGAGAAGGCATCAAAAATGATGTCTCCTGGCTTGGTACAACGCATAATAAACTTATGGTGTAATTCAGGATTTTTACTCGTCGCATGCTCCATTTGATTCGCAGGTAGTCGTTTTGTTGCCCAGATATTTGAGATATCTTCGAGAAGTTGATTGCCAGTTCCGTAGTCTTTGTTTTGTACTTCGTTGAGATTTTTTACGAGATCAGAAATATATGGATATCCTTTCGTGCCATACACGCAATACTCAAGACACTTATTGAACGCAACAGTAGGTGTCGGCGACGAATTGTTTTTGATCCAGACATTAAGTCTTCGGTTCTTAACTCCATTTTCCATATAGAGCGTTTGAAAAACCCACACCCAGGCTTCATCACACCAGAAAGCGACGTGTACGTCCTTATTAGATACGGCTAGTGAAGATTTTAGAACCTTGCGAATAAATTCTTTGTATTCTTCAGGTGATTGATTGTCGTCAAAGGTACCTCCATAGTTAGATTTATTGCCCACACCTTTATCGTATGAGAGTCCGATATTAAAAGGTGGGTCATTATAGATAGCGGTAGCTTTATCATTTCCGAATAGTTTGGTGACAGCATTCATATCGGTAGAACTAGCACACAACAACTTATGACCGCCCATAACAATGAGGTCGCCAGGTTTCGTTTGTGGTGTTTTTATTTTCTTTAACTCTTTATCGACATCGAATTTATCATCTTTGGAATCCTTTTCTTCGTCCCAAAACTTAACCAATTCTTTTTCGTTGAATCCAGCAAATTGTAAAAGCTCTAAATCAAAAGATTTAAGCTTTTCGAAATCCCATTCACCGTCGTTGATGTTGCTTTCAATAGCAATCTTGCGACGTTCGTCGTCTGATAGTTTGCGATCAGGGATTAATACATTTACTTGTTTGATACCGAGCTGTATCAAAGCTGTTTTTCTTTGGTTGCCAGAGATAATGGTGTTGTCTGTATCAATGACAATCACACTATGAAAACCACTTTGAATGATTTTCTCTTTTAATTTCTCCATAGCGACCCGTGAGATTTTTCTTGGATTTTCTTTCCAAGGGAGTAAGTCTTTGACTTCTCGAACTCCTGTTTTCCATGAAGGTTTTTTATTCATAGAGTTTTATTTGATTACTTATAAATTTGTAGATGACTAATCTACTAACTCTATGAAATCAAAAAGGTACATAGGCATGTAATTGGCATAAAATTGAGTAGCATAAAGAAAAAACGCCTATTTAAAGGCGATTTTTCAAAGTTATCCACTCAACTTGGTGTCAACTTAGGAATTTACTCTTTCTCTATGTGTATTTTAGGATTGATACGATACCCAGAGCCTTTCTTTCCTTGAATGAGTTTTGTTTTCTTTGGAAGCCTTAGGGTGTTGATCGCATAGTCATTAAAAGTCTGAACTATTTTTGCTATGGCTGGCGATGAAAGCATGGATTCAAGTTCTTTTGTTTTTACATATGTGCCACGGTCAAGAAGTATTTCAAGTAATTGTTTTCTTTTTCCATTTTCAGTGAGGTCGTATGAGAAAAGTTTACCGCCTAAATGTCTGTCGAGCGATCCGTTTCTTGTATCATAAATAATTACATTGCTATCCTGGCCTGAGGACAGAAGTCGCTTGTGGTTTTTATTTAGTTCTTGAAGTTCTTCCAAAATGTCATACTCAACAGGGCGATTAAATACGATCTCAGGATACTCTACTGGTTCAAAAATCTTTATCTGTTCTCTAACACGATTCATTTGTTCAATAATAGGTTGAGCGACCTTTCTCACATTCTCAATCATTTCGGCATGTCTTTTACCGATTTCCTGGAATTGAGAAATCTGCCCCTCACTCAAGACAGGGGGATGTATCTTTGCCACCAGTTCACCGACAGTCATTGGTTTTTTCTGGTCATTTTTCATAAAGACATCATAGCAAATACTTGCTTTTTTGTATAGAGTAATTTATACTATTTATACCATGACAAATAACCTTAGCGACAAAGATAAAAAAGCATTTGCCCTTATCCGTAACAAGATTGTTCATTATGGCAAAAGCCCTACGCTTAGTGAGATTAATGAGGTTACAGGTGGAGCTTCTCCACGATCTGCGAGTCTTGTAATTAATCGACTAATCGATGCGGGACTTATAAAGAAAATCGGGCGACAACTTATCCTTACTGGATCACAAACAACAGCTTCAATAAGCACTGTTGATGTGCCCTTGGTAGGTGCTGTGACTTGCGGTGCACCTGTTCTTGCCGAAGAAAATATCCAAGCATTAATTCCTGTATCAACAGGACTAGCTAAAAAGGGTTCAAAATATTTTCTTTTGCGTGCGATCGGAGACTCAATGAATCTTGCAGGAATTAATAGTGGTGATCTGCTTTTGATTCGACAGCAAGATACAGCAGAAGATAACGATAAAGTTGTTGCTCTTATAAATGACGAAGCAACCGTCAAAGTGTTTAAGAAAGCGAATGGTGCTGTTGTACTTCAACCAAAGTCAACGAACAAAAACCACAAGCCGATTATATTAACAGATAACTGCATCATACAAGGAGTAGTCGTTGCTGTGCTCCCTGGTGATCTATATTAAATTTATGGCAAAGAAAAGACATAAGAGAGTAGTTAATCCTGAAAAATATTTATCCTTAATAAAAGATAATGAAGATTTTTATATTGGTGTAGAAGTTACTGATAGTTTAATGAATTTGCTCAAAAAAATAGGTTTCTCTAAAGATGTTAATATCGGCGAGACTGTTCTTCCTGCAATATTTGGAAATGTTTCAGAATTTAATGCAGAAGGTAAAGAAAATCCCAGAAAGGATCTACCAAAAGAGACAGTTTATTATCCTAGAGAATGGACGTTAACTGATTGGGGTGGCTACGAACATAGTGGTGTAAATTATATGCCATATGAAAGATGGCAAAGAGAATTGGTTCCTCCTCCAAGTTTGGAGTTTCAAATTGCTGAAAAAGATGCAAAGAAAATAGTTATTTCAAAGAAATTTAAAAAAGCAAAAAGTGAATATGCTGATATTAAGCATGCAATGAATTTGTTTTTTGAAATATTTGATGAGTTCCAGATTTTCAAAGAAAATTTAACTCTGCCAGTTAAAACTAAAATTATTAGACTCAACTGGGAGTTACTACCCCCTGGAATAAATCCTTGGAGTAAAGTTAATGAAAGAGTTAAAGAAATTATTGAAAAGAGATCTACTGGGGAAAAAGCAATGATAGCCGACAGATTCAAGAAAATTGAATCTTATAAACCTAACCAAATAGCGATAGGGTTGGGAGGTTTTACTGGGTATCTTGTGTTTGGATATAAAGATAAAAGTATTTATTTACTTGAAAGTTTGCATTATGGTAATGCAACTTATGTGTTAGGTACTGATTGGGAGGTACTTTCTCAAATGACCAAAGCAGAAATACTTAAAAATAACTATCAAAAAAATAGGATAATACATAGCGATAATTGGTCGGCTGAAATCGATAATCTATTTAAATGATATGGCAATTCCACTCTCTCAACTAACAACATGGTCGAATCAAGGTGCTACTGTTTCAGCAAAAACAACACATGAATCTATCCGGACTGCACTAACACACGATCAGTCTCCACTTAAAGATCGTATCAATAATGGCTCGGTAAAAATCTATCTCCAGGGATCGTATAAAAATGATACAAATATTCGAGCAGATAGCGATGTTGATGTAGTTGTCGAACTAACAACCACATTTGGTCATAATGCACATGAACTTCCTTATGATCAGAAAAATGCTCATGACCAGACATACAGTAGTGCTGTTTATGATTGGCAAGATTTACGCAGAGATGTCATCTCTGCTCTAACCAAATATTATGGACTACTGTCCGTTGATACAAGTGGTAATAAATCAATTAAACTCAAACCTTCTTCAGGAAGATTAAAGGCTGATATTGTTCCTGTTATAAATTATCGTAAATATAATTATTTTTATGGTACCAATAGTCATAATGCAGAAGAGGGTGTGAAGTTCTATCATCGCACAACAAATCGTGGAATTATAAATTATCCAGAGCACCACTATCAAAATGGAGTTAATAAAAATTCAGATACTCGTACAGGTGGACGCTTTAAGCCAACAGTACGAATTTTCAAGAATATGAGAAATCATCTTGTTGATACAGGTAAACTTGTCGATGGTATAGCACCATCGTATTTCTTACAGTCATTAGTTTACAATGTCCCTGATGAACATTTCGCTGGTGATCATTCCACGACCGTACACGCCGTATTAAAACACCTCTGGTCTGCATTGCCACTTGGTCAATGTGTGTGTCAAAACCATTTTCATGAATTATTTGGTGAAAGTGAGGAGCAATGGAATCAAGATGATGCAGTAAAAACTATCAGTGCTTTTGTAGAGCTTTGGGATAATTGGAATCAATAATTATGCAAAATATTCATCCATATTCAATAAATTCAGAAGAACACAAGTATGTATCGCTCTACCTTGCGGTATTGTCTATATTGCTTGCCTGGGGTTTATATCTTTTCTCACAAAATATCTTTGCACTTCCGTGGTGGGTTGAGGCTCCTTCGGTGATTGGTTTTTACGGAATTTTACATAAGTGGTTCGAGACTAAGTTGTGGAGAAATAATTTTATTCGCAAAATTACTAATATAAAAACTCCTATCGTAGATGGAAACTGGTCTGGAAATATAACTTCTCATTCAAATCATGCTAATGGTCCAATACCGATAAAAAAATTTTGTATCAAACAAACATGGACACACATGCTGATTTACCTAGAAACAGAGACATCAGAATCTTTTAGTTTTGAGGCATCAATGAATGTTGATGAATTTGGAACAGCTCGAATACATTATCAATACAGAAACAAACCAAAAGATAATGCTCCCGAAAGTATGCACATACATGAGGGGTCAGCATCTGCAAAACTGGAAGATGAAGGAATACTTCAAACAGAGTATTACTCGGGCAGAGATCGTAATAATACAGGCTCTTTTGAGGTTAAAAAGTTGCAGTAGTCTGTAACTTTTATACTCAAACCTGTGTCACTTTTGTCACTTTTTATGAATCAAGAAGATAAAAGAAATCCTAAAAATTGGACTAAGGAAGAAACCGATAGAGTGGTGGCAGTCTTTCAATGGCTATTAGAGCAAGATAAAAAGCAGAATCCAGATCGGTATAAAAAACCTACTGCTCAAAGACCGTCGAAATGATAGAATAAAGGTATTAAAAATGTCCTTACGGGGCTTGACCGACCACGGTTCTGGCTCAAGGACGCCAGCCAGCTTGAGCTAGGTTATCCCGCACGAGATGCGTCGAAACCACTCAAGAAACTATTCAGTCATAGCATACCTGCTGAGAGCAGTATTCAGAACAAAAAATCACCCTGTTGGGTGGTTTTTTGTTTTCATAAACGAATTTGTATATTATTTTCCTTTAGAACGTTTTTTAGGTCTAGGATAGAAATTTTTCTGCTGTGAAAAATACTTGCGGCTAATCCTGCATCAACATTAGTTTCCTGAAAAACTTTCACAAAATCTTCGGCTGAACCTGCTCCACCAGAAGCGACTACGGGGATTGTGAGTAATTTAGACAATACCTTAAGCTGATCAATGTCATAACCTTTACGAGTTCCGTCTTGGTTCATGCAATTAAGCACTATTTCACCAGCACCTCGATTTTGAGCCTCTAGTGCCCAATCAAAAGTAAGCCATTTGGTTGATTGAGTTTTGTCTGGATCACCAGTGTATTGTTTTACAAAATACTCGTCGCCTTCTTTTAGACTATCTATTCCAACCACAACAGCCTGAGAGCCAAATTCTTTAACCAGATTATTAATCAGATCTGGATTTTCAAGTGCAGGCGAATTAATGGAAATTTTATCCGCACCACTTTGTAAGATTTTTCTTGCATCTTCAACCGAGGTAATACCACCGGCCACGCAAAATGGAATATTAATTACTTTGGATACTTTTTTTACCCAATCAATTGATACAGTTCTGGCTTCCGTGCTGGCGGTAATGTCATAGAAAACTAATTCATCAGCTCCTTCGTCGCTATATCGTTTAGCAAGTTCGACAATATCTCCAATTACAGCGTGGTCACGAAAACGAACACCTTTAACGACCTTCCCATCTTTTACATCCAAACAAGGGATAATCCTTTTGGTTAAATTAGAAACAAGTTTAGTAAAATTAAGGGCTTCTTGTAGATCAATCTTTCCTTCGTAAAGTGCTTTACCAATAATTACGCTTTTTATTCTTATTTTTTTCAGTTCTAATAGATCGGAAATTGAAGAAACACCCCCGGCAGTTATAATCTCCAATTTTTCTTTAAGCATCTGTTTCATTAACTCCAAATTAGGCCCTTCGAGCATTCCATCCTTGGCAACATCCGTCACAATGATCGTTTTTATTCTTATTGTTTTGATAAACTCAAGAATGTCGGCAATAGATTTTTTCTCCAAATCTTTCCAGCCAGCGCTGGCAAATTGTCCATTTCGTATATCAAGCGAAAAAACTATTTTTGAGCTTCCAAATTCCTTCACCAACTTCTCTAACATTTTGGGGTTTTCAATAATGATAGAACTAAGAATAATTCTAGCGACTCCATTTTCTAGATAGACCTTTGCGTCATCATAAGAACGAATACCACCTCCAACTTGGACAGGAATTTGAACTGCCTTCACTATGGCTAAAATTATTTCTTTATTCATCGGTCGTCTTTCTTTAGCCCCTTCTAAATCAATGATGTGCAAGAATTGCGCTCCCAGTCTTTCAAATTCTTTAGCTACAGCAACAGGGTTTTCATTATATGTCTTTGACAGACCAAAATCGCCTTGTGTGAGACGCACACATTTTCCATCAAAAATATCTATGGCGGGAATAATTATCATAAATCACAGAAGTTAGCTAATAATTTTAGTCCCCATTGTCCAGATTTTTCAGGGTGAAACTGCACAGCATAGAAGTTGTCTTTCTGAACGATTGCTGGGAAATTAATGCCATAAGCTGTTTTTCCTATAATAAATTTATCTTCAGTTTCAAGGCAATACGAGTGCACGAAATAGAAGAAGCTGTTGTTGGGGATGCCGGCAACTAGGGAGGAATTTTTTACAAACTCAACTTTATTCCAACCCATATGTGGAACTTTTAGTTCAGTTTGGAATTTGTTCACTTCACCAGGGATTATTGATAGGCACTTTGTGTTATCTTCTTCGGAGAAATCGGCAAATAACTGCAATCCCAAACATACTCCCAAGGTTGGGACTTTCAATTTGGGTAAGATTTCAGCAAAACCACTTTTGATAAGTTTTTTCATTGCGCTACCCGCAGCTCCCACACCAGGTAAAATAACCTTATCAAAATCAGTAAGTTTCTCTGGGTCACTGACAATTTCAAAAGATTTGCCAAGCGAAGTTAACGCATTGGCTACACTCTGCAAATTACTTGCTCCATAATCAATGATTGCTATTTTCATAATATTCCCTTGGTAGAAGGTAGTTTATCTTTTTGCCTAGAATCTGCTTCGACTGCCATCCGTAAAGATTTTGCAAAGGCCTTAAAAATTGCCTCAATTTTGTGGTGCTCATTTTTGCTGTATTTAACATTAATGTGAATATTTGCTTTCAAAGATTCAGCTACCGATCTGAAAAAGTGTTCGACCATTTCAGTAGGTAAATCTCCGACTTTTTCTCTTTTAAAGTCGCAGTTAAATACTAGGTAAGGTCTACCGCCCAAATCAATCGCTACTTCCACCAAGGTGTCATCCATAGGTAATAGGAAGCCATAGCGCCTAATACCTTTTCTGTCGCTTAGGGCTTGTAATAAGGCCTGCCCAAGTGATAAACCGACATCTTCTATTGTGTGGTGATCATCTACTTTCAAGCCCCCATTTGCTTTGATGTCTATATCAATAAGAGAGTGCTTAGAAAATTGCTCTAACATGTGATTAAAGAAATTTACTCCTGTATCAATGTTGAATATGCCTTGCCCATCAAGATTACATCTTATGAACACTTCTGTCTCTTTGGTATTTCTTTCGACAGAACCTAGTCTTGGGAAAGATCCATTTACTTCAACTTGATAAAATTTAACCCCGAGGTTTTTAGCTAATTCCTCGTCGCTTTTTCTATCTCCTACAACAAATGACTTTTCTAAATCTATTAGGTTTGTAGATAAGAATTTTTCTAAAAGCCCTGTTTTGGGTTTTCTGCAACTACATTTATCACTTTCGAAGTGTGGACAGATAAAGATCTCGGAAAAGGAAATTTCTTCTTCTTTAAAAATCTCAAGTAATTTATTTTGCACCACCTCAAAATCAACAGTGGGAAAAGATTTTGTACCCAGACCGTCCTGATTAGATACCATGACTAGTTTGTAGCCAGAATTTAAGAGGGTCTTCAGTCCAGTTATTACTTTAGGCAAAATCTGTAACTTTTCTAGGCTATCAATTTGTTTAGTATCTTGTGGTTCATAAATCAGAACCCCGTCACGGTCTAGGAATGCCACCTTCAATTTTTCTATAGATTTTTTCATAAAATTTTCTTTAGTGATTTTATTAATAAATCATTCTGTTCTGACGATCCTACAGATATTCGTACGCAGTCCTTAAGCATTGGTTTGGAACCAAAATCTCTAATAATAATTCCATACTCCAAAGCAAGGGTTTTAGCGACCTCTGAAGCATTTGGGTAATTAACCAGTAAAAAATTAGCTTCACTGGGAAAAACCTTAAAGTCCAAGTCGATTAAGTCGTTTGCCAGTTTTTCTCGTTCACCCAGGATAATTTCTCTAAGCTCCAGCATTTTTTGGTATTCACCCAAAGCTTCAATAGCAAGTTTGCTTGAAATGCGATTCAAGTTATAGGGCAATTTTATTTTGTTTAAGTAATCAATTATTTCTTCTTGTGCTACAGCATATCCAACCCTTATACCGGCTAACCCCCACGCCTTAGAAAATGTTCGAAGGACAACCAAGTTTTCTATACTGGAGACTTTATTCACTAGAGAGGGTTTGGAGGAAAATTCTACATACGCTTCATCTACGACTACTATTCCTTTGAAGTTCTTGCAGATATTTTCTATATCTTCAAAACTTATCAAAGCTCCTGTCGGATTGTTCGGTGAGCAAAGGAAAATAATTTTAGTCTTAAAGGTAATTTGAGAAAGTAAGTTTGAAATATCTATCTGAAAATCTGCTTTTAATAGGACGCTTTTTACTTTTACTCCCGCAACTTCAGCAGCTACCTTATACATTCCATAAGATGGTTCTTCTACAATTATTTCTTCGTCCTGTTCTACAAAAAGGCGAATCAACAAATCGATTATTTCATCCGATCCACTCCCTACAAAGATATTTTTTTCTGAAATATCTAAGAATTTCCCTAAGGCTTTTCTCAGATCCATAGATAAAGGATCTGGGTAACGATTTAGTTCAGAACTGTATTCTGTAGAAATTACACTACCCAGAGAGTTCTCATTGGCATCCATAAATACTCCCTTTTGATAAAGGCTGCGAGCTGAGCTATATGGTTTAAAGTTTCTTAAGTTTGAACGCACTAATGAATTAATCATAAATTTTATTGAATCTAATACTAATTGCATTCTTGTGAGCATCTAGTCTTTCTCTCTTGGCCAGAACTTCAACTGTAGTTTTTAGTCTTTTAATTCCGTCTTTAGTAACACGTTGAATTTGCATCTTCTTGCCAAATGATTCGACGGAGAGTGCTGAGAACATTTTGGCGTATCCGGAAGTAGGTAAGGTGTGATTACTGCCAGTCGCATAGTCACCTAAAGGTTCACTTGAATAAGGGCCCAAGAATACCGAACCTGCATTGTTAATTTTCTCAAGTATCTGCTTTTCATTTTCACTTATAATTTCTAAGTGTTCAGGGGCGTATTCGTTAATGAGTTTACACGCTTGATTTTCGTTTTCCACAACAACCGCAAAACTTTTTTTAAGAGATTGTTTAATAATCTCTTTTCGTGAGAGATTTTTTGTTTGTTTCCTAACTTCAGCTAAAACTTGGCTGGCAATGACTTGTGATCCCGTAACCAGTATTGCTTGAGAGTCTTCTCCGTGTTCAAGTTGAGACAGTAAGTCAGCCGCTACCCAAGCAGGATTGGCGGTCGTATCAGCAAATACCAGAACCTCTGAAGGTCCTGCTGGCATATCTATATCAACTTCTCCATACACGAGCATCTTGGCTGTCGTTACGTATTGATTCCCCGGTCCAAATATTTTTGAAACCTTTGGTATTGATTCGGTACCATAAGCCATAGCGGCGATTGCTTGAGCACCTCCGACTTTGAAAATTTTTGATATACCACAGATATCGGCTGCGACCAACACAACACTAGGAACTTTGCCATCTTTCCCGGGCGGTACGCATAAAACAATTTCACTACAACCTGCAATTTTAGCCGGTACTCCGAGCATAAGAACTGTAGATGGATAGGCCGCTTTTCCTCCAGGAATGTAAAGTCCTATCTTTTCAATAGGTCTAAACTCTCGCCAAACTTCTACACCCTTGGCTGTTGCAATAGGAGTTTCTTTCTTCTTTACGTTATTTTTGTGGAACTTTTCTATATTAGCTTTGGCTACCTTTAGGGCTTTTACAACTTCTTTGGATTCCTGCGTATAGGCTTCGAGAATTTCTTCTCTAAAAACTCCGAGTGTTTTTAGTTTAACTCCATCGAACTGTTCAGACAGAGAAAATAACGCTTTATCTTTATCCTTACGGACACTCTGAATGATATTTCGTACTACTTTTTCTACGTCAGCTTTCTGGCTTTGTTTCCGTTGAATAATATTCATTATTTTTGATGGAGAATATTTTTTTGTAGATAATATTTTCATAAATTATTTTATAGTTTATTTCTGGCGTTTTTTAATTTCAGATTCGACCTGTTCTAAAGTGATCTCTTTTTCTGCTAATAGGACAAAAAGGTGATAGAAGAGATCGACAGCTTCTTCGACGAGCCGTTTTTGTGTTTGTTTTTGTGCAGCGTGAACAACTTCTAAAGATTCCTCAGCCACTTTCAAGGAAATTTTATCCAAGCCAGCTTTGAAGAGAGAAGTTGTATATGACCCTTTTGGAAGTTTATTTTTGCGACTGATAATTGTAGTAAATAAATCTCTTATAGGGTTATTCGTTGGAGTCTCAAAAAAACATGTTAGTTCTCCTGTGTGACAAACATGTCCTTTGGGTAAGGCTTTGATAAGTAAGGTATCGTTGTCACAATCTAGCTTTATATCCAGAACTTTTAAAGTATTGCCACTGGTTTCACCCTTCATCCACAATTTTTTTCTGGTTCGGCTATAAAACCACACAAAGCCATTTTTCATAGTTTTTGTGAGTGCTTCTTGATTCATGTAACCAAGCATTAAAACCAACCCAGTAGAAAAATCTTGAATTACGGCGGGGATAAGGCCGTTAACCTTTTCCCAATTTATTTTTTTGGTGTTTATCTTTTTCATAGATTATTTTAGTAAGAGTTCTTTTAATGCTTCTTTACCTTCCTTCGGGACATTATTTGTAATTAATAAAGCTTTAGATTCTAAAATCGTTACGAGGGATTTTAGATTGTGGGCTTTCAAAGTATTGCCAGTTTGCACCACATCACAAATTGCATCAGCTAAATTTAGTTCAGGGGTTATTTCTACAGAACCCTGAATGGGAATAATGGCGGAGTTGATATTATTTTTGGCTAAGTATGCTTTTAATAGCTCGGGGTAGGTAGTTGCTATGCGTTCTCCCTCTAAATCCTCGGGTGTTTTAATTGATGAATTTTCAGGCACAGCAATATCCAAGCGACATTTAGCAAAATCTAATTCACGAATTACATCTGCGCTCATCTGCTTTTCCAAGAGAACGTTTTCCCCAATAATTGCAAAATCAGCGACACCCCGGCTGACATACTCGGGAATATCATCATCGCGTAAGAGAATAAGATCTATATCTTTATTCTCACACTTTTGTATTAAATAATGACCATTAGGTATAAATTTAAGACCAAGAGAATTAAGAAATGCCAAACTAGCTTCACTTAGTCTCCCTTTTTTCTGTATCGCAATTTTTAATCTATCATTTTTCATATTTAGTTGTATCCCTTAAAGTAATTAGTAATTTGATTTTGCGGAATAGTTTTCTGTTTACCTGTTTTCATCATTTTGATAGTCACCTCATTGCGTGCTACTTCTTCCGGTCCATAAATAACAACAAAAGGAATTTGTTTTTTATCTGCGTTTTTTATTTTTTGGCCCATTTTTTTATCGGTATAATCAATAACGACAGTTACACCATTTTTCCTCAACACTGTTGCAAGCTCTACTGCTTGGGTAATGATTTGCTTATCGAGCATACAAATGATCACATCTATTTTTGTTTCGAGCTTTGGCGTTAAGTTATAGGTTTCTAAATAAGTTTGCATAGTTAGATCTCCCATGCCGAATCCCACTGCCGGTACTGGTTCCACTCCAAACAAATCAACTAGATTATCATATCGTCCACCTCCAAAGAGTGAGCGGTTATTTAATGGGTTCAAATCAAAAACTTCAAAAACAATTCCTGTGTAGTAGTCAAAACCTCGCATAAGTGTCGGGTCAAATATACAGTTTTTAACACCCTGAGAATTTAAAGTGTTCATGACATCTCTTAACTCTTTTAAATTTTTGGAATCACTAATGATTTCTGGCAATTCGTCGAGCGTAGTTGCTTTTAAAAACGCATCAAGGAGTTCTCTTTGGTTCCCTACAAGGCTTTCTGACTCTTCCGTGAACTCTTTCTCGGAAACTTTTGATTTTTTATCGATAAGCTTTGAAAGACGATAGGATTTTTCTTCATCAAGTTTTAGAATCTCTTTAAAGAATTCATTCATAAGCTTCCTGTTGTTTACTTTGATCACAAAAGTTTTCGGGTCTGCGCCAAAAGCGTCCATTATGTCATAGGCTATTTTTATTATTTCAGCATCAGCAAACAAGCTATCTGTTCCTAGTAGATCGACATTAAGTTGCCAGAATTCACGAAGCCGTCCACGCTGTGGACGTTCATACCTGAAGCAATTCGGTATAGAGTACCATCGTAGCGGGAAAAACAGGGTTTTTCTTTTGTTCGCAACCATACGGGCAACCGTTGGCGTCATTTCTGGCCGTAAAGTTACATCACGACCACCACGATCAATAAACGAATATGTCTGCTCATTAACAATTTCTTCTCCCGTTTTTGCACGATACAAATCAGACTCTTCCAAAATTGAGGCGGTGTATTCTTCATATCCGTATTTTTCAACAACGGATTTCATTGTCGCAAATATATAATTTTGTAAACGCATATCTTCGGGATAAAAATCGCGAGTCCCTTTATATGCTTCTGTAGATAATTTTTTCATTTTTTTTGCTGTTAGTTAATATACTTTTTAATAGTTATTGATAATAAACAAAAACCCCTTCTCAAACTTGAGAAGGGGTTTTTGTTTTGTGTTTTAAAATTTTTACATATTAAGAAGACCCTTTCGCAAGTTTGAGAGGGATATGATGATGGTTTAAACGAGAAAGAATTAAGCGATACCCGCCAAATGAGCCATTTAACCATTTTGATATTCGAGCTATCGTTGTAGACGAAAGGCCAGTACTTTTAGTAATGGTTAAATAATTAACGTCTTTTGACAACAAACGTGCAGCTTCAAGCCGATTAGCGAACTCTTTTATGTCCTTTTCAGTCATAAGGTCGCGCATAAAACGCTTAGCCTCATCGGCATTTTTGAGGGCTAAAACAGCCTCAACTAATTGCTTATTTTCCTTTGTATTCCAATTCACTTCTGACATATGTCTACTTTAGCAAACTAAAGGATTTTAGTCAAGTAAAGTTATACACATTCGACCTTTTTCTCTTTTAAAAGAATCTTGCCTTTTAAGCACCCGAGGAGTTCTCTTTTCTCAATATCTTGTCCTTCCCTCAAGACATATTTCGCATAGTTTCGTATATCAATTTCATCAACTGTAATTTTCTCTTTTTTATTCAACAGAATTTGTTGGAACTTTTTCACTCGTTCAACTTCTGCCTTTATTTTTTCTTTTATACCGATTTCGTCAATATCAATTTTATTTATCAAATCTTCAAATTGTTTTAGCAAATCTATTTCGTTTATATAACCGCATTTGCAATCTTTATCCCTCGCTTTTGTACAGCCATAATAAACGTGACGGTGAACATTGCCATTTTTCTGCTTCTTGAATTTCTCATCTGCTGTGATACCTGATCCGCATAGACCGCAGGTCATTAACTTTGTAAAAGCGAACTCCTTGTTTTCTGATCTCACAAATTGACTCTTGATTTGAGCCTGAACAGAATCGAATAATTCTTTGGTTATTATCGGTTCATGTTTCCCCGTATACCAATTACCGCTTTTAACTGGATATTCAAAGGCTCCGTAATAAAATGAATTTTGTAGTATCAAATAGATATTTCCTAGAGTTAATCCTTTATTGCCTTTCGGGGTTTTAAAATTGATTTCAAACTTTAGCCAGTGATATATTTTTCTGCCACTCCATTTTTCATAGGCTACTTTCTCAAAAATTTTCTTCACGATTGGTGCACGTTCTATGTCTAGGATTACTTCGCATTTTTTATCTATTCTTTTTTGATTAAGATAGCCGAGAACGGCAGGCCCTGGTCTTAGACCCATTTCACATCTAGTTCTTAGTCCTCGTTTTACGTTTATACTCTTGTTGTCATTTTCTAATTTAGCTTGAGAACATAAAATCATTAATAAAAATTTTTCATTAGGGGAATTCTGAAACGACTGACCATAAGTACGAATTTGTAGAAGTAATTTTTGATCCATAAGGTCAACAAGCGACCCTAGGTCGCCTGCGTTTCTACTCAACCTATCAGGTGCCCAAGTTAGTATTCCATTGAACCGACCTCGTCGTATGTCTTCAAGTATTTCTTTAAAAACTGGTCGTTGTCCTGAGTCTTTAGCTGAAAAAGATTCGCGTCGTATATCCACAACTTCAAGCCCTTCCTTTTCTGCCAATTGAAGCATTTCCTTAACCTGAGACTCGATACTTAAGATCTGTTTTTCCTCGGATTCGGTGCTTTTTCTTGCATACAGAACATACCTAATTTTTATAGTTGGAATAACAGCCATTGAGCCTATTAATCCAACATTTGCTTGTGTTTCCATACCTTAATGATGTCAGAGAAAAGGTCTTTTGCTAAGGCTCGCTTGTTGGCAACATGTTGGTAACTTTCCTCTGTGATTTTAAGTATCTGCGATAGAATGGCCTTTGAATAATATGGTCGAAGGTGGTATTATTCATTTACAAGTTAATAAGAAAGTAGCCTAAACCTTTGGAAACAAAGGCATGGCGAATAAAGTCTTGTACAGCATAAAGAACCCGTCATGGGGTCGCTGTACAAGCCGTACCGGGAAACTGGTACGAGAGGCTTCGGTCTCTACCCGTGATGGGCTTTTTGCGTCTTATCACGAAATTTATAATTAAAAATCGCAGAAGAAGAATTAATATGGAAGATGTAAGCAAGAAGAAGTTTTATAAAAAGTGGTGGTTTTGGGTTTTGGCAGTAGTAGTTTTGTTTATTGTTATCGGTATAAGCGGAGGAAGCAAAACTCCAAGTCAGACGGCCGAAGGTACAAATACCGTAAAGAGCGAGCCGCAAAAAGAAGCGATAAAAGTTTCGGCGACAACTTTATCGAATGATTATAGTGCCAATGAAGTATCCGCCGATCAGAAATACAAAACCAATTTGGTTGAGATTTCTGGAATAGTTTATTCAATTGGAAAAGACATCTTAGACACTCCATATGTCTCATTAAAGGGCGACCAATATGGAGTTATGAACATTCAGTGTATGTTCTCAAAAAACAATGAGACAGAGTTGGCGCAAGTCACAAAGGGTCAAAATATCACTCTTTCAGGAACGGTTTCTGGAAAGATGATGAATATCATAGTTAACGATTGCAAGATCGTAAAATAATCATTCTTTCTTTGGAGACAGATCGTCATTTGGTGGTTTAAGACTACAATTTTCATTAACAAATCTTTGTCTATCTTCGGGGGTTCGAAGGACTGTTGGTTTGTGGGTGGTATGGTGAACAATTACATCAAAACCTGTGATTCGTTTCTTAGAATTGTATTTCTCGTAAATACTATCTGGACGAGGACGGACATAATTTTTCTTGTTATTGTTAAGCCAATATTCAATAGCTCTCATATCGCTACTTTGGATTTTGCCGATCAATTTACTTTCGGCTAGATCATTAATAGAATGTACACCCTTATCTAGAGCTTCATCCATTAGATCACAAAATTGTAAGTTTTCCTTTCGCCACTTGTAAATAGTATTCCTTGAGATGTTTGCTTTTTCACAAGCCAAACTCACATTTGGAATCTTTTCGATATTTTCTAAAAGGCTCTAGACTAGCTAATTCATGCTAAACTAGAGAATATGTTGAAAAGACAAGCTAGAATAAGTAAAGCAAAAATCAAGAAATTAATTGAATGTTTTTCTTTAGATTTGAATGCAACTCAGACAA
>JBBABV010000001.1:0-125727 GCA_041657445.1 Minisyncoccota bacterium | reverse complement strand
CTGAATGTAAACCAATGGGTTTATTTTGCTTGCTTTTTTATTTTGTGTTGTATTTATGATTTTCTTGCTCGTTCTTAATATAGGTTTATAATGCAAGTAATGAAGAAAAATAGTAAAGAAAAAATCAAGCGAAATACCAAAGAAAAGGCATACTCCAAAAAGGAAATGGAACACTATTTAGGTGCTTTGAATAAAATGCACGGAGAGACTCTAAAGGGTATAAATGAGAATTTTGTTATTGTGAATCTAAAGATAGATAGAATAAATGATACATTAGATGAACATACTAAAATGCTTGGGACACATACTAATATGATTGCATCTCTAGCTGAGGATGTGACAGAAATCAAAGGCGAATTGAAGAAAAAGGTAAATTATGATGAATTTAATAGAAGGGTAGGAAGACTTGAGGCAAAGGTTTTATAGATTTTGAATTTACTTTGGAGAATTAATTCTATTTTGCATATCTTCGGTTCTTCTTAGTGTGTTGAAATGCTTTTTGTTTAAAGCTACTTATAGCAGATTTTCGTGCAAAAAAATCAAAAATGTGGTATTTTATATTTGTTCATTTGCTGAACAAATATGCGTCGGTGGCGGAGTGGTCAATCGCAATTGACTGTAAATCAATCGCCCATTGGGCTACGTAGGTTCGAATCCTACCCGGCGCACAATTCTTAATTATTAAGATTTTTATCTTTATTTTCTAAACATTTGCTATAATGGAATTATGAAAGCAGAACATATAATAGTCTTCTCGCATGGTTTTGGTACACGAAAGGATGATAGAGGACTTTTTTCCATTATTGCAAATGAATTTGCTCAAACTCCTTTTTTTCTTTTTGATTACAATAGAGTAGATGAGGAAAGAAATATTTTAACTGTAAGACCATTATCCGAACAAGCAAAAATGCTGAATGATGTTATTAGTAAATCCTGTTTAGATAATCCAAATGCAATGGTAGATATCATCGCTCATTCCCAAGGGTGTTTAGTGGTAGCTTTAGCTAAACCGCTTGGAATACGAAAGATCGTCTTTATCACTCCTTCACTTGATTCCGACATAGAACATACTATCAATATGTTTAAAGAAAGAAGAGGGACAGAGATAAATTTACTAGGAGTGTCAAAATTAGCACGAAAAGATGGTTCTACCACCATGGTCCCTGCTGAATTCTGGGAGGAAAGGAAGAAGATAAATCCAATACCTTTGTACAATGAACTCTGCTTACATACCGATTTGCTTATCATAAATGCAAAACAAGATGATGTTATGGGTAAAGTTGATGCTAGGGGGTTAGATGAAAGAATAAAAGTAATTAGTCTAGATGGTGATCATCAGTTCTATGGAGAGGCAAGGGCACCTCTTATAGAAGAGATTAAGTTGTTTTTGGTTTAGGATTCCTGCATTCAATTTATATTTCCCATTTATTTAAATGTGTGTTATAGTGATAGAAAGCCAGCGGGCTTTTTTTGTTTAAACATTTTTTTGCAAATGCTAGACTATTTTTTGTAAATACTAAAACACTGGGCTAAAAAAATTTAAGCAAGGCAAAACCAAAAAATTTTAATAAATTACCATAAATATGGAAATCAGAAATATAGCGATAATAGCTCATGTTGATCACGGTAAGACCACTCTTACTGATGCTTTGATGCGACAGAATGGGGGAGTAGAAGAAGAGAGCTTTTCTATGGATTCAAATGCTCTAGAGAAGGAGAGAGGTATTACTATATATTCAAAGAACACTTCAATACAATACAAAGGCACAAAGATAAACATAGTAGACACTCCCGGACATGCTGACTTTGGTTCAGAAGTTGAAAGAGTACTTCAGGCCATAGACTCAGTACTTCTTCTGGTAGATGCAGTGGAGGGACCTATGCCTCAAACTAGATTCGTCCTTAAGAAGTCATTAGAATTAGGGTTAAAGCCGATAGTAGTGATAAACAAGATAGACAAGCCGGCTGCTGATCCTCACAGAGCTCACGAAGAAGTGTTTGAACTTTTCCTTGAACTTGGAGCGACAGATGAGCAGGCAGATTTTCAGACTGTATATGCAATAGGAAGAGATGGTATTGCGAAGCGAAAACTTGAGGATGAATCAGGAGATCTCTCTCCCATTCTTGATGTTATTTTAGAGAATGTTAAACCATCCTCACTAAAAGAGGGAGATAAGATGTCTGCACAGGTATTTAATCTAGCTTATGATAATTTTCTAGGTAGAATGGCGATAGTTCGAGTGTATTCAGGAAGAATAAATACAGCTAGTCAGGTTTATGTCAAGAACGAAAATGGAACTAGAAAGGCAAAGGTTTCTAAACTTTTTAGTTTTGAGGGTGTAAGGAGAAAGGAAGTAGAGGAAGCACAGGGAGGAGATATCGTCTTAATCGCAGGTATTCCAGATATTTATATTGGAGAGACTATATGTGAAGATGAGAGTGTAGAGAAGATGCCTGCTATAGACATAGATGAACCAACACTCTCATTTAATTTTTTAGTAAATGATTCTCCTTTTGCAGGAAGAGAGGGTAAATTCGTCACCTCTAGACAGCTAAAGGAAAGATTAGAAAAAGAACTTGAGGTGAATGTTGGATTAAAAGTTGATTTTGCTCCAGATCAAGGTAATGAAATGGGTCCAACTTTTTTCAAGATTTATGGTAGAGGAGAATTGCATCTCGCAGTACTTCTAGAAAATATGCGAAGGGAAGGATATGAGATGCAAGTGTCTCAACCAGAAGTAATCATAAAAGAAGAGAATGGTATGAAAACGGAACCCTATGAAGAAGTAGTGATAGATGTACCTACCACATATTCTGGAACGGTGATAGAAAAACTTGGAAAAAGAAGAGGAATAGTAAAAGATATGTTTGAAAAAGAAGGTATAATGCGGATGGTTTTGGAGATTCCTACCAGAGGTCTTCTTGGCTACAGAGGAGAATTTATCATAGACACAAAAGGTGAGGGCATATTGTCTGCTAGATATGTTGGCTTTAAGGAATATGCAGGAGAGATTAAGAAGAGAGAATATGGGTCAATGACTTCTATGGTATCAGGTAAGGCTGTTGCTTTTGCATTAGCAAATCTTCAAGAAAGAGGGGTACTTTATATTGAACACGGCACAGAAATATATGAGGGTATGGTAGTTGGTAATGTTCTAAAAGGAGAAGAGATGTCTGTTAATCCTACTAAAGGAAAACAACTTTCAAATATGCGAGCATCTGGCTCTGATGAAGCCATATTTTTAAATCCTGTATTTGAGTTAAGTATTGAAAGAGGGATGGAGGTTATCAATCATGATGAATATCTTGAGATTACACCGAGTTCTGTTCGTCTAAGGAAGAAGTATCTCACAGAACTTGACAGAACTAGAGCGAATAGGGTTAAATAAATTGACACATTAGAAGAAATAGTGTAGTATTAAGATATTCTTAAGACAGAAAAATACAAATATAACATGTATGTCAACAATATCATTTAAACCGAAACAAATAACAAAAAAAATAACCTCTCATTTAGGAGACAGGAACAGAGATGTAATTCTTAATAGATATGGATTAACCTCTGATGCAAAAAGAAGAACCTTGGAAGAAATAGGTAAGAAATACGGTATTACTAGAGAAAGAGTTCGTCAGATTGAGAATGTTGCTTTTAATCTCATAAAAAAATCAGAGCATTTTATAAAAGAGCAAGCTGTTTTTGAGGAATTAAAGAATTTAATTCACTCTCTTGGAGCCATAGTTTCTGAGCAAGATTTTTTGCATTTTATATCAAAGGATAAAAGTATCCAAAATCACATCCATTTTTATCTCCATCTTGGAGATTATTTTAAGAAACACTCAGATGATGAGCATTTTAAATCAAGATGGAGTGTTGATGATGATATGGCTGATAAAGTCCACGAGTCATTAAAAAAGATTTATTCAAATATCAATGATGAAGATTTAATACCAGAGAGCGAAATGGTGAAGAGATTTCTTGATGAATTAAAAGATGTCTCTGATAATTATAGAAATGAAGAGATTATAAAAAGATGGCTTTCTCTTTCAAAAAACATTTCAAAGAATCCTCTTGGTGAGTGGGGTAGACAGACATCTCCAAATATTCGCACAAGAGGAATAAAAGACTATGCATATTTGGTAATGAGAAAACATGGTTCCCCTATGCATTTTAGAGAAGTTGCTTCTTTAATTACTAAAACATTTGGTAAAAAGACACATTCAGCTACATGCCATAATGAATTAATAAAAGATTCAAGATTTGTATTGGTTGGAAGAGGTATTTACGCATTAAAGGAATGGGGTTACAAAACAGGTATAGCAAGAGATGTTATAAAAGATATTTTAAAAAGGGAAGGTCCTCTTTCAAAAGAAGATATAATAGAAAAAGTGATGAAAGAAAGATATTTTAAAAGAAATACTATTATAGTAAACCTTGTAAATCAGAAACATTTTAAGAAGACGAAAGCCGGATTATATACTCTTGCATAGGAAGATAAAAAATTGCCCTTTTCTTTAATCCTTTAATATACTAAAATGTATGTATGTTTAAAGGGACAATAAAAGATAAAGTAATTGGACCATTTGAGATAGTAATTTTACTTATTCTTGCTTATGCTGTTATATCTTTAATATTTACTTCTCTTGCTGTGACTCTATCTTCAAATGCAGGTATAGTGAACTTTATACTTTTTTATTTATATAAGATAGTTCTACTTATATTACCAGTCGCTGGTATTATTCTCCTTGCACGATATACATATATGTTTTGGATGCATTATATCCAAGCAGATTTTATTTCTGGAATTACTTGGACGATATTAGAAATAGTTCCTCCAAGGGATGTATTAAGATCTCCGAAGGCAATGGAGCTCTTTCTTACAAATGCTTTATATCATTCTAGTGTAAAAAGTGGACTTGAGTTGTATTGGCAGGGAGCTGTATGGTTTTGGTTTTCTCTAGAAATTGCTTCTATTGAAGGACAGGTGCATTTCTATATTAGAGTTCCAAGCAGAGTAAAAGAGTTAGTTGAAGTGCAAATGTATGCTCAATATCCTCAAGCACAGGTAAAAGAAGTAGATGATTATACTTTAGCAGTAGATGAAATTTCTCCAAAAAGTAAGTGGAATCTTTGGGGATGTGAATTTGCTTATACAAGACCTGATGCATATCCTATCAAAACATATGTGGATTTTGGTTTAGATAAAGATCCAAAGGAAGAATTAAAAGTTGATCCTATTTCTCCTGTTATTGAGTTGTTTAGTTCTATTGGTAAAGGGGAACAAATGTGGTCTCAGATTGTTATCACTCCATCAAAGAAAAAATATCGTACTCCAGGGACTTGGTTTAAAACTCATGACTGGGTAAAGGAGTCAGAAATAGAACTTCGTAAGCAGTTAGCAGAATTTACTGGACAAAGAGATGTTGCAGGTAATCCAGGTAAATACTCAAAAGAAATCCGTGCACCAGGATTTATGGATAATCTTGTTAAAGGAGCAGGACAAAAGTTTCTTAAGGTTGGCTTTGATACAGGTATAAGGGTATGTTATGTAGCAAAGAAGGAAAATTTTAATATGAATAATAGGAGGAATATAAGATTGATATTTAGACAATATGCTTCACCATATCTAAATGAACTTACAAGAATAAACTCAACTCAGGCTGATGCTTTTGGAGTTAATTTTATTGCTTCATTGTTTCCATTATCAGCAAAAAAAGTTATGCGATTAGCAAACAGAATGCTTATAGAATTTAGAGAAAGAGAATTTTTTCATCCACCTTTACGACATAAGATTCATCTACCTTGGCCGATTTCTCCTGTAGTTTTTCCCAACTTTTTTCATCACCATGTTATGGTCATGAATACCGAAGAAATAGCTACCCTTTGGCACTTCCCAGGACAGATATTAAAGACTCCGGCTCTAGAGAGAATAGAATCAAAAGAAGCTTCTCCACCGCCCAATCTACCAATATAGTATATGAAAAATTTATTTAATGAAAAAAAATCAAAAGTTTTTTCCTTTTTTAATTTGTTTATAGAAAAACTAAAGAACGAATCCTTTTTAAAGTTTGTATTTATCGTTGCTTTAATTTTTGTTGTCATCTTTTTTTCAATTTTATATTTGTTTTCTTCTCCATCTGATTTTCCAGTTGATTTTAAATTTCAGGTAGAAAAAGGTAGGACCCTGAAAGGGATCTCTTATGACTTGAAACAGATGAATATAATTCGTTCAAGGACAGTTTTTGAATTTTTCTCTATTCTTTTGGGAAATGAAAGAAGAATCAAAGAAGGATATTACTATTTTGATAAAAAAATTTCAGTGTTTGAAGTTGCAAGACGAATCTCAAAAGGAGAAAAACATTTACCGGCAATAAAAATCACCATCCCTGAAGGATTTACAGTAAAAGAAATGGCAGATTTGTTAAATACTAAACTAATAAATTTTGAAAAGGATAAGTTTTTAGCAACTGCTTTACTAAAAGAAGGATATCTTTTTCCAGATACATACTTTTTCTCTGAGTCGGATAATTTTTTAGAAGTAATTAAATATATGGAAAATAATTACGAGAAAAAAATAAATCCACTTCGTTTGTCTTTTATAAAGAATAATAAGGATGAAAAAGAAATAATTACAATGGCATCTATTATTGAAAAGGAAGCAAAAGGAAAAAACGACAGAGCAATAATTTCTGGTATTTTATGGAAAAGACTTAATATAGGAATGCCTTTACAAGTTGATTCAGAAATTGATACATATAAAAATAAGGGTTTTCCTGAAAAACCAATATCAAATCCAGGATTAAAAGCAATAGAATCAGCACTAAATCCAATTTCTTCTCCATATTTATACTATTTGCATGACAAAAATGGTATTATTCATTATGCTAGAACTTATGAAGAACATAAAAATAATATAAATAGTTATCTAAGATGAAAATACATACACTATCTTTTATTGATATAGAGACTACTGGTCTTAACCCAGATATTCATGAGATTATTTCAATTGGTGGGGTTTTAGTTAAACAGAATTGGTTGGAGAAAAAGCCCAGTTTTGAAAAAATAGATGAGTTTGAAATAAAAATAAAACCAGAAAGAATAGAAGATGCTGACAGGACGGCTCTTAAAGTAAATAAATATGATCCAGCAGATTGGGTTTTTGCATATACATTAAAAGAAGCTATGAATTTGTTTTCTGAGAAAACAAAAGATACTATTATGGTTTCTCATAATATAGCATTTGATCATCCTTTTATTGAGAAAGCATTAAGAATTACAGGACTTGAAAATAAGATGCATTTTCATAAACTTGATACAATTTCAATTGCTTTTGCAAAACTTCATGGTAATCAAGACATTGATAGATTTTCTCTTAGAAATCTTGGAGATTATTTTAATATCAAAAACAAAAATGCACATACTGCTTTATCAGATGCACATACTACATATCTTTTATATAAGAAGCTAATGGAATTATGATTTCAAAAAACAAAAAGAGAGTTTTTGTTGGGCTATCGGGGGGAGTAGATAGTGCGGTAAGTGCTCTTCTTCTAAAGAAAGAAGGGTATGATGTTGTAGGGGTATTTATTAAGACATGGCACCCAGAATTTTTACCATGTAATGAGGAAAAAGAAAGAAAAGATGCTATGAGAATATCAGCACATCTTGATATCCCATTTCTTACTTTTGATTTTGAAAAGATTTATAAGAAAGGAGTGGCTGATTATATGATAAATGAGTATAAAAAAGGAAGAACTCCAAATCCTGATGTTATGTGTAATAAAGAAGTAAAATTCGGTGCTTTTCTTAGGGAGGCAGTAAAGATGGGGGCGGATTATGTTGCAACAGGTCATTATGCTCAAATAAAAAAGGAACAAAACAAAAATAATTCTTTTCAATTAATCAAGGGAGTAGATCCTTTAAAAGATCAATCATATTTTCTTTGGACATTAAAACAAAAACAATTAAAAAAAGTATTATTTCCGATAGGTGCTCTACACAAAACAAAAACAAGAAAAATTGCTAAAGAAAATTTACTACCAGTCTTTGACAAGAAAGATAGCCAAGGGATATGTTTTCTTGGTGATATAGATTTGAAAAAATTCTTAAGCCATTATATAAAAGAAAAAAAAGGAAATGTTCTCAATACTAGTGGCGAGGTAATAGGATGGCACAGGGGAGTTTCTTTTTATACTATTGGGGAGAGGCATGGGTTTTTTATAACCAAAAAAGGAGAGAATAAAGATCGTTTGTATATTATAAAAAAGGACTTCAAAAAAAACACAATAACAGTATCGGAGAATAAGGAAAATGAATTAAAAGGAAATAGTATTATAGATTTGGTTAATGTAAATTTAATATCAAGCAATATAAGTAGCGAAAAAAGATATTTTGCTCAAATAAGATATCATGGAGATTATTTTTCTTGTGTTGTTAAAAAAAATAGTAAAGGAATAAAATTAGTTCTTGATAAGTCAGTATTAGTAGCAAGGGGGCAGTCCTGTGTTGTCTATGATGGAAATACTTGTGTGCTTGGGGGAATTGTTAAATAATTTCCTTGCTTGCTTTTTAAATGAAAGATATAATATATGTATGCAAGATTTCTTTTTACAAAATGGTGAATTAATTTTAAGATTATTTGTTGCACTTATTTTAGGGTCAATTATTGGTGCCGAAAGAGCTTTAGTTCACAAGGAGGCAGGAATGAAGACTCATGCTTTAGTTTGTGTTGGAGCAGCTCTATTTATGATTATTTCCGAAATAATGTCTCAAAAGTATGCTGGTTTTTCTAATTTTGATCCATTAAGGATGGCTTCGCAGATAATTGTTGGTATAGGTTTTTTAGGAGCAGGTTCAATTATTTTTCAAGGCTCAAGACTTACTGGGCTTACTACCGCAGGAGGTCTTTGGGTAACTGCAGGTATTGGAATGGCATCAGGTTCTGGTCTTTTAGGAATTGCTATAGTATGTACTGTTTTAGTAATGTTTGTTTTTTTGTTTTTTAATCTATTAGAAAATCCAATTAGACGATTATCTGAAAAAGAAGAAAACGAAGAAAAAAAATAAATATGGATTCTCGTGAATTAAGATTAAAATTTTTGAAATTTTTTGAGAAAAGGGGACATAAGATAATTCCTTCTTCTTCTCTTATTCCAGAAAATGATTCATCTGTCTTATTTAACATAGCAGGTATGCAACCCCTTATGCCATATCTACTAGGTGAAAAACATCCTAAAGGTAGTAGGCTGGTAAATTTACAAAAATGTATTAGGACAATAGATTTAGATGAAGTGGGTGATAATACACATCTTACTTTTTTTGAAATGATGGGTAATTGGTCACTTGGAGATTATTTTAAAGAAGAGGCTATTAAATGGAGTTATGAATTTCTAACTGACAAAGAAGAAGGTTTAGGCTTATCAAAGAATAGATTGTATGTGACAGTATTCGGAGGAAATGAAAAAGTTCCTAAAGATATGGAATCAGTGAAGATATGGGAAGAATTAGGAATTTCTACAAATAGAATTTATTATAAAAGTTCAAAATCAAATTGGTGGAGTGCAGGAGAGAATTCTCCTGCTGGTCCTTCTACTGAGATGTTCTATGACATCACTGGAAATCTTGGAGACATGAGTCAAGAAGAATTTGAAAATGCAGAAGAAGGGCAGAAGGTAGTAGAAATATGGAATGATGTCTTTATGATCTACAAGCAAGAAGGTGGACAGATAGTAGGAGAGTTACCAAAGAAAAATGTTGATACAGGGGCAGGACTAGAGAGAATGGTGACTATGGTACAAGGTAAAGATAGTGTTTATGAGACTGATATATTTAAGCCAATTATAGATATTATAGACATATATGCAAAGAATGCACCTCTAAAATACAAGAGAATTATTGCTGACCATATTCGTTCTGTGGTGTTTTTGTTAATGGATGGAGTGATGTTTAGTAATGTAGGCAGAGGGTATGTATTAAGAAGATTGCTACGAAGAGCTATAGTTCTTGCTGATAGGATAGGTCTTCCAGAATATATATTTGGGAATAGTGAGGGTCATTCATTTTTAACAGAAATTAAGAACACATATGAAGGAATTTATAATATAGACTTACCTTTTTTGCATTTATTTATAAATGAAGAGGAAACTAAATTTAGGAAGACACTTAAGAATGGATTAAAGGAATTTGAAAAAGGCACTGACCCATTTATCCTTTTTACTACTTTTGGTTTTCCGATAGAGCTCACTGAAGAACTTGCAAAGGAAAAAGGAATAAAGATAAACAGAGAGGATTTTGAAGAAAAATTAAAAGAGCATCAAAAACTTTCTCAAACTTCTTCAGTTGGAATGTTTAAAGGTGGACTTGCAAATCATAATGAAAATACAATCAAACTTCATACAGCACATCACTTACTTTTAGCAGGATTAAAGGCTGTAGTAGATTCGTCTATTAAACAAAAAGGAAGTAATATCAATGAAGAGAGATTAAGAATGGATTTTCTCTGTGATCATAAATTAACAGATGAAGAAAAGAAAAAAGTAGAAGATTGGGTGAATGACAAGATAAAAAGGGATTTATCTGTCATTCAGAAGGAAATACCTTTAAGAGAAGCCGAAAAACTTGGGGCAGAAATGGAATTTGGCACGAAGTATCCTGATATAGTATCTGTATATTTTATTGAAGAAAATGATGGCACTCCTATTTCTAAAGAATTTTGTGGAGGTCCTCATGTAGAGAAGACAGGTTTGATTGGAGGACTCAAAATTCAAAAAGAAGAAGCAGTATCTCAAGGGGTGAGGAGAATTAAAGCAATTCTGATATAATAAATATATGAAAGAAAGAATTTTAATAATTGATATTGGATCTTCTTCAATTATAGGTACTCTTATCAATGCAGATAAAAAGAACACAGAGACTATTTTTTCCTTAAAGGAAAAGATTATGTTTGAAAATGAAACAAATATATCTATTCTTTTATCTTCTACTTTGAAGTCATTAAATAATATAATTAATGGAATTTATAATAAGCATTTTACTCCTCCAACAAAAATATATTGTATTTTATCATCCCCTTGGTATGTATCTGAATTAAGAAATATATCACTTTCTAGAAACACTCCCTTTCTTTTTTCTATTAAATTAGCAGATGAAATGCTTAAAAAAGAAACAAGTCTATTTCAAGAAGAGTGTTATGAAAAATACGGAAATCTCAGAGAAGGAATTTTTGAACCTCTTGAACTCAAAACAATGAAAACAGTCTTAAATGGATATGAAACTCATTCTCCTTTTGGTAAAAAAGTAACAGATTTAAATATATCTGTTTTTGTTTCGCTTTCTAATAGAGTCATTTTAGAAAAAATAAGAAATACAATAAGAAAGTATTTTCATGGGATGGAATTAAAATTCTTTTCCTCTAGTTTTTCCTTGTTTGTTGCATCTAGGGATCTTCTAAGAGAAGAGAGTTTTTTAATGCTAGATGTTGGAGGTGATATAACAGAAGTATCTTTAATAAAAAAGAGTGAATTAGTAGCAACATTATCCTTTCCATATGGTAATAATACTCTAATTAGAGAGATTGCAAAAAATACCGAAAGTGATTTACAGCATGCTCTTTCATCCTTTTTTCTTCATAAAGAAAGACATATGAATTCTACTTTTCACAAAAAAATGGATTTATTAATTAGTGAAGTAAGAAAAAATTGGCTCAAAGAGTTTGAGTTGACACTTTCCCAAATAACAAAAGATATTTCCTTACCTTCAGGGATTATACTTCTTGGTGAACCAGAATTCCTAGATTTTTTCTCTTCCTCAATAGAAATGGAGCAAATTCATCAATACAACTGGACAACGAATAAATTTCATATAGTTTCCTTATCAAGGGAAAATACCCATACACTTTATCTTCGTTCTCTTTTTTGATATTATATGAAAAATATGAAGAAAAACATTTTTGAAGACATGGTAAAAGTAAAAAGAGCAAAAGAGGGCCGTCTTATGGATGTAAGAAGTCCTTTACCTTATACAGTGAATGAGACGAAAAAAGAAAAAAAGACAGGCACCACAAAAAACGGTATCTGGGTTGTCGCAGTGCTTGCTGTTATTTTTCTTTTTTTCACTGCTTCAAATTATTTTACTAAGGCAGAAATAGTTATTAATCCTGAAGTAAAGGATATTTCAATAAATGATAGTTTTTCTGCAATAAAGGGAGGGTTGGAAGGGGAATTAGCTTTTGACTTAGTTGTTTTTTCAGATGAGCAAAAGAAAACAATAAAAGGAGGAGAAGAAAAAGAGGTAAATGAAAAAGCAAAAGGAAGTGTTATTATATTTAATACCTATGGTTATTCACCACAAGTTCTTGATATAAATACTCGTTTACTAGGAACAAACGGAAAAATATATAAGACTGAAAAAAGAATAGTTGTTCCTCCTATGCAGAAGGATGGTCTACCAGGTAAGGTAGAAATAGCAATTAATGCTTCTTTACCTGGAGAAGAATATAACTCTCCTCCTATGGATTTTAAAATTGTGGGATTTAAAGGGACTCCAAAATATGAAAAGTTTTTTGGTAGATCAAATGGGGAAATTACTGGAGGAGAAAAGAAAATTATCAGAGATATATCTAATACCCAAAGAGAGTCTATTCTTTTAGAGATGGAACCTATCTTAAGAGAAAAATTAATGGAAAAAATTTCTGAAAAGATTAGACAAATACCTGAGGGTTTTGTCCTTTTTGACGATGCTGTTTTTATTGAAATAGGGGAGGAAGAAATAACTGCTGGAGAAGATTTAGATACCTCTATTATTAGTTTGAAGGGAACATTATTTGGATTTCTTTTAAATAAAGAAGAACTCTCTAATTCTATTTTTAGTAAGTTAATAAATGACTACGAAAAGGGAACTGCTTATATAACTTCATTTGACAACATTAAATTTTCTTTAATTGATAAAGAAAAAATTATGCCCTCAAATGTAAATAGTGTAGCAAATATAAATTTTACTCTTTTAGGCGATTCACAAATGGTGTATAAGATAAATACAGAAACACTTGCATCTGAATTTATTGGAAGGAGAAAAAATGAATTTGAAAATATACTATCCAAGCACGAGCATATTTATTCTGCAAATTTATCAATTCGGCCTGTATGGAAAAAAGATTTTCCAAAAGAGAAGGAAAAAATTGAGGTTATTGTAAATTATCCATAATTTTGTTATAGTTTCATATACAAATGAATATTGTAAATAAAAAAGATTTATTAGCAAAAGGAGTAATTAGTGAAGCCCTTCCCTCTACTCTTTTTCGTGTAAAGTTAGATGATGAAAAAGAAATACTTGCATATCTTTCTGGGAAAATGAGAATGCATAGAATTAAAGTTCTTGTCGGAGATAAAGTTGAGGTTTTACTAGATTCCTACGGAGGAAAAGGAAGAATCACAAAAAGGTTGTAATATTTTTAAATATAATGTATAATGGATTTCATAGTTTGCGAAAGTGAAAAAAAGTAAAAAAATAAGGGTTCTTCCCTTTATTTTTGACTTGTTTCGTTATGTAAGTTAATTTTATGAAAATTAGAGCATCAGTAAAAAAAATTTGTGCAAAGTGCAAGATAGTTAAACGAGGAAAACACCTTAGAGTTATTTGTTCTAACCCAAAACATAAACAAAAACAATAAAAATATGAGAATTTTAGGAATTACAGTACCAAATGAAAAAAGATTAGAAATAGCCCTCACTTGTGTTTTTGGTGTGGGTCGTTCTACAGCAAAGAAAATTTTAAAAGAAGTTGGTGTAGATTATGGAAAAAAAGCTTCCGAACTTTCTACTGAAGAGGAAAATAGTATAAGAGGAATAATAGAAGGTATGAAAATTGAAGGTAATTTAAAAAGAGAAATTGCTAGTAATATAAAAAGATTAAAGGATGTAAAATCATACAGAGGAACAAGACATATGAAGAGATTACCAGTAAGAGGACAAAGGACAAAAACAAATTCAAGAACTATAAGAGGCAATGTTAGAAAAACAATGGCATCAGGTAGAAGAAAAGAAAGTAAAACATAAAACAATGGCTAAGGAAAAAAATACAACAAAAGAAGAAGTAGAAGAAAAAAAGAATGATGCTTCTGGTAATGAAAAAGAAGTAAAAAAATCATCTGGAAAAACATCAAAAAAGAAAGCAACATCTGGTATTGTTCACATTGAAGCTACTTTCAATAATACAAAAATACTTTTCACAGATAAACTCGGAAACGCTTTTTTTTCTAGTAGTTCTGGGTCTCTTGGCTTTAAAGGAGCAAAGAAGGGTACTCCATATGCTGCTTCAAAAGTAGGAGAGGTTATAGGAACAAAAATGTCTTCAATGGGTGTAAAGGATATGGATGTAGTTGTAAAAGGTGTGGGATCAGGAAGAGAACCTGCAATTCGTGCGATTATGGCATTTGGTATGGAAATTACATCAATTAAAGACAAAACACCAGTTCCACATAATGGACCAAAGCCAAGAAAACCAAGAAGAGTATAATAATTTATTAAAATATGATTTCAAAACCAAAATATAAAATAGGAAGAAGATTAGGAGCAGGAGTTTATGACAAATGTCAAACTTCTAAGTTTTCTGCTTCTTCATCAAAAACAAAGTTTGGAGGTTCTCTTAAAAGACCAAAAGCATTATCAGAATATGGCACACAATTAATTGAGAAACAAAAAATTAGATTTTCATATGGAATTACAGAAAAGCAACTTTCAAATTATGTAAAAAAGGCAAGTAATGTAAAAGGAACAGGTGCTGTAGATAGATTCTTTGAAGAATTGGAATTAAGATTAGATAATGTTGTCTACAGAATGGGACTTGCTCCATCAAGAAGAGCATCAAGACAGATGGTTTCTCATGGGCATTTAATGGTAAACGGAAGAAAAGTTACTATTCCTTCTTGCTCCTTAAAAATTGGAGATATTGTAACAATAAGAGAGGGTTCAAAAGCAAAGAAGATTTGGATAAATATACCAGAAAAGATGAAAGACTATATTTTTCCTTCTTGGTTAATTTTTAATATAGAAAGCATGCAAGGAAAAATATTAGCAAAACCAAAAAATGCAGATACATTTTTTGATTTAAATGCAGTGCTAGAGTTTTATAGCCGTTAGTTTTTATAAATTAAAATAATATTTTATGTCTGAAAGTAAATATAAAATTATAACACCTTCAAAGCCAAGAATAGTTTCTGAAGAGGGAAATAAGGGAATATTTGAGATAGACGGTTTGTATCCTGGATATGGCCATACCCTTGGTAATAGCATAAGAAGAATTATTCTTTCTTCTCTTCCTGGTTCTAGTTTAACTCATATAAAAATAGATGGAGTTTCTCATGAATTTGAAATTATAGATGGAATAAAAGAAGATGTAATAAATATTCTTTTAAATCTTAAAAAGATTCGTTTTAAAATTAATTCAGATGAATCACAAACTGTTACTATTTCAGTAAAAGGGCCAAAAGAAGTATTGGCTTCAGATATAAAAACTGGAGGACAAGTAGAAATTTTGACCCCTGATATTCATATTGCCTCCATTACTGGGAAAGTAAGTCTTAATATTGAAATGAGAATTGAAAAAGGACTTGGTTTTATCCCAAAGGAAATAATACAAAAAGAAAAGGTTGATATAGGTACAATTGCAGTAGATGCAATGTTTACTCCAATCAGGAGAGTATCCTATGAAGTTGAAAATATGCGTGTTGGTGATAAAATAAATTACAATCGTCTTCGTGTTTTAGTTGAAACAGATGGTACTCTCTCACCTAGAGAAGCATTTTTAAAATCAATTGAAATTATGATAAATCAGTTGAAAGGTATTATTGATTTTAAAGAAGAGGAAGAAGAACAGAATGAAGATATAAGAGGTAAAGAAATAAGTGAGGAGAAGAAACCATCAAAAGAAGAAAAGGAAGAAGAGGATTTTACTGATATTCTAAAAACTCGCACGGATAGTCTTGATCTTTCTACAAGAACTCTTAATGCTCTTTCTGTTGCAAATATCAGAACTCTAGGTGGACTTGCAAGAAAGAAAAGAGAAGATTTACTTGAAATAGAAGGAATCGGTGAGAAGGGTATTAGTGAGATAAAGAAGGTTCTTTCTTCCTTTGGTCTTAATATGAAAGAATAAAAATATGCGACATCATAACACAAATAGAAAATTTGGTAGAAAAAAGAATGGAAGAAACGCACTTCTTAAGTCTCTTGTTCTTAACCTAATTATAAAAGAAAAAATTAAAACTACTCTTGCAAAGGCTAAAGAGGTTCGTCCTGTTATTGAAAAATTGATTACAAGAGCAAAAAAGGGAGATTTATCTACTAGAAGAGTTATTCTTGCTAAACTTTATAATAGAAAAACTGAAACAAAAAAGCTTTTTGATAAAATTGCTCCTAGATATAAAAGTAGAAATGGAGGATATACTAGGATAGTAAAACTTGGAAAAAGAGTATCAGATGGAGCAGAAATGGCTCAAATAGAATTTGTAGATTAAATTTATGAAAAAAATAAACAAAAAAATTGAAGAAGAAAAAATAATAGATGCCACTGGTAAAGCACTTGGTAGACTTGCAAGTGAAGTAGCTGTCCTTCTTCTTGGGAAAAACAAAACTTCTTTTAAAAGAAATGTATATTCTGGTGTCCCTGTAAAAATAGTGAATGCCTCAAAAATTCGTTTTACTTTTAAAAAACTTGAGGAAATTGTTCACAAGAGACATTCAGGTTACCCAGGAGGACAGACAATTATTACAGGAACAGAGATAGTTGAAAAAAAGGGATATAAAGAATTAGTAAAGCATGCAATTCAAAAAATGCTTCCTGATAATAAACTTCGTAGAGAAATGATAAAAAATTTAAAAATTGAGGAATAAAAAAATGGATAAAACAAAATCATCAGTTAAACAAAAAGAGAAATATGTTGAAGCAATAGGAAGAAGAAAAACCTCTACTGCAAGAGTTCGTATTACTTCTTCTTCTAAGACTTCTTTCATTGTTAATGGAAAAGAGGCTAGAGAGTATTTTCAAACTGAAGAGATGAGAAGACTTGTTCAGGATCCTATTATAAAAGGTGCCATTGTAGCAGAAGGTAAAATTCAACAAAAATGGAAAATTGAGGTAAAGGTGACAGGTGGAGGTCAACATTCTCAAGCTGAAGCAGTTCGTCATGGATTAGCGAGAGCAATATCAGAAGTTGATACCGAATCAAGACCAAAAATGAAGACACTTGGTTACTTAAAAAGAGATCCAAGATCAAAAGAAAGAAGAAAGTTTGGACTCAAAAAGGCAAGAAAAGCACCACAGTGGAGTAAAAGATAAGAGAATAAAGTTTCTGTATTTTTTATAAAAACCTCATTATTTGGGGTTTTTGAGTTTTATTTTAATTATGATAATATGTAAATATGAAAGAAGAAGATAAAAATGATAATAAAGATTTACATGAACAGGAAACCCTAGATGATGTTTTAGAATTTGAATACAACGAAGATGGGGAAGAGGATCTCAAGAAGACTATAAAAAAGCTTCGAGTTGATTTAAAGGTATGCCAAAAAGAAAAGGAGGAATATCTTACTGGATGGCAGAAGGAAAGGGCTGACTTTATAAACTACAAAAAAGAAGAAGAAATAAGAAAATCAAATTTTTCTGAAGCAGTCAGGGAGAGAATTCTAGGAAGATTTCTTTCTGTGTTAGATAGTTTTAATATGGCATTTGCTGATAAGGAAAGTTGGAACAAAGTAGATGAAAATTGGAGAAAAGGTGTGGAATATATATATTCACAGTTAAATACTGTATTTGAAGAATATGGAGTGAAGGATATAGGAGTGGAAGGAGAGTTATTTGATCCATCACTTCATCATTCTGTAGATGTGGTAAAGACTAATGAAAAAGATATGGATCATAAGATAGCTAAAGTAATTCAAAAGGGATACAAACTGGGCGAGCGAATCTTAAGACCTGCTAGAGTAAATGTATTTGAATATGACACAAAAGACGGAGAGTAGAATATGTGAGAATTGCGGAAAATGTTACCAGGAGGAATTCATTTAATATTAATTTCTTCTTCAAAGTAAATATATGATAAAAAAGATTAAAACAAAAGTAGAATACACTAAGCAAGTATTTCCAATGTTCTTTAACCTTATTAAATTTCGTTTTAAGGTTTGGTGGAGAAAATTGTAATTTAAATTAATTTTTCTACCTGTCAAGTTTGCTAAACATATAAAGATATTGATATCTTAAGCAAAGAAGTTGGAATTATCACTATTAAGTGATCTTTTTTCCAAAAAGTAAAAAAGGATTTTTCTTGTGTTTTTACTTTTACAAAAATCATTTTTTTAAAAAAAGTGCTAAAATATACTAAAGGTCGAAATTGACTCTAATAATTCATATGGTATTTGTATATACAACCTGCGCAACCTCTGAAGAGGCGGAACGCCTAGGTAAACTAGTTATAGATGGAAAACTAGGAGCATGTGTGGAATCATGGTCTATAAATTCTATGTATAACTGGGAAGGAAAGCTTAGACGAATAAAAGAGATTATGATGATGATAGCAACATTTGAATCAAAACTGGAAACACTCAATGATCTCATTTCCGAACATCATATCTATTCTACTCCCTTAATTGCTGGAGTTGATGTCCGAAGAATTAATAGGGCATACAAGGAATGGATGATAGAGGAAGGCGTATAATAATTAGTCGTTAGTTTCACTAAAGGATTTGAAAAGAAACCCCTTTGTTTCTTCGTCTACAAAAGGGGTGACGATTATCATCATTTCATTTTTTAACTCTAAATCTTTTTTTATATTTATAAAAAGGTGTTCAAGAGGGTATGGAGATATCCAAGCAGAGTTTTTAAGGCAAACAAAACCTGCTTTTTTTAATAAATAGCGAAGTGATTCTCTTTCATTTTTTCTGTTTTCAGGTAAATCAAGTAAAATTATTCTCCATAGTCCATCCCATGAAATATTTGCAGGTAGACAATTCTCTTTTAACTTTTGACTATGAAGTTTCTTCTTACCCTCTTTTGTTAAACGATAAAATTCACCTTGTCCAGAAAAAACACTTTCTATTGTCCCGGTATCTTTAAGCCCCTTTATTGACCTATTAATAGCATATGAATTACCTATCTTCTCTCTAATATCTGGTAAGGAAACAGCATTTTTTTCACCTAGTATTTTTAATATTCTTTTAGAATTCTCATTTCTACTTGACATACCCATATACTATACTATATACTCTACTTTGACAAGTATTTAGTGACCGCTAAATAATTGTAAATTACCAATTAAGCATTGTGCTACTTGATAAAAGAAATTCTTAGTTAAGTTTTACAGGTAGCATAATATATTTATTACTAATTAATATTAATTAAAAAACATATGTCAAAAATAATAGGAATAGATTTAGGAACAACAAATTCAGCAGTAGCTATCATAGAAGGTGGTGCTCCCAAAATAGTAGAAAATGTGGAGGGGAATAGAACAACTCCTTCTGTAGTTGCTATTTCAAAAAATAACGATAGATTAGTTGGGCTTCTAGCAAAAAGGCAGGCAGTAACAAATCCGGAAAACACAATCTCTGAGATTAAGAGATACATGGGGCATCGTTTTGATGATGCAGGTGTGCAAAAGGACAAAGGTACAGCATCTTTTAAAATTGAGCAGGGAGAAGACGGAGGAGTAAAGGTAAAAATGTCAGAGAAGATGTATCGCCCAGAGGAAATATCTGCTATGCTTTTACAAAAAATTAAAGCAGATGTAGAAGCAAAACTTGGAGAAAAGATTACGGAAGCAGTGATTACTGTGCCAGCATATTTTAATGATTCACAAAGAAAAGCCACAAAGGATGCAGGGCAGATTGCAGGACTTGATGTAAAAAGAATTATAAATGAACCGACCGCAGCAGCACTCGCATATGGATTTAATAAAAAGAAAAATGAAAAAGTAGTGGTGTATGACTTCGGTGGGGGAACATTTGATGTTTCAGTTCTTGAGATAGGTGATGATGTGATTGAAGTTAAATCTACTGATGGAGATAGTCATATGGGTGGAGGAGATATTGACAGAAAAGTAATAACCTGGATTGCAGAAGAATTTAAGAAGGAATCAGGTATTGATGTAACAAAAGATCCTCTCGCACATCAGAGATTAAAGGAAGCTGCAGAAAAAGCAAAACATGAGCTTTCTACCACTACAGAGACAGAGATAAATATTCCTTTTATCACATCTGATTCTTCAGGCCCAAAGCATTTATTGCTCAAAATGACCAGAGCCACACTTGAATCCCTTGCAAAGGATTTAATTGATCGCTCAATAGAAATCACAAAAAGAGCAATAGAAGCATCTCCGTTTAAAATGAATGAGATCAATGAAATCATAATGGTAGGAGGACAGACTAGAATGCCTGCTATAGTAGAGGCAGTAAAGAATCTCTTTGGAAAAACACCAAATATGTCTATAAACCCAGATGAAGTGGTGGCACTTGGGGCAGCAGTACAGGCAGGAGTATTAGGAGGTGATGTGAGAGATGTGCTTCTTCTAGATGTTATACCGCTTTCACTTGGAATTGAGACTCTCGGAGGAGTAGCAACTAAGCTCATTGAGAGAAATACTACTATACCTGCTTCAAAATCTCAGATATTTTCTACAGCTGCCGACAATCAGACATCAGTGGAAATTCACATAGTGCAAGGTGAAAGACCAATGGCTACAGACAATAAATCTCTTGGAAGATTTATCCTAGATGGCATACCACCTGCTCCAAGGGGCATTCCACAAGTAGAAGTTACTTTTGATGTTGATGCAAATGGTATTTTGAATGTAAAAGCTATGGATAAGGCTTCTGGTAAAGTTCAGTCTATAAGAATAGAAGCAAGTTCAGGACTTAAAGAGGAAGATATTAAGAAAATGCAAGCAGATGCTGAACTTCATGCTGAGGAAGATAAAAAGAAAAGAGAATCAGTTGATATTAAAAATACTGCAGAGATGATGATATATACTGCAGAAAAGGCATTGAAGGATAATGAAACAAAAATACCAGAAGATATAAAGAAAAGTGTAAATGACAAAATTTCAGCATTAAAAACCGCAAAAGAAGGTAATGATGCTGAAGTAATAAAAAAAGCAACAGAAGAACTTTCAAAAGAAATGTCAAAGATAGGAGAAGTTATGAATAAAGCAGGTGCTGAACCTAATCCTAATGCAAATCCTACACCTGAAGAACAAAATCAAGAAGTAAGAGATGCAGAATTTAAAGAAGGTGGAAAAGATGAAAATGGTGAAGGTAAATCATCTACAGAAGACAAGAAATAAATCAAAAAACAATAGCCATTCTCAATACTGAGTTTGGTTTTTGTTTTTACTAAAAGTTATTATATATAATAACACTATTGATTCTTGTTGATAAATAATACTGAAAAATGTATAATTTTAAGCATGGATAGGGTAGAATTCCCATACAACAAGGAACTCACTTACATTGGGCTTACCTCTTTTAGAGATAAAAACCAACTTTTTGGTGTAAAACGAAAGGACAGGAGACAGCATATCTATATACTAGGTAAATCAGGTACAGGTAAATCTGTATTGATGTTTAATATGATAATACAGAATATCAAAAATGGTGATGGTGTATGTTTAGTAGATCCCCATGGAGAAAATGTTGAAACAGTCCTTTCTGCTATTCCAGAGCATCGCTTAAAGGATGTGGTGTATTTCAATCCTGCTGATACGGAATATCATATTGGTTTTAATGTTCTTGAACTCGTTGATCCAAAATACAAACATCTCGTAGCTTCTGGGCTTATGGGAATATTCACTAAAATTTGGGCGAATGCTTGGAGTGCTAGAATGGAATACATATTGAACAATGCGATTTTGGCATTACTTGATACTCCCGGTACCACACTACTTGGTATTCCTAGAATGTTAGTGGACAAGGATTACAGACAAAAAGTAATCTCAAACTTAAAAGATCCAGTAATAAAGGCATTTTGGGTACATGAATATGAAGAGTGGCAGGATAAATTTAGAAATGAGGCCATAGCTCCGATTCAGAACAAAGTTGGTCAATTCCTTTCTACTTCTATCATTCGTAATATCGTAGGTCAATCAAAAAGCACCATAAATATCTTTGATATGATGAACGAAGGGAAGATATTTTTAGTGAATGTTTCAAAAGGTAGAATTGGTGAAGATAATTCAGCACTTCTTGGTGGAATGATAATTACCAAGATACAACTTGCAGCAATGGAGAGGGTCCGAATACCCGAAGATGAGAGAAAGGATTTTTATCTCTATGTAGACGAATTTCAAAACTTCGTCACAGATGCTTTTGCGGGAATTCTATCTGAAGCTAGAAAGTATCGTCTTAATTTAACAGTAGCTCACCAATATACAGCACAACTCGTAACAAAAGAGAGCTCTTCTGTCCGAGATGCAATATTTGGTAACGTTGGCACAATGATAGTATTTAGAGCAGGAGCAGATGATGCAGAATTTTTAGAAAAAGAATTTGAACCAGAATTTACTCCTACGGATATAGTAAATCTTCCAAACTATAAAATATATATAAAATTAATGATAGATGGAGTTACATCTAGACCTTTTTCTGCTAAAACCCTTCCACCTATGGTAGATATGGACAATAAAGAAGTTGAGAAAGAAGTGATAAAAACATCAAGAGAATTGTATTGTCGTCCAAGAGAAGAAGTAGAAAAAGAAATAAACGAATGGAGTGGGATGTCAATAGGAGATGATAAAGATATAACTGGCACAGTGGAAAAATTTGATGCGGTATGTTCAGTATGTGGAAACAATACCAAAGTCCCATTTAAGCCGGAAGAAGGAAGACCTATCTACTGTAAGGATTGTATTACAAAAATTAAAGCAGGCGAGATGAAACCAATTAAAGGAGCCGTTAATCAGATTAAATACGACGAATCAAGATTTTTTAGACCACTTGCTGATTTAGGTATAGAGTTTCAGCAAGAGAAGAAAGGAGCACCAAAAGTTTTCTCAAAAATTAAAAAAGTTTTCTCTAAAAATTATGTAAATTCACCCCAGGCTAAAGGAGAATCTTTTAAAAAAGAAAGCAGTAATACTTCACTAAAAGAAGTATTAAATAAAACATTACAAAAAGAGGTAGAAAATGAAAATAGGAAAGAATATATTTCACTTAAGGATTTAAAACAAAAGGATGAACAAGCAATACCTAGAAATGATAAATCTGCAAGTGAGGAAGAAATGAAGAAACTTAGAGATTTAGTAGATGAAAAGAAAAATGAGAAAGAAACAAAAAACTATCAAATAAATAAAGATATTGATGATATTGTTAAGGAACAAAAAAATGCAAAAAAGGAGATTCCAGAAGATATTCTTAAGAAAATACTTGAATAAAGCAAATTATGATGAATAAAAAATTAAAAGTAGGGGTGCTTTTAGGTGGAAGATCAGCAGAACATGAAGTTTCATTACTTTCAGCAAATAATATCATTGGAACCCTTGATAAAAATAAGTATGATGTATTTCCTATTATCATTGATAAAGATGGAAAATGGTTTTGGGGTGACAAAAAGAATTTTATAATTAACGAAAATAATCCTCAATTAGTCAAATTAAATAAACCTTCAAAGAAAAATAGATTGATTTTCAATCAATTGGTAGAAAAGAAATTTGATATAATTTTCCCTGTTCTTCATGGTCCTTATGGTGAAGATGGAAGTGTGCAAGGATTACTCAAACTCCTAGAAATACCTTATGTTGGGACAGACATATTAGGTTCTGCTATTAATCTAGATAAAGTAATAGAGAAAAGACTTTTAAAAGAAGCAGGTATATTGGTGCCTAAATTTTTAGTTTTAAGAAAAGGTGAAAGAATTTCTTTCATTAATGTTAAGAAAAAACTTGGGCTTCCTGTTTTTATCAAACCAGCAAATCTAGGTTCATCTGTCGGTATAAGTAAGGTAAGGACAAGGAATGAATTTAATAATGCAACAAAAAGAGCATTTTTGTATGATAATAAAATTATATTAGAAGAATTTATTAAAGGAGATGAAATTTTTTGTTCTGTTCTTGGTAATGAAAACCCTTCTGTTTCTGTGTTAGGAAGATTAAAAACCAATCATGATTTTTATGATTATAATGCAAAATATATTGATGATATAAAGATGGAAATTCCTTTTATTGGGGATAAAAGAACTATAAATCATTTACAAGAAACAGCGAGAAAAGCTTACCAGGAATTATGTTGTCAGGGTATGGCAAGGGTAGATATGTTTTTGACAAAAAACAACAAAGTATATTTATGTGAAATAAATACCATTCCAGGATTTACGGGACACAGCTGGTATCCATTACTATGGAATGCAAGTGGAATTTCTACAAAGGAACTTCTAGATAAATTAATTTCTCTTGCTCTTAAAAAATTTAAGGAGGACAAAAAACTTAAAACTATTATATAATAAATAAATTATGAAAAAGAATTTTCCGCTTTCCTATATAGAAATTTCAAAGAATAACCTTATTAAGAATTTACAATTATTTAAGAAAATTGCTAAAAAAGGCACTAAATTTTCTGTGGTAATCAAAGGTAATGCATATGGTCACGGACAAAACGAAATAGTAAAAATTTTGGAACCGCTTGTTGATTATTTCCAAGTAGATAGTATTGAAGAACTTATACTTTTAAGAAAAAATAGTAAGAAAAAGGTATTTATTCTTGGATATGTGCAAAAATCTGATATAGAAGAAGCAATAAAATTAGGTGTGTTTTATCCGCTTTTTCAATTAAGGAACTTTTTAATATAAATACTTTTGCAAAAAAATTGCACAAAATACAAGAAGTACATATCCCTATTGATGCTCACCTAGGAAGAGAAGGCTTTTTACCAAACATGCTTCCAAAACTCTTTGTTGAAATTAAAAAATGTAAAAATGTTAAGTTAACAGGAATTTATGCACATTTTGCAAACATTGAAGACACAAATAATTTTACTCATGCAGAAAAACAAATTGAAAGGTATAAAGAAGCAATAAGTCTTGCAGAAAAATATGGATTTACAAATCTTGATACTCACATATCAGCTACTTCTGGGCTTTTAGTCTATGAAAGAAATAAAGGGATACACCCAATCATTCGTCTTGGCATTGGAGTTTATGGACTTTGGCCTTCAGAGCATATTAAGTTTTTATACAAAAATAAATTAAAACTTTTTCCAGTTTTATCTTGGAAGACACATATTGCATTAGTAAAGAATCTTCCTGCAGGACATACTGTGGGATATGGCCTATCATTTACCACTTACAAACCGATTAAAATAGCAGTAATTCCACAAGGATATGCAGATGGATATAACAGAAGTCTTTCTAATGAAGGTGAAGTATTAATCAGAGGCAAAAAGTGCAGGATTTTAGGTAGAGTAGCTATGAATATGTTTGTAGTTGATGTTACAAAGGTGAAAGATGTAAAGGATGAGGACGAGGTAGTATTACTCGGCACTCAAGGTAGGAACACTATTAATGCAGAGAATCTTGCAGAAATGGCTGGGACTATAAATTATGAGGTTACTTCTAGAATTTCCGCATTACTACCTAGGGTTATTATTTAGTTTGCTATTTAAGTGTTTTTATATTAGTATATACAGCATGTCACAAGATAGACTTATAAAACTTGCCTGTGGAAACTGCAAGAGAATCAATTACTGGTCAAGTAAGAATAAAAAACTTGTCACCAAGAAAATTGAACTTGTTAAATACTGCAAATGGTGCAAAAAGAAAACCAAACATAAAGAAACAAAGAAATAATTCCTTTTTATGCTTTTTGCAACTTTTTAACATATGCTACAATAGTAGTGTGGCAAATGTTTGTCACGAGTTCTTTGTATTTTTCGGAAATGTTTATTTATAATTTACATTTCCTATTCTCCAGCCTCGCATTCTTCTTTTTGAAGATACAAGGACTGGAGTTAAGGGCGATTAGTTAAGTGGTATAACTTCGGTCTCCAAAACTGATGTCGGGGGTTCGATTCCCTCATCGCCCGCCAAAAGAATTAATTATTATAAATTATAATTCAATTTTATGAGGGAACATTTCAAAATTCATAATGGAGGTAATATAAGTGAGTTAAAAGATAATCTTGTTGAAAGGGAGCACATAGATCACATTAAAGGACTTATATACGAAAAGTCCTCACTTCTTAAAGAAGCATTAGAAAGTATTGACTACAAATTATTAAAAAGAATTTTTATTAATAGAATAAAAAAGTATGTAAAAGATTTTAAGGGTGAGAACTTTAAAACAGGACTTCTAATAGGGGAAATAAAAGGTAAAGAAGCTCCATTGGGATTATATAATATATATACAAAAAATATTTTAATTAATACTAATAAAATTTTAGATCAATCATTGAATAATAAATTGTTTAAATTATCTGTGCTTCGTGTTGCTTGCCATGAAGAGACTCATGCACTTTCTCATCAAAAACATGTCAGGATTGAAGAAAACAATTTATTTATGGAAAGAATTAAAACTGGATTTAGGGTTGATTATTTTATTGCTAATAAAGTAGAGGATGGTAATGATACTCTCTGTAGTAGTAATGAAATGAATTGTATTGATTTTTTAAACGAAGCTGTTACAGAAAAATTTGCTGAAGAAATTTTCACGGAATATATAAAATATCAATTCCTTGATAAAAAATTGTTGGAAATAATCAAGAATCAATCTTATTATGATTTGAACATTGAGTATCTTGATTATCTTATTCTACAAATAGCAGAAAAAACTAATTTTTCACCTCATTATGTGAAAGAAGCATTTTTCTGTAGTATGTTTAAAGGGGATGATTTTACTGATGACTCTTTTACTGATGCAATTGATGAAATAATGGGAAAGAACTTCTCTAAAAAATTCTTTGTAAGGAAAAGGGAAAATAGTCAATAATTATTGATTCATTTACTTGCATCCACCCAGATAATATCTGTATCTCTTTTAAACCACTGTATTTGGCGATTTGCAAAGTGATAGATTTCGTTGATTAATCTATTAATCATCTCTTCCTTAGTTGATTTACCTTGCAGATACTGTGCTACAAATCTATACTCAAGCCCTAATTCCTCAAGTCTTTTGTAAGAAAGTTCATTTTTATGTAATTTCTTTATTTCATTTATCATACCTGACTTAATTCTCTTTTGCAGTCTTTTTTCAATCCTTTTCTTTAGTATATCGTTTGGTAAGTAGAGCCCAATTTTAATGAATTCATAAGGAACTTTTTTAAAAGATGTTTTTGGTACTTTCCCTATTTTTTTTATTATCTCAATAGCTCTGATTATTCTTCTCTTATTGTTCTTATCAATACTTTTTGCTCTATTTCTATCAAGTTTTTTTAACATCAAAAAAAGTTCAGAAGAGGATTTATTTTCAAGCAATTTTCTTAATTTAGTATTAGGTGGAACTTCTGGAAAGACTATTCCTTTAGTAATAGCATCAATATAGAATCCTGTTCCTCCGCAGATGATAGGGACATTTCCTCGTTTTAGGATTTCATTTATTTTCTCATTTGCTAACTTTTGATATTCTGTAACTGTAAATCTTCTCTTTGGATTTGCAACATTAAGCAGATAATGGGGGACACCCCTCATTTCTCTCTCTGTTATCTTTCCGCTTCCTAAATCAAGACCTTTATACACTTGTCTTGAATCTGCAGAGATGATTTCACCTTTTGCGGGTGGTTTAATTCTTCTTGCTATTTCTACTGCTAAATCACTTTTTCCTGTAGCAGTTTGACCAAGTATTACTATAATATATGATTTAATTTTTGAATTCATTTAAATACCGTTCATCACTTTTATATCTGTTCCTATGCTATTCAATCTCTCTGCTATTTCTTCATACCCTCTATTTATCATATATACATTTCGTAATACAGATGTACCTTCAGAGGCAAGCATACAGATTAGTATTACCATTGAAGGTCTTAAAGCAGGAGGGCAGACTATCTGTGCTCCTTTAAGTTTTGTTCCTCCATTTATATATACTCTGTGTGGATCAAGAAGTGTAACATTTGCACCAAGACGATTTAATTCAGTGAAGTATATAGCTCTGTTTTCATAGAACCAATCATGAATTAAAGTAGTGCCTTTTGCTTTAATCGCAATAGGGCCAAAGAATGGAAGATTGTCTATATTTATGCCTGGATATGGATTCGCATGAATTTTATCTTCAGGTGCAATTAATCTACTTGGTCTTATTTCTATATCAATGAGTTTAGTTTTACCATTATTTGAAAAATATCTATCAAGCACTTTATACTTTAATCCCATTGTTTTAAGTTTATATAGTTCAAGAGTTAGAAAATCAATTGGGCATTTTTTAATAGTCAACTTGGAATCAGTAGCTATAGCAGTAGAGATGAACATCATTGATTCAATAGGGTCTTCACTGTTTGAATACTCTACATTAAGATTTATGTCTTTCACTCCGTGGATTATAAGAGTGCCTGTGCCGATCCCTTCAATCCTTACCCCAAGTTTTTCAAGGAAAAAGCACATTTCTTGCACCATGTAGTTTCCACTTGCACATTCAATGATTGTTTTCCCTTCAATTCTAGCTGAAGTCATTAAAGCATTTTCACAAGCAGTGTCTCCTGATTCATACATTACTATTTTTCCTGGTCTTAACTCAGAAGTTGACACAATGTATCTATTGTTTGTAGTCTTAATATTTACCCCTAGCTCTTCTAGTGCATATTTGTGAGCACTAATGGTTCTCTTTCCTAATTTACATCCTTCAGCATGAGGAAGGTAAAAATTGTTTAGAAAATGAATTAGTGGACCAATGAACATTATGATAGAGCGAGTCTTGATAGCGGATTCTCTATTGATATTTCGCATATTAAAAGTTTTTGGTGGGGTGATTCTTACTGAATTCTTCTCAATCCATTCTACATTTGCACCGATACTCTCTAATATCTCTATTACTCTATATACCTCTTCAATTCGTGCTATACCGTGGAGAGTAGTGATTCCCTTATTAAGAAGGGAAGCACAGAGAAGACCAACAGAGCCATTTTTTGAGTAGCCTGTAGTAATCTCTCCACTTAACTTTTTTCCTCCATTTATCTCAAAATCAAGAGAGGTGTTTACGGATATTATATTCTCTCCGAGAATCTTACCAATCTTCTTTAGAATGTCGGTAGTGAAGTTTTGTTCACCTTTCTCCATCCTAGCAACGGCACTTTGAGAGGTAGCAAGGAGTTTAGCTAATTTTCCTTGAGTAATATCTTTTCTTTCTCTTAATTTTTTAATATATGCACCTATTTGTTTTGATGTCGTTTTTTCCATGCCTAATATGATATATCATATATGATATAATGCAAGTGGGCTGTGGAAAACTAATTACCAAATTTTATCAATATGGTAGTGAATAAATGAATAATTTTAATTTATAAAAATTAATAGTATTTTTGATAAATCTCTTTTATCCCTACTAGTATTACATTTCAGTATTGAATCTGCCTTACAAGGGTTTTTATTTTATTCAGTATCATATTTAATAATTTCACTTATATTTTAGAGTAAAATTATTCTAACAGTGCCGGAGGAGAGACTTGAACTCTCAAGGGGTTGCCCCCGAACGATTTTGAGTCGTTTGCGGTTACCAATTTCGCCACTCCGGCAATTCACTTATATTACACAGAATTATTCAGAAAATCAATTATTAAAAAAACAATTTATGTGCTAAAATCAATTTATGTCAAATTTATATTCCAATTCAATTTTTTGGATTGATACAGAAAAAATCAAGCCAAATCCATACCAGCCAAGAAAAGAGTTTGATGAAGCTCGCCTACAAGATCTTGCTGAGTCCATAAAGCAATATGGAGTACTTCAACCTCTTACAGTTTCTAGGATTGAAGTTGAAAAAGAAGAAGGTGGTTTAGTTGTAGAATATGAACTCATTGCTGGCGAAAGGCGATTAAGAGCAGCTAAAATTGCTGGAATTTCACAAGTTCCTGTGATTATCAGAGTAGGAGATACTTCTCTTGCAAAACTAGAACTTGCAATTCTAGAGAACTTACAACGAGAGGATTTAAATGTAGTAGATAGGGCAAGGGCATTTTTTAGACTTTCAAATGAATTTAAATTTACTCATAATGAAATAGCAAAAAAACTAGGAAGAAGTCGTGAGTATGTCTCAAACTCAATGCGAATTCTTGCATTACCTGAAGAAATTCTTAGTGGGGTTTCAGAAGGGAAAGTAACCGAAGGACACACCAGACCACTTCTTATGCTTGCAGATCATCCAGAGGAACAAGTAACTCTTTATAAGGAGATAGTATATAAAGGAATTACGGTAAGAGAAGCGGAAAGAATTTCAAGAAAAATAGCATCGGATAGGGTAAGAAAAAAAGAATACAAACCTGATCCTGAGATAAGAGAGTTAGAAGAGGAATTTCAAGAAAAACTTGGCACTAGGGTTCATATTGATAGAAAGGAATTGGGTGGTCAAATCAAAATTGATTTCTTTTCAAAGGACGATTTAAGAATGATATTAGAAATGATAAATAAATCAGAAGGTGAGAGAAAATCATCTGAAATGCTTGATAGATATATACAAGAAGTAAATCAAGGAGATATTCAAGATGAAAATGTTCCTTCTAGTGTAGGTTTAGTTGATAATACATCCAATGTAGAAAATGAGAATAGTGAAAAGAAAGAAGAACAAAAAGATAATGACTCAGGTCTTTATGATATATCAAATTTTACTATTTAAGTTAGATTAACTTTTACCAAAAGATTTTAGTTTGCTAAGCAAGCTGTTCTTTTCAAGATAGGAGCGAATATGTCTTTTTGCTATGTTTGTTTTTGCATGGTCTAACCATTTTCCAGATGGATGTGCCTCCTTTTTTACAATAATTTCTACTATATCTGCATTTTTAAGTTTTGAAAAAATTTGCATCATTTTTCCGTTTATTTTTACACCACTTATATGATCTCCAATATCAGAGTGAATGGTATAAGCAAAATCAATTGGACTAGATTCATCTGGGAGATCAATAACATCTCCTTTAGGAGTAAAAATAAATATTCTATCAGAAAAGAAATCCATTTTAAGATTTTCAAGAAATTTTTTTGAGTCATTTATTACTTGATTAAAATTACCAAGGTCTTCTATCCATTTATATTTTGATTTATCATCATTCTTCTTTTTTTCTTGATGCTCTTTATAGGCAAAATGTGCTGCAACACCGTAAGCAGCCTCTGCATGCATTTCTTTAGTCCTGATTTGTATCTCAGCTATACCTCCAGAACCTGTGAAAATTGTAGTGTGAATAGAGCGATAGCCATTTGGTTTTGGCACTGCAATATAGTCTTTTATTCTTCCTGGAAGTGGTCTCCAAATAGAGTGAACGATGCCAAGAACCTTATAGCATTCTTCAATAGAATTTACTACTATGCGAAGAGCGACTATGTCATAGATTTTTTCTATATCCATATCACGACGTTGTAATTTTTTCCAAATACTATATTTATGTTTTACTCTGTAGTTTATTTCTACTATTTTTACTTTATTTTTTACTAATTCCTTTTCTAAACTATTTTTTACTTCTGTTAGATATGTTTTATACAATTCCTCTTTTCCTTTTGTCATTTCCTGAACTAATGCATATTCTTTAGGAAAAGCATAAGGAAAAGCGGCATCCTCTATTTCACCTTTTAATTTTCCCATTCCAAGTCTATTTGCAAGTGGAGCATATACATCTATAGATTCTTTTGCTATTCTTTCTCGTTTATCTTCACGGATATGCTCAAGTGTTTTTAGGTTATGTAATCTATCTGCGAATTTAATAATGACCACACGAAGATCATTAGTCATTGCAATAAAAAATTTTCTAAGACTTTCAACATGTCTTTCGTGTCCTCTGTATTTTAGTGTTCCAAGTTTTGTTACTCCATTTACTAGGAATACTATTTCCTTTCCAAATTTTTTTTCTATTTCTTCTTCTTTGATTTCTGTATCCTCAAAAATATCATGTAGTAATCCTGCTATTATTGTTTTGGTGTCCATTCCAAACTTTGCAAGATTTTTTGCAGTTTCAAACACATGAGTGAAATACGGTTCACCACTTAACCTTTTTTGTCCATCGTGAGCTTTCTTAGCAAAATCAAATGCTTCCTGAATGGATTTTTTTTCATTTTCACTAAGTGGGCCAGTTAATTTGAATAGTTCATTGATATCTGACATAGCAGATACTATTATATCACAATGTTTTTCTTCTTGTGTGGATTATGATTTGGGCAGGTTTTATTACTACATCTCTCTGGAATGGTTTTTGTGCCTTCCATCATTAAAGAGCCACATTCATTACAGGTTTGCCCTGTTGGTTTTGCTTTGATGGCAAATTTACAGTTGGGATAATTTGAGCAGGAATAGAATATACCAAATCTTCCTCTTCGTTCTACTAATTCTCCTTTTTCAGTTATAGATGAATCTTTTGCACATTCTGGACAGGCGACACCTGTTTTTTTTCTTGCTTCTTCTGCTTCGTCTTTTTTGATGAATTTACATTTTGGGTATCTTGAGCAAGAAATAAAAGTACCTGTTCCGTCTCTTCTTTCTCTTATTACTAATTTACCTCCTTTTCTTTTTTTCTTATTTTCCACATCATCACCACATTCTGGACAATTTTCTCCGGTTTCCTTTGGGCCCTTGAGTTCTGTTCCATCTAACATTAATGCTCCATCACAATCTGGATAATTAGAGCAAGAATAGAATTTACCAGTTTTTGAAAGTTTAATTATCATGCTTTTTCCACATTTTGGACATTTGATATTATTTGGGGCTTCACCTAGATTTGTGACCTTTTGAAGTTTATCCTTTTCTTTTACTTCTCTTTGAAACGGATCATAAAAATCTTTAAGAGTTTTTTCGTATTTTCTTTCTCCTCTTGATATCTCATCAAGTTCGTTTTCCATTTCTGCAGTAAATGTGTCAGAGATGTATTTAGCAAAATGATTTTCTAAGAAACTAGATACTACTTCACCAGTGTCAGTAGGGAAAAGGGTTCTGTTTTCTTTTTTAATATATTGTCTTTCTTCTAAAGTCTTCATTATTGATGCATAGGTTGAAGGTCTTCCTATTCCTCTTGCTTCAAGTTCTTTTATCAATCCTGCCTCTGAATATCTATATGGAGGTTCCGTAAATTTTTCTTCCGTTTCTAGTGAAATCACTTTAAGATTTTCTCCTATTTTTACTGGCGGAAGTTCGATGTCGTCACCTCTTGATGTAGTATCCACTGCAAGCCAACCTGCAAACAGTAATCTTGATCCATTTGCTGAAAAAGAAGGAAGTGTATGACTATCAGAAATTTTTGCTGTTATTTTTGTTTTTTTAAGTTTTGCATCTGACATCTGGGATGATATTGTTCTTTCCCAGATAAGGCGATACAATTTTCTTTGTTCCTCGTTTCCTGCTTCTGTGCAATCTATATGTGTGGGTCTGATAGCCTCGTGTGCTTCTTGTGCATTTTTTGATTTGGTTTTATATTTTCTTGGAGATGAGTATTCTTCACCATACTTTTTCTTTACTAAAGAAATAATTTGGGCTTGTGCGGTATTTGCAATACTTGTGCTATCTGTTCTCATATATGTAATATGTCCTGCTTCGTAGAGTTTTTGGGCAATTTGCATTGTTTTAGATGGGGAATATCCAAGTCTAGAACTTGCTGTTTGCTGAAGAGTAGAAGTTGTAAATGGTGCCCTTGGGGATCTTTTTTGTTCAGATTCCTTTACATCACTTATTATCCATTTTTTATTTCTACCGTCGTTCAGTATTTTTTTTACTAATTCTTCATCTCTTGGCTCTTCATCACAATTTAATGTAATTTTTGCTTTACTCTTTGTCTCAAAATCTCCCCATATTTTCCAATACTTCTCTGGGATGAATGCTCTTATCTCTCTTTCTCTTTCCATTATTATCCTCAATGCAGGGGATTGAACTCTACCTGCAGAAAGTCCATATCTAACTTTTTTCCAGATTATTCCGGATAAATCATACCCTACCAATCTATCAAGCACTCTTCTTGCCTCTTGTGCTTTTCTTAGGTTTGTGTCTATTTCTCTTGGGTTAGAGAGGGCAGAAATAATTGCATCTTTTGTTATTTCATGAAATGCTACCCTTTTGATGGGGGATTTTATATTTTTATCACTTTTTAATATCTCTTCAATATGCCAAGCGATAGCTTCTCCTTCACGATCAGGGTCAGTGGCCAAAAGTATTTCATCTGCTTTTTCTGCCATGTTTTGTAGTTCATTTACTACTTTTTCTTTTCCTTTAGATATTTCATAATAGGGAACAAATCCAGAATCAATATCTATTGCTTTTTTGTTTGATTTGGGAAGATCTCGGATATGCCCAACCGAGGCCCTGACCATGTATTTATCTTTTTTTGAAGCAGAAAAATCTGAGAGATATTTCTCTATTGTTTTTGCTTTTGATGGTGATTCTACAATTAATAATTTCATATCGTTTTTTTAAGTATTACACTAAATACTATTATTTGGCAAATTTATCAATCTAATAACACCACATTCCTCTTTAATTATTTCCTTAATTTCTAATATATAGAGAAGTGAATTTACATGCGATGCATTTGTTTTTGTCATTTGAATTATCTCATCACGAGAAAGAGGTTTTCTTAACATTTTTACAATTCTTCTTTCTTCTTTAGAAAGATTGATGTATAGGGATTCGTTTGTTGTTTTTTGTTCAAAACCAAGTGCGTCTAGTAGTTCGTTTGAGTTTGTTATGGGTGTTGCACCTTGCTTTATGAGTTTATTTGCACCTATTGAATTTGGATGAAAAATTGAACCTGGAACAGCAAAGAGATCTCTATTGTATTCTGTTGTCAGTCTTGCAGTGATGAGTGTCCCTGATTTTTCTGATGCTTCTATTACAAGTGTTCCCTTTGAGATTCCTGCCATTAGTCTATTTCGTCTTGGAAAACTCCAAAAAGTAGCATGGTGGTTTGGTTCAAATTCTGATAGAAGGCATCCTTTTGTTTCAATAATTTTGTCTACCATTTCTTGATTTGTCTTAGGATACATTACTTCTTTTGAAAGTCCTGAACCAGGTAGGACTACCGTAGGAATACCTATATTTATTGCAGTATTGTGTGCTATGGTATCAATACCCATAGCAAAACCTGACACTATTACGATAGGGTATCCTTTTAATCCTGATAATATGTATTCACATACATCACGACCGTAATATGTATTTTTTCTTGAACCAACTACACATAAATATGTGTATATTTTGTTATCTGGTAAATTACCAATAATCCAAAGATTTTTTGGTGGTTCTGGTATTTCCAATAACGCAAGTGGAAACTCGCTTCTTGCTAGTTTTCTTATTTCCATATATAGATTAGATTACGGCGTCTTGCACCTGACTTTGTCATTGTAGCATAATTAATATATAATATAAACATTATGTTAGATATAAAATTTATTCGTGAAAATAAAGATGTAGTAGTTGTTGGTTCAAAAAAGAAGCATATAGATTTTGATGTTGACAAACTCATATTTGTAGATGATGAGAGATTAAAAATCTTAAAAGAAGTAGAAGAATTAAGAAGTGAAATAAATCGTGTTTCTAATGATATTGCAAGAGATCAAGATCCTGCACTTAAGATTCAATTAATAGAAGAAATGAGAGGTGTAAAGGATGAAATAAAGATAAGAGAGGAAAAATTAAGGGAGATAATGAAAGAATGGTATAAGCTCATGCTTGAGGTTCCAAATATTCCAGATATGTCAGTTCCTGAGGGGGAAAATGATGAACAAAATTCTGAAATTAGAACTTGGGGAGAAAAGACTTCATTTGATTTCACTCCCAAAAACCATATATCAATAATGGAAGATTTAGATTTAGCTGATTTTGCAAGAGGGACAAAAGTTTCTGGGTTTAGGGGGTATTTTATTAAAAACGATGGAGCACTTCTTTTTTTTGCTTTATGGCAATACTTTCTTGATTATTTTGTAAAAATAGGATATACACCTATGATTGTTCCTTCAATGGTTCGTAAGGAAGCACTTTTTGGAACTGGGTATTTACCACAAGGAGAACAAGATCTTTATAAAACTCAAGATGAAAACTATCTAGCAGGAACAGCAGAAGTGGCTACAATGTCATATTTTTCTGGAGAGATTATTCCCAAGGAAACATTACCTAGAAAATTTATAACATTCTCTCCTTGTTTTAGAAGGGAAGCAGGAAGTCATGGAAAGGATACAAAAGGTATTATAAGAGTACATGAGTTCTATAAATTAGAACAAGTTCTTTTATGTGAAGCAAGTCATGAGATATCATCTAAATTACATGAAGAAATTACTGCTCATGTAGAACATCTACTCCAGGAATTAAAGTTACCATATAGGGTGGTAGTAAATTGTGGTGGAGATTTGGGATTGGGTCAAGTAAAAAAATATGATATTGAAACATGGATGCCGTCAGAGGATAAATATAGAGAAACACATTCTTCTTCGTATTTTCATGATTTTCAAACAAGGCGTCTTAATATAAGGTACAAGGATGATGACGGAAAAATAAAATATCTTCATTCTTTAAACAATACTGCTGTTGCTACTTCAAGAGTGCCAGCTGCTATTTTAGAAAACTATCAAACTATAGATGGAAAAGTAAAAATACCAGAGGTATTACGAAATTATATGGGAGGAAGAGAATATATAGGATAAAAAAATGAATAAGAGAGATGTTCTTGATTCCAGAAAATTAAAAAAGGCAAAATTAAGAAAAAAGGAAGTATTAGGAAAAAGAATAATACTAATTTTAATTATTTTTGTTTTTTGTTTAATTGCTCTTGTTTTTGTTTCTCGTTCAGAAAAATTAAGCATTAATTCAATAGAAATTACAGGCATTAATCCAATTGATGGTGAGATTCTTAAGAATAAAGTAAAAGATATTCTTTCTGAAAAATATCTTTTACTTTTTCCAAAAAGAAGTATTATATTTTTACCCCGTAAAAATATAATAGAAAAGGTTAAATCAGAATATCTAATATATAAAGATATTGATATTAATCTTGATGGATTGAATACTCTTAAAATAAACATTACCGAGCGATATGCACAATACTTGTGGTGTGGTAATAATTTTATTCTCTCTCAAGAAAAAAAGACTTGCTATTTTATGGACGAAGAAGGATATATTTATAGTTCTGCACCATATTTTTCTGGTGATGTGTATTTTAAATTTTTTGGTGGTATTTCAAGTGATTATGAAAGTCCAATTGGACACACATTTCTTAAAGAGAAAATCAAAGAAATTGATAAATTTAGGAAAATGCTAAAGAGTATTAATATAAATCCAGTTTCACTTTTTGTAAAAGAAGATGGAGATATGGAATTTTATTTACTTTCTCTTTCTTCTTCAATTCAATTACCTCCAAGAATAATTTTTAATATTGATTCTGGATATGAAAAATTGACAGAAAATTTAGAAATTGTCTTTGGTTCAGAGCAGTTTTTAAATGAATATGAAAATAGTCAAAAAGAACTTGAATATATAGATTTAAGATTTGGTAATAAAGTGTATTATAGGTTTAGATAAGAAGATATACAATGAAAAAAAATATAAATTTTCTTCAAAAAATAAAAAAACCGTTTTTTGTTCTTGCACCTATGGCTGATGTTACAGACTATGCCTTTAGGACTATCATTTCAAAATACGGTAAGCCGGATATATTCTGGACTGAGTTTGTTTCAGCTGATGGATTAACACACCCTCTTGCAAAAAGAAAATTATTAGTAAATCTTAAATATAATAAAAGAGAACATCCAATTATTGCTCAGATATTTGGAGCAAACCCTTTGAATATTAAAAAAGCAAGTGAGTTATGTAGGAAACTTGGTTTTGACGGGATAGATATAAATATGGGTTGCCCTGACAGAGCAATAGAAAAGCAAGGAGCAGGGGCATCGCTCATTAAGAACAAGGAACTTGCAAAAGAAATAATTAAATCAGCAAAGGAAGGAGCGGGAGATTTACCTATACTAATTAAAACAAGAATTGGTTATAACAAATATGATAAAGAATGGTTACGATTTTTATTAAATCAAGGGATAGATGTCCTTACTGTGCATTTACGAACAAGAAAAGAAATGTCACTTGTGCCTGCTAGGTGGGAATTAATGAAGGATATTGTAAGTCTTAGAGATGAGATAAATAAAGATATTTTAATCATAGGAAATGGTGATGTAGAAAGTATAGAAGATGGAAAGAAAAAAGTCGATTGGTTTGGTTGCGATGGAGTAATGCTAGGAAGAGCTATCTTTGGAAACCCATGGCTTTTTTCAAAAAAGAAACCAAAAAGTATTAAGGAAAAGCTTAATGTAATGGTGGAGCATACAAGGTTTTTTGAAAGAGAATTTAAAGGTAAGAAGAATTTTGCTGTAATGAAAAAGCATTTTAAAGCATATGTGAATGGATTTCTTGGAGCAAAGGAATTAAGAATAAAATTAATGGAAGCGAGCACTGCAAAGGAGGTTGCAAGTATTGTCAAAGATTCTACTTTTAAATAATCCTAAATCGTGTATAATTTAGTAATGTCAAAGGAAATTAAGGGATCAACACTTGCTTTATATCGCAAATACAGACCACAAACATTTAAAGATGTAGAAGGGCAGGATCACATAGTAAGTGTGCTTGAAAGTTCTATTTCTGATGAAAAAGTATCTCATGCATATCTTTTTGTTGGTAGTAGGGGTATTGGTAAGACTTCTGTCGCAAGGATTTTTGCAAACGAAATGGGGATTTCTATAAATGATACATATGAGATAGATGCAGCATCAAATAGAGGAATAGATGATATAAGAGAATTAAGAGAAGGAGTGAGAATGCTTCCTTTTGATTCAAAATACAAAATATATATTATTGACGAAGTGCATATGCTATCCAAAGATGCATGGGGAGGTCTTTTAAAGACACTTGAAGAGCCACCATCTCATGTGATATTCATTCTCGCTACTACTGAATTCCATAAAGTCCCTGATACTATCATCTCCAGATGTCAGGTTTTTAATTTTCGCAAGCCATCTGATTCACTTCTTAAGAAAAATGTAGTAGATATAGCTACAAAGGAGGGTTTTGAACTTGATAGAGGTTCAGCAGAACTAATTGCGATTCTAGGTGATGGTTCATTTAGAGATGCCGTAGGTATTCTTCAAAAAGTGCTCAACTTTTCAAAATCTAAAAAAATCAAAAGGGAAGAGGTAGAGAAGATTACCGGTGCACCAAAAACTACATTAGTGAATGAATACATCTCTGCTATAGCAAAAGATGAATTAGAAAAGGGGATAATGATAGTAAGAAAATGCGGAGAAGAAAATATTGACATGAAGCTATTTACTAAACTTATCATTCAAAAATTCAGAATTGCAATCATTCTTAAATATGCACCAAGACTAGAAAAAGAAATGACTGAAGATTTATCAGATACAGATTTGGAATTTTTAAAGCAACTTGTAAAAGAAGACAAAAAGGGTATACTTCGCTCACCTGCATTGGTTGCATTACTTGAAGCATATCAGAATATAGACAGAGTTTTTATTCAAGAATTACCTCTAGAACTTGCTTTGATTAAGATTCTAGGGCAGAATGAGGAGAAGTAGAGTTAGTGGGAGATAAAAGAACATTGGGGGGTCGTCTAATGGCAGGACAGGGCACTTTGAACGCTCAAATGAAGGTCCGATTCCTTCCCCCCCAGCCAGACAATACGAAACCTGGTTTAAGTAGTGATTTGAAAAAAATATAAAATAAATGCTATAATACTATTATGAACAAAATAAAAATAGAAAATCAAACAATGACTGGGGGTTTGTGGATAATGGCATGGTTATTTACTATTGGCTTTCTCAAACTTGGCTTTTGGCAAGGAGTGCTAGCTATCATTGCTTGGCCGTATTATCTAGGTCAGTTTTTTTCACTTTTAAATTAAAAACTAAAATGGGACTAGTAACCATATTAATACTGTTTGTTATAGTGTTAGTCATTGTAGTAGGGGTGATTACTTCTATTGTAAGTGAATTAAAAAGATGAATTGATTCCTTTTTGTTTTCTTGGTATATTTAATCATTGTCTAAATAAAGAGACATCTTTTCATTACATATTTTATACATGAATATAATTAACAAAACAAAAGGAATAAATAGAAAATATCTTTTGTATGGGGTTATAGGACTCATCATTGTAGTTGTCTTTTTTGCTACAAGAACAGGAAAAGTAGAAAATTCCGAGCAAGTGATAGACGAACCAATAAAGGTCATTTCAGTATTTAAACTTGGAGACAAAATAGAAGGCACCTCTGTTTTTGCTACTGGATCGGTTGTGTCAGAACAACAGGCAGATTTGAAATCTCAAGCAAGTGGAGAAATTATGAGTGTAAATGTGAGAGTAGGAGATGTTGTTTCAAAAGGGCAATCATTGATTACATTAGAGAATAGTTCTATAAAATCTCAAGTAGAGCAAGCAGAAGCATTAGTAGCAGTGCAAAAGGCACAACTTGCTGAACTTAAAAGAAGAAGTGCTGATGGTGCATATATTGGTAATATAGAGCAACAACAAAAAATTTCCACTGAAAATGCATATGCAAATCTTTTGTCGGCAGATTTAATAGCTGAACCAGACTCAGATTTGTATTCTCAAACAGCCCCCATCATTAGTGGTAGATATTCTGGTAGTGAAGAGGGAACATATAAGATAATTTTTGAGAGGGGAAAACAGATGGGAGATTATGAAATGAATATCTTTAAACTTGAAACAGTCCGTGATGTTGAAATTAATAAAACAGGGCCAACTCCATTTGGTACAAGAGGTCTTTACATTTCTTTTCCTGACTCTATTGATACATATATGGATACTATATGGTATGTAGATATTCCAAACAAAAAAAGTGATTCATATATAGCAAATTACAATGCATATTTACTAGCAAAGGAAAGTATAGATACTACTATCCAACAATCCACAGTTAGTGAAGAACAAATTGTTTCTCAAGAAGCACAGGTTGCACAAGCGGAAGCAAATCTTAGTTCTGCAAAGACAGCATTTTCAAAAACAATTATCCGTGCTCCCTTTTCCGGTGATGTAATTGCAGTCCCAGTTAGTATAGGAGAATATATAAACATAGGTCAAACAGTTGTTTCTCTTACAAACAAGTCTGGTATTTATATAAAAGCATTTTTGAGTAGTTCAGAAAGTAAAAAGATTGAAGTGGGAAGTGATGTGTTAATAAATAACGATTATAAAGGAGTAGTATCAAACATCTCTTCTGGTATTAATCCTATCAATGGAAAAGTTGAAGTTCTAATTGTTCCTGAGAATACCGAAAAATCTTTTGTTATAGGTGAGTTCGTAAATGTAGAGATTTATGTAAAAAATATTGATAACACAATTCTTACTGTTCCATTAAAATCAATTCGTCCTCGTGCAGATGCTTCTGTTGTGTATATTTATGATAATTCAAATAAAATTGTAATCGAAAAGGAAGTTGAAACAGGTAATATAAAAGGTGAATCAATTGAAATTTTTACAGATTTATTGTCCGAAACTCTAATTGCTGAATCAGCTCGTGGTCTTAAAGATGGTATGAGAGTTGAAATAAAAAACTAAAATGTCTTCTAGTGATAATAATAAAAGTATTTGGAATTTTTTCATAGATAATTTTCGTTTGACTTATGTTGTAATTTTTACAATTATTGTTTTCGGTATTGTGTCAATTTTAACAATTCCAAAGGAATCAAGTCCTGAGGTTGATTTACCTATTGTTGTTATCTCTACGAGTCTTCCTGGGGCTTCTGCTATTGATGTAGAGGAGTTAATAACTGACAAAATTGAAAATAGAATACAAGGATTAGCAGACATTGATACATTCACCTCTACATCTCAACAGAGTCTTTCTTCAATCGTGATAACATTTAATATCGGAACTGATATTAGAGATAAACTAAGTGATGTGAGAGAAAGAATAGATAGAGTTAAACCTGATTTACCTCTAGATACAAATGATCCTGTTATACAACAAATAAGTTTTGATGATAGACCAATACTTTCTCTTGCTTTAAGTGGACCTTTTGACCCTATTCGTCTAAAGGAGTATGCAGAAGAACTAAAAGAAAGTATTGAGAGGGTAGAAGCTGTATCTCAGATAAGTATTACAGGTGCACCAGAAAGAGAAATACAAATCATCTTATCGGATAAAAGTTTGAGTCAATTTGGATTAAATATAGGACAAGTAACAAGTGGTATTGTAAATGCCAATAGTGATATTCCTATTGGAAGTATTGAAACAGCTGGTAGTACTTATACAGTAAGACTTGAAGGACGATTACATACCGCAGAGGATGTAAGGAATACAGCAATTGCTAGTTCTAACGGCACTCCTGTTTTTATTAGAGATATTGCTGAGGTAGAAGACACATATACAAGATCTAACACTATCTCAAGACTAGGAACTCATGAAGGAGGAATCAATCAATCTATCGGTATAGAGGTATTTAAGTTATCAGGTCAAGGAGATATCCTTACTATAGTTGATAAAACAAATGAAATAATAACCGAAGCTAGAGAAAATACCTTACCTGAAGAAATCATAATTGAAGTGGTGCAAGATGATGCAGAATTTATAAGAAAAGATTTATCAACTCTGTTAAATAGTGGTCTGCTTACTATGATAATAGTTTTAATTGTTTTGATAATTTTTCTTGGATGGAAAGAAGCACTTCTTGCAAGTCTAGTAGTTCCACTTACATTTCTCTTTACATTTGCAATTCTTAATCCACTTGGTTATACGATAAACTTCCTAACTCTTTTTTCGTTAATTTTAGCACTTGGAATTTTGGTGGATGCTTCCATAGTAGTAACCGAAAATATGTTTAATCTATTAAAAGAAGGAAAGAGCCCATATCAATCTGCGATAGAAACTATTACAGAATTTAAAAATCCACTTATTTCTGGAACACTGACTACTGTATTTGTCTTTTTACCTATGCTTTTAATGAGTGGTATTATCGGCGAGTTCATTGAATCAATTCCTATTACAATCACCATTGTTCTTTTGACTGCTATTTTTGTTTCTCTTGGAATAATAACTACACTTGGAATTCATTTATTAAAACCAAGTAATAACAGTAATTCCTTTCAAGGACTTACCTTTACAAGGGATTTAATTAAAAAACTTTATGCTTTCTATGACAGTCGTCTCCATTTAATCTTAAATAATCCAAAATACTCTAAGAGATTTTTAATTATAATTATTGTCTTATTTCTTGTAAGTATTTCTTTACCAGTTTTTGGTATTTTAGAAGTAAATATGTTTCCTCCATCATCTATGGAGATAATCTATATTGATGTAGAAAATCCAGTTGGAACTCCTCTTTCTGTCACAAATGCACAAATAATGGATATTGAAGATTTTTTGATAGAGGATATGAGAATAGAGTCATTTATGATAACAGTAGGTTCTGGAAGTAGCTTTAATACTGGAAGTATTGGGCAAAGTGCTGGACATGTGGGTTCAGTTGTTGTTAATCTTCGTGAAGAAACTGAAATAGATAGTATAAAATTGATAGAGGAATACGAACCTAAATTAAATGAATTAGTTCCAGATGCGATTGTTACCCTGGCTCAGGAGGGGGCAGGTCCTCCTTCAGGACTTCCTGTTCAAGTAAAAATAATGGGAAAGGATATTGAAGACTTAGAAGAAACTGCAAAAAATGTAGCAGATATACTTTATTCTATTGAAGGTACAAGAAATGTTTCTGACGGAATACAAGAAGGTCCAGGAGAATTGTTTATTAGTATAAACAGAGCACAAGCTAGAATGTTTGGAGTTTCTCCTGTTCAAATTGCTGGGCTTCTAAGGACTGCTATTACAGGAAATGAAGCAACAGTTGTTAAGGTAAATGGAGATGATATAAATGTAAAAGTGATTTACAACATTGGCTCTTCGTATGGGATTGTTGGCAATATTCCAAAAGTTTCTGTTTCGGATTTAAATAGTATTTTAATACCAACAGAAAAAGGAATGACCCCATTATCAACATTTGCAAATGTGAGTCTTACAAATAATAGAGTATCAATTTCTCATGAAGATGGAGATAGGTCTATCACTGTATCCTCTGATATAAAAGAAGGTGCAAATGCAGGATTAATAGTAAAGCAATTACAGGAAAAAATTGAAAACTATAATCTACCAGAAAATGTATCAATTAAGTATGGTGGAGAAGAGGAAGATATAAATGAATCATTCGCAAGTCTTGGACAGGCAATGATACTTGGTATTATTCTTATATTTGGCTTGCTTCTATGGCAATTTAACTCATTTAGACAGCCATTCTTTATTATTATTACAATTCCTTTAGCTTTAATAGGAGTATTTTTTGGATTAGTTTTGATGAATCAACCACTTTCATTTCCAGGATTTATAGGTATAGTTGCCTTAGCTGGTATTGTGGTAAACAATGCAATTATCCTAATTGATTCCATAAATAAATTTCGTAAAGAAGGATTAACAATAATAGATGCTGTATATGTTTCAGCAAAATCTAGACTTCAACCAATTCTTTTAACGACACTTACTACTGTGGCAGGTATGTTGCCCCTTGCTTTCTCTGATCCAACATGGGCACCTGTGGCTCTTTCAATTATATTCGGTTTACTATTTTCTACTATTCTTACTCTTTTTGTTGTTCCAATTTTATATGTAAAATTTGGAAAAAAAGAAATAGTGGTGTAAATTATATATATGGAAGGTCAAAATATGATAGAGGATAGTTCTAATGAAAATAAATCTGAAAAGGCTTTGTCTGATTTTCGTAGTGAAATTAAATTATTAATTCAAAAGAAAGAAACAGAAAATTTTGAAGGAATGTTTGAACTTCAAAGCGTTGTTCCAGAGGAACTGACATTAAAGGACGCAATTATGTGGAAGAAGTTAAAAAATTATCCTTCTGTAAAAATTACTAAAGAGGAAATTCAAGAATATAAAGAAGAGGTTAAAAAATCAAAAAATAACGCAAGGTATAATTTTTCCTGTATTATTTTTCAAAAATTAACGCCAACTATACTTAATGAGGCTCACGAGGAATATATAAAAGGGTTAGAAAAAATTTATAAACCAATTAGAGCATGTATTTTAGATAGAACAAATATTGATGATGATACCTTGGATAAACTATTTTATATTGAAAAAGAAGGTCAAGAAATAAATTTATTTGGAGAAAAGGAGGAGTTAAAAAAAGAAAAAATTAAAAGCGATGGTGAAATGTCGTATGTTATTTCTGAATGTAATGAAAAGAACAAATTTTCAAAATTCTTTGTTGATTGTACAAGTGTTATTGCTGTTGGAGAAGATAAAAAATTAAATAAACAAATTTCTTTTTTAAGTCACCAGGATCCTGGAGAATTTTTAGAAAAGAAAAAGGAAGAGTTTATAGATGACTTAAGTAAATCACTACTAGATATAAAAGAAAAATCAAAAGGCGGAAGTATAGATATTGTAATTGTTGGGGGAGATAGAGGTGGAACAAGTTATAAAAATTCAATAAAACTTCTTAATAAAATAATTAAAATGAAGTTAGGTTTTAGTCCTACGGTATTAATCGGACCAAATCTACGAACTGAATACTTTTTTCCTGGTTGTGAAATGGATATATATTTAGATACCCAAAAAAGAGGGTTATATATAGTAAGGTTTCCACATGATACAAAAGCAAACAAGAATTATACCCCAGATGAGATATTAAAAATTAAAAAAGAAGAATGGTAGTTTTATTTTATTAATTATTTTTTTAACACTTATAAAAATATGCAAATTACATTAAAGGAAATTTTAAAGACATTATCTCTTCCCCTTACATTGATTTTTATATATCTTATTTTTCTTGCAGGAAAAGAGATTTTTAAAATACCAACAGTTGATGAAATTATTGATTTAACTTCAATGTTTTTTCAAGAATACGGATTACTTGTAGTATTTATTGCTGGGCTTCTTGAAGGAATGCTTATTGCTGGAAATTACTTTCCAGGAGGAGTTATTGTATTCTTGGGTGTTATCTCGGCTACTGGAGATATTTCTCGTTCTATTATAGTTGTTCTAACTATTTCTATTTCCTTTTTTATTGCATATATATTTAATTACTTTATAGGAAGACAAGGTTGGTATCATCTTCTTAAAAAACTAGGTTATGAAGAAATGCTTGAAAGAATGAAGGAAAAACTCTCAAAACATATTTTTATTGCAGTTTTATCCTCATATTGGGTTCCAAATCTTGCTGCTATTACATCAACATCAGCAGGAATTATAAGAATTCCATTTAAAAAATTTCTTTCTGCTTCTGCTCTTGGAATAATAGTCTGGAATACATTTTGGGGCATTTTTGCATATATAACAGGTGATGCTTTGTTTAAGATGGATTTTTTAAATATACTTTTTCTGTTTATTCTTTGGTGTGGAATTATTTTAGGAAAAGTATTTATATATGATAAAAAATTCAAGTCAAAAACTGATTCAAATATAATAGGTAATTCTAATTAATTTTCTAAAATTTAGGAAAAATGAAAAAGCATGGTAAAGTAGTGTTTTAAATATGAACTATAAAGAAATAACAAATAAAGCAATCAAGCAGGTGCTTGGAGATTATATTGGTGAATATCGTCAACATACCTTCCAATCTATTGTTTCTTTTTTACTTCCTTCTGTTGGAAATATATTTGTTTTTTTTATTCCTCCTCTTCTAATAGGTAAAATTGTAGATATATTTGCAGAAAATGGTAGTATCTCTCTTTCTCTAGCAGGGCCTTATTTATGGTTATTTTTTGGATCGTGGATTCTTGGAGAAACATTATGGCGAATAGGACTTCATTACCTTATTGCTCTTGAGACAGATGGCATAAGGAATCTTGCGAATAAGGGGTTTGAATGGCTTGCAAAAAGGGATTATGATTTCTATACAAATAATTTTGTAGGTTCGTTGTCTAAAAAAGCATTAGCATATTCACGAAGTTTTGAGACATTTACAGATACACTTTTATTTAATGTGTTCACAAATATTTTTCCTCTTATTTTTGTTACTGTTGTTTTATGGCAATATTCCTTTTGGATACCACTTATTCTTCTTTTTTGTATGGCTGTAGTTGTATCTATTGCGATTCCTATAATCAAAAGAAGATCTAAACTTGTTGCAGAGAGACATATTGCAAGTAGTAATGTCGTTGGAAGATTATCTGATTCAATGTCAAATATATTTGCAATTAAATCATTTGCGAAAGAGAAAAGGGAGATAAATGAATATGGAAAATATATTAGTGATTTTACTCAAAAATTTAAGAAAGCTGCTGATTACCAGAATTTAATTTTTGATAGTATAATTTCTCCACTTTATGTGGTTACTAATGTTATAGGATTGGTCCTTGCGATATACTTTTCTGAACTTCTTGGTTTACAGGCAGGAATGATTTTTGTTGTTTTCTCTTACTATTCACAAATAACAAGAATTTTTTGGGAAATTAATAGAACCTACAGAAATTTTGAGTCTTCTATTAGTGAAGCAGCGGAATTTACTCAGATGTTTCTAAACCCCCCTACTATTATTGATAAGGAAAAAGCAAGTGATTTAAATGTTACGAAAGGAAGCATTTCCTTTAAAAATGCTACCTTCTTTTACAAAGAAAATAAATTTAATGATATAAAAGAAGAAAACGAAAAAGAAAGAAATTCTTTTCTTTCTAATTTTTCTTTGGATATAAAAGGAAAAGAAAAGGTTGGATTAGTGGGTCCTAGTGGAGGAGGAAAAACTACTATCACAAAATTACTTCTTCGTTTTTCTGATTTACATTCTGGCGATATATTAATTGACGAACAAAACATCTATGATGTTACTCAAAAATCTTTAAGAGAAAATATCTCCTATGTCCCACAGGAACCTCTTCTTTTTCATAGATCACTTTTTGAAAATATTGCTTATGCAAAAGAAGGGGCCACAAAAGAAGAAGTCTATGAGGCATCACGACTAGCAAGAGCAGATGAGTTTATTAATGAATTGCCCGAAGGGTATGATACCTTGGTAGGTGAAAGAGGTGTAAAATTATCAGGTGGACAAAGACAAAGAATTGCGATTGCAAGAGCTATTTTAAAAAATGCTCCAATTCTCATATTAGATGAAGCAACAAGTTCGCTTGATTCTCAGGTTGAAAAATATATCCAAGAAGGATTTTTAGAGTTAATGAAGAATAAGACGGCTATAGTAATTGCTCATAGACTATCTACCATAAAGCATTTAGACAGAATAATAGTATTAGATCAAGGAAAAATCGTTGAAGATGGAACTCATTCTAAACTTATAAATCAAAACGGGCTCTATGCAAGGTTGTGGAAGCATCAATCTGGAGATTTTATTGAATAAAAAGTATTATATATGATATTATAGTCATAATGGCTTATGATATTAAATGGGGGAGTGACTATAAAGGAGCAGGAGAATTTCTTGCCTCTTCGGTAATGAATAAACTAAAGAAAGGCAAAAAAGTTCTTCTTTTTCTTACAGGAGGTTCAAGTATAAAGGTTGGAATTTTTGCATCTCATATTTTTGAAGGAAATGATTATAATAATCTTGTCATCACTCTTACAGATGAAAGATATGGAAAAATTGGTCACAGTGAATCAAACTGGCAAGGACTTATTAATGAAGGTTTTAATCCTTCAAGAGCAAGATTATATCCAATACTAAACGGAAAAGGAATCAAAGAAACAGTGTATGATTTTAATAAATTTCTTAAAAGTGAAATTAATGAATCAGATTATAAAATTGGATTATTTGGTGTTGGTGTAGATGCTCATACTGCGGGGATACTACCTTATACCATAGGAGTTGATTCAAATGATTTTGCGGTTGGATACGACACAGAAAAATTCAGGAGGATAACAATCACCCAAAAAACTATTAGTATGTTGGACGAGGCGATTCTTTTTATGCATGGTAAGGAAAAATGGGAAGTATTAAACATACTAAAAAAAGAAAAAGTTGATCTTGATTTTACACCTGTTGTGCTTCTTAAGAATGTTCCAAAATTTACTATCTTTACTGACAAACAAAATATATGAAAATAGTAATATCTGGATTAGGTAAAATGGGAAAGCAAATAGCAAAAAAACTTCATGAAAACAATCATGATGTTTTTACTCATAATCGCTCTATTGAAGCCATAAACGAAATGAAAGATTTTGGCATAAATGGTTCACAAGATAAAAGTAGTGTTATTACTTTTTTTGGTAGTGATATGGTGATTTTATGGATAATGATTCCACAAGATGCACTTGATAATGAGATTAAGGAATGGATAAAAGTTTTGCCAAAAGGAAGTATTATCATTGATGGTGGAAATTCTGATTTTCGTATTACAAGAGACCGCGGTAAAAAATTGGCTTCACTTGGGTATTCATTTATTGACATAGGAACAAGTGGGGGGATATGGGGATATAAAAATGGTTTCTCAATGATGATAGGAGGAGAAAAAGAAGTTTTTCAAAAAATAGAACCTATCATTGAAGCTCTATCAAAACCAAATGGCGGATATCAATACTTTGGAGAATCAGGTTCAGGACATTTTGTAAAAATGGTTCATAATGCAATTGAATACGGAATGATGCAATCACTTGCTGAAGGATTTCATCTTTTGAAAGAAGGACCATATAAAATTGACCTTGCTTTGGCAGGGGATGTCTGGCAAAGCGGAAGTGTAATTGCTTCATGGCTTAATGGATTAATGGCAGAAGGCTTGAAGGAAAATCCAGAGCTCAAAGGAATTGAAGGGATAGTAGCTGAAAGTGGAGAAGCAAAGTGGGCATTGGAGACAGCAAAGGAATACAACATCCCTATGCCTTCTATTTCATCTTCTTTTGATGTTAGAATCAAATCACAAAGTGGAAGAGTAAATTTTGCGACAAAATTGCTAGCCCTGACTCGTAATGCTTTTGGTGGACATAAGATAAATAATAAATGAAAAAAGATGAACCGACGATATTAGTTATATTTGGTATTTCAGGTGATTTGGCTGGAAGATATTTGTTACCTGCAATCGGACAAATAGCAAAAGCAAAAATGCTACCTAAGTATTTTAAAATAATAGGTATAACTCGCAACCTATCATTTAACACAGAAAAAGTTTTCAAAAATACTAGTAATAAAAAGGTAGTTCAAAAAGTGACTTCTTTTTTTGAGATGGATGTAAATGATAAAAATGAATATGAGAAATTGGACAATCTAATAAAAAAAGAAGAAGAGAAATTTGGACAACCAGCCCAAAAACTTTTTTACCTATCTATTCCACCAAAAGCCTGTGCCCCAATAATACAGATGCTCGGTTTCTCTGGTATTGCAAAAAGAAAAGATGTTAAACTTTTATTAGAAAAACCTTTTGGAAATGATCTAAAAAGTGCAGAGGAATTGGTGAAATTAACAAAAAGGTATTTTGATGAAGATAAAGTTTACCGTATTGATCATTATTTAGCCAAAGAGTCTGTTCAAAACATTATTACTTTTCGTAATGGAAATCCTATTTTTAGAAAAACATGGAATAATAAATTTATTGAAAGAATAGATATTATTGCTAGTGAAAATATAGATATAGAAGGAAGAGCAAACTTTTACGAACAGACAGGAGCATTAAGGGACTATGTTCAGAGTCATTTACTTCAGTTGACTGCTCTCACTCTAATGAATTTGCCAGATAATTGTGCAATAAATAACATTCCAAAATTAAGATTAAACACACTTCAGAAATTAGGAATAACTTGTGATTTAGATAAGAATGATTGTGTAAAAAGAGCACAATATGATGGTTATGCAAAAGAGGTAAAGAATAAACATAGTCAAATTGAAACATTTGTTTCAATGAAATTGTATTCATCAGATAAGAATTGGAGAGGGGTTCCTATTTATGTAACAACAGGAAAAGCATTAAATAGAAAATTAACAGAAATTAAAATTAAATATAAAAAGTATTGTAATTTTGAATCAAATGAACTTGCAATTAGGATTCAACCTAATCCTGGAATTGAGTTTAGTGTTTGGCTAAAGAAACCAGGATATGAATGGGAGGTTTCTCCACACCTGCTTCATTTTGCATTCAAGGAGCATTATAAGAAACTTCCTGAAGCATATGAGCAGGTACTTTTTAGTGCTATTAATTCAGATAGAGATTTGTTTCCAAGCGGAAAAGAAATAATTGAGAGTTGGAGAATTCTTGATATAGTTCAAAAAGCATGGAAAGAAAAAAAATACAAATTAACAAAATATAAAAAAGGAACAAGACTTGAGAATATGATTCAATAATCAAATTTGAAATTTTATATTAAAAATGTATTATATAAAGATGAATAAAAAATACTTTTCTCCCAAAAATTTAGGTGAGGGATACACTTTTGATGATATATTACTAGTGCCTTCATATAGTGAAGTTCTTCCAAAAGAAACTGATATTAAAACATATCTTACAAAAAATATCTCTCTTTCAATTCCTCTTATGTCTGCTGCAATGGATACTGTCACTGAGTCTGCTATGGCGATATCAATGGCACAACTTGGGGGAATAGGGATAATTCATAAGAATATGTCTATTACCGAACAAGCACAAGAAGTCTTAAGGGTAAAAAGATATGAATCAGGAAAGATAAAGGATCCCATTACTCTTAATATAAAAGGAACAGTAGGTGATGCTCTTTTAATTCAAAGAAAGCACAATATCGGTGGTGTGCCTATTATTGATGAAAATGGTATTTTGAAAGGAATAATAACACATAGAGATTTAAGATTTGAACAAGACGAAAATACCCCTATTACAGAAGTAATGACAACTAAATTAATTACAGGTTCTCCAAGCACGAGTATCAAAGAGGCAAATGAAATTTTTAAGAAACATGGAATAGAAAAATTGCCTTTAATTGATAAAAAAGGTAAGTTGGTTGGCCTTATAACCTATCGTGACATGGCAAAAAGTAAGGCATATCCAGATGCGACAAAGGATAATCTTGGAAGATTAAGAGTTGGTGCTGGAGTAGGAACTTCTTTTGATACTCTTGAGAGAGTTAAAGCACTTGTTGATGCAGGGGTAGATGTGATTTGTGTTGATACTGCTCATGGTCATTCCAAAATGGTTATTGAAACAGTAAAAAAGATAAGAATGAAATATCCAAAACTTGATATAATTGGAGGAAATGTTGCAACTGGCGAAGCAGGAAAAGCTCTAATAAAAGCAGGAGTAAATGCAGTAAAGGTGGGAATTGGTCCAGGTTCAATTTGCACTACTAGGATAGTATCAGGAGTAGGAGTTCCTCAACTCTCTGCTATTCTTGATGTATATAGAGTCTGTGCCCCACTTGGAATACCTGTAATAGCAGATGGAGGAATAAAACAAAGTGGAGATTTGGTAAAAGCACTTGTTTTTGGTGCTAGTGTTGTAATGGCAGGAAGTGCATTTGCAGGCACTGATGAATCTCCTGGAGATACTATAATATCTAACGAGCAGAAATTCAAAAAATACAGAGGAATGGGCTCAATTGAAGCAATGAAAAATGGTTCAAGGGATAGGTATTTTCAACAGGACCAGTATGATAGTAACAAACTAGTCCCTGAAGGTGTTTCTGCTCATGTTCCTTACAAAGGTCCTATTTCTCATGTTGTTTATCAATACATTGGAGGATTAAGGGCAGGAATGGGATACTTGGGGGTAAAAAGTATTTCAGAAATGAAGAAGGCATCATTCTATAAAATATCAGGAGCAGGTCTAAAAGAAAGCCACATACATGATATTTTTTTGGTTTCTCCTACACCTAATTACAAAAAGGAATAATATGAAAAAAATTACACCTATTATTGGCTTGCAATGGGGAGATGAAGGTAAGGGAAAGGATGTTGCTTTACTCGCTAATACTTTAAAGGAGAATGATGTTATTGTCAGATTTCAAGGAGGAAACAATGCAGGACATACTATATATAAAAATAGAAAATGTTTTGTTTTTCACTTAATCCCATCTGGAGCATTTAGCAAAGCGCAACTTCATATGGGAGGAGGGATGGTTATAGATCCGTATTCATTAAAAAAAGAATCAGAGATGATTCCAAATTTTCAGGATTTTACCAAGAAACTTTCTGTGTCTCCACACTCAGTGCTTGTATTACCAACTCATTGTCTCATTGATACTGTATCAGAGAAAAATCTTGGCACTAAAAAAATTGGTTCTACAGGAAGAGGTATTGGTCCTTCATATACTGATTTTGTTTGGAGAAAGGCATTAAGAGTAGGTGATATCTTTTATTCAGATTTTAAAAGTAAATATGAAGTATTAAAAGAGGAGCATAGAAAAACACTTAATAAAAATTTTGATTATGATTTAAATACTCAAGAATTTAAAGAAAAAGAAGATAATTTTTTTGAGGGAATTGAGTTCTTAAAGAAAACTACTGTTAGAAATTCCAGTGAATTAATTGAGAGGGCTCTTTCTGAAGGTAGAGAGGTAGTAGTAGAAGGAGCACAAGGTACATTACTTGATGTGAGATTTGGTAATTATCCATTTGTTACATCTTCTCATACCATAGCAGGTGGTATTCCATCAGCACTTGGAATAAAGCCAGAACTTATCGGAGGTGCACTTGGTATTTTTAAAGCATATGTGACGAAAGTCGGTGAAGGACCTTTTCCGACAGAACTTGGTGGTAAAAAATCAAGTGTGTGGTGTAGAGATGTAAAAAGAGATGAAGAAAATGAAAAATATCCTAATCCTAATCCAAATAGTATTGATCAATTTGAGCAGGGTATTGCATTACGAAAAATGGGAAGTGAATTTGGGGCTACTACTGGAAGATTGAGAAGAACAGGGTGGCTTGATATTCCACTTCTTAAATATGCAATTAAAATAAATGGTGTTGATAAATTATCTCTTACCAAACTTGATGTGCTGTCTGGATTTAATGAGATAAAGGTATGTATTGCATATAGAATAAATGGAAAAGAAACAGAAGAAATTCCTTTTGATCTTTCTAGAGAAAAGATTGAACTAGTATATAAAAGTTTTCCAATATGGAAAGGAAGATTGTCTGATTATGAAAAGGAAGTATTGCCAAAAGAAGCACTTGAATATGTAAAATGGCTAGAAAAGACTCTAGGTGTACCTATTATCCACATAGGCACAGGTCCTTTAGAGCATCATCTTGTAAAAAGATTTTGGTGATTGAGAAAAAAAATCAAATGATGTAATATATCACTATGATTTCTCGTATATATATTACTCAAAAAACAGACGATAGTAGAAAAAAAATATACCTGAAATCTTTACGCGACCTTGAATTAAAAGGAAAAGTAGATTCAGTTTCCATCATAGATTCATATACTATTGATGGACACTTTTCTATTGAGCAAATTTCAAACATCGGTAAATTATTTACCAATCAAGTCTTAGAAGAATTTTCTATAAACAAAATTCATGTTCCAAAGTCAACAAATTATGTTATTGAAGTAGGTTTTCTTCCTGGAGTTACAGATAATGTTGGAAATACTGCAAAGGAAACTATTATTGACTATTTTAGTATAAATAAAAACAAAATAAATATTGCAGTATATAGTTCACGAGTTTTTTTAATTAAGGGTAAATTAAAAGCAAGTGATATTCAAAAAATCTCTCTCTCTCTTTATAATCCTCTTATAGAACGATCTTTTGTTTACAAAGGGATAGTTGTTTATAAAAACAAAGCATTACCACTTAAATTACCACAGGTTATCCTAGAAAAAAGAGAACCAGTTATAAAAATTGATTTGAATGTCTCCGATGAGGAACTTGTAAAAATTGGGAAGGAGGGAATTATGGATCCCACAGGAGTAAGGAGAGGACCTCTTGCTCTTACATTACCATATATGAAGGCTATACAAAAATACTTTCTTAATGAAGGAAGAAATCCGACTGATATAGAGATTGAATCCCTTGCTCAAACTTGGTCAGAACATTGTAAGCATACGATTTTTGCTGATTCTCTTGATGAGATAAAAGATGGACTTTATAAAACATATATAAAAGGTGCTACTAATTATATTAGGAAACAAAAGGGCTTAAATGATTTTTGTGTTTCTGTTTTTTCAGACAATTCAGGTGCAATTGAATTTGATGATGAATATCTCATTACTCACAAAGTAGAAACCCACAACAGTCCCTCTGCTCTTGACCCATTTGGAGGTTCTATTACTGGAATTGTAGGAGTAAACAGAGACACTATAGGCTTTGGACTTGGAGCAAAACCCATTGCAAATGTTTACGGTTTTTGTGTTGGAGATCCTAAAGACAAAAGAACACTCTATAGAAGTAGAGATAAGAAACAAAAAATGCTTTCTACAAAGCGAATTATTAATGGAGTGATAAAAGGGATAAATGTAGGAGGAAACTGTTCTGGTATTCCTACTCTTTCAGGTTTTATTAAATACGAGGATAGATATAGAGGAAAGCCACTTTTATTTGCAGGAACTGTTGGATTAATACCAAAAAAAATAAATAAAAAACCATCAGATGAAAAGAAAGCAAAAGTTGGAGATTATGTTGTAATGGTAGGGGGAAGAGTAGGAGCAGATGGAATACATGGTGCTACTTTTTCTTCAGTTACAATGGATTCTTCTTCTCCGGCGACAGCAGTTCAAATAGGAGATCCAATTACTCAAAAAAAACTTAGTGATGTGATTGTAAAAGAGGCTAGAAATATGGAACTCTATAACAGTATTACTGATAATGGGGCAGGTGGACTTTCTTGTTCTGTAGCAGAAATGGCAAAGGAATGTGGAGGAGTAATAGTTGATTTGAATAAAATCCCACTCAAATATCCTGGACTTACCCCATGGGAAATTTGGATATCAGAATCACAAGAGAGAATGACTCTTTCTGTTCCAAAAAGAAAATGGGAAGTTTTTAAAAAACTATTTGAGAGTAGAGGGGTAGAGGTAACAGTTATCGGAGAGTTTACAGATTCAGGAAGATGTATTGTGCATCATAATCAAAAAAAGATTATGGATATTTCTATGAACTTTCTTCATGATGGATTACCTAAAAAAGAATTAAAAACAAAAGAAGTAGTTTTTTCATACAAAAGCCCAGAATTACCTTCTGGAATTCAAAGAACAAGAGAATTTCTAGACTTGCTATCTCAGTTAAATATCGGAAGTTTTGCTTTTATATCTGAACAATATGACCATGAAGTCCAAGGTGGTTCAGTGCTTAAGCCACTTTCAGGAAGAGGAATAGTAAATACTGATTCACAGGTTTTTAGACCACTGCTTAATTCAAAAAAATGTGTAGTTCTTTCTTCTTCATTGTATCCATTTTACGGAGACATAAGCACATATCATATGTCTGCCTGTGCTATTGATACTGCGGTAAGAAATGTAATTTGTGCAGGTGGTTCACTAGAGCATTTAGCGATACTTGATAATTTTTGCTGGTGTTCTTCAAATGAAGAAACAAAACTTTGGCAGTTAAAAGAATCTGTAAAGGCATGCTATGACTATGCTATCGGATATGGCACTCCGTTTATCTCAGGAAAGGATAGCATGTTTAATGATTTTCGTGGTTACGACCAGAAAGGTAATCAAATAAAAATATCTATACCTCCCACGCTTTTGATTTCGGCTATAGGGGTAATAAAGGATTATAATAAGGTTGTATCCCCTGAATTCAAGAAAGCAGGAGATATTATCTACCTTCTTGGGGAAACTAATAATGAGCTTGGAGCAAGTGAATACTTTAGAATGCTTTCAAAAAGAAACAAAAAGGAAGATGAAATTGGAAACAATGTGCCGAAGGTTGATTGGAAGAAAAACAAGAAAATATATTCTGCTCTTGAAGAATCTATCCAGGAAGAAATTATTTCTTCTGCGATTTCAATTGCAAGTGGAGGTATAGCTATTGCTTTAGCAAAATCATCTATAGGGGGAATGCTCGGATTTCGTATTTCACTAGAGGATATCAAAGGAGAAGCAGAAGACATTGATTCAATTTTATTTTCTGAAAGTCAGGGAAGAATTTTAACCTCGGTGCCAGAGAATAATACTAGAAAATTTGAAAAAATACTAAAGAGTTACAAAATTGCTTTTACCAAACTTGGTATGGTTGAAAAGAACAGCAATATAATTATCTTGGACAAGATGGGAAGAAAAGTAATTGACACGAAGGTAGAAAAACTTTATAAAACATATCATAATTTTTCTAATTCACAAAAATGAAAAAAATAAAAGAAAAAAAACAACCAAAAGTTTTAGTTTTATCAGGTTACGGACTTAATTGTGAAGAAGAAACAAAATTTGCTTTTGATAGCGTTGGAGGAAAAACTGATATTATTCACTTAAATGATTTGATTGCTATACCAAAAATTCTTTTTGATTATGATATTTTAGTTTTTCCAGGAGGTTTTTCTTATGGAGATGATATTGGAAGTGGAAAAGCATATGCCAATAAATTTAGAAATCATCTTAAGAAAGAGTTGGAAGAATTTCTTCAAAGAAATACTCTGATTATAGGAATATGTAATGGTTTCCAAGTATTAACAAACCTTGGTATATTAAAGGGTGCTCTATCGTATAATAAGAAAGGAAAATATATTGATAGATGGGTAGATCTAGAGATAAATGGAAAAAGTCCTTGGCTTCAAGGAATCAAAAAAATTTCATTGCCAATTGCTCATGGAGAAGGAAAATATGTGATTTCAAAAAAAGAATATGAAAAGATGAGAAGAAGCAAAGAGGTTGCTTTTGTTTATAAAAAAGGGGAAATATGTCAGTTTCAAAACCTTGAGCCAAATCCCAATGGTGCCTTATATGACATTGCTGGAGTTCTTGGGTATAATGGACGAGTATTAGGAATGATGCCACACCCTGAAAGGGCAATTTTTTTGCATCAATCTCCACTTTGGCAATATAAAAAAAGAGAATCAAAGGAAAATAAAACAAAGAGAAAAAAGAAAAAAGATATCAATGGAGAAGGTTTACAAATTATTATGAATGGTATTAATTATTTTAAATAATGAATGAAATTAAAGAAAAATGTGGAATAGTAGGAATCTATAGTAAGAATGCGGAAGTAGCTAGATTTACTTTTTTTGCCCTATTTGCCCTACAACATAGAGGACAAGAAGCAACAGGTATAACCACAAGTAATGGAAAGGAACTTTTTACACACAAAGGAGCAGGTTTGGTATCTAGTGTTTATACCGAAGAAGCTATTAATTCCCTAAAAGGGTCTATTTCTATAGGACATAATAGGTATTCTACCTCACAGGGTGGGGCAATGCTACATGCTCAACCTACAATTGATAAAGAAAAAACCTTTTCTTTGGCGCACAATGGTAATCTTCCTAGTGTCAAAGCACTTGAAAAATTTCTTGCAGAGAAGGGAGTATTAAAGGAAAACAGATCTGATTCCGAACTTATTTCTGATGCAATAGAGTATTTACTCAATAAAGGAAAATCTCTCCCTGAAGCAGTAGAGGAAGTATTTCCATTACTTACAGGAGCTTTTTCTCTTACAATGATGACAAGGGATACTCTTGTGGCAGTAAGGGATAGATTTGGTATGCGACCTCTTGCCCTTGGAGAATTAAAAGATGGATATGTGATTGCTTCAGAGACATGTGCAATAAAAACAATCGGTGCTACGGTGGTGAGAGAGGTAAAGGAAGGAGAAATGATAATAATTAATAGCACGGGCCTAAAATCAATTCAACTTGCTTCTCCTACACCAAAACATGATATTTTTGAATATGTATATTTTTCTCGTCCGGATAGTGTGCTTGGTGGAAAATTAATTTATGATGTAAGAAAAAATTTTGGTAAGACTCTTGGAAATGAATACAAACCAGATGTAGATATTATTGTTCCTGTGCCTGATACCGCTATACCTATATCTATTGGATATTCAGAAGTTACTAAAATACCAATAGAAATGGCACTAGTAAAAAATAGATATGTTCATAGAACATTTATTGAGCCAGATCAACAGTCTCGTAGAAATAGTGTTGCTCTCAAACTTGTCCCATTGCCAGAAGTTTTAAAAGGAAAAAGGGTTGCAGTAATTGATGATTCAATAGTAAGAGGGCATACTTCCAAGCGATTAGTGAAAACTCTTTTTGATGCTGGAGCAAAGGAAGTTCACTTACTAATTTCTTCTCCTCCTGTTCGTTTTCCTGATTTTTATGGTATTGATACTCCAAAACAAGATGAATTAATTGCTACATATAAATCAGTTGCAGAGATAAAAGATTTTCTTTCCGCAACCTCATTATATTTTCTCTCATTAGAGGGTCTCATAAAATCTATTGGACTCCCAGAAAAAAATCTTTGCACATCCTTTTTTACAGGAGATTATCCTATTGATATTCTTGAAAGAAAAAGCGAAGTAAATTATGAAATTTCAAAAGAGTAAACAAATTCATATTCTTAGATTAGCACTTTTTATATCAGGTGGAGGAACCACAATGAGTGCAATCATTGAAGCATGTAAGAGTGGAAAATTAAGGAAGGTTTTACCTGTTTTAGTTATAGCAAGTAATAAAGATGCAGGAGGAATTGAAAAAGCGAAGAAGCTTGGAATTTCTAATAGTGACATTGTTGTCATTAATCCTAAAGAATACAAGTGTAGAGAAGATTTTGGGAAGGCTATTCTTAAGGAATGTAAAAAAAGAAAGGTTAATTTTATTGGACAATACGGTTTTATGACCCTTACTCCTAGAAATGTAATAAAAAAATATAAAGGGCATATTGTAAATCAACATCCTGGTCCCCTTGATACAGGAAGGCCTGATTTTGGGGGAAAAGGAATGTTTGGTCTTCGTGTGCACAAAACAAGACTTGAATTTATTCGCAGAGTAAAAAGAGATTATTTTACTGAAGCAACTTGTCATATGGTTACTGAGGAATTTGATACAGGGGAAATAGTGAAAAGAAAAAAACTTATAATCACACCCAAGGATACAACTAGAGCACTACAAAAAAAATTGCTTCCAATAGAACATGAAATACAAATAGAAGCCTTAAAGGATTTTAGTGAAGGCATAGTAAAAATTTACAAAAGAAAAAATCCATTAGTAAAAAATGAGGAGGAAGAAAAAATACTAGAAAAATGTAAATTAATAGCTAAAAGAGCATATCCAAATGGATAATTCAACATATAACAATTCTAAAAAAGATATTCTAATAATAGGAGGTGGAGGAAGAGAACATGCAGTAGGATGGAAAATTTCTCAATCAAAAAGAGCTGGAAAACTTTTCTTTGCACCTGGAAATGCAGGAACAGAAGAAATAGGGGAGAATACTGATATTAAAGCGACAGATATTCCTTCACTTCTTAATTTTGCAATTAACAAAAAGATAGATATAACCCTTGCACTTCCAGATGATCCACTAGCATTAGGTATTGTTGATGAGTTTAGAAAAAATGGCCTCAGGATTTTTGGTCCAACAAAAAATTCTGCTAAACTTGAATCATCAAAAGCATTTGCTAAAAATTTTATGAAAAAATACAGTCTTCCGACTGCTAATTTTGAAGTATTTAATGATTTTGATAATGCGATAGGGTATGTTTCAGATCATTCTCTTCCAGTTGTTGTAAAAGTAAGTGGGCTTGCACTTGGTAAGGGTGTATTTATATGTAAAACAAAAAACGAAGCTATTACCGCAATAGAAGAAATAATGAAAAAAAACTCTTTTGGAGAAGCAGGAAAGGAGATAGTAATTGAGGAATTTCTAGAGGGACCTGAGATATCAATACATGTTTTCAGTGATGGAAAAAATTATTCTATTTTTCCCTCATCAGGAGATCATAAAAGAATAGGAGAAGAGGATTCTGGTCCAAATACTGGTGGAATGGGAACGATTGTTCCTCATCCACTTACAAATGAAATACTTTTAAAGAAAATAGAAGAAAGTATAATCATTCCTACATTGGAAGGAATGAAAAAGGAAGGTTCTCCATTTCAAGGAGTTCTTTACCCAGGACTAATTTTAACAAAGAATGGTCCGAAAATTCTTGAGTTTAATGCTCGTTTTGGAGACCCTGAGACTCAAAGTTACATGCGACTTCTAGAAACTGATCTACTTGATATAGTTGAAAGTTGTATTAGAGAAACTCTTAATACTATAAAAATAAAATGGAGACAGGAATCTGCCTGCACTATAGTATTAGCCTCAAAAGGATACCCAGCAGGATACGAAAAAGGGAAGGAAATTAATGGAATAGTCAAAGCAGAGGATAATACTTCTGTGAAAGTATTTCATGCAGGAACAAAAAAAGAAAACGAAAAAATTATTACAAATGGAGGAAGAGTGTTAGGAGTAAGTGCAGTAGGTAGAACTCTTAAGGAAGCTCTAGATATTGCATATGAAGCCATAAATAAAATATCGTTTGAGGGTATGCAATACAGAAAAGATATTGGAAAAAAGTATTTATAATGATATTATTGTAATATGAAAAAATCACCACAAGTAGCAATAATCATGGGTTCAGACTCAGATCTAGAAATTATGTCAGAAGCTGGAAAGGTATTTGATGATTTTGATTTGCCATATGAGATTACAGTTATATCTGCTCATAGAAGCCCAGAACTAGCTCATAAATATGCTAAGGAAGCAAAAGGGAGAGGAATTAAGGTGATCATTGCAGGGGCCGGAGGTTCAGCTCACCTAGCAGGAGTATTAGCAAGTTTTACGACACTACCTGTAATTGGAATTCCAATAAAAGCAAAAACACTAGATGGATTGGATTCATTGCTTTCTACAGTTCAAATGCCCCCTGGAGTACCTGTTGCTACGGTAGGTATAAATGGATCAAAAAATGGTGCATTGCTTGCCTTGCAGATTTTATCACTCAAGGATATATCAATTGAAAAAAAATTAGAAAGGTATAAAAAGAAGATAGATAGTGAGGTAAAATTAAAAGGAGAAAAGTTATTAAAAATTGGATATAAAAAGTATTTTGATGAAAAAAATAAAAAAAAGTAAATACGAAAAAGCAGGTGTAAATATAGATAAAGGAAACGAAGCAGTGGCACAAATAAAACAATTTGTTGCTAATACTCATTCTAAATCTGTTTTAAAAAATATAGGCAGTTTTGGAGGGCTATTTGAAATATCTGATCTATTTAAAAAATACAAAAAACCTGTTTTAGTTCAAAGTATTGATGGTGTAGGAACAAAACTCACTGTAGCGAAGATGCTAAAAAAATATGACACTATCGGAGAAGATATAGTCAATCATTGTGTCAATGATATACTCTCAATGGGAGCAAGACCACTTACATTTCTAGATTATATTGCCAGTGAAGTATTAGAACCAACAGTGATTAGAGATATAGTAAAAGGAATGTCAAAGGCTTGTAAGGAAAATGGAGTTTCTCTTGTTGGGGGTGAGACAGCTGAAATGCCCGGGACTTATGCTAGAGGGGAACACGACATTGCTGGAGTAATAACAGGTATAGTTGAAAAAGATAAAATTATCACAGGGGATAAGATAAAAGAAGGAGATATTATTCTTGGGTTTGCTTCAAAAGGATTACAAACAAATGGATATTCCTTGGCAAGATATGTTCTTTTTAAAATCAAAAAGCATACAGTTAAATCAAAATTACCAACAGGTGAGGTCATTGGAGAAGAATTATTAAGACCTCATGAGAGTTTTCTTAATCAAATTCTTATACTTTTTGAAAAAAAAATAGCAATTAAAGGTATTGCTCATATTACTGGTGGAGGCTTTATTGAAAATATCCCAAGGATATTACCAAATAATTTAAATGCAGAAATACAAAAAGGATCCTGGCCTATTTTACCAATTTTTGAATATATAAAAAGTTCAGGAAAAATTAACGAAGAAGAAATGTATCGCGCATTTAATATGGGGATAGGAATGATAATTGTTGTTGATAAGAATGATAAAGATAGGATTGAAGAAATTCTTAATACTAAAGAAGTTTTTTGGATAGGTAAAATAATAAAAGGTAATAGAAAAACTTTACTTAAGTAGAAACTATGAACAAAGAATTAATAGAAAAACATATCAATGATGTAATTAAAGAAACTAATTTCTCTGAATTAGGTGAAAAAAAGACAGGAAAGGTTAGAGATGTTTATTCTAATAATGGTAAATTAATTTTAATTGCTACTGATAGACATTCCTCATTTGATAGGAATATCGCTTATATTCCTTTTAAGGGTGAAATTTTAAACCAGATAAGTGTTTTTTGGTTTAAGAATACAAGTGATATTATTAAAAATCATCTGATAAGTATACCAGATCCAAATGTTCTTATTGCAAAGAAATGCTCTCCAATACCAATTGAGTGTGTTGTAAGAGGATATATTACTGGAGTTACAGATACTTCTCTTTGGACTCATTATAAGAATGGAAAAAGAAATTTTGGTAATTTTGTTCTCCCTGAGGGATTAAGAAAAAATCAAAAGTTACCAGAACCACTTTTTACTCCTACTACTAAATCAGATGAACATGATAGGCCTATTACACCAAAGGAAATTGTATCAGAAGGAATACTCTCAAGAGAGACTACTGATTTAATTGAAAAAATTTCTAAGGAGCTTTTTGTAAGAGGACAAGAAATTGCTCTTTCACATGGACTTATTTTAGTTGATACAAAGTATGAATTTGGATTTGATGAAAATAATAATTTAACATTAATTGATGAAATACATACACCTGATTCCTCTCGGTATTGGAAAGCAGACTCTTACGAGAAACTATTTACTGAAGAAAAGGAACCAGAGTACTTTGATAAAGAATTTTTAAGACTATGGTTTAAAGAAAATTGTGATCCATATCATGATGAAACTCTACCAAAGGCACCAGATGAACTTGTAGTAGAACTTTCTAGAAGATATATTGAAATATATGAGATGATTACTGGAAGTATTTTCGATCATGATTTTAGTCTTCCTGCGATTGAAAGAATTAGAAATAACATTAAAGGAATAATTTAATATGAATAAAAATGTAATTAGTCCACTTGATGGAAGATATGCAAAAAGAACAATTCCACTTCTTAAATACTTTTCTGAAGGTGCATTAGCACAATATAGAATAAAAGTTGAAATACAATATCTTATTGCACTTTCTAAACTAAATATAGGTATAAAAAAATTTTCAAAAAAAGAAATTGAATTCCTTGAATCAATCTACAATCTTTCTGAAAAGGATCTTAAAATAATCTCAGATATTGAATTAAAAGGATACGGAAAAATAAAAGCAACAGATCATGATGTTAAGGCAATTGAATACTTTATAAAAGAAAAGATTAAATCCTCATCCTTAAGTAAATTAATTGAATGGATTCATTTTGCACTTACCTCAGAGGATACAAATAATATCGCTTATTCTCTTATGCAAAGAGATTCTTTAGAAGATGTAATCATTCCTAAAATTAATGAAATTATTAAAAAATTTGAATATCTTGCAAAGAAGTATAAAAATCTTTCTATGCTTGCAAGAACTCATGGTCAACCTGCTAGTCCAACGACTTTTGGAAAGGAAATGAAAGTATTTGCAAACAGGTTGAAAAAACAACTTCAGATTTTATCATCAGTGCAAATCTATGCAAAATTAAATGGGGCCACTGGAAACTGGAATGCACATTTTATATCTTTTCCACAAATTAATTGGATTACTTTTAGTAAGAACTTTATTAACTCATTCAACAAAAGAAATAAGGTATTATTAAAACCAAACTGTATTACAACTCAGATTGAGAATCATGATAGTTATATTGAAATCTTTGATTCGCTAAAGAGATTGAATTCAATTCTAATTGATTTTGACCAAGATATTTGGAGATATATAAGTGATGAGTGGATAGGGCAACAAGTTAAAAAGGGGAGTGTTGGTTCTTCTACTATGCCTCACAAGATTAATCCAATTAAATTTGAAAATAGTGAAGGAAATTTAGGAATAGCAAACTCCTTTTTTGAATTTTTTGCTCGTAAATTACCTATTTCTAGATTACAGAGGGATTTATCTGATTCAACTGTTTTAAGAAATGTCGGAGTAGCATTTGCTCATTCATATATAGGATATGAATATCTACTTGATGGACTTTCAAGAATTGAGGTAAATAAACAAAAAATAAAAGAAACTCTCTTAAATCATCCAGAGGTAATTGCTGAAGCAATACAAACTATCTTAAGAAAGGAAGGATACAAAATACCATATGAGCTTTTGAGAGAACTTACTCAAGGAAAAAGAATCACTCAAAATGATTTTGATGTTTTTATTGATAAACTAGAAATTCGCTCTGATCTAAAAGCTGAACTTAAAAAAATAACACCACACTCATATAAAGGTCTTTCAGAAAGAATTGTCTATGAAGGAATTTAGTTTTATAATCATTTTTGTTTTTTTTGCTTTCTTGTGTTCGGATATATCATTTGCACAAAACTCAAATGCTGGTTTTATAAAAAGTAATATATGGTATTCAACAGATAATTTTGAAGAGGGAGATAAGATAAAAATATATACAGTTATCTTTAATCCTGACGAGAGAGAATTGTCAGGAAATGTTAGTTTTTATGATGGAAGTATATTACTTGGAAAAAAAAGTTTTTCGGTTACGAGTAGAAAAATTATTGATATTTCTATTGACTGGACTGTAACAGCCGGTAATCACTCCATATATGCTAGGATTGAAAAAGCTCAATTTTACACAAACGAAGGAGGATATACTGAAGTAATTCTTGGCAGAAATGAAACTGAAAAAAATGAAAGTTTTGTTCCTAAAAAAATTATTCTCAGTAAGGATAGTAATGAAAATACTAATATAATTAGCGACGGAAAAAAAATTATTTCAAATGTTTCAAAAAATATTGTGAATAAATTTTCTGATAGTATTTCAACCATTGCAACAAATAGTGTCTCCGGTAGGGTGAATAATATAGTGAAAACGATAGAAGATTTTCGTCAAGATACTATTAATTGGTCAAAGAATATCAAGGAAGAAGCGAAAAACAGTATTGAGAACAAAGAAGAAAATCAAGATGAATTACCTCCCCAAAAAATTAATCAAGCAAAGTTTTTACTTGCATCCACTGCAGAATTTATGTTTGACAACAAAACAATATTTTACGGTATACCAATTGTTCTTATAATTCTTATATCAAGATTTTTACTTAAAAAATTTCTTATTTCATAATTGTTTTTACACTAAAAAAGTGTAATATATACTATATGTTAATACGAATACTTTTTTCGGTTTTGTTATTGATTTCTATACTTTTTTCCCCTTTTTATGTTTCAGTTATAATTGGTATATTAGGAATAATTTATTTTAAATTTTATTTTGAGGCAATTATTTTGTTTTTCTTATCAGATATGATTTTTGGAACAGCAAGAGAAGGATTATTTAGTATTGTGTTTATATCATCTGTATTATCTCTAGTCTTTTTGATTTTAACAGAAATAGTAAAAACGAAAATAAGAATATTATTATGATAATAAGATTTAAAAAAAAATACAAAATAAATAAAACTAATCATTTAGTTGAGCCAGATAAAATTTTTCTTGATTCAAATAATCAAGAAAATTTTAATAGACAGCAGTTTGAAGGGCGGATTGAAAAAGCAATTTCAAAAAAGACTATCTTTTCACTTGGTGCATTTTTCACTATTATCATAGTTATTTTTTTTGTAAGACTTGGGTATTTACAAATACAAAAAGGGGAGGCATATACAAATAGAAGTAATAATAATACACTTGAAAAACAAATCATTTTTAGTGACAGAGGAATTATTTTTGATAGAAATAATGTTCCTCTTGCTTGGAATAATAAGGATACAAATAATGATTATGCATTTCGTTCCTATATCTCACCTGGATTTTCACACCTGCTTGGATATGTAAGCAATCCAGCTAAAGATGAAAAAGGGAAATACTGGCAGACTCAATTTATTGGGAAAGATGGATTAGAAAAACAATATAATGATCAATTAAATGGTCAAAATGGAGAAAAAATTATTGAAAGAGATGTAAGGGGGCAAATACATACCGAAAACATAGTAAATAATCCCATTCAAGGTAAAGACTTAATTACTACTATTGATGCTAGGCTTCAGAAAGAACTCTTTTCCGTAATAAAAAACACATCTGATATGTATTCTTTTAAAGGAGGGGCTGGTGTATTGATGGATATTACCAATGGGGAAATTATCGCTCAAACGAGTTTTCCTGAATTTAGTTCTGAAGTTATTTCTCAAGGGAAAGATAAAAATACTATTGAAAATTATTTGAAAGATAACAGAAAAGTTTTTCTTGACAGAACTATATCTGGGTTATATACACCTGGATCAATCGTAAAACCATTTTTTGCGCTAGCGGCACTTTCAGAAGGTGTAATCAGCCCAGAAAAGAAAATTCTTTCAAGTGGAACATTGATAATACCAAATCCATATTTTCCAGACCTTCCTTCAATTTTTAAGGATTGGAAGGCACATGGATGGGTAGATATGAGAGGTGCTTTAGCAGTTTCAAGTGACATATATTTCTATGAAGTAGGAGGTGGCTTTGAAGACCAAAAAGGAATAGGAATATTGAAAATAAAGGAATATGCAGAAGCCTTTGGAATAGGAGAATTAACTGGTGTAGATTTACCAGATGAAAAAAAGGGTGTAATACCTAGTCCTGAATGGAAGGCATTAAATTTCAAAGGGGAACCATGGAGGGTGGGGGATACATATAATACTGTAATTGGACAATATGGTTTTCAATTAACACCTCTTGAAATAACAAGAGCAATTTCTGCTATTGCAACCAAAGGATTCCTTCCTTCACCGCATTTATTAATGGAAGTGAAGAATGATTTTAAAAGAATTGATAAAGATATTGATGAAAATTACTATAAAATAATTCATGAAGGAATGAGGGATGGTGTTTTGTATGGAACATCAGCAGTATTAAATGTCCCATATATAGAAATTGCTTCTAAAACAGGAACTGCACAGGTTGGATTGTCAAAAAGTAAAGTAAACTCTTGGATTACTGGTTTTTTCCCTTACCAAAATCCAAAATATGCTTTTACTATTATGATGGAAGAAGGTCCTTCAGGTGGAACCGTAGGAGCTGTATCAGTTGCAAAAAACTTCTTTGATTGGATTAGTTTAAATGCTAAAGAATATATTCAATAGTTTTGTTTGCCTTTTTGTTTTTTAAGGTTATAATATGAAAATGAGTAAAATTAAATTGAGTATATTGATAGGTATATTGACAATAATTTTGCCTTATCTTTGGTTTCCATATTTTGTAAAAAATATACTTTTTTTGGTATTTGGAGTAACTATCATTGTTATTTCTTGTCAGTTATCAAAAACTCTTAAGAATGAAACAGAAAAGGAAAATGAGCAAATTGATAATTTTTCTGAAAATGATGACTTTGAATCAAAATAAATATAAATAATGAAGAAAGATATTTTTAAAATTAAGCATATAGTTCTTGTAATTGTAATTGCCACAGGACTTTTTTATTTCGGCGTATATGTAGGACTAGCAAAGCAAACAGAGGTAGAAAAGGTAACAGATGTAACAGGTAAAGAACCTACTATTTCTGAGAAAATAGATTTCTCTTCTTTTTGGAAGGTTTGGAATACTCTTAATGAAAAACATCCTGATTCAAAAAACACAAATACACAAAAAAAAGTTTACTCAGCAATTTCTGGTTTGGTAAATTCCTTGGAAGATCCATATACTACTTTTTTTGATCCAAATGAAACAAAGATTTTTGAGGAGGATATATCAGGAAATTTTATTGGAGTAGGTATGGAGGTTGGAATTAAAGACAAAATTCTCACTGTAATTGCTCCCATGAAAAATACTCCTGCTTTCAATGCAGGTATAGAATCTGGTGATAAAATTATCAAAATTGATGAAATTAGTACAGTGGGTATGAGTGTAGATGAGGCAGTAAAGTTGATAAGGGGAGAGAAGGGAACGAAGGTAAAATTATCTATTATGAGAGAAGGTTTTGAAGAGGTTAAAGAGATAACGATCATTAGAGATGTTATCAATGTTCCAATTATTGAAACTCAATTAAGAAAAAGTGATAGGATTTTTGTTGTAACTCTCCATAGTTTTTCTGCAAATTCTACTAAACTTTTTCGTGAAGCATTACAAGAATTCTCTGAATCAAAAACTGACAAACTTATCCTTGACCTCAGAGGAAATCCAGGAGGATATATGGATGCAGCTATAGATATGGCTAGTTGTTTTTTACCTAGTGGAAAAACTGTTGTAATTGAGGATTATGGTGTAGAGGATAAAGAGAAGGTATATAGAAGTTATGGATATAATGCTTTTAGTGAAAGATTGAAATTTGTTATACTAATTGATAATGGATCAGCATCAGCCTCTGAAATTTTAGCTGGAGCTATGCAGGATTACGGAAAAGCAATACTTGTCGGAGAAAAAAGTTTTGGAAAGGGTTCTGTTCAGGAGGTTGTTAAAATAACTCCTGATACACTTTTAAAGATTACTGTTGCAAAATGGCTTACCCCAAACAGAAATTCAATTTCAAATATTGGACTTACACCTGATTATGAAGTAAAAAGAACAGAGCAAGATATTTTAATTAAAAGAGACCCACAAATAGAAAAAGCTGCTTATATTCTAAATCATTGGGGGGAAATAAATATTGAAAAAAAATAAATATGAAAGTAATCTTTTTAAAAGATGTTCCTAGAGTTGGTAAAAGAAATGATATTAAGGAGGTAAATGATGGTTATGCTCTTAATTTTCTCTTACCAAGAAAACTTGTAGAAAAGGCTACACAAAATGCAGTTTTTAATCTTCAACAGAGAGAAAAGCAGGTAAAAATTGAAAAGGAAATTCAAAATGAATTACTTGAGAGAAATTTAAATGAAATAAAAGAAAAAGTGGTTACTATTAGTGCAAAAGCGGATGCAAAAGGTCATTTATTTTCTGGTATAAAAAAGTTAGAAATTCTTTCTGCCTTAGAAAATGAACATAAGGCAATAATTAGTGAAGAATATATTTTGCTTGATAAACCTATTAAAGAAGTAGGGGAATACCAGATTCCAATCAGTATTAAAGGCAAAAAATCTTTCTTTAAATTAGTTATTCAAATGATTTAGTATTTACCAAACTTATGAAAGAAGGAGTAAAAATAATTTGTGAAGCAATCAAGGCAAATAATGCGATTAAATTTAATAACTCAATTATCTCAAAATTTAAACCAAGAGAAATGAAATGGAGAGAATATGATTCATCAATGAATGATTTTGCATGCACCTTTTTTGAATGTTTACCAAAAGAATATACGAAAGATTTAGTAGATAAATATAACAATAAAGATGTAAAAGACATTAGGGAGAAAAGCACTGTATTTAAAAAGTATATTGAAGAAACTTTATCAAAAACCAAAAATCATGACTTAGTTGCATTGGAGTTAGGTGGAACTGGGTCTAAGGTATTTAGTGAATTCAAAAAAGGATTTTTCAAAAAAACACTAGGAGTTTGTTTAAATGACATAAGAAGCCCTGTGTATGAATCTATGGACCTGAAAAGGGGGCATTCTGTAATTATGGGAGATATTTTAAAAACAGGAAATGACGATGTTTATTCAAAGATCATTAAAAAATTTCAGGGAGAAAAAGTTGATTTAATTATTTCCAGGATGATGGGACCTTTGTGCTATTACAGAAATTCGCCAATAATAATGGAAAATATTATTAGAAAGATATTTAGTATATTAAATGAAAATGGAATAGTATTTTTTCAAATATATTATATTAAAGATCATGAATTTAATAAAAAAACACATTATGAAATTGATAAATTTATAAACACTTATCTTTACAATAAGAATATGAAGAATGTTAAAATCTGGGCAGAAAGAATTAAAAAGCATTTTCCTATGATTGAGGTTCAAGTTTCAAAAGGAGTAGTAAGAATACATAAGGGGATAGGAGCTCCTCAGGAATTACCAAGAGTAGCTACTCTTTCCTAAAAATCATGATAACAATATGTGTAAAAAGGAATTTTTAAATTACTTTAATGCCTTAAATCAAAAAACCCCTCAAAAGGGGTTTTTGTAGAGTCTAAAATTTTTAAAAACAACTATACTACGCTTACGGTTTTCTTTACTGCTGTCTTGTCATTGAAGGATGTTTTTCGTTTGGAACTAAATTTAACTGTGCCATCCTTTAATGCAAAAAGGGTATGATCCTTGCCTGTGCCAACATTTTTACCTGCAAGAATTACAGTTCCTCGTTGACGAACAATTATTCCTCCTGCTTTTGCATTTTGCCCATCTGCAAGCTTTGTTCCTAAGTACTTTGGGTTTGAATCTCTTAAATTTTTGGCTGTTCCGCCCGCTTTTCTATGTGCCATATATGTTTATCTAATCTTTAACTTATTATGCTAAATTCCTTATTAAAGTTAACATGATTATATACAAATATATGGAAAAAATCAAGCAGTATTTTACAGAAAATGAAAGTGGGAAGAAGATAGTGTCTATTTGCATTACTATTTTAATAGGATTATGCTCATTTATGTTTGGAAGAACTTCTAAAAGCGATATTGATAAAGGAATAAGTATTGAATACCTAGACACCCTAGAAAGCGATTGTAATGACAATACAGGTCAAAATAAAGGCAAAATAGAGAAGGATATATCAAGAATAGGGGATAATACTACCTTTAATACAGATACGGACACAAAAACCACAAGAAAAGGTGAATACTTTGCATCAATTAAAGGTAAAAAGTATTATCCTGTAGGATGTTCTGCTGGGAAAAATATTAAGAGTGAGAATAGGGTGTATTTTAGTGCAAGAATAGAAGCAGAAAAAGCGGGTTTTGAACTTTCTGCTTCCTGTAAGTAAATATTTAATAAAAAATAACTATTTACTTATTAAGTGTGCTTGCATCTTAATAGCACATTAACCACATATCTTGATATAATCAAGATAATATGAATACAATTCAAAAGGGGGCAGTAAGATGCATAGTTTTTAAAGAAAAAACCACTTGGTATGCGGTGGCTCTTGAGTTTAATATTGTTGAATCCTCTGATGACTATCTTGTTTCCTTAAACAATCTAAACGAAGCAGTTCAGGGATATGTTGAATCTCAAAAAAAAGTAAAAGGTTCAAGAGTAGCACCATTAAACCAAAAACTTGACAAGGAATATGATAATCTATGGAAGGCTTTGATTAGTGGCAAAAAACAACCTATTAAGTCTCCTTATGAGGTTAAATACTTTGGTATAACAAAAATATAACATGCCTAGAGGTTTAAATAATTGGTCATTTAGAGATGTGGAAACTTTTTTAAAAGAAAATCATTTTTTTCTAAATTATGTAAAGGGAAGTCATTGTGTGTGTGCCAAGACACGGAAGTCTCGTAATTAAACCAAGAACTCTCACTGGAATTTCTCAAAAGGATTGGGTTTCTAAATAAGATAAGGTAGTTTAGGGGATAGGGCTTTTTTACTCTATCCTCACTGTATATTTAAATAGATATGTGTCGCACAATATACCTTTTGTTCAATAATAATACTATTAAACAAGATGGTAATAATGTGTATAGCTTGTAGGTAAAATAGGTGCTGCTTCTTCAATTTCTGTAGGCTTCCCATCCCTAACTCTTTCAAGATTTTCAACAAAAGCATTCCAAAGTAATTCAATAAAGATATTATTCCAGATATATTTAGCGGGTTCTTGTAAATACTCCTCCCAGATTGTTTTTCCGCCTTCTTTGACATATTCAATATTTTCCTGAGCTTCTGGGCTTTCTACTACACCTCTTATGTTAATTTTAAAATAACTAAGGACTAAAATAATAATTATGCCCCAAATGAGGATTTTTATGATACTAAACCCACTTAATGATTTTAAATTCATACAATAATTTTACCATATAAGCATTTATTATGACAATATGGATTTGTTAATTAGACTATTTATATGGAGGTAAATAATACATTGGATCAAGATAGGCATTTTGTGATGCTACTGGCTGAGTTAAACTTCTTCCTGGACATGACTTGCTTGGAACGGTTGCTACATTTACCGCACTATTTCCACTTGCATCCCTTGATGCATATAACGATACATGAAGATGAGGACCTGTAGTATGTCCTGTATTTCCACTGTATGCTACTATTTCACCTCTTTTTACTTTTTGTCCCTTTTTAACACTATAGAATGAAAGATGTCCATATGTACTAGAAAGTCCATTATCGTATTCAATTAATACCCATTTACCAAATGAAGCTTTATAGCAAGTAATATCTGTATCTCCTACTCCTTTAACAATTCCATCTGCCATTGCTTTGACTGGGGTTCCTACAGACGCCCTGAAATCAACTCCACTGTGTGAACCAGATCTATATAATCTCTTAGAGTAAGCAGTAACACCAAAAAACTGTGTTACGAATATACTATTAAGTGGCCATGAAAGCACTCCAGCATTTGGGAGTGAATTTGGATCAAGAATAAATTTGAGTTTTGATTCATATTCCTCTAATTCCTTTTCAAAAGCATTTTTTAGTGCGATTTGTTCTTTTAATACTTTTTGGTAGTTTGCTTCACTATTTTTTGTCTGCGAGAGTAATTTTTTCTTTTCTGATGTATTTTGCTCAACAATTTTCTTCTGAGCAGAGAGTTGTGAGTGTAATGTAACAAGTTCATTCTTTGCCTTTGTGGTCTTTTCTTTTGTATCTTCAAGTACTACCTTTGCATCTCTTAATTCATTTGTTCTCCTTATAATTGCTTTCTGAATTGAAGATATATTACTTATATCATTCCAGATATTAGAGAAATTATCATTAGAAAAAAGAGTTCTAATTATGTTATCCTCATCAATTTCATTTTTGTTTCTAATTTCAAGTGAAAGAGCAGATAGATTGTTTTTGATAATATCAGATTTATTACCGATTTCCATATTTAACTCTGTAATTCTGAAGTTTGTTTTATCTATTTTATTTTGAGTGACAGCAATATCGGTAACTAATTTTTTTCGGCTTAGGTCTAGTTGTTTGATGGTGTTACTTAAGGAGTTTTTTTCTTTACTGAGTTTTTCTAATTCTTGTTGGAATTGCTTTATTTGGCTTTCAAGTTTTACAATTTCATTGTTTTTTTCATTTATTCTATTATGCAATTCTTCAGCGGTTTGAGCGGATAGAAAACTAAAAGGGGCAAGAAAAGAAACAAAAAGTATTCCTGCAATGACTTTTTTATATAGCTTTTTGTAGTCTTGATATTGTTTCATCTTTTCCTAAAATTTCGGCAATAATGAAAGGGTCTGGAGACTTATCCTTTCCCGTGAGTGCAAATCTAACAGGATGAAGAATTTTACCCTTACTGTCAAATTTATTTGCAAGATTCATTAATTCATTTTTTATTTTTTCGGCAGAAAAATCGTTAAGTTTTGATAGGCAGTTTATTGTTTGAGACAAGGCATCTTTTACCTCTTCAATGTTTGAGTTTTTAAAAATTAATTTTTCTTTTTTTATATCAGGTTGTTTAATAAAAAAATCTAACTCCCCTTCCCTAACTAATTTTTCTATTTCTCCCCACTTGTGTATTCTCTCAAAAAGAAGAGGCACTAATTTTGGATTTTGCATTTCGTTTGGAAGTAATGATAAGATACTTCTCTCTATTTCATTTTTAGAAAGCATATTCATATGCTCTTTGTTTATCCAGTCAAGTTTTGTTTCATTCATTCTAGCTCCTGATGTCTGAACTCTACAAATGTCAAAATCTTTAACTAATTCTTCTACTGTGAATATCTCCCTATCATCTCCTGGATTCCAGCCAAGCATTGCTAAAAAGTTGATCATAGCACTAGGAAGAAATCCTTCTTTTTCATATTCAAGAATATCCTTTGCCCCATCTCTTTTTCCTAGTTTCTTTTTTCCGTCAGGGGCTAATATAGGTGGAAGTGTAGCGAAGAATGGTGGTCTTACTTCTAGTGCCTCATATATCGCTAGGAATTTTGGAGTAGAAGAAATAAATTCCTGTCCGCGCATTACATGAGTTACACCCATCTCAATATCATCAACAATATGTGCAAAATTATATGTAGGATATCCGTCACTTTTTATTAATATAAAATCATCAAGTGCTTCAGGGCCCGCAGAGAGGTCACCATATACTAAATCATTCCATTTTGTGCTTTTGATTTCAGGGGTCTTAAACCGAAGAGGTTTATTCTCATTCCATTTAGGATAATTTTCTTTTTCTCCTTTAAGCCACTCTGGTCTGTAATCTCTGTAAAGAAAAGGTCTTTTTTCTTCTTCTGCTTTTTTTCTAAAGTTTTCAATTTCTTCTTCTGTGTATGGATCTTCGTATGCAAGTCCTTTGTTTATCAAAATCTGTGCATACCTTTTATATAAATCTAATCGTTCTGATTGAAAATATGGGAAATATGGTCCACCAATATCTGGACCTTGATCCCAATTGAGCCCAAGCCATCTTAAACACTTTTTTATATGCTCTATTGAGCCTTCTACCTCACGAGCTTTGTCTGTATCTTCAATTCTTAATATAAAAGTTCCTTTATACTTCTTAGCCCAAAGCCATGCGAAAAGTGCAGTTCTAACTCCTCCTACATGCATAAAGCCTGTCGGTGAAGGTGCAAATCTTGTAACTACTTTTTTGTCTGACATGTAAACATTTTAGCACTTTTTTCTATTTCTGCGAAGTTTTATTTCTCATGCTCAAGAGCTATGTCAATTAGTTCCCTTGCGATTTTAAGAGCTGCATCAGGCTTGTGAAAGTTTTTTGTAGAATTTACCATTCTTTCGTATGTTTCTTTGTCTCCAAGTATTCTATCAACTTCAGAACAGAGTATATTTGCTGTCATGTTTTGTTCTTCAATTACACTACAAGCACCTGCATGTGCATACGAAAAAGCATTTTTCCTAGCATGGTCTGCGTTAGATTCACGAAAAGGGACAATGATAGATGGAACTCCCCAGGAAGCAATTTCAAAAATTGTAGAGCCAGCACGAGAGATGATTATGTCTGCTACTCCTGCAGCCATTTTCATTCCTAATGAATTGAGAAAAGCATGAGGGTAATATCTTACTTTATTTTCATTTCTGGATAAAACAACATCTGCTCTTCCTGCTACACTTTTAAAATTTGAAACACCTGTTTGGTGTATTACTTGATAATTTTCAACTAATCGTGGTAAAGAATCAAGAATAGTATTATTGAGAAATTCTGCTCCTTGAGATCCTCCAAGAATAAGAATAGTAGGAAGGCGAGATTCAAGTTTAAAATACTTTAATGCTTCTTCCTTGCTAGCCTTCTGCTCTATTTCTTTACGAATCGGCTGTCCAATCCATGCTGTTTTTTTTTCTGGAAATTCACTGAATGCTTCCTTAAAGGAAACTGCAACTCTTGTTGCAAATTTTCCTGCCCATTTATTTACTCTTCCAGAAGCTGAATCTGATTCATGAATTATTACCGGAATATGAAGAATTCTTGCTGCAAACAAGGTAGGAAATGAAGCATATCCTCCCTTACCAAAAACTACATCTGGATATATAGAGAACAATGTATAAATACCATTTAGCATTCCAAAAAATGTCTTAAACAAATCAATAAAGTTTTGAAAAGAAAAGTAAATACGCATTTTTCCAGTTTCAATTTTCTCAAAGGTTATTCTATTCTCAAACAATAATTCCTTGTCGTATGGATCAGTAGAGATGTAATAGAGTTTGGTTCCTATTATGTTTTCCTCATCAAGTATTTCGTTTACTTTTTGAGCAACTGCTATTACAGGATAAAAATGTCCTCCTGTTCCTCCACCTGTAAATACTATTTTCATATGTTCTTTTTCTGAAATTTAGAAATATTAAGTAAAATACCTACTGCTGTTAAGTATATCATAAGAGAAGTTCCTCCATGGCTCATAAACACAAGTGGAACACCTGTAAGAGGAAATACTCCTATAATAGAAGCGATATTTAAAAATGATTGAGCCGTTATTATTATAACAATTCCAGCAGATAAAAGTCTACCAAATATATCGGTTGCATGACTTGCAATTCTTATACCTCTCATTGCAAACAAAAGATAAAGGATTATGACCCCAACAGAGCCAATGAAGCCAAATTCTTCTCCCACTACTGCAAAAATAGAATCTCCGTGCGGTTCAGGTAAATAACCAAATTTTTGAATACTTTGACCGTATCCCCTACCCAATACACCTCCTGACCCTATGGCTATCATTGATTGCTGAATTTGGTATGAGGAGCCTGTTGGATCATTTGCCGGAAAAATGAATGTTTCTATTCTTTCCTGTAGATATGGATTGAAAAAAGCAAAAAAACTAAGAGAGATTGCAAGTATTGCTCCAATACCAAGTATATATTTAAGTGGAACATCTGAAAGAAAAAGCATTCCAATACCTGTTAATGCTATTAGTATAAAACTTTTTGTATCTGGTTGACTAAGAAGAATTGAGGAAATAACCCCCAGCATAATAATAAAAGGTAGTATTCCGTATTTAAAACTTTGAGCCTTGTTTTTTGCCCATGAAAGCCATCCAGCAAAATATATGATAAAACCAAACTTTAGAAATTCTACAGGTTGAAATGTGATAAAGCCAAAATCAATCCATCTTTTTGCTCCTTGATGACTAAAACCAAGATATGGGATGAAGACACTTGCAGTTAATAAAATAGTAGTAAGAAAAATAAAAAAAGAATACTTTCGCCAGAATTTGTAGTTAATTTTTGAGGCTAAATACATACCTAGAAGACCAAGAGGTAATCCAAAAAGAAGTTGTTTGGTGAGTATAGAATAAAAAGTAGTTTCACTCCTATTTAAAACTCCAAGTGAGGCAGATACAAACATTGCTATACCAATTGTTAGTAAAAGAAAGGTTACTATTAATAAAAATTTATCAACTCTTTTTTCTTTCATTTTATTTACTAATAATTGCTATTATCATTCCGACAATAGCAAAAATAATAGATAATACCCAATACCTCATTGTTACTTTATATGAAGGCCATCCAAGCATTTCAAAATGGTGATGAAGTGGTGAAAGTAGAAAAAGCCTTTTACCGTGTCTTAATTTTTTTGATACTGTTTGTAGTATTACTGAACCCGAAGAAATGACTAGAGGTAATGCTACTATAGGAAGAATTAAAACAGAATCAGTAAGAAAAGCAATCGTTGCAAGTACCATTGTCAATCCCATTATTCCAGTCTCTCCCATATAAAACCGTGCAGGGGGTATATTAAACCATAAAAAAGCAAGTATTGCTCCAGTAATTACTCCAGAAAATGTAGCTATGTCTATTTGATTGTTTGTATAAGCTATTACAGTGTAAGAAGCAAAAATTGATGCAAATACTCCTCCAGATAATCCATCCAATCCATCAATTATTCCTCCTGAAAATGTACCGAGTGCTACAATAATAAATGCAAGTATTATAAATACTCCTAAATACAAATCACCATAAAAAGGAATATGAATAGAAACCATTCCTAATTTATAATAAAACCATAGTCCAATGAGAAGAGAAATTAATGTAATAATAAAAACCTTCCATTTTCGCCATGCCTTGTCGTCGTGTGCGAATTTACCTTTTCCATATATTTGTATTAAATCATCCCAAAGTCCAAATACTGATCCTAGGATTAGAGTAAAAAAAGGTATGAGAGTTTGATTTCTACTCAAAAAATTTAGTTTGAGAGTAATATCATTTTCAAAAAAAAGCGAAAAAGAAAAAAATATAACTGTAACGATAATCACAGACAGCCAAATGATAATCCCTCCTGTTCTTGGAGTTGAAAGTTCTGCTTCGCCATTGTGTATCTTATGAAATTCTTTACTGCAACTTTCATCTCTACAGTATTTTTTCCACATTTTGTGTTTGAATAGAAAATGTGTAATAAAAGGAGTAATAAATAACCCAAGAAAAAAGGCAAAAGCTGTAGGGGCAAAAATCTTTACTAAATCAAGCGACATTTAGACATTATAACATAATGATCGAAAAAATGATGGAGAATTTATAAAAATCAAAATACTTAAAAAAAAGATAACACTGCAATGATTTTTTCCATATCAGTAAATCTACCCATTGATGTAGAACCAAGAATAGTGATAGCAATGATGTGCTCTCTCTTGTCTTTAAATATAATAGATAGATTTCCTCCTGCTAGTTCTGTGTTACCTGTCTTTGAAAAAAGAAGGTTGGGTATCTTGCCTATCATTAAATTTGTATTTGTAGCATTGTGAGAGAATCCAGATTCTGATACTAAATTTAAGTTTGAAAGTGATGAAGAAATAAATATTCTAGGATAATGCCAAAGTGCAAAGAGATTTAGTTTGTTTATATCCTCTGCTCTTGCACTAGCACCTGATTTTGAATTACTTGTAAGAATATCTAATCCGGTAGAATTTAAAATCAGAAAATCCTTCATTCCTACTTCATTTGCAGTTATTCTCATCTTCTCCATAAAATCGTCACTAATCTCTGAAAGAATAAATGCTCCATCATTAGCAGAACTAATTATTGTAAGTTTTGAAAGATCCCCTATTCTCCATTTTTCATTTACAAACAACCCAAAATCTCCATTTTGAGCAATAGCAGAAGGTGTAATAGATACTACTTTTTCAGTTCCATTTTCTTTGAGAGAAGTAAGGATAGTAAGAGTCTTTACTAGCGAAGCTATAGGTAATACTTTATCATCATTTTTCCCATAAATTTTAACTGAATCGGTATCATCATACACTGATATTGCCTTTGCTGATATGGTAAGTGATTCAAGTGTATTTCTTATGATATTTAATCTTTCTTCCTCTGTTACCCTTTTTTCTTCAATTTCTTTTTCAATCTTCCATTCATTGTAAAAGAAAAAACTACTAAAAATAATAAGTATAGCAAGAGTAGTCACTAGTCCTCTTTCATATTCATTTTTCATACTATTCTATAATACTAGTATCTTCTAAATCTTTATCCTTTTTCTCTTCCTCAAGATTTCTATCTGCATCCATAAGTAATTGAAGAGTTTTTTTGTAGTTAGGTAGCTCTTCTACAGATTTCACTCCTAAGTATGAAAGTAAATCAAAAGTTGGTTTATATATATATCGCCTATTATCACTCATATCGGTTTCTCTTTGGATAAGTCCTCTTACGGATAATGCTCTTAAAATAAAACTTGAATTTACTCCCCGTATATAATCAATTTCTGCTCTACTTGCTCCGTTTTTGTATAGGATAATTGAAAGAGTCTCAAGAGATGCTTTTGATAAATCTTTGTTTAGTTCTTCTTTCTGTAGTTTCTCAAAAAGCGATGACAGTTCGGGGGTAGTGCCAAGTGCTATTTCTTTATCATTCTCCTGTAAAACAATACCTCTGTCTATAAGTATTGCTTTAAGTTTATCAATTCCTTCTTCTATATCTTCAGAACTAACATCTAGAATTTCAGAAAGTTTTTTTCTTGATAATGGTTCCCCTTTCCAAAAAAGTATTGCTTCTATTTTTTGTTCTATATTCATAAGTTGTTTGTTTTTTGAATTATTATATCTTGAAAGTTATTTTCTTGTAATACTGACAATATCCCTTCTCTAACTAATTCAAGCATAGCAAGAAAAGAAACGATAGCATTAATTTTTTCTTCTTTTGTGACAATTTTCCCATTTAATTCCTTAAAACTAATTGTTACTGACTTTTTTATTCTCTCTGTAAGATTATATATCATTTCCTCAATACTTATCACTTTCTTCACTTCAATTTTTGGCAAAAATTCTTTTTTAGGCATTCTTCCAAGTGCTCCGTCTATAAGAATCATCATACTTTCTTTTGTTATTTGTGAATCAGGAAGAAAGACTACAGATTCTTGCCTTTTTTCAAGTGGAGAAAATATTATACTTTTTCCAAATTTTTTTCTGATGTCTTCTCCTAGATTTGTATAAATTTCATAAAGCTTGAGTCTATTTGTAAGATTGTTTATATCCTTCTCTTCATCTTCTGAAAGTGGAAGATTTGGAAGTAAGGATTTAGATTTAATTAGTATGAGGGTAGATGCAACTATCATAAAACTAGAAACTTCAGTATTATCTGCTTTATCTACAGTGCTTATGTGTCTAATAAAGTCTTCCGTTACTTGTGCTAAAGAAAGATCATTTATATGTAACTTTTTCTCTTCCACTAAAGAGAGAAGAACACTAAAAGGACCTTCAAAACTTGAGGTCCTTACCTTGTATTTATTTTCATTGATTACTGATTCCATTATAAATATAATAATAGCATTTTTGACCAAAAAAATATATACTTTCAAAATGCAGAAAATTAAAAACAAAAGAATACGATTATCAAAAAACATTGTTCCAATCAAATACTATATTGAACTCAAGCCAGATATGCAGAATTTTACATTTGTAGGTAAGGAGACTATATTGATTAATCTTCTTAAGGATATAAAAAAAATTACACTACATTCAAAAGATATTGATATTGAAACTGTAAATGTAATTTCCTATAAAGAAAAAGTATTTACAGACAAGATCACTTATGATGAAAAAACCGAAACTGCAACATTTCATTTTAAAAAAGAAATAAGGAAAGGAAAAACCAAATTGACAATTGTCTTTCAAGGAATCCTAAATGACAAAATGAGAGGTTTTTACAGAAGTAAATATCAATTAGAAGGCAAAGAACAACATATAGCAACCACTCAATTTGAGGCTACAGATGCTAGAAGGGCTTTTCCTTGTTTTGATGAGCCAGCACAAAAATCAATATTTAATGTTTCTCTTGTTGTGCCTAAAGGTCATTCTGCTATCTCAAATACGCTTCCAATATCCGTAAAAGAGCATGAGGCTGGATATGAAATAGTCCATTTCTCTCCTACTCCGAAGATGTCCACATACCTTCTAGCATTCATTGTAGGTAATTTTGAATATGTAGAAGGAAAAACAAAAAATAATGTTTTGGTTAGAATATTTACTACTCCTGGAAAATTACATCAAGCAAAATTTGCACTTTCTACTACGATAAAAGTATTAGAATTTTATGATAAGTATTTTGATATACCATATCCACTTCCTACTCTTGATATGATTGCAATACCAGATTTCTCATCTTTAGCAATGGAAAATTGGGGTGCAATTACTTTTAGAGAGATAGGGCTTCTTGTTGATGAAAAAAATACCTCGCTTGGAACAAAAGAAATGATTGCAGAGGTTATCGCTCATGAAATTGCTCATCAGTGGTTTGGTAATTTAGTAACTATGGAATGGTGGACTCATCTTTGGCTTAATGAAGGTTTTGCTTCATATATTCCTTATATTGCTATTCATAATATATTTCCTAAATGGAATATCTGGGAAAGATTTATCACAGATACACACGGTGTGGCTATTCGTCTTGATTCCCTTCTCAATACTCATCCAATTGAAGTAAAAGTTAATAGTCCTGATGAAATCGGTGAGATATTTGATGCTGTTTCTTATTCAAAAGGTGCATCAGTTATTGCAATGCTTGCAGAATATCTCGGAGAAGATAATTTTAGAAAAGGATTGAAGTATTATTTGAAGAAACATAGTTACAAAAACACAGAAACTATTCATTTATGGGAAGCATTTGAAAAGGTTTCTAAAATGCCAGTTAAAAAAATAATGAAGAATTGGACAAGTAAAAGTGGATACCCCTTAGTATCAGTAAATTGTAATAAAGGTAAACTTGTTTTAAATCAAGAAAGATTCTTTGCAAGCCTAGAATCAAAGAAAAAAGGAAATGATAAAACAATATGGTATATCCCTATCTCACTTGGAAATAATTCAAAAAAAGAAAAAATCCATTTTTCAAAAAAGACAACAGAAATTGATTTGGATGATAATAAAAACAACTGGTTAAAAATTAATCTAGGAGAGAATGGTTTTTTTAGAACTCTATACTCAGAAGAACTTCTTGAAAAATTAAAGGACCCTATAAAAAAGAAAATTCTTCCCACTTATGATAGGTTGGGGATAATCAGAGATCTTTTTGCTCTCGCCGAAGCTGGAAAAATTTCTATAAAAACTACGTTAGATTTCCTAGAGGTATATAAAAATGAAGATAGTTATGTAGTATGGGTTGAAATTGGTAGAGGGCTTGCTCAAATTGAGCAAATCATTGCAAAAACTCCATTTAAAATGGATTTTGATTTATACATATCAGAATTATTTTCCCCTTGTTTAAATCGTTTAGGATGGAATGTGATAGATAATGAAATGAATACTGACACCCTTCTTCGTTCTATGCTCATTAATCGTCTAGGTAGATCAAGAGATAAAGAGGTAGTTAAAAAAGCAAAAGTTTTATGGGAAGAGATAAATAAAGGTGAGCAAATACATCCTGACATTCGTGGAGCAATATATACAACAATTGCTTCAAATGGAGGAGAGAAGGAATACAAAAGAATGATAGAAATGTATAAAAATGAAAACATGCATGAAGAAAAAAATCGTATAGGAAACGCACTTGGAGATTTTAGGCAGAAAGAGATATTAAGGAAAGTTTGTGAATTTTCTATATCTTCAGATGTTCGTTATCAAGACACTATAGGAATTCTATTTAGTGTTGGAATGAATCCATATGGTAGAGATGTATGGTGGTCATTTGTAAAGAAAAATTGGAAACTTCTTTTGTCAAGATATGGTGAAGGAATACACGCACTTGGAAAAATACTAAAAGCAATTTCAGGAAGTGCAGAAAAAAAACATCTTACCTCATTTCAACAATTTTTCAAATCAAACAATGCTCCTGGAACAGAAAGGTCTCTGGAACAGATTATGGAAAGAATGGAAAACAATATCGCATGGCTAAAAAGGGACAAAACTGCAATTAATAAATTTTTACAATAAAAAGGACTTCTCAAAGAGAAGCCCCTATGTATGGTCCATAATAAATGGAATGGACCATACAATATATATCACCACAGGAGTGGCGATAACGATAAACTCTATTTGAAACCAGTAGCCCAGGAGGGCTACTGTAAAAAAAAGTGGGGTAATTATAAATCTAGATAAATACCCCAGGAATAAAAAAAACTCAACATATCGAGTTTTCATTTTTCCTCCCTTTTTATTTTTAAATGACTATTTGTCCTACAATAGTAGATTTTTAGGAAAAAATCAAACTTACCAGTTAAGATATGTAATAGTAAGTTGTAAAATAGTAGCAAAGGAAACCCAAATAAGATAAGGCACATTGGCAAGTGCTACCCATTTTATTTTTTTATAAATTACTACAATTATCCAAATCAAGGTAATTAAAATAAAGATTATATCTATTCCAGCTAGCACATTGTTTTGTAAGCCAAATTGGATAGGACTAAAAGCGAAATTAAATAAAAGATTTAAAGTAAAAGGAATAGCAATTTTTGTAGGTAATTCCTTCTTCCATACTTTGTAAAAAACATATCCAAATGAAATGAAAATGATAATATATAAGACTGTCCATACAGGTCCAAAAAGCCAAGCAGGTGGTGCCCATTCAGGTTTTATTAAATTTAAGTACCAAAATCCTGTTTCCATATATTATTTATTTATTAAATGAAGAAAAACCGCCTTCCATTTTTCTTTGTTGTCTTCCTTAATATACACATTTACATTTTCACCATTGATTAATTGGTTTTTGTAAATTAATTTATATCCTTTAAATGATGAACCTACTGTTTTTTCTACCATCAAACTATCAAACTTCCCTATTTCCTTCCCTATTGAAGAATTCTTTAATGCACTTCTCCAGGGCTCTAACCCTTCATAATTAATATACCTTGAAGAAGAATCTCTGATTGGAATTTCACGATTCATTCTTATTTTTTCGTTTTCCATATATTATATTCTTAATATATATGATATCACCTTCCGTAATCTATGCAACCAAAACTTTATCAAATGTAATATAATATGATTATAAAAAATTGCGAGAAAAAGTAATGTAAAGTATAATTATCAGCAAGAAATAAAGGACTTATTATGAAAATGAATAATAATACACAAGATTTTTCTGATATTGGCACCCTAAAACTAGGATTAAATTTTCCTGTTCAAAAAAAGGAGAACAATAAAACAGAGAAATATGAATTCATAGATCTTTTTGCTGGTATAGGAGGATTCCATGAGGCAATAGCAGACTTTGGCGGAAAATGTGTATTTGCTTCTGAATGGGACGAAGAATGTCAAAAGGTTTATAAAAATAACTTCAATATAATTCCTGCTGGAGATATAACAAAAGTGAGAGAAAAGGATATACCTTCTCATGATATATTGTTTGCAGGGTTTCCTTGTCAACCATTTTCAAAAGGAGGACAAAGAAAAGGATTTAAAGATATGAGAGGAACTTTGTTTTTTGATATAGTGAGAATATTAAAGCATCACAAACCAAAATACTTTCTTCTAGAAAATGTCTCAAATCTTGTCTCTCATGACAAAGGAAATACATATAAGATAATTACTGAAACATTGGAAAAACTCGGTTATTCCATTCCGAAAAAACCTATCATCTTGAGTCCAAATCAGTTTGGAATACCTGTTTTACGAAAAAGAATATATATTCCTGGTGTGTTAAAAAAATACGGCAACTATGAAGAGAAATTTAATTTTTTAGTTACAAAAAAATGTAATAGTAATTTAAATGCCTATTCAATAATAAGTGAAAAATTTAATAACAAGACATCTGAAATATCAGAATATGAAAAAAAAGTAATCAAAATGTGGAATGAGTTTTATTTAAACATTGATTTAAAAATAATAGGTTTCCCAGTGTGGAGTGATTATTTTAAGGAAGATGTCACAAAGATAAAGAAATTTCCAAAATGGAAACAAGATTTTATTATCAAAAACATTGAACTCTATAAAAGAAATAAAAAATTTGTAGATAGATGGCTCAAAAAATACAAAAATCTTACTTGGGTAAAAGAAACACATAGAAAATTTGAATGGCAAGCAGGAAATGATATACATGATATATATGATTCACTCATTCAATTCAGACCTTCTGGAGTTAGAGTTAAGAGGCCAAATTATTTTTCTACACTAGTTGCAATGAATCACAACCAAATTATCGGAAAACTATTAAGAAAAGCCCACCCCGAAGAATTGAAGAAACTTCAGTCTTTTAGAAAAAATTTTATATTGCACGAAGACAAAAATACTGCATTGAAGCAATTAGGTAATGCGGTCAATATCAAAGTAGTTAAAGAATTACTGAAAATGATGCTTGAAAAATAAGACTATGAAAAAAGTAGAGCAAATAAATTTAGATGGTAGGATCGTGGTGGATTTTGATAAAAAATTAAAACAGAAAGAAATTAGAGTTATATTGACGAGGCATTTTGAAATCATTAAAAACAAGAATCCGTATTCTTGTAAACTAGCCAGCAAAAATTTTACTTTATGTATAAAACAAATAACTTATTTAGGTCATCCTCATTTAGTTTTTAAAAAAAGAATACAAATCCCAACGAAGTGGAAAGAACCGCTTATAGATGGTGCTTTACTTATGGGTATATATAGTTACAAAACCAATAATATATTTGTGTTTTTTGATACAAAAAAATACAAAACTAATAAACTAAACAATTCATCTGCTCATATACACACGATTGATCTGCAAAAGGCTATGGAATATGGGATATTTGAGAAAATGGATTCTAGGGAAAATAAAATAGCAGTTGTAAGAGAAGATAAACTAGAAAAATATGTAAAAAATTTGCTTTCAAAAAATAAAAATGAACTTCAAAATGAAATAAAACTTTTTGACAATTTTTCTTCCTCTCTTCCTGTCAAATGGGAAGGAAAAGAATGTTACACGGAAATGTTTGATGCAAATTATAGAAACAAGGCTCAGTCAGAGTGGCCTGGTTTTTATCTTGAATTTAAATTTGAAAATTTTTTAAATAAGAATGAAAATTCAAAGAAAATCTGCAGATTTGTTTCCAAAAAGAAAAAGGGTAATTTGGATTTTGATTTAGAATTTTCAAATGGATATCTAGGAGATCTCAAAATGCATTCAGAAAAAAGTAATTCAATACTAGGTAATGATAAAATTAATTTTTTACAAGCAATAAATTTACACAAAAAATTTTGGTACATCGTGTATTATCACAAAACGAAAATGGATAAGGATTATGAAAATGCCGTTACAGGATATTGGAATAAATTGCTAAATAAGGAAAATCCACTAAGTTATGCAACAAGAATGAAGTATTCTATTCAATTATCCAATGTTAAAATTTTAGAGATAAATAAGTATAATCTTAAGCACATTTCAGATATGTCTCAAGGAAGAAACAGTAATAATAGAGAAAGAAAAATGAAAATACAAATAAAGAAAAAAGATATTGATAATTTTATTATTTTTAATAAAAGATTAGACTAAATGAAAATACTAAATAATTCTTACGATACCCTTGCCTAAAAAATAAAAAATGTTATGATTCATATCAATGTATAAAAGAAGAAAAACTAATAAGAGAGCCGACATAATTTCTTTTTTTTATATTTTAATTCAAAACCCCACAGAGGGGTTATTTTTTTGTTTATATAATAATTAGTAATAATATGCTTTCAATAGAAGGAAAAATAGTTAATAGTAAAGAAATTAAGAGAAGTAGGATAGAAATTGATAATTCAAATGGACTTATCACTAAAATTTCTACACCAACAGGATGTGCTGATATCATTTTTAATGATGAATATATATTTTCTGGCTTTATAGATATTCACACTCACTGCAGAGAATGCACTAATCATAGTCAAGATTATAAAGAGGATTTTAGGACAGCAGGAGAAGCAGGAATAAATGGTGGAGTAGTAGCTATAGCTGATATGCCAAACAATCCTGTTGCACCTGTAGATGATACTAGTTATAGAGATAAAGAAAATCTAAAAAGCAAATCCCCTATTGATGTAATCCTTTATGCAGGGATAGGACCAAGTACTAAACCATTATCATTTGAAGTTCCTTATAAAGCATTTATGGGACCTTCTGTTGGTGATCTGTTTTTTAATTCTTCTCTAGAACTAGAAGAAAGCATTAAAAAATATCAAGGAAAATTTGTTAGTTTTCATTGTGAAGATCCTGAAATTCTTGAGAAAAGTAAATCTAATACTAGTCATGCGAATAAAAGACCAATAGAAGCAGAAACAAAAGCAATAGATTTTGCATTATATCTCATCAAAAAATACAATCTTAAAGGTAAGGTTTGTCATTGTTCCACAAAAGAAGGGATAGAAAAAATAATTCAAGCAAAAAATGATGGAGTTAATGTAACTGTAGAAGTAACACCCCATCATTTATATTTTGACATGAGCATGCTTTCCCCTCTAAATGAAAAATGGTTGCAAGTAAATCCTCCTATCAGAGAAGATATAGAAAATCGTCTCTTCTTAATTAGTTGTCTTAAGAATGGAATTATTGACTACCTAGCTACAGACCATGCTCCTCACACCAAGGAAGAAAAAGAAAAAGGAATGTCAGGAATGCCTCATCTTGATACTTATGCACCATTTGTCTCTTGGCTTGTTAAAGAACATAATTTCTCTCTGAGTGATGTAGCTAAGATATGTAGTGAAAACCCTGCGAGTTTTATAAATCCTTTTACTAAGGATAAATATGGAAAGGTAGAGGAAGGCTATATTGGTTCACTTACTGTGTTTGATCTAGAAAGGTCAATTACAATCAAGGAAGAAAAACTGAAGACAAAGTGTAAATGGTCTCCATTTACAGGAATGACATTTGGTGGAAGTGTAGTAATGACAATAGTAAGGGGTAATATATATAAAATTATTTGATAGTCATGAAAATTGAAAAAGCAAAATTAATATTAAATGATGGCTCAGTCCTTTTAGGTAAAAGTTTTGGAGCAAGGGTATCAACAAGTGGTGAGGTAGTATTCTCTACAGGAATGACTGGCTATCCTGAAGCACTAACTGATCCTTCATATAAAGGACAAATTTTAGTTCTCACCTACCCTATCATAGGAAATTATGGTGTTCCCAGTAAGGAATTCTGGGAATCAGAGAAGATTCAAGTATCAGGGTTGATTGTCTGTGATTATATTGATACTCCATCGCATCATGAGAGTATAATGACATTAGCCGAATGGTTTAAAAAAGAAAAACTACCACTAATTGAAATCAAAGACACTAGGGCTCTTACAGAGAAGATTCGTGATGAAGGATCAATGCTTGGAAAGATATCTATAGGAAATCTTGATACAAAATATCAAAATCCTAATGAAATGAATCTTGTATCAATGGTTTCAACAAAAAAAGTCTATACTGAAGGCAGGGGTAAAAAAGAGGTAGTGATGATTGACTGTGGTATGAAGAAGAGCATCATTAAACAAATTACTTCTCTTGGTGTAAAGGTCACGGTAGTTCCTTGGAATACAGATGCTGTGTTACTTAACCCAAAAGCTGTTATCATTTCTAATGGTCCCGGCAATCCGGAAGTAGTAGAAGAAACAATTAAAAATGTAAAGAAAATTCTAGCAAGAAAAATACCAATACTCGGAATCTGTCTTGGAAATCAAATACTCACACTAGCTACAGGTGGAAGTACATACAAGATGAAATTCGGTCACAGAAGTCAGAATCAACCAGTAGTAATGAACGGAGGAAATAAATGCTACCTCACCACTCAGAATCACGGCTTTGCAGTCAAGAAGATTCCTAAGGGATTCAAGGAGTGGTTTTATAATGCAAATGACAGAACAAACGAAGGCATTATTCACAATACCCTTCCTTTTATGTCCGTGCAGTTTCATCCAGAGAGCACTCCAGGACCTATGGATACAGAATGGATATTTGAATACTTCTTAAAGAAAGCAAAAATACTATGAGAAAAAGAAAATATAAAAAAGTATTAATACTTGGTTCAGGTGCTTTAAAGATAGGCGAAGCTGGAGAGTTTGATTACAGTGGTAGTCAAGCTATCAAAGCATTAAAGGAGGAGAATATAAAGACTGTTTTAATAAATCCAAACATTGCAACTTTTCAAACCTCAAAGAACCTATCAGATGAAGTATATTTTCTACCTGTGAATCCATACTTTGTGGAAAAAGTAATTGAGAAAGAAAAACCAGATGGAATAATGCTCTCTTTTGGTGGACAAACTGCACTTAATTGCGGTCTTGCATTAAACGAAAAAGGAATTTTAAAAAAGAATAAAATAGATGTGCTGGGAAGTCCTATTAAATCAATTGAACTAACTGAGGATAGAGAGAAATTTGCAAGGCATCTAGATAGTATTAATATCCCTGTGCCTTCATCTATGAGTGCGACAAATTGGAAAGAAGCGGAGATTGCTTCAAAGAGAATCGGTTTTCCTTTGATGGTTAGAGTAGCATTTGCACTTGGTGGTCAAAAGTCTGGAATAGCTAAAAATATAATTGAATTAAAAGAATTAGTAGATGGGGCACTTTCTGTATCCCCACAGGTACTGATAGAAAGATATCTTCATCATTTTAAAGAAATAGAATACGAAGTTGTCAGAGATACTTTTGGAAATATTGTAACTGTCTGCAATATGGAGAATATGGATCCACTCGGAATTCACACAGGTGATTCTATCGTAGTAGCACCAAGTCAAACACTTAACAACAGTGAATATCATCTTCTACGAACTGCTAGTATTAAAATCGTGGAAAGTCTAAAGATAGTCGGTGAATGCAATGTACAATTTGCACTTAATCCAAAAGGAAGTAATGGTGTGCCTGAATACTTTGTGATAGAGGTAAATGCACGACTCTCAAGGTCAAGTGCTCTCGCTTCAAAAGCTACTGGATATCCCCTTGCATTTGTTGCAGCAAAGCTCGCACTCGGAAAGAGCTTACTAGAGATAGAGAACAAGATTACAAAAATCACCCAAAGCTTCTTTGAGCCTGCTCTTGATTATATAGTAGTGAAGATGCCTAGATGGGACCTAGAGAAATTCAAAAATGCAGAGGAGAAGATAGGTAGTGCTATGAAATCGGTTGGAGAAGTAATGGCTATCGGTAGAAGTTTTGAGGAAGCATTACAAAAAGCTATCAGAATGCGAACAGGACAAAGAGAAGGTATTACCGATAACGGCTTTAAAAACGATAGAGAAATAAAAAGATTCCTAAATACCCCTACTCCGAGGAGAATATTTGCCTTAGCTACTGCTCTCTCAGGTGGTAAAAAAGTGCAAGAGGTATATAGAATCACAGGTATTGATCCTTGGTTTCTAGAGAGAGTTAGGAATATAGTTAATATTGAAAATGAATTTAAGAAGAAAAAAATTCTTAACGAAGAGACATTTACTAAACTCAAACAAAATGGTTTTTCTGATAAGAGAATCGGAATGCTCATAGGAAAAACAGAATTTGAAATCAGAAAAGAGAGAAAGAAACTCGGCATACTTCCTAATGTGTTTGCTATCGATACCCTAGCTGGAGAATTTAAAGCAAAGACAAACTATCTATACCTCACATATCATGGAAATCATCATGATGTATCACCACTTGGAAGAAGTTCTGTAACAGTGCTTGGTTCTGGTCCGTATCATATCGGCTCATCTGTTGAATTTGATTGGTCATCAGTAGAGGCGACACTTGCATTAAAGAGTCATAATAAAAAGTCAATTATCATTAATTGCAATCCCGAAACAGTATCAACGGATTATGATATGTCAGACAGACTGTATTTTGAAAACATATCTTTTGAGACAGTTTCAGATATTCTTGAGTTTGAGAAAAGTCTAGGGACAATAATCTCAGTAGGAGGACAAAGACCAAACAATCTAGTAAATAAACTAGGAAGAGAAGGATTTAATCTTCTAGGCACAAAGGCAGAGGATATAAATAGAGCCGAAGACAGGAATCTGTTCTCTGCACTACTTGATAAATTAAACATTGACCAACCAAGATGGCAAAGCTTCACGAATATGAAAGAAGCCATAAGCTTCACAGATAGTGTCGGCTTTCCAGTACTCGTTCGTCCATCTTATGTCCTTTCCGGTTCAGCTATGAGAGTCTGTTACAATGAAAAAGACCTAAAATCATTCATCAGTAAAGCTGCAGTCCTGTCCCCCGAATATCCTGTAACTATTTCAAAATACATAGAGAATGCGAAAGAACTTGAATTTGATGCTGTCGCCCAAAACGGAGAATTGATGGTGTATGGAATATCAGAACATATAGAGAATGCAGGAGTACATTCAGGAGATGCTACTATCGTCTACCCTACTCAAAGAGTCTATGCAAGCACAGAATATCAATTAAGAGAGATATCAAAAAAAGTAGCAAAGGAATTAAATATCACAGGTCCATTCAATATTCAATTTCTCTTTAAGAACAATAAACCATTCGTAATTGAGGTGAATGTGAGAGCAAGTAGAACATTTCCATTCATATCCAAAGCGATGGGAGTTGATTTTCCAAAAGTTGCAGTTGATAGTTTCTTCGGTAAGGCAAAGGAGCATAAATTCATCTACCCCAAAAGCGTATTGGTTAAATCTCCCCAATTCTCTTTCTCAAGATTGCTTGGAGCTGATCCAGTACTTCGTGTAGAAATGTCTTCTACTGGGGAAGCTGCCTCCTTTGGTAAGGATTATGATGAAGCACTACTTAAATCAGTGATGTGTACGAACTTCTTTGATTTTAGAAGAAAGGCAGTACTTCTATCACTTGGTGGAGACATAAACAAGGTTAAATTCCTTGAATCTGCAGAGTTTTTGATAAATATGGGATATAAAATATTCGCTACAGATACCACTTCGGAATTTCTAGAGAAAAATAATATTAGATGCAGTATAGTAAAAAAGGCAAGAGAAGGTAGCCCAAATGCAATTGATATCATCCTAAAGAAAGAGGTAGCATTAGTAGTGAATTTAAGTGTTGAGAAAGGTAGAGATGAAAGAATAATAACAGACGGATACAGAATCAGAAGAGCTACGGTAGATAGCCAAATTCCACTTTTCACTGATTTGCATTTAGCGAGAGCTTTTATAAAAGCACTTGCACATTATAAAATAGAGGATTTAGAGATTAAATCCTATAAGGATTATCTTAATTAATTTTATGAAAAATATAATATCATCAAGCGAATTAAGTAAAGAGGAGGTAGAAAAGATTTTAGAAAGAGCAAAAGAAATGGAGGAACACTGTAAGAAAGGAACTGTACCTCATCTTCTTAAAAATAAGATAGTAGCCTGCATATTCTTTGAGCCATCCACTCGGACTAGACTGTCATTTGAGACTGCATCAATCAAGTTAGGAGCTGGAGTGATATCAGCAGAGAATGCGACGGTAAATTCTTCTTCATTTAAAGGAGAGACGATTGAAGATACCACTAGAATCCTCTCTTCTTACGCTGATATCATAGTAATGAGACACCCAGAGGCAGGTTCGGCCAAGAGAGCAGTGTCTGTATCCACTAAGCCAATCATCAATGCAGGAGATGGAGCGAACGAACATCCCTCTCAAGCACTTCTTGATTTATACACAATCAAAAAAGAAAAAGGCAGACTAGACAATCTAATCATAGCATTTGGTGGAGATTTAGTTCACAGCAGAACACTTCATTCTTTAGTTCCCCTACTCCTTCAGTACCCTAACAATACTTTTTATTTTATTTCCCCCCTAGAACTTGCTCTTCCAAGGGAATATATAGAAGACTTAAAAGAAAAAGGAGCAACCATTAAAGAGATGAGTAGCTTAAAGGATGGTTTAAAAGAAGCTGATGTACTGTATATGACGAGAGTACAAAAGGAAAGATTTAACAGCGACGATGATTATGACAAAGTCAAAGATTTATTTATTCTTAAAACTAAAGATTTAGAAGAAATGAAAAAAGATGTAATCATAATGCATCCTCTTCCTAAAATTAATGAGATTGAAAAAGAGATAGATGATGATCCACGAGCTGCATACTTTCGTCAAGCGGAGAATGGATTATATATTAGAATGGCTCTTTTGGTTGATGTGTTAGGGCTTTAAAATTTTTACACTGAGTTCTTTGAGTTGTTTATCAGATACCTCTGATGGAGAATTCATCATCAAATCTTTTCCTTCTCCTGTCTTTGGAAATGTTATCACTTCTCTTATGTTTGGTTCATTTTCAAGAAGCATTAGAAGTCTATCAAAACCCCATGCAATACCTCCGTGTGGTGGACATCCTGAAGAGAATGCTTCAAGCATATGATTAAAGTTCTTCTCAATTCTTTCTTTTGCATAGCCCATTATTTCAAATACTTTTCTTAATGCCTCCGGTTCGTGATTTCTAATACTACCTCCACCTATTTCATAACCATTCAAAATAACATCGTATTGAGTAGTAAGAATATCTCCAATACTCTCTTTTTTCATTAGCATTCCCATATGCTCGTCTTGTGGTTTAGAGAAAGGGTTATGAGTAAAAGTCCATTCACCTTCTGTGTCTGGATTATCAGATTTATCAGTCCTTTCAAAGAAAGGAAAATCAATCACCCAAGCAAATGCAAGCAAATCCTTGTCATCTTTATCCTTTCTAAAGTCAGGCCTATCTGTTCCGTATTTTTCCATTGCTTCCTTGTAAGTGATTCTAGGAAAAGGAATATCTTGTATTTTTTTATTAGGATACAAAGTCTTCACTATCTCTATTAAAAGTGCTTCATTTAAATTCATAACATCCTCTCTGTTCACGAAACTCATCTCCATATCAAGTTGAGTAAACTCTGGCTGTCTATCACCCCTTGTGTCTTCATCTCTCATACATCTAGCAATCTGAAAATACTTTTCTACACCGGAGGCCATCAATAACTGTTTGTATTGTTGAGGTGATTGAGGTAGAGCATAGAATTTACCCTGCCAAAGCCGAGAAGGCACTATGTAATCTCTTGCTCCTTCAGGGGTGGACTTAGTTAGAATTGGAGTTTCTACTTCAATGAAATTCTCTTTGTCTAAATAATCCCTTATGAATTTAATTACTTTGTGCCTATTGCGAATATTCTTCTGCATTCTTTCTCTTCGCAAATCAAGATATCTGTATTTCAATCTATTCTCTTCACCTATCTCATACCCTTCTGTGGTTACATCAAATGCGGGTGTTTCTGCTTTGTTAAGAATATTTATGCTTACTGCTTCAAGCTCAATTCCTCCGTTTATTACTCCTTCTTTGATATTCTTCGCTGGTCTTTTGTTTACTATTCCTTTGATTTCTAGCACCCACTCCGGCCTTATCTCTTTTGCCTTTTCAATAGCATCAATCCTAGATGGAAGAGCTACACATTGAACTATTCCTGTCATATCTCTCATATCAAAGAAAACCATTTTTCCTTGGTCTCTTCTTACATTCACCCACCCTAATATACTGACTTCTTCGCCTGCTCTTTTTTCTAAATCACTGATATAGGTTCTGTTTTTCATATAATCAATATACCACAAAATGATTATTTTTCACTATGTCCATTATGCCATAGGGCAGAGACTGAATTTCCATTGTGTAGATTGTCTATCACTTGAGCGATGAGTTTAGTAGTAGATATCACTTCTAGCTTCTTTATTTTCTTTTCATTTTCTTCTGATAGACAGGTATCAGTAAGCCAAACTCCGGAAAAAGATGCGGAATTAAGAGTGCTTATTGCATCTCCTGACAGAACTGCATGGGTTGCTGTAAAATATACATTCTTTGCTCCCTCATCTTTTAATGCCTTTAAGCAATTGACAGCAGTGCCACAGGTATCAGCGATATCATCAGGTATCACACAATCATATCCACTTGGGTCCCCTATCACTTCCATTATTTGATTATGATTTGCTTTTTTGTAATCTCTTAATTTATTAAGAATGACTATATTCCCTGGAATACCAAGTTCTCCTGCTATCTTTCTAGCAGAAGTCGCAGCCCCTAGATCAGGAGATACTATCATCAGTTTCTTAAGATCAAACTTCTTGCTCTTTATATGTTCAAGGAGTAAATCTGTAGTATCAACATCTACCATCGGAATAGTCATTGAATGGGCATTGTAACTGCTTGGATTATGGAGTTTAAGTGTTACCACTCTATATGCTCCTGCAATTTGTATTTGCATAGGAACCTTTTGAGATAATACTGGCTCTCTATGATTTGTAGATCTATCCTGTCTTGCATATGGGAGAGTTGGGATGATGACTGTGATTCTGCTTGGTTCTCCTTGTTTTAGAGAAAACACTAGAGAAGAACATTCATCTAGGTCATAAGCAAGCTTTTCTTTATCACCAAATCTTGGCTGACATATTACATATACATCTCTGTCTCTTACAGAGTCTGTGTGATTTATTATGAATTCACCATTTTTAAATAGTTTGTATGAAAATGGGGAAAGCTCAGTTTTTAAAAGTTTAGCTACCTTTTTTGCTAGAGTAATATGAGTGCCATTTTGAGTAGAATATAATTTGAGAGGATATGGATTTAGACTAGGATGATTTCTGTTTTTCACACTGTTATATTACCATAACGGATGTATGTTCTGCAATGAATTATGATATTATATTTTTTTTGCTACTACTTCCCACCATAAAGAACTTTTTGATTTATTACTATTTAAATTAACACTAATAGATGAAAATCCAGCATTTTTTAGAGAATTTTTAATTTCATTCTCATTTTCAAAAAGCATAGAGTTTTCCTTAAGATATTTCCACAATATCATTACACTCCTATCTTTTCCATCACTTTGTTCCAAAAGAGAAGGATGATGAAAATAAAAAATAGCATTACTATTATTATTTAAAACACGAAAAGCTTCTTTAAAAGATGGCTCATGAGGAGCAAAATCAATTGCATGATTACTTACCACTAAGCCAAAAGTTTTGTTCTTAAATGGCAATTCAATTGCATTAGCTTGAGTATGTAAAAAATCCTTTCTTTTTTTGTCAAAAAGTTTTATTGAAGATATTTTTGCTAAGTCTATTGAAACAAAATCATATTCTTTTAGAATTTTACTTCTATCTTTTTTTTGGATATGCGAATACATCAATTCCTTTTCAAGAGTAAGTACCCCAGATCCAATATTCAAAATTTTCTTTGGAAGTATCATATTATTTTGAATAAGTTCTCTAATTTTTTTTGCCATTGAATTTCTACTTTCACTTGGACTATCTGATTCATATTTTTTATAATAATCAGTATATTCTTCCTTTGAAGTATTATTCAAATCATAGTTTTGAATTGTGAATTTTTTTTCTTGATTCATTATTTTTTATAAATCATTTAAAGACACTCCAATCTTTTCCTTTACCTCCTTCATTTTTAGAATTGCAGTTCTTCTAGCATCTTCACCACCTTTCTTTAATATCTTTAATGCCTTTGGAATATCCTTTTCAAACTCTTTTCTTTTTTCTCGGAGTGGTGCAATAAATTCTTCTAGGTCCTCTATAAGGATTTCTTTGAGTTCTTTATACTTCCCTTTCTTGCTTTCGTATAAAGGAAGAAGTTCACTTGCAGGACGAATAAGATTGTGAATTGCATAGACATTCTTTGGTATTCCTTCACCTGAATCTGTTACTATACTCATCACACATTTCTTAATCTCTTCATATTCAGCAAATAGCGGAATGGTGTTACCGTAACTTTTTGACATTTTTCTACCATCAGTACCAGGAACGATAGCAACATCTTTCATTATGTATGCCTCTGGTAGTTTAAAGGTTTCTCCAAAAATTCTATTAAACTTCTCAGCTGTGTCTCTCGCTATCTCTACATGTTGTTTTTGATCACTACCCACAGGTACTAAATCAGTATCGTAAAGCAAGATATCGGATGCCATAAGCATAGGATAATTAAAAGTACCGACATCTATTTCTTTGTTCTTTGCCTCTGCATCCTTGAAAGCATGAGCTCGCATTAGGTAAGGCATAGTGGTTATAGTATCAAATATCCATGTAAGTTCGGTATGTTCTGACACATCGGACTGTTTAAATAAAGTAACTTTTTTAGGATCAACACCAATCGCAAGATAGTCTAGAAGAACACTGATTATATTATTCTTCATCTCATCCCTATCCTGCAAGGAATGCAAGGCATGATAATCTGCAATGAAGATATGACTTTTGTATTTATCTTGTAAATCAACAAATTGCTTCATTGCCCCAAAGTAATTGCCTATATGTGGCTTACCTGATGGCTGAACCCCTGATAATAGTATTTTCTTTGACATATGTATATATATTATCACATTACAATATGTTTTCCACATCTTAATAACACAATCTTCCCTTTTTTCTGTTTGAGAATTATTTGTTTGTGTTAAAATGTCTTCAATGCCAAAGTATAAAAAAGACGGTTTAAGAACACCACCAGAGAGTATTCAATCAGAGCAAGCAGTACTTGGTTCAATAATGCTTAGAAAAGATGCAATTTATGATATTGAGGATATTATTTCTCCAGATTCTTTCTATTCTCCAAAGCATAAAATCATATTCCAAGCAATGCTTGAATTAGCACAAAAAAATGAGCCAATTGATATGCTTTCACTTTCTAATAAATTGAGTGAACAGAAATTATTAAAAAATATTGGAGGAAATTCATATCTTGCTGAGTTAGCAAATAGTGTTCCTTCTTCTGCTAATATCAAACATTACGCAGAGATTGTTCAAAAAAAATATACTTTACGCTCTTTAATAGAAGCATCCGATTACATATCTGAACTCGCTTTTAGTGAAAATGATGGAAAAATGGAAGAGATTCTTGATGAAGCCGAGAAAAGAATTTTTGGTGTAGTAAATGCGCCTAAAAATCAAAAATACACAAATCTTAAAGATGCATTACCTGAGGCATTTGAAAGAATAGAAAAACTACATGATCGTAAAGGAGAATTCAGAGGACTACCAACTGGATTTAGAGACTTAGACAATACCCTTTCAGGATTACAAAAATCAGATTTAATTATTCTAGCTGCTCGTCCTTCAATGGGTAAAACTACTCTTGCGCTTGATATAGCAAGAATGGCTGCAACATTACATAACAAAGCAGTTGGTATTTTTTCTTTAGAAATGTCTTGTCAGCAACTAATAGATAGAATGCTATCTGCTGAATCAAGAGTTGATGCTTGGAAAATTCGCACAGGTAAAAATTTACATATTGAGAGTGATTTTGGAAGAATTAGAGATGCAATGCAAAGACTTTCAAAAGCAAAAATATACATAGATGACCAAGCTGGTAACTCTATTACTCGAATGAAGGCTGCAGCAAGAAGATGGAAGGCAGAAAAAGGATTAGATTTGATAGTCGTTGACTATCTACAACTTATGAGCACAGCTAGAAATTATGATTCAATGGTGAATCAAGTCACAGAGATTTCAAGATCACTAAAATCCCTTGCTAAAGAACTCAATGTCCCCGTGCTTGCACTTTCTCAACTCTCAAGAGCAGTAGAATCAAGAGGAGGCAAACCTAGACTTTCAGACCTTCGTGATAGTGGTAGCATTGAGCAGGATGCAGATGTGGTTATGTTTATTCATAGAGATGATAAAGGCAAAGATGAATCAGAAAAGACAAACATAGCAGAGATTTTGATTGAAAAGCACAGAAATGGACCAACAGGAAAAGTTGATTTGTATTTTGAAGAAAAAACTACTACATTTCTTAATCTTGAAAAGAGTAATTTAAGCGATTTTACTCCTTCAAAAAATGATGAATTAAATAATTTTTAGAGTAAAAAGTATGGACACAAGAGAAAAACTTATACAAATTTTCAAAATGTTTCCTGGAATAGGTGAAAGGCAAGCAGGTCGTTTTGTATATTTTTTCATGTCTAGAAATAAAACTTTTATTAATAATTTTGTAAATCTTTTATTGAAACTTAATGAAGAAACAAAACAGTGTTCTGAATGCTTTCGTTTCTTTTCTGAAGAAGGTAAGAGTAAAAATACATTATGCGATATTTGTAGGAGTTCTAATACAGATCGTTCTACAATTTTAGTAGTAGAACGAGATTCAGATTTAGAGAGTATAAAGAATAGTCGCACATATAATGGAAAATACTTTGTATTTGGTAGTTTGGTGCCAATAGTAGAGAGTAATACAAACAAAACAACTCGTATTGAAGAACTTAAAAAACTTGTTGCTAGTAAGATGAAAAATGGTGAAATCAAAGAAATAATTCTTGCATTTTCGCTAAATCCACAAGGAAATCATACTGATTTTTATATCAGAAATGAATTAAAGAATTTAGTAAAATCAGATGAGATAAAAATTTCTTCTCTTGGTAGAGGACTTTCCACAGGCACAGAACTTGAATACTCTGATAATGATACTATTAGGAGTGCCCTTCTAAATAGGCAATAAGAAAATGATAAAGAATATATTAAATATAATAAAGGCAAAAGATCTGTCGTATGGAACAAAAATAATAACAACAGCCACCGCAATAAGATGGGCAGGATGGGGTTTTGCAGAAAGTCTTATTCCTGTTTTTCTTTTTTCATTCTCTAGTGGTTTTGCAGAGGCAGGACTTCTAAAATCCTCCTTAGAGATTTCTATGATATTAACTATGCCTATAATAGGTATATTCGCCGATCGAATTAGAACTACAACTCTTATTCTCATTGGACTTGCATTTTATACTCTAGTAGGTGCAAGTTATTTTCTTGCAGGAATAACAAGTCTAGCTATATTTATAATAGTAGCAAGAATAGCAAACGGAATAGGTTATGGTCTGGATATTATAGGAAGAGAAACATATTTTAGAAGAAACAACACTCCTTCAAAACTTGCTTCAGTTTTTGGATATTTTGATTCAAATGCTATTTTTTGGTGGATAATTGCTTCATTTGTAGGAATTTTCTTAGTAAAATCATTTCCTATAAATTGGATTCTTTTTCTAATAACTCCCACTACTCTTATTTCCTTTTGGATGATATGGAAATGGAGAAAGAAGGATAGTAACACTCATTTTTCCTTCAAAAATGAAAAAGTAAGTTTTAGAAATTTTTTTAGAGAACTTGGTGATTGGAATTATCGCTTAAAAATGATAATGCTTCTTAATCTTATTCTCTCTGCTAGTTGGTCTATTATTATTTTCTTTTTACCAATTGGAATGTATATTGAGGGAGCTAATTACACTACTATTATTCTTTTTGGTGTAGCAACTGCCACTCCTGTTTTGTCTGGAATTTTTTTGGGAAGATTTTTTGACAAGAAAGGACCAAGAGTATTTGTATATGGACTTCTGCTATACGGATTACTTCTTATTCCCCTCTCACTTGGGGAATCTTTTCCACTTATCATTACTACAGCATTTGTTATAGGGATAATACAAGAATTCATTTCTGTTGGAAAAGAAGAACTTGTCACTATTTATGCAAAGCCCGAGCATTTTGGAAAAGTAGGAGGATTAATGAGAAGTATAATGAATATAGGAGCAATGATTGGACCTCTAATGGCTGGTATTATAATTGATAAAACTGGAAGCATGAGTATAGTATTTGTAGGCTTAGCATCCTGTATGCTAATGCTCGCATTTACTTTTGCTATTTATGGTAGATTACGACATAGAAAAAAAACAAAAAGCCCCTTAGGGCTTGTTGTTTAGATACTATTTAATAGAAAGAATTTTTAACTTGAAAAAGGGTTGTCTATGCCCATTTCTTTTAAGGTAACGAGATTTTTGTTTATATTTCATTACTAAAACCTTTCGCTCTCTTCCGATTTCAGTAATCTCAGCATCTACTTTTGCACCTGTAATGAATGGACTTCCTATTGTGGTATTTAAACCATCGTCTACTAATAAAACCTTATCAAAGGATACCTTGTCCCCTTTTCTAAATTTACCCTTTATTTTTTCAACAGAAATAGCCTTCCCTTCGGAAACTATATATTGTTTTCCCCCTGTTTGTATTACAGCAAATTCATCTTTTTTCATACTTTTTTATATTAACTTATACTTTGCAAAAAAGCAACATTATTTATATAATTAAAACATGCAAACAAAAATCATTGAAAGGTATTTCTTTTTTGGATTATTATTAGCAACACTTATTTTTACTTTTTTTATATTCCAACCATTTTGGATTGTATTAGTATTAGGAGCATGCTTTGCTGTAATTCTTAGGCCTATTTACGAATGGTTCAAAAAAATAAAGTTTCCATCCTGGCTTTCCTCTCTTTTAACTGTTGCGTTTTTTACTATAATAATTTGTGGGCCCCTTCTTGGTCTTGGCCTAATAATATTTAATCAATCACAAGATTTATATAATTCTCTAATAAATGGTGGAAGTATTCCTTCTATTGAATCAATAGATGAATATGTCCAAAAATTACTTCCAAAAGGTATCAATTTTGATCTCAGTGAAAAAGCAAATGATTTAATATATCTACTATCAGATAATCTAGGAAAATTGCTAAGCACAACACTAAATACTATTTTAACATTTATTCTAATGCTTCTTGCTATTTTTTACTTCCTAAAGGATGGAGCAGAGTGGAAAAAATCTTTGATAACCTTAAGTCCATTATCTGATTCAGATGATCTAAAAATTCTCAATAGACTTTCGTTAGCAGTAAATGCTGTTATAAAAGGATACCTCTTAATCGCTATAGTCCAAGGAACACTTATGGGAATGGGTCTTGCAATTTTTGGTGTGCCAAATCCTGCACTATGGGGAGTAATTGCTGCCATTGCTTCTCTTATTCCTACTATCGGAACAGGACTTATCTCCATCCCTGCTATTATTTTTCTTTTCATGACTGGAAATGTATTTGGAGCAATAGCACTTGGTGTATGGTCGCTTGCTGTAGTAAGTACTGTTGATAATTTTCTTACTCCTTACATCGTAGGAAGTAAGATAAGTATTCCTCCATTCCTAATTCTGTTTTCTGTACTAGGAGGTATAGTTTTACTGGGAGCAATCGGTATTCTAATTGGACCTCTAACTATAAGCCTTCTTTACACATTAGTTTCTATTTACCGAAGTGAATTCCAACAAAATGAAAATGCTTAGATTCTACAATTCCTTTACAAAAAAAAAAGAGGTATTTAAACCTTTAAATGATAAAAGCGTTCGTTTCTATTCCTGTGGACCTACTGTTTATAACTATCCTCATATTGGAAATTATAGAGCATATATATTTGCAGATACTCTAAAGAGAGTCTTAATGTATTTTGGATACGAAGTAAAACATATAATGAATATTACTGATGTAGATGATAAAACTATTCGCGATTCACAGAAATCAGGAAAATCTCTTAAAGAATTTACTGAATTTTTTACAGAAGAATTTAAAAAAGATATTAGTAGTTTAAATATTATTCCACCAAATAATTTTACGAAAGCAACAGAGTATATAAAAGAAATGCTCCTGATTATTGAAACTCTCCTAGAAAAGAATTTTGCTTATGTAAGTCCTGATGGAAGTGTATATTTTGACATTAGAAAATTCAAAGATTACGGAAAACTTTCTGGAGCAGTACTTGGAAATGAAAAGGAAAGAATTAAGTCTGACGAATATGAAAAAGAAAACGCACAGGATTTTGCTCTTTGGAAATCTTGGGATAAAAATGATGGTGAGGTATTTTGGGAACCCAAGGAAATACTCCACAAGGAAACAGTAATTCAAAAAGGAAGACCAGGATGGCATATAGAATGCTCTGCTATGTCTATGTCTTCACTAGGTGAACAAATAGATATTCATACTGGAGGAGTTGATAATATATTTCCTCACCATGAAAATGAAATAGCTCAATCAGAATGTGCTACTGGTAAATCCTTTTCTAAATACTGGATGCATAATGAATGGGTGCTTGTTGATAATAAGAAAATGGCTAAGTCGTTGGGAAATTTCTTTACACTAAGGGACCTAATTGATAGGAAAACGAACCCTATTGCATACAGATTTTGGCTTTTAATGTCACACTATAGAAGCAAAGTAAACTTCGTCTGGGAAGCCCTAAAGGGCTCTGAAACAGCCCTTAAAAGGTTGTATTCATTGTATTTAGAACTTGGAGATGAAGTAGGAAATGTTAATGAATCCTATAAAAGAAAGTTTATGGATTTCCTTTCTGATGACCTAGATACACCTAGAGCTATTACTGTCCTTTGGGAATTAGTAAAGGATGATAGAGTATCAAATGAGGACAAGAAGGCCACTCTCCTTGATCTTGATAATGTACTTGGCTTAGGATTCTCAATGTTAAAGAATGAACAAATACCTGATGAGATTATTAAGATTGCAGAAGAAAGAGAGACAGCTAGAAAAGGCAAGGATTTTAAAAAATCAGATGAATTAAGAGAAAAGATAAGTTCGCTTGGGTATGAAATAAAGGACATAAGAAATGATTATAAGATTACTAAAAAAGTATAAAATTATGCAAGGAATAATAAACGAAGAAAATATTGAAAACGGAGATGTGGTGATACTTGAAGCACCTTATGAAAAAACAGCTTCTTCACATAAAGGCACAGTGAATGGACCAAAAGAAATAGTAAAATGTCTAAATACACAGATAGAATTTTTCAATAGAAAATATAAGAAAAATACTATTGATTTCTTAAGAGTTGCAAATAGAAATATATTGAACCTAGAGAATCTTAACCCAAGCGAAGCAAAGTATTTGGTTAAGAAGAATTGTGAAGAACTAATCAATGCAAGTAAATTCATCTTCCTACTAGGAGGTGAACATTCTGTATCATTAGGACATCTTGAAGCATTAAAAGAGAAATATAATCCTGATGATGTCACTATACTACAAATAGATGCACATTGTGATTTAAGGAATGATGATAGTGATTACAATCCTGACAGTCCCTCGCCTTTTGCACATTCTACCGTAATGCGAAGAGCGAGTGAACTGGGATATCATATAGTGCAGGTAGGAATTAGAACATATTCGGAAGATGAATTTAATTATTTTTCAGACAAGAAAAATAATATCACAGTCTTTGAGTGGGGTGACGAAAGTAAGACCCCAAGTATAGGAAAAATACTGAGAAGTATTAAGACAAAATATTTATATATCACGATTGATGTTGATGGATTTGACCCAAGCTTTATGCCCGGTACAGGCACTCCAGTACAGGGTGGACTTGATTGGTGGTATGGAGTAGAACTCATAGAAAATGCAATTGAAAAATATGAGCTAATCGGAGCAGATATCGTAGAAGTCTCCCCTATCTCCGATTCAGTCCTAACTGAATACGGTTCTGCTGAATTATGCTACAGAATAATAACCGAGAAATTCAAAAAAAAATTCCCAGAATAGAATTTTCTTGTTGCCTTTTATGATAGTTATTCCCAAATTGAAGTATTTATTATAAATACTAGATTCCTTCTTCTTTCAATTCTTCTATTACTTTTTTTGCCTTTTTTGATAGTTTATTAGGAAGCTTAATATTTAGTCTAATCAATAAATCCCCTCTCTTTCCCTTTGATACAGGAACACCTTTTCCTTTTACCCTTAAAATTTCATTTACAGATACTCCTTCAGGAATTTTAATAGTAAGCGGACCTTCAAGAGTTTCAATACTTTGTTCAATTCCAAGCAATGCATCGGTCAATCTTAAATCAAGTGTCATCACTAAATTACTACCCTCCCTTTTAAATTGCTTATGTGGAAGAACATTTATCTTTATATACAAATCACCAGCTGTGCCACTTTTAACAGATTCACCCATTCCCATCATTCTCACCATTTCTCCATCTTTTATTCCCGCTGGGATAGCTATCACTATCTCTTCCTCTCTTCTTAACACCCCTGCACCTTTACAGTCTTCACATTTTTCAGTTGGTATCTGTCCACTCCCCATACAGAAATCACATATTCTTGTACTAGAAATAGTACCTAGGAATGACCTCTTCATCTCATGCACCTTTCCTTGGCCATTACACTTTTTACATGTTTCCATTTTTGCCCCCTTTTTTGCTCCTGTGCCTCCACAAGTAGCACACTTAGATGTCTTTGTAAGAAGAACTTTTCTTTCTACACCAAAAACAGATTCAGAGAAAGATATTTGCATTTCTGTAGAAATATCCCTTCCTCTCCTTGATTGACTTCTTCCACTACTTCTCATTCCACCGCCGAAAAAGTCACTAAATATATCATTTAGATTTCCAAAATCAAATTCTGCTCCATTTTGAAATCCACTAAAATCAAATCCGTTAAAACCACTAAAGCCTCCTCCATAGCCACCCTGACCTTGTCCCATATTCTCAAAACCAGCACCAAATTGATCATACCTTTGCCTCTTTGAATCATCAGAGAGAGTTTGATATGCTTCATTTACTTCTTTAAACTTCTTTTCATCACCGTCCTTCTTGTCAGGATGGTATTTGTGAGCAAGCTTGTAAAATGCTTTTTTGATTTCGTCTTTTGTTGCATTTTTACTTACGCCTAGTATTTCGTAATAATCTTTTGTCATATATTTATTTAATTAATTAACTTAATACATTTGTGCTAACAATTATACAGAGAAGTGTATACAGGTCAAGTAAAAAAATCATTAAATCATCGGCTCCGCTTCTTCTACTTGTTTTACTTCCTCTCCTTTTCCTTTACCTTCTATTATTGCCTTTTCTTCTGCACTTCTTATGATTGTCGCTTCTTCTTCTGCGATTAATTTTACTGCATCTTCTTTAGAGATAGTGTATTTCCTTCTTGATGCTTCAATGATTTCTTTTTCATAAGAAGGATGAGTAGGGGGCAAGACTCTCAATGCTTCAGCAGAGAATGGATCGTATGATTCTCCATCAATCGTCATCTTAATATAGAATTCAGCTACAGCTAGGTTAATCATATCTTTAACATCAAAGACAGGTGCAAATTCTGGTTTCATTTTCACTGCATCTTCACCACCTATACGAAATGTGATTATGCTTCCGCAATTACCCAAGACTGCTTGGTGAACTTTAGGAAGAATCTGCCCTACATACTGGTGTGCCATAGTAAGGTTTAATCCGTACTTTCTAGCTTCAGAAAGAATATTTTCAAATGTTTGAGTAACGACATTCTGAAACTCGTCCACATATAAATAGAAATCCTTTCGTTCTGATTCTGGAATACTTGCTCTCTCCATTCCCGCCTGTTTGATTTTGGTTAAGAAGATTGAACCTAAAAATGATGAGTTTTCTTCTCCTAGTCTTCCTTTTGAAAGATTTATGAGGATTATCTTCTCATCGTTCATAAGTTGGCTAATGTCAATTCTGTTCTCCTTCTGTCCAAAAATATTTCGGAGTAGTGGGTCAGAGAGGAATTGTCCGAGTTTGTTTACGAGAGGAATGATAGCATCGGTATCAAATTTCTCTGACCAATCGGCAAACTCTATTGCGAAGAATCTTTTCACCATATCATCTGTGATATATTCCACCACCTTCTGGCGATAGTTTCTATCAGTAAGCATAGAAATCATTCCACGCATTGTAGCGTGAGGATAATCAAGAAGTGCAAGACAAGTAAATCTAAACACATGCTCCAGTCTTGGTGTCCAGTTTGCGCCGAATTGTTTCTGGAAGACTTCAATCAACCCTTGAGTGAGTTGAAATTTAAACATTGGGTCAACATTCTGTAATGGATTAAATGAAGCTGGATGCTCTAGGTCTGTCGGGTCTATAATACAAACATCCTCAATCCTTTCTCTTGGAATATATTGAAGCATTGCTTCAATGACATCACCGTGTGGATCAATGAGACAAAGTCCGTGGTTGTACATAATATCCTGCCTTAAAAAAAGTTCAAGGAGTTTAGTCTTCCCCACCCCTGATTTTCCGATGATGTATAGGTGTCTACGACGGTCCTGTCTTTTGATACCGAATATAAACTTCTTCTCTTCAAGTGAAGCGACATAATTCGTCCTACCGATGAAAGATACTTCACTTGGATCAACCTTACCAAAAACAGGAAGCTCGGGTGGTGGTGGAGCATATTTGATTATTTGAACTCGGTTTGGTTTTGGCATATTATTCCTTATTTTATCATACTTTATCTGTTTTTGTTTGATTTTTCTTGAATACAATGATTATCTCATTTAATACCGAATTAAAAATAAAACTGTTTTTTAATACACCTCTTTATTATAGCACCCCTCGCAGTAAACGATTTCAGGACGGTCGGGTGCATAGCTTGTTTCAAATTCTTTTTTACATCTTCCTTTATGTCCATGACTTTCGTTTTCACACATACATTGTCTATGCCAGAGTTTCATTGGATTTCTTTGTTTAAGTCTATTGTAATGTCTACAGTTAGGACAAAATCTAGGAATAGGTAAATTCATTCTTTTGTAGAATTGATACTCATCGGGAATGATTTTAAAGGCTTCGGTGCATCCTGTTTGTTCATTTCCTTTGTTTTTACATTCTATTACCTTCCCTATTATTGATTCATCTACATCATTGATATCATCAGGAATATCACCATTATTTATATCTATTTGGTAGTTTCTTGGTTCTTTCTCTTTCCATCTATATCCTTGCTTTATTGCTTCTTCCTTAGTTAAGGGAAAGTATTCTTGAGCTATGGTTTCGTTATAGCAGAATGGACTTAATTCTGGTGGGAAAAATTCTCCATATTTGTATATTCTTCCTTTACTATCTATGTAAGGCATATCGTTCATATGCTTTATTATCTTTGGGACTAGTTCTTCGTATTCTTCCTTTGTGTATTGTTTGTTGAGGATACAGTATTGTTTGTTTTTGAGACCGATGCAACCAAAGAGATTTGAAGAATTAGAACAAAGGTATAAATAATGACAATTGTTTAAATATTTTGAATGTGTATAGAATTTACTCATATATGAATTATCAGCGGCCACAGAAGATTCGTATATCAATTCATTTCTAATTGAACCACTAACATCAAAACAGTCTTTGATACCTCCAGAAGTTCTCCAGCAATTCTTTAGGTTTTCTCCTTGCACTAAAAAACAATTATGAACATTTTTTGAATTACTTATGTAATCTCCGTCTGAATCAATACTTTTAACAATGTGTGTAAATTTGTGTATGCTTACATTTGCTTTCATTTCTTCAAATTCTTTCTTGCAATCATCAATTGAGTCAGATGAACTCAAATTGAGTTTTATAATTTCCTCAATATATTCCTCTCTTTCGTATTTTTTGTTTCTTATACAATATTTCTTGTTTCTCAAATTGGAACACATAAAGCAATCCTGACAATTATAACAATCAAATAGGAAATGAGAATTAATACATTCGCGACTATCTATCATATGTTGAGAATTGAAAGATTTTTGACAATTTAAACATTCATAACATAGTTCTGATTCATTCAGAATATCACAATCAGCACAGTTCTTGCTTAATTCAATAAAACGGGAATAGTATACATCCTCACAATGGATAGCATTTGATAAATATGAATTTTTTGAATATGCAGTATAATTTGAAAATTCTGAATTAACATTTGAGAAGGACCATAAGTTCAATAAGGGAACTGACTGCAATAATTTATTGAATTGCGCAAAAAAAGGGATTAAAAAATCGTAATTCATTCCATATTGCATAGCATCCCAATTATTACCCCACCAGCAATCATGGCAAAAAATAGGTGCAGGATTATCCTTAGAAAGGATTGTAATTAAATTTTTGTTACACAACTTGCAAAAATTTTTATATAAAGTGCCTTCGTTCCTCCACATAAATCTCCTGACAAATCTACACTCCGGACAAAAAGTAGGTGGAGGAACCTTGATTTTTTTATAGAAATTAAAATCCTCTGGCTCTATAATGAAGTCTTTATTGCAGTTCTGACATTGTTTAGTTTCGCCTTGCATACTATTTTAATTTATAATAAGTAGCTCTTCCCTTGCCTTCCTTTCTTATTAATCCAAGCTTTATTAATTTTCTTAAATCAAGGTGTCTAGTTGGTTTAGCCCTATTAGAAATCTTTGAATATATCTTATCTGTAATATATCCATTCTTCTTTATATACTCAAGTATTTTTTTATGATAGTCCTTTAAGTCATCAATGGGATTAATCACCTCATTCTCAAGTTCTTTCTTCACTCTTAAGAGTTCATCTATTATTCCATCAGTAAAATACTCAAGCCATAAAGTAAAATCAATTTTGTCTTTTATATCATAATAGTCACCAGACAATCCTACCTTTTGAAAGTAGAGAGAAACATTTTTATTATAATAATTCTCAAAACTAAAAAGGTTGAAAGTATTAAGGCCCATTTGTGCTAAAAGGGCTTTTGTCACTAGTCTTGCAGTTCGCCCATTACCATCAATAAAAGGATGAATTATTACAAATTGCTTATGAAAAATACCCGCAAGTATTAATGGATCAATATTTTTTTTGTTTGCTTTTAAATAAAGAAATAGTTCACCAAGCATTCCTCTAACATTTTTTTGTTCAGGTGGTAAATATATAGTCTTTCTTGTCCTAGGATTATTGACAAAAACTGGTTCTTTTCTTATATGCCCCAAATGATTCTTATCTATCAATCCATTTGTTACCATTTTTTGAATCTTTTCAAGAAGTTGTGTAGTAAGATTGATTTTATTTTTCTTAATATATTCATCAAGAGTAATCAATGCATTGTTATAATTTATTACTTCCTTTTCCGAATCTCTTATGAATTTAGGTTTATTCTTTAGTATTCTCTTTACATCGGTAAGTGGAAGTGGATTACCCTCAATACTAGTAGAAGAATATGAAGATATCTCTCTAGCTCGTTTTTCCATTTCAAAAAGCACTACCTTTGGAAAATTCAAATTGTTAAGAGTAGTGACTATTTCTCCAATCCTTTTTATGTTTCCTAACAATTTGTTCGTTATAGTGTAATTTGGTTTAAACATATAGACATATAATAGACGATTTATAGACGATTGTCAATGGAATACTAATACACCTCTTTATTATAGCACCCCTCACAATATACTATCTCAGGTCTATCAGGAGCATAACTGGTCTCAAATTCATTCTTGCAACCTTCTTTCATGCATTGTCTATGCCAGAGTTTCATTGGGTTTCTTTGTTTAAGTCTATTGTAATGTCTACAGTTAGGACAAAATCTAGAAATAGGTAGATTCATTCTTTTGTAGAATTGATACTCATCGGGAATGATTTTAAAGGCTTCGGTGCATCCTGTTTGTTCATTTCCTTTGTTTTTACATTCTATTACCTTCCCTATTATTGATTCATCTACATCATTGATATCATCAGGAATATCACCATTATTTATATCTATTTGGTAGTTTCTTGGTTCTTTCTCTTTCCATCTATATCCTTGCTTTATTGCTTCTTCCTTAGTTAAGGGAAAGTATTCTTGAGCTATGGTTTCGTTATAGCAGAATGGACTTAATTCTGGTGGGAAAAATTCTCCATATTTGTATATTCTTCCTTTACTATCTATGTAAGGCATATCGTTCATATGCTTTATTATCTTTGGGACTAGTTCTTCGTATTCTTCCTTTGTGTATTGTTTGTTGAGGATGCAGTAACTTTTACTCCTAATTGCAATAGAACCAAACAGATTAGAAGAAGCTGAACAAAAATCTGAATATGTAATCTTATTTGAATCACCAATAATATTTGAGAACATTACACTGTTGATTTTCCAATAACCAATGTATTCATAAGCCATCTCTAGAAACTCGCAATAATTTATATCAGAAGCATCTTTTGCATCAATGATTTGCTTTGAATACTTAATATTTTCGCATTTCTTAACATCAAAGCAGTTAAAAGTATTTTTAGATTGAATAATATTGTTCCCTGAAACATTCTTACATTGTAATTGCACTGCAAATTTATGTGGAATACTTTTTTTAAGTCTATAAAATCGTTCTTTAACTTTTTCCAAACTATTGATATTATTTAAAAGCATTTCCGCATTTTTTTTCTGATATTCTTCTTTTGAATAAGGTGTATTAAAAACATGATACTTTTTTCCCCTAATTCCTACACATCCTATACAATCCTGACAGTTCTTACAATCAAAACAATATGTCAGATTTAAGGAATTTGAACATTCCTGTGAAAAAATAGAATGAGACATTTTTTCACAATCAATACATTCATAGCAATATTCTGATTCTCTAATGACATAATTATCAACACAATTCTTTGATTCATAAGGAGAGCCGTACATGCAATCTTCAATTGCAATTGAACCAAAGCAAAGATATGAATTTTTCCCATCGGCAATGTGATTACAATAATCACAATTAAGAGAATTAGGGACAATTAGTGCTGGTCTTGGTGTTTCGTCCTGTAAATCAATAAATTGAAGAAAAAAAGGTTTGGAAAAATCATATTTTCTACCATGCAAAAGAGGATCCCATTTATCTCCCCACCAACATGTTTGACAATAAACCGGAAACTTCTTTTCAGTAGAGTACATAGAAACAATTTGCTTCTTACATAAATTACATTCTCTGCGATATAAATTCCTTTCATTTCTTACGGTAAATCTTCTTTGCATCCTACATTCCGGACAAAAAGTAGGTGGGGGAACTTTAATTTTCTCATAAAATGAAAAATCCTCTGGCTCTATAGTGAAGTCTTTATTGCAATTCTGACATTTTCGTGTTTCTGGTTGCATTTTACTAAAACATCTTTAATATATCGTGATAGGTGACAAATAGCATTAAGATAATAAGTATAGCAAAACCAACAAAGTTTGCAGTATTAGCAAATTTTGGATTCAATCTTGAACCTTTAATTTTCTCAATCAATAGGAAAAGTAATCTACCCCCATCAAGTGCTGGAAATGGTATTAGATTGATAATGGCTAAATTTACTGAGATAAGAGCAGTAAATGATAAGAGATATGTAAAACCATAATCATAAGCATCTCCTACTATTCCTACCATTCCAACAGGCCCTGTTATTTGAGACATGTCTCCTTCACCTCTTATGCTATCTATAACAAGATTATACAATCCTTTTACTGTTTCTTTTGTTACTATCGCATCAAGTTTCAATCCTTCCCAAAATGCTATATAAAAAGGTAATTTTAATGTTCCAATCTCATCTAAAGACACACCTATCATCGGAACACCGTCTACTAGAGATGGGCTAACGGAAGTAGTAAAAATTAAATCATCTTTTCCTCTTTTATAATCAATCAATATCTCCTTACTAGCATTCTCAGTGATAAACGATTTAAATGTATCAGAATTAATTTCAAGCAATTCTTCATCAGAGATTCTAACAGAAGTTATCTTATCCCCAGATTTCAATCCTGATGTATAAGCAGGAGAATCTGTTATCACAGAAATAATCATCAGTTCTGCATCTTTTATCTCATAACCCTCTGGTGCATTTGAAACAGAAGAAGGAAGTCCTGACATAAAACTAAATGAAAATAAAATCCATGCAAGGATAAAATTCGCAAGTACTCCTCCTGTTAGGACTATAGCTTGCTTCCATTTTGGCTTATTAATTAGACTCCTTGATCTGTCTTCTCCACTTTCACTTTCTTCATTTATATCCTCTCCAAAAATCTTTACAAAACCACCAAGCGGAAGGAGGTTGAATGTATATTCTGTCTCCCCTATCTTCTTACCAAAAAGTTTAGGAGGAAAACCAAAACCAAATTCATCCACTCTTATACCAAATCTTTTTGCAGTAAAGAAATGTCCAAATTCATGAACTAATACTAATATCAAAAGTATTATAAAAAATATAATTATATTCATCCTATTACTTCCTTTTCTTTTCTTTTAAATATCTCTTCAAGATTCTTATTCGTCTCATCCACTATTTTTTGAAGATCTTCTTTTCCTTTAAACCTCTCATCTTCTGTCATTTTTCCTTCTTTTTCTTTTGCTTGAATATCATCTAATACCCTTTCCCTCTCCTTCCTTACTGCTATTCTAGAATCCTCAAGTTTTTCCTTTAAAAGCTTAACCATTTTTTGACGGTTTTCACTATTTAATTCTGGAAAGATAACTCTAATTCCTGCTTCGTCTGTTGCTGTAGAAAGTCCAATATTAGAGGTCATAATTGCTTTTTCAATTTCTTTTACTTGTCCTTTATCCCAGGGAATTATTCGTAATGTCTTTACATCCTCAATAGCAATAGAAGCAACATTTTTAATAGGCATTTTTGAGCCGTAGGAATCAACTAAAATACCATCTAGAACCAACGGAGATGCTCTTCCGATATTTAATTCCCGGTATTCTTTAGAAAGAAACTCCTCAATCTTTTTAAAATCATTTTTTGTGTTTGAAAAATTATATTGCATATATCTATTGTATCACAGGTATTATTAAAGCCAAAGATTCTAGCATATTTTTTACAGAAGAACCATTTTGACGAATATATTCTCTTACATTGAAAATCTGTTCAAAGTATTTTATATCTTTTTTGTTGGATTTATAATAAAGTGTATCTTCCAAAATATCTAAGAATCTATTTGCTTTTGTTTTAGGGGAATCATCAGTGTCTTCCTTTTCTTTTACTATTTCTTTTATAAAATCAATTCGTTTTTCTTTTGACATTTTGAGAAAATTTTCTACCTCATTTTTCTCATTCTTATCAAAATAGGTTTTTCCTTGGATATAATAGAATCTAGAAATAAGTGTAGGAAGAAGTGATGATATGTGAGGCATTATTACAAAAAAATGAGTAAAAGAAATTGGTTCTTCTGTCATTTTTAATAATACTGCTTGTGCTTCATTTGTAAAACTATTTAATGAAAAAATAAAAAACTTTCTTCCACCTTCAAAACTTCTCTTGGTAGCCATATCTCTAAGATTTAATGCATCACTAATTTTTAAGTTATCTATTTCAATTTTATGAAAGTCTAGATTTCCAACAGTGTTTATCCCTGCTTCTTCAAAAAATTGAATAATCTCTTTGAGAATGATATCCCTTTCACCTTCAATCAAATATGCATGATGTAAATTATTTATGTTTAAGTGTTCCTTTATCATTTTTTGCTTATAATTGCTTTTTTATAAACATCTAGATGATTAAGTGCTATACCAGTGCCTTTTGCTACACAAAATATAGCGTCGTCCGCAAGAGTAGCCTTTACTCCAGTTTTTCTATAAATTAAATCTGTAAGTCCACGAAGTTGAGATGATCCACCTGTCATAATAATACCGTAATCCATTATATCTGAAGCAAGTTCTGGAGGTGTTTCTGCTAATACATCTTTTATTGCCTTTACAATCTGTTTTAATTCCGCATCAATAGCATTTACAATCTCATTTGTGCTGACCTGTGCAGATCTTGGAAGTCCTTGAATATAATCTCTACCTTTTATTGTAGCTCGTAATTCTTCTTCAAGAGGAACCGCTGCACCAATTTTAATTTTTACTTCTTCAGCAGTTCTTTCACCTATAGCAAGATTAAAGGTTTTCTTTATATAATCAGCTATTGCCTGGTCTATTTTTGTTCCAGCACATTTTACAGAGGTTGAGGATACTATTCCACCCAGAGAAATAACAGCTACATCAGTCGTTCCTCCACCTATATCAACTATCATATATCCTTTTGATTCATATATTGGAATACCAGCCCCTATCGCAGCTAGTATTGGTTCTTTCACAACATATGCATTTTTTGCTCCAGCCCTTATCGCTGCCTCAATTACAGCCCTTCTTTCAGTAGAAGTAACACCTGCAGGAACAGAAACCATCACATCAGGTTTTAATATATTAAATTTACCAAGCGCTTTATTAATAAAATACCTCAACATTGCTTCAGTAACTCTGTAATCTGCTATTACTCCATCTTTCATAGGACAATAGGTTATTATCGATTCAGGAGTTTTCCCTATCATATCTTTTGCTTCAAAACCTATTGCCAAAACTTTTCGTCCTTGCTCGGATACTGCTACTACTGAAGGTTCATTAAGAGCAATACCTTTACCTGGTATAAAAACCAGAGTATTGGCAGTTCCTAAATCTATACCAAGTTTTCTTGAAAAAATTCCCATGTAAGTAATATATCACAAATATGATAAAATGGTAGGATGAAAACAGTGACAGTAATCCCTCTTAAAAGAGTATATCTAGGAGACGATTTAACATATTTTACAACGAAGAATGTAAAAAAGGGAGATTTGGTAAGTATAACAATAAGAAACAAAGATACATTAGGCATTGTATTGTCAACCAGTGAAGTTTTTAAAAAAAAGGTTGAGATAAAGGATATGCCATTTAATTTAAAAAAAATTAATGAAATAAAGGATCATTCAATTTGGCGAGATGAATATCTTGATTCAATAATTGACTGCTCAAATTATTTTATAGCAACAAGGAATCAAGCCATTTTTTCACTTACACCGTCTGTCTACAAAAACAATTATCACAAACTTACAAAGGTGAAAAATCAGATTGATAAAAACGAAAATAGAAATTCATTAAATCCAAAATCAGAAAAACTTCTTTTTCAAGCAAGTCTTGAAAACAGGGTTTCATATTACAAGAATCTAATCAGAAGTTCATTTGCATTAAAGAAATCAATTTTTATTACCCTCCCCACAAATAATGATGTTGAATTTTTTACTGAATTACTAAAAAAGGGTGTAGAAAATTTTACTTTTTCTCTTAATAGTTCATTGAGTCAAAAAAAACTTATTGAGGATTATAATGAAATTATATCTTCTTCTCACCCACTCTTAATTATAGGCACCACACCATTCCTTTCAATTCCAAGAAACGATATAGGCACAATAATAGTAGAAAATGAAAATTCTTCTTCATATAAAATGCAATTTAAGCCTTTCATTGACTTAAGAATTTTTGCAGAGATATTTGCCTCCAAAATCGGTGCTAAGTTTATTCTCGCTGACACATTCCTCCGATTTGAAAGTATTGCAAAAAGAAATACTTATTCATGGGAAGAGGTTCAACCACTTTGTTTTAGGACAGATTTTAAGGGGGCCTTGTCCATCTATGACCGAAGGAGTAAAGAGAAAAAATTTACTATATTTAGCGATGAGAGTATAGAAAAAATCAAGAGCATGGTCCAAAACAAAAAAAATGTATTTGTATTTTCATTAAGAAAAGGACTTGCAACCTATACCATTTGTAAGGATTGTCAGGAGATATTACTTTGTGACAAATGTCATTCACCTGTTGTTTTATATACATCAAAAAACGGTAACAAAAAGATGTTTGTTTGTAATAAATGTAAAGATGAAAAAGACCCTGATATGATTTGTAAGAATTGTGGTAGTTGGAATTTACTTCCTCTTGGAATAGGAACAGAGACGGCATACAAAGAATTAAGAGAATCTTTTCCAAAGCAAAAGATATTAATTCTTGATAAAGAAAATACTAAAACTAACAAGGATGCAGAAAAGATCATAAAGGAATTTGAAGATGGAGATGGAGTTATATTAGTAGCCACAGAACTTGCACTATTTTATTTAAGAAAGAAAATTCCACTTTCTATAATAGCTTCTTTTGATTCACTGTGGAGTATTCCTAACTTTAGGATTAGTGATAAAATAATAGATATTTTAATATCAATATCTTCAAAGACATCTGAAGAGATGATAATTGAAACAAGAAATAAGGATGATGATGGAATCACAGCATTTAAAAATGAAACCTTACTTCAGTATGTAAGAAATGAACTCAAATTAAGAGAGAATATAGAATATCCTCCATTTAAAAGATTTATAAAAGTTACATTTGTAGGTAACAAAATACAAACAGAAGAAACAAGAAAAATGTTTTCAGATAAATTTGATAAATACAAACCAGAAATTTTTAGTGGCTTCATACCAAAATTAAAAAATAAGTATGTTACAAATATGCTATTAAGAATAGATATCAAAAACTGGTCTATTCCTGAGATAGCTTCTCATTCTTTTATTGACAAGGATCTATCCTTTCTTCTCCTTTCTCTCCCTCCATCATTTTCTATAAATGTTGATCCTCTTGATATTTTGTAAATAACTAATTATGATTAGGAGCCACTATTACAGTAAACTCTCCTCTTACCCTCTCCTTATTCTTACTAAAAAATTCTAAGAGTTTACCTGGAGTATCTATTTTAAATTCTTCATATATTTTTGTAAGTTCTCTTGCAAGACAAACTTTTCTTAAAGGACAAAATTTATTTAGAGATTCTAAAGTCTTAATGATTCTATGAGGTGATTCATAAAATACATATGTCCTTTTTTCTCCAAGCGTTGCTATTTCTTTAAATAGAGTTTCTCTTCCTTTCTTGTGAGGAAGAAAACCAAGAAATGTAAATTCATTAGTCGGCAATCCTGAAGCAGAAAGAGCAGTAATGACTGCAGATACTCCAGGTGTTGGAATTACCTCTACACCCTCTCTTAATTCTTTTTTAATTCTAGATACCAACATCACCCCAGGGTCAGAAATGGTAGGAGTGCCTGCATCAGAGACTAATGCTAAATTCTTACCATCATTTAGCATTTTTAAAATAGTATCAACTTTTGAGAGCTTACTCCTTGCGTGGTAACTCATAGTAGAAGTTTTTATATTATATCTGTCTAGAATCTTTTTTGTCTCTCTAGTATCTTCACATAGAATCAAATCAACATCCTTGAGTGTATCAATAGCTCGGAGAGTAATGTCTCCTAGATTTCCTATCGGTGTCGCCACTATATAAAACTTAGACATTCTATTTTCTATATTTCTTCTTCCTCCATTTATCAGCAACTTTTACCCTAGTGAGTGATCTTTCTAACTCTGCACTAAAGTGCTCAAAATCTACAGAATCACTCTTGTCAGTATTCTTCTTTAATTCCTCAGCCCTAGTTCGTGCTTTTTCTACTGCTTCATCAGATAGTTCTACCATATGTTCTGCAAAATCAGCTAGAATAGCTACAGTAGTGATTCCTTCTTTGTCTTTCTTAATCTCTACAAATCCACCTGCTACTGCCATAGGAATTGATTCACCTCCTGAGACTGCCACTATGTCACCAGAGGCTAAATTTGCAATGAGAGGTATATGATCAGGTAAAACAGTAATCTCACCAAGCACTGTTGGTAAACTTACTTGATCTACTATTTCCTCTAGAACTAGTCGCTCAGGAGTTATGACTTTTAATTTGATTTTTTTCATAATTTTGTTAAATGTAACATTGTAGAATACAGGAAATTTTTCATCTCAAAATAACTAAATCTAGATTGCTCCTTTCATATAAAACTCATTCTCTGATTTACTGTCATGTTTACCTTCTAAAATCTCCTTAAAGGAGCGAATGGTCTCTGATAGTGGAACATATTGTCCTTTAGTACCAGTAAATTGTTCTGCAACAAAGAATGGTTGGGAAAGGAATTTTTGAATCTTTCTAGCTCTTGCAACTAATTCCTTGTCTGCTTCTGAAAGTTCTTCCATACCAAGAATTGCGATGATGTCCTGTAAATCCTTGTATCTTTGAAGAACTCTTTGAACTTCTCTAGCTGTATTATAATGATCTCTACCGACAATATTTGGGTCAAGAATGGTAGATGATGAGTCAAGAGGGTCAACTGCCGGATATATACCTATCTCTGTAAGAGAACGATTTAAAACAACCGTAGAGTCAAGGTGAGAGAATGTAGTAGCAGGAGCAGGGTCAGTCAAGTCATCAGCAGGCACATAGACTGCTTGCACGGAAGTTACAGAACCTTTTTCGGTAGATGTAATTCTTTCTTGAAGTATTCCCATTTCTGTTGAAAGTGTTGGCTGATACCCTACAGCAGATGGAATTCTTCCTAGAAGCGCTGATACCTCTGATCCTGCTTGAGTAAAGCGGAAGATATTATCAATGAAGAATAGCACATCTTTATTCTCTTTATCTCTAAAGTGTTCAGCCATAGTGAGTCCAGATAGAGCGACTCTAAGTCTAGCACCTGGTGGTTCATTCATCTGTCCGAATACCATCGCCACTTTATCAAGCACGCCAGAATCTTTCATCTCGTGATATAGGTCATTACCTTCTCTCGTTCTCTCTCCAACTCCTGCAAATACTGAATATCCTCCATGATTTTGAGCGATGTTGTGAATGAGCTCTTGAATGACGACAGTCTTACCAACTCCTGCTCCACCGAAGAGTCCTACTTTTCCTCCCTTAAGAACAGGACAAATGAGATCAATGACCTTTATACCTGTCTCAAGTATTTCAACTTTTGTAGCTTGGGATACATATGAAGGAGCAGATCGATGAATAGGAGAAGTCTGGTTCACTGTAACTTTTTTTCCATCAATTGAATCTCCAAGCACATTGAACATTCTTCCTAGTGTTTCTTTTCCCACAGGTACTGAGATAGGAGCTCCTGTGCTTTCTACTGTCATTCCTCTATATAATCCATCAGTAGAATCCATTGCAACAGTCCTTACCATTCCTCTACCTAAATGTTGTTCAACTTCAAGAGTAAGGGACTCCATAACTCCCTTTTCTTCCGACTTTTCTTTTTTTACGACTAATGCTGTATATATATCAGGAATCTCTCCTTCAAAAGATACATCCACCACTGGTCCTATTATTCTTTTTATTGTTCCTTTCATATTTCCTTTTAATTTATGATTAATAATTATAATTAATTGACTGAAGCCATACCTGCACTGATTTCCGATATCTCCCTAGTGATTCCTGCTTGTCTTGCTTTGTTAAATAGAAGAGTGAAATCCTCTATCATTTCTCCTGCAGAATCTGAAGCATTTTTCATGGCTATCATTCTGGAAGATTGTTCTGATGCTCTCGACTCAAGCAACATCTGGTAAATCTGCATTCTAACTAATTTTTCTGAAAGTTCACCAACTAATTTTTCTTTGTCTCCTTCAAACAAGTATTCGGTATCTCTTTCTTTCTCAACCTTCTTATCTCTTTCACTTCCTAATTCGTCAATCAATTCTCTTAATTCCCCTCTTGATATCGGTAAAAGTTGACGAATCTTTGGCTTTTGAGATAATGCTGACACGAAGTCTGTATAGGATACTATCACTTTATCATATTTCTCTAACTTGTATTCATCTACAAGCATTGATGAAAGAGGAATAATATCTCGGAGAGATATATTATCAGGGAGTTCTGAAAAACTAGCTAGAATATTTTTACCTATTCTTCTCATCATCACTTCTCCTTTCTTTCCTATAGTAACGATATCTATCTCTGCATCTTTGTATTTTGAAACAGAATCCTTTAGAAATGCTATCGTCTTCCTTCCTATCTGTGCATTGTATGCTCCGCAAAGACCCCTATTTGATGTAATCAGAACTAAAAGAATCTTCTTAACTTCTCTCTCTTCAAAGAGTGGGTGTTTCATCTTTTCTATATTCGCACCTATTGAGGTTAAAATATTCCAAGAGTATTCTGCATAAAGTCGTGATGCTAGTGTATTTGATACCGCTCTTTTCATTTTAGCAACAGCCACTAATTCCATCGCTTTAGTGATCTTCTTGATGTTCTTCACACTCTTTATTCTTCTTTTAATTTCTTTTGTTCCAGCCATATTATTTAATTCAATAAAATTCTTTACTATTCTTTATTCTTCTTTTTTGTTTCTTTTTTTGATTATTTTCTTCGGTTTTTTTAATATTTAATAATTTCTACTATTTTTATCATTTGTATTATTTTAAAAATGTATTTTTGTATTCTGCGATAGCATTCTTCAATGCTTCTTCTCCCTTTTCACTCCACATTTTTTGTTCTAATACTTCCTTGTAGAAGATTTTTGCATTGGTATCTACATATTCAATCAATCCCTTTTCAAATTCTTTTACTCTCTCAAGAGGTACATCATCCATATATCCCTTTGAAAGTGCATATAGCACCACCACCTGATGCTCCATAGGCATAGGTTCATATTGAGCCTGTTTTAATACTTCTATTGATCTCTTTCCTCTTTCAAGCTGTCTCTTTGTATCATCATCTAAGTCTGAACCGAATTGAGCAAATGCTTCAAGTTCACGATATTGTGCTAGGTCTAGCTTTAGAGTTCCTGCGACTTTCTTCATCGCTTTAATTTGTGCAGAAGAACCCACTCGTGACACAGAGAGTCCGACATTCACAGCTGGTCTAATTCCTTTGTAGAATAAATCAGTCTCTAGGAATATCTGTCCGTCAGTGATTGATATGACATTTGTAGGAATATACGCAGACACATCTCCAGCTTGAGTTTCAATGATAGGGAGAGCTGTGATAGAGCCCCCACCGTATTCTTTATTCCTTCGGCAAGCTCTCTCAAGCAATCTTGAGTGGAGATAAAAGACATCTCCTGGGAATGCTTCTCTACCTGGTGGTCTTCGGAGCAAGAGTGATATTTCTCTATAGGCGACTGCATGTTTTGATAGGTCATCGTAGATGATGAGAACATCTTTTCCTTGATCCATGAAGTATTCTGCTATAGCAACTCCTGCATAAGGAGCGATATAGGTAAGAGAAGCGGGTTCAGAAGCTGAAGCTTTGACGATGATTGTGTACTTCATAGCTCCTCCTTCTTCTAGTCTTGCTTCTAATTTTCTTAATTTAGAATCTTTTTGACCTATGGACACATAGACACAAATCATATTCTGTCCTTTTTGGTTTAGAATGGTATCTATAGCGATAGCAGTCTTACCTGTCTGTCTGTCTCCAATCAAAAGCTCTCTTTGTCCTCTACCTATTGGGATGATTGAGTCTATGGCCTTGATGCCTGTAGCTACTGGCTGATCAACACCTTCCCTAGTGATGACTCCGGGAGCCACTCTTTCTATAGGATATGTCTTGGTAGCTTTAATAGCACCCTTTCCATCAACAGGAATTCCAAGAGGGCTAACTGTTCTACCTATGAATTCATCTGATACTGATATCTCAAGAACCTTTCCTGTAGCCTTTACTTCATCACCTTCTTTAATTTTATCAAATTCACCTAGAATGATTACACCGATAGTATCTTCTTCAAGGTTTAAGACTACTCCCACCTCTCCTCTTGGAAAAGTTACCATTTCTGATGATTTAACATCCTTAAGTCCAGAGACAAGGGCAATACCATCAAAAACCTCAAGTACCTTCCCTACTTTTTCTACTTTCAGCTCTGCTTTAAAATTCTCTATTTCTTTTTTTAAATTTTCTACTATTGTGCTCATTGGTTTATGTTGTTAATTGTCCTTGTAATTTTGTTAATTTTCCACTGATTGTATTGTCTAGTATTTCATCCTCTACTTCTATCTTTAATCCTCCTAAGAGTTTCTTATCTATCACTTCTTCTAATTCTGCTTCATTCTTTTTATATCTTTTCTTTAACATCTCTGAAAGCATTCTTTTGCCTTCTTTGGGGATAGGGCTGGTAGAGATGATTTTAGCTGATACCCTGCCCTCTCTCTCATTTATTAACTTTTCTAATTTAGAGATTATGTTATCAGATTCGTGAAGTAAACGACGATTGTATAGAAATCTTGCAATATTCTTAAATAAAGGGATTAATTCACTTTCCCCCTTACCTTTTATACTTTGATATATTGCTTCTATTATGTCGTTGTCTGTCTTTTTCATAATTTTTATAAATTGTTCATTTCCTTAAGAACCTTATCCTCATACGAAGGGCTAGTCTCACTTGCGATTACTTTTTCTGTAACTTTTATCACCAAGTTTGCGACTTCCTTCTTTGCTTCTGCTATCATTTTAACTTTCTCGCTCTCTAGAGTCTTTCTTCCATTTTCAATAATACTTGCTACTTCTTTCTTTGCATCTTCTAGCATTTCTACCTTCTTCTCCTGTGCTTCTTTTTTTATCTCTTGGTAAAGAGTATTTGCATCTCTCTTTGCTTTTTCAAGAGCTTCATCATATTCTCTCTTACTTTTATCAAGAAGTATTTGATTCTCTTTTGCATCTTCTATGCCTTTTTCAATTTTCTTTGTTCTCTCTTTCATTATTTTAGTTAATGGTTTAAGAGCGAAGAAATAAAGCACAGCGAAAACAACACCGAAGTTTATCATCTGTGCAATGATAGTCTTCCAATCTATGTGAAATGTAGAAATAATTGAATCCATAAATAATATTTTAGGTGCTGGGTACTAGGTTCTAGAATTTAGAACCTAGCCCTCAAGACCTAATTAAATTGAAAATGCTATTACCAACATGTAAATTGCAATAGCTTCTGCGAATGCACAAGCGAGAAGCATAGGCACCATTATCTTACCTGCTGCTTCTGGATTTCTTCCGATTGATTCCATTGCTTTTGAACCTATCCAACCGATAGAAAAAGCAGGGATGATTGCTCCGAAAGCCATAACAAACGCTTTTGCGACGAATTCTGTCATATGTTTTTTAATGATTACTAATAATAATTTTCGACTCTTTTTGAACTAATTCATTCTTCTCATGCTCCTCATGTTCACTATCATGATCGCTTGCTGAAATAGTGAAGTAAACCACGAGAAGAATTGAAAAGATTAGTGCCTGTATAAGCCCTACCAGTATCTCAAGGAACATAAATGGGATAGGTGCAACGAAAGCCATAAGTGCTGCGATTGATACTAATAACACTTCTCCTGCAAATACATTTCCGAACAGACGAAAAGCGAGAGATGCCACTTTGGAAACCTCCCCCACTATCTCTATCAATCCTACAAAGAACGTAATAGGAGCCATGATTAGTACTGTAGGATCCTTCCTTGCTTTCTTTACTGCATCTCCTAATACCTTTATATTAACATATTTATTAAATGTTTTCCAAATTCCAATGGAAATTACACCAAAGATATTAGCACCTACTACAGCCATAACTGATAGAGCAATAGTAGTATTAATATCAGCTGTCCCTCCTCTTAGATATGGAATAAAGGATAAACCATGCTCGCCGTTTTCAATGATTCCAAATCCAGCAAGAGGAAAAAGTCCAAGCCAATTGTTTACTAAAATAAAAAGAAAAACTGAAATAGCAATAGGAAAAATCTTTTCGGAAAGATGACGACTTCCTGTGATCTGGTCGCATAGTGAGAATGCTCCTTCAAGTATCACTTCAAATACATTCTGAATTCCTCTTGGTATTTCTTTTAATTTAAATCGTAATACAAAAGAAACTACAACTAAAAAAAGTACCACTACAAAACTCGTAAATAGTGCATTTGATATTTGAAAATTTCCTATATGCATCACTGGCTCTGCATAGAGTGTGATTGCGTGAGACACTTCTCCATGTCCGTCTGCTGTGCTTTCGGTATTTACTACTTCATGTTCGATATTATTTTCTTCACTATTTGTCTTCGTCATTTTATTATACTTTTTTGTTTGTCATTTCTTCTTCCTTTTTTATTCTTTTTGAATACTTACTAACACTTTTTATAATTCCATAAGCTGTAACCAAAAATCCGAATAATGCCAATCCTAGAAAAATCCAAGGCTCTGTTCCATAATTTGAATCAAGTTTCTTTCCTGCTACAAGAGCAAGCACTATTGGAACTACAATCCAAGCAGAAATTTCACTAAAAATCATAGCTCCTTCTCTCCACCAAGGAACGGTATTTATTTGTCTTGATTCATTGTTTTTCACAAAAAACAAAGCCACTTATCGGCTTTGCACCCTTATTATAAAGTATAATAAGTTTTGATGCAAATTTTAATCTTTATTATCCTAAATCTAATTCAACGACACATTTCCAAAATCTAGCCTACTTAAGGTGTTCTCATCTATTTTCTTTTTTTCTCCACTGTTAAGTATTTCTAAATAGTCATTTTGAAAACCATTTTGATAGATTAAATTCTTGTATTTCTTTAATAAATTCTTAACTTGTAAAGATAAAAGGTCTTCTT